>NZ_JBGLOU010000003.1:107720-569223 GCF_041402765.1 Nonomuraea sp. AD125B | reverse complement strand
GACGGAGCTGCGGGTGTCCACGAGGGTGACGCCGGCCCGTCCCGCGACCGCGAGCAGCCGCCCGTCCGGGCTGAACGCCATCGGCGGCGCCGCCGGCTCCGGCGTCCGGGGCGGCCGGACCGTGACGGTGGCCGTACGGGTGTGTCCCGCCAGCTCCCACAGCTCCACCCGCCCGTCGGGGAGCGAGAGCGCCGCCCGCGCCCCGTCCGGGGACAGCGCCACCTCGCGGCCGGTGACCTCCAGCAGCACCCGCCCGCCCCGGTACACGCGGGTGCGGTCGCCGCGGCTGATCGCGTACACGGCGGCGTCGCCCGGCGTCCGGCCGGTGGCGAGCTCGAACGGCCGCCCGTCCACGCCCTCGGCGAAGCGCCCGTCCTCACTCAGCGCCGGGTTGCCCGGCGGCAGCGCGTGGCGGGCGGTCTGCCGCCCGGCGACGACGTCCCACACGGTCACGCCGTCGGCGTCCCTCTTGACGAGCTCGTCCCCGCGCAGCAGGTAGCGGGCCCGCGAGTCGGGCGCGGGATCGGTGAAGACCCCCAGCTCCGGCTGGACGAGCGAGGCCTGCAACGCGGCCCGCGCCTCGAACACCGGCGACAGCCGCCAAGCGGCCACGCTCAGCCGCATCGCGGTGCGCGGGTCCGACGACCGGAGCGCCTCCGCCCGCGCCGCCACCGCCCGCGCGTTCGCCTCGACGAGCCGCCCGCGCAGCTCGTGCTGCCCCAGCACGGACACCACCGCCATCGACACCGCGACGGCCAGCACCCCGGCGGCCACGCCGAGCCCCGGCACCAGCAGCCGCCTGCGCTGCTTGGACAGGGCGACGCTGCCCGCGATGAAGTCCCGTTCGAGCTGGCTCAGCCGCAGGTGGCGGCGTTTGACGGCGGCCCAGCCGAGCGCGGTGTCGAGCGCCTCGCCGCGCAGCAGGTGGCCGCGCCCGCGCCGGTGCGCCGACCAGCGCCCTGCGGCCTCGCGGATGCTCCGCAGCACGATCAGGCTCTCGCGCTCGTCGGCCACCCAGCCGCGCAGCCGGGGCCAGGCCCGGTAGAGCGCGGCGCTGGCCGGGGCCACCCGCCCGTCGCCGACCGCCACCAGCTTCCCGACGGGGGTCTCCGCGGGCGGCACGCGCACGCTGCGCCGCACCACCAGCCCGGCGGCCAGGAGCGGGCCCAGCACGTCCCCCTCGTCGTGCGGGCTCTCGCCGTCGAGCAGCCGCAGCAGCAGGCTGGGCACCTGCTCCTGCTGGGCGGGGGTGAGCGACTGGTACGCCTCCTCCGCCCGCTCCCCGAGCGACCGCGGCCCGGCGTGCCCCTCCGGCGGGCGCAGCACCACGGAGGCGCCGATCCGCAGCCGGGACGCCTCGGGCCGCTCGGCCGGGTCCTTGGCCAGCGCGCTCCCGACCAGCTCGCGCAGCCCCTCGGGCAGGACGTCCAGGTCGGGATCGACGGTCAGCAGCCGGTGCATCACCCCGCCGAGGCTCCCCCCGGCGAACGGGTCGTGCCCGGTGGCCGCGAAGAGCACCACCGCGCCCCACGCGAACACGTCGGCCGCCGCCCCCGCCTCCCCGCAGGTCAGCGTCTCGGGCGCGAGGTAGGTGAAGGTGCCGTCCACGGTGCCGGCGGCGGGCAGCCCCAGCTCGATGACCTTGGGGCCGTCGGCCGCCAGCAGCACGCTCTCCGGGTTGAGCCCGCGGTGCGTCAGGCCCGCCGCGTGCAGCGCCTCCAGCGCCTCGCCGAGGGCGTCGGCCAGCGCGAGCAGCTCCTCGCCCGCGTACGGGCCGTGCAGCCCGACCGCGCGCCGCAGGTCGGGACCGTCGACGAATTCGGCGACCACGTAGGGGACCCGGCCGTCCACGCCGACCGCGACCACCTCGGCCAGCCGGGGACACGAGACCCGCTCGTAGCGCCGGCCGGGGGCCTCGCCGCGCGGCACGGTGACGACATGGCGGCGGCCGTCGTCGTCGTAGGCGTCGTAGACGACCCCGCGCCCGCCCGCGCCGAGCCGGCCCGCCAGCCAGAAGCCGCCAAGCCGTTCGGGGTCGCCGGGCACCAAGCGCATACTCACTAGCGTTTAGATGCGTGGCGCGCGTGGATGGTTGACGAGAGGGACGCCACAGGCCCCCCGCGCGCCTCGGGGGGCCCATGTGTCATGATCATTATGCCAGGCCGCGCGAGCGCAACTCCCTCAGCACCTCGTCGCGCACCTGCTCCGGCCGCAGGACGCCCACGTCGCATCGCATGTCGGCAATCTCCTTGAAATAGGGCTCGCGCCGGGCCCGCATGACCTTGGGGTCGAAGCCGGGGCGGTGGTCGCTCGACTTCATGCGCTCGGCGAGCACGGAGTCGTCGGCGTCCACCCACACCACGAACACCTCGCGCAGCGCCCGGCGCACCTCGGGGTCCTCGACGGTGCTGGCGGCCGCCGCGATCACCTTGGGCTCGCCGGCCAGCTCGATCAGGACGTGCTGGGCCTCGTAGCGGTGGAGGGCATCGGCGCCCTCGCGGGCGACGATCTCTTTGGCGGTGCCGCCGTGGCGGGTCCGCAGGAAGGGGTCGCTGTCACTCAGGGGGAGGTGGAGGGCGTCCGCGATGAGGCGACCGGCGGTGGTCTTACCCGATCCCATCAGCCCGATCACCACGACTGGTTTGTTTTTCGACATGTGGATAGAAGTTCCTCGTGTCAAGGAGGTAAATCAGATGACCATCGCCGGAAGCATCATCCTCATCATGCTCGGCGCGATCCTCACCTGGGCCGTCGAGTTCGACCTCGCCGGTCTCGACATCAACGTGGTGGGGGTCATCCTCATGCTCGGCGGTCTGGTCGGTCTCCTGTTCGGAATCTACCGGATCACCGTGACCCGCAGGGCGGTCGGTCCGATCGACGAGCCGGTGCACCGTCACGACATCGTCGCTGAGCCCGAGACCCGCCGCACCACCGTGTACGAGGAACGCCGCCGCTACGACGAGCCGCCCCTGTAGGAGGTGACAGGAAATGCCGGGAGTCGAAGAGCTGCCGTCGACGATCAAGCGTTCGCCGAAGAAGGCGCAGCGCACCTGGATCAAGGCGCACGACAGCGCCGTGGAGGAGTACGGAGAGGGCAGGCGCGCTCACATGACCGCGTTCGCCGCGTTGAAGCACTCCTTCGAGAAGGTCGGCGACCACTGGGAGCCGAAGTCCGAGAAGGGCCCGTCCGACCAGGGCGCGAAGGACCGCTCCGGCCGCACGGCCGAAGGCGTGGACGCCAACGCCAGCAAGGAGCATCTGCAGGACGTGGCGAAGCGGCTGGGCGTGCCCGGCCGATCCAGGATGAACAAGAAGGAACTGGTCGAGGCCATCAAGAAGGCCAACAGGAAGGCCACCGCGAAGTCGCGGTGACCTTCCCCGTACCGGGCCTGATCACAACAGTCGCTTGACCGCCGCGACGATGGCGCGGCGGTCAATGCGTGCGTCGGCCAGTTGTTCCTCCGGCGTCGCCGAGGCGGGCAGCCCGGTCACCCCGAGCTGCACCACCCGGGGCCCGAGCTCGCTGACGGCCTCCAGCACGGCGTCGCCGAGCCCGCCCTCCGGCCGGTGGTCCTCGACCGTGATCAGGTTGCCGGTGGTGGTGGCCGCCTCGGCCAGCGCCGCCGCGTCGACCGGCTTGATCGAGTACAGGTCGATCACCCCGACCGGGACGTCGGCCTCGGCCAGCTCGTCGGCCGCCGCCAGCGCCTCGTGGACGGTCACCCCGGCCGCGACGATCGTGGCCCGGTCCTCAGCCGAGCGCCGCAGCACCCGCGAGCCGCCCACGGGGAAGCGCTCGCCCGGCTCGTAGATCACCGGCGTGGCGCCGCGCGTGGTGCGCAGGTAGGACACGCCCTCCAGGTCGGCCATCTCGGCCACCAGGGCCGCCGCCTGGTTGGCGTCGCAGGGGTAGAGCACGGTGCTGCCGTGCACGGGCCGCATCATGGCGAGGTCCTCCAGCCCCATCTGGGACGGCCCGTCCTCGCCGATGGCCACGCCCGCGTGCGAGCCGACCAGCCGGATCGAGGCCCCGCTCACGCCGGCCATCCTGATGAAGTCGTAGGCCCGGGTCAGGAACGCGGCGAACGTGGCCGCGTACGGCCTCCACCCGCGCACCTGCAGCCCGACCGCGGCGGCGACGAGCTGCTGCTCGGCGATGTACATCTGGAAGAAGCGCTCGGGGAACGCCTCGGCGAACAGCTCGGTCTTGGTCGAGTCGCCCACCTCGCCGTCCAGGGCCACCACGTCGCCCCTGGCCGCGCCGAGCGCCGCCAGCGCCTCCCCGTACGCCGTCCGCGTGGCCACCGCCTCACCGACCTTGTACGCCGGCAGCTCCAGCGGCCCGTCCTCGAAGCGGAACGGGGCCGGGGCCTCGTCCGGCACGTGCACCTCGACCCGCAGGTCACGGACGCCGCCCAGCTGCTCGACGGCCGTGTCGGGGTCCTTCAGCGCCTTGCCGTGCGCGCCCTCGCGGTTCTCCACCTCCAGCACGCCCTCGCCCTTGCGGGTCTTCGCCAGGATGACGGTGGGGCGCCTGCGGGTGTTGGAGGCGTCGGACAGCGCGAAGTCGATCTGCCCGGGATCGTGCCCGTCGATCTCGATCGTGTGCCAGCCGAACGCGCCGAATCTCCGGGCGTAGGCCCCGGTGTCCCAGCCGTGCCGGGTGGGGCCGCGCTGGCCGAGCCGGTTGACGTCCACGATGACGGTGAGGTTGGCCAGGCCCTCGTCGCCGGCGTGCTCGGCGGCCTCCCATATCGACCCCTCGGCCAGCTCGCTGTCGCCGCACAGCACCCACACCCGGTACGGCAGCCGTTCCATCCGCGCGGCCAGCGCCACCCCCACGCCGACGGGAAGCCCTTGGCCCAGGGAGCCCGTGGCGACGTCCACCCAGGGCAGTCGGGGGGTGGGGTGCCCCTCCAACCGGCTGCCACGCTTGCGGAAGGTCAGCAGCTCCTCGTCGTCGATGGCGCCGGCCGCCTTGTAGAGGGAGTAGAGGAGGGGGGAGGCGTGCCCCTTGGAGAAGATCAGGTGGTCGTTGGCCGGGTTGCCGGGGTCGGCGAAGTCGTAACGCAGGTGGCAGGCGAACAGCACCGCCATGAGGTCGGCCGCCGACATCGACGAGGTCGGATGGCCGGAGCCGGCGGCCGCGGCGGCGCGGACGGAGTCGACGCGTAGTTGCGCGGCCAGCTCGGCCAGGTATTGAAGATCGCGCTCGGGCATCTTGACCTCCTCGGAGACGGGTTCCGCCCCGTCTACCCGCGTCGGCCGCGTTAACGCCGTGCGCGCGCGTCCGTCAGGGCCACTTGGAGTCGCCGGAGGGCTCGACCGGGCCGTTGAGCACGCCGAGCCGTTCCAGCAAAGTGATGAACGTGGCCGCGTACGGGGAGTCCTCCGTCACCGCGGCCACCCGCGGCCAGTCCACCTGCTCGCGCAGCGCGCGCACCTGGGCCAGCAGCGCCCCGTAGTCGCAGGCGTGCTCCGACAGCGGCAGCAGCCACGAGATCACCAGGTCGGTGGCCTCCAGCACGGGCACGATCACGGCCGACGCCTTCAGCGGCTCGGCCCGGTCGAGCAGCTCCTCGGTGATGTCGAGATCGGACACGCGGAAGATCAGGTCCACCAGCCGGCCCTCGTCGTAGGCCTTGACCAGCCAGTCCTCCGGGGGCTTGGCCGTCTGGAAACCGAGCTGGCGCAGCGCGTCCAGGGCGGCCGGCACGTCGTGCTCGGTGAGGACGAAATCGACATCATGGAGGGAGGGGGCGGCGCCTCGGGCGTAAGCGGCGCAACCTCCGGCCAGCGCGAACTTGACCCCGGCGTCCTTGAGCCCGGAGCTGGCGCGCTTCAAGGTGTCGAGGATGGCGTCGGTGACCTCGTGACCGTGGCTGCTCATAGGTTCGGGCTACCCAGCGGATGGTCAAGTAGACGTTGGATGCGGCCCTTGCCGGGTAGTCACAGGCCCTATGACGGAAATCCTGGAGAAGACGGAAAGGGCCTATGACGGCGGGCAGAATCGTCCGCTCCGCGGCTACCTCGGCATCCTCGCGGCCTACGGCGGCACGGTGGCCGTCGCCGCCGCCGTGGCCGGCCTGGCGAACCGGCGCGTCCCCGACCGGATCGGCATCCTGGACCTCGCGCTCATGGCGGCGTGCACGCACAAGGTGTCCCGGCGCATCGCCAAGGACCCCGTCACCAGCCCCATCCGCGCCCCCTTCACCCGGTACGAGGGCCAGGGCGGGCCCGCCGAGGTGCAGGAGAGCCCTCGGGGCGCGCTCGGCGAGCTGCTGGCGTGCCCGTTCTGCCTGGCGCAGTGGGTGGCGACCGGGTACGCCGCCGGGCTGGTCATCGCGCCGAAGGCGACCCGGCTCATCGGCGCGACGATGACGGCGGTGGCGGTGTCGGACTGGCTCCAGCTCGCCTACGCCAAACTCATGAAGTCGGCCGAGTAGCCCGCACGCTTCCCCCACGATGAGCCCCGGCGCGGGCCCCGATGCGGACGGGGGCCCGCGCCGGTCCAGCTCTCCGCCTGTTCGACGCCGCCCGCCTACCGCTGCTCGTCCGGGGGCCCGCCCGCCTTCAGCCCCAGCTCGGCCAGCTCGCGGCGCAGCGCGTCCAGCTTGCCCAGCACCTCGTGACGGGCCGGCTCCAGATGCTCCTCTGCCTGCCGGGTCAGCTCGCCGACCTGCCGGCCGAGCGCCGTGAGCCCGTGGCTGACCTCGTTCCTGAGCTCAAGGAGCTCGGCTCTCGTTCCGGCCATCCGGCTCCAGAGGCCGTCCCCGCCGCCCGGCGGCTCCGTCGCTGCGTTCACGCGCTCCCGCCTTCGCGCTCGCATGAAGGGACCCCGGACCCGTCCCGGGCCGGGGTCCCGCCGTCCTCGCGAGCCTATGGTGGCAATCGCGCGCATCTCTGGCGATCGGCGAACCGATCAAGAGGTGTGCTTTCATCCCTCTGGGGAGGAAAAATCTGGACCTGCGAGCCGCTTACCTGCGGCGCAGCAGTGCCAGCGCGCCCGCCGCCGCAGCGCCTCCGGCCAGCCCCATCAGGACCGGGCGGCGGTGCTGCGAGAGCCAGAGCTGCGGGCTGCGCGTGGTCGAGCGCCGGTCGAACGTGCCGTGCGCGCCGTAGTCGGTGTCGTCGTCGGCCGGCTCCCACAGGTTGGACACGCCGCTCGGCGGCTTCTCGTCGGTCTGCTGCGACTGGATGCCGGTCCGCGCGAGGTAGCGGTCGACCAGCGCGGGCGCCACCCGCTGCGCCATGAGGGTCGCGGCGGTCATGCCGCCCACCCAGTATTCCTTGCGCTCCGGATGCTCGGCCGCGAACACCACCGCCCTGGCCGCGACCTCCGGCTGGTAGATCGGCGGCACCGGCTGGGGGTGCTTGCGCAGCTTGCTCAGCACCCACTCGAACTGCGGGGTGTTGACCGCCGGGAGCTGGACCACGGTGATCCTGACGTTGCTCCCGTCGGCCAGCAGCTCGGTGCGGACCGACTCGGTGAAGCCCTGGATCGCGTGCTTGGCCCCGCAGTACGCCGACTGCAGCGGGATGGAGCGCTGCGCCAGCGCCGAGCCCACCTGCACGATCGCGCCCTGGTTGCGCGGGCCCATGAGGTCCAGCGCCACCTTCGTGCCCCACACGTATCCGAGGTAGGTGACCTGGGTGGTCCGCTCGTACTCCTCCGGCGCGATGTCGGTGAAGCGGGCGAAGACGGTGGAGAAGGCCGTGTTGATCCAGACCGAGATGGGGCCCATCTCCGTCTCGATGCGCTCGGCCGCCGCGCGTACCTGCTCGTAGTCCGCCATGTCGGTCTCGTAGACCTGGCCGACGCCGCCCGCCGCGCCCACGTCGACCGCGGCCGCGCCCAGCCCGGTCGTCCCGCGCGCCAGCAGCGCCACCTTCGCGCCCTGCTTGCCCAGCTCGCGCACGACCGCGCGGCCCACGCCGCCGCTCGCACCCGTCACCACGACGACCCGCCCGCGTAGTGATGCCATGGAACCGATCAGCCCGCCTCTCCGTCTCGGCCCTGCTTCTGACGTCGTACGGCGAAGATCATGTCGACGACCGTGACCACGGCGAGCGCGACGGCGATGCCGGTGATGACCGGCGCCTGCGCGATGAGTCCCAGCACCGTGAAGGCGAACAGGAACACCAAAATGAACGAGCCCACCCGGATGTGCACCACGTCGCGCGGGGTCGCCGGCACCATGGCGTGGCCGCGCGAGGACCGTTCCTCGTGCCATTCTCCCTTATCAGCCATGCCCGCTCCTCTGCCCTTCTCGTTTGCCCATTAACGTCCTGGGTAGCCCGCCTGTCGTGCCCGAGCTGCGTCCTAGCGATCACAGTGAGCCGGGGATCGTCCGGCGACGCCGGGGACGCGGGTTCAGCTACGCCGACCCCGACGGCATGCCCGTCCGCGACGCCGAGACACTGGCCCGGATCAAGGCCCTCGCCATCCCTCCGGCCTGGACGGACGTGTGGATCTGCACCGATCCGCGCGGCCATCTGCAGGCCGTCGGCACCGACGCGGCCGGGCGGCTCCAGTACCGCTACCACGACCTGTGGCGCGAGCAGCAGGACCGGGCCAAGTTCGACCGGGTGCTGGAGGTGGCCGAGCGGCTGCCGGAGTTCAGGAAGACGGTGGACGAGCAGCTGCAGGGGCGCGGCCTGACCCGGCAGCGGGTCCTCGCCGCCGCGGCCCGGCTGCTGGACATCGGCTTCTTCCGCATCGGCGGCGAGAGCTACGACAGCTACGGCCTGGCCACCCTGCGGATGGAGCACCTGAGCTTTCACAAGGGGTACGTGGTCTTCTCCTACCAGGCCAAGGGCGACATCCCGCGCGAGGTCGAGGTGGCCGACCCGGGGGCGTGCGCGGTGCTGCGCTCGCTGAAGCGGTCCGGCCCCAAGGAGGGCGAGCTGCTGCGCTACCGCCGCGACGGCGACTGGTCCGACGTGCGCAGCGAGGACATCAACGACTATCTCAAGGAGATCATCGGCTACGAGGTCACGGCCAAGGACTTCCGTACCTGGCACGCGACGGTGCTGGCGGCCGTCGGGCTGGCGGTGTCCCGTCCGGCCGGCAGGGCGGGGCCGACGAAGAAGAAGAGAGCCGTCACCCGCGTCATGCGGGAGGTCGCCGAGTACCTGGGCAACACCCCCACCGTGGCCAGGGCGTCGTACGTGGACCCGCGCGTCATCGAGGCGTACGACCAGGACAGGACCATCGGCGCGGCGCTGACCGAGCTCGGCGCGGACGCCGACTTCGGGCAGCTCGCGACGGCGGGACCGGTGGAACGGGCGGTCATTGACCTTATTCGTACCGTTTGAGGCGTTAATGCACGGGCACGCGACGACAAAGCGAGGAGGAGAGACGATGGAAGCTCCGCAGTACGTCGCGGCCCGCGTCCAGGCGGCGCTGGCCGAGGACGGGCGCACGCACGAGCTGGGGATCCGCGTGGACATCCGCGGCGACCAGCTCTTCCTGCGCGGTCAGGTGAGCGGGGCCGAGCAGCGCGAACGGCTCGGCCTGGTGGCGCACGAGGCCGCACCCGACCTGCGCGTGCACAACGAGATCATGGTCGTGGAGGTCACCGAGCCGGGGGAGGACGAGCATCTTGACTGAACTGCGCATCGCGGCCGTCGGAGACATCCACCTGGGCGAGGACGTCCGCGGCCAGTACCGGAAACACCTGGAGGGCATCGAGGAGCGGGCCGACGTCTTCATGCTCACCGGCGACCTCACCCGGCACGGCACCCTCGAAGAGGGCCGGCTGGTGGCCGACGAGCTGCGCGGCCTGCCCATCCCCACGATCGCCGTGCTGGGCAACCACGACTACCACTCCGACCTCCAGTACGAGATCGCCGCGGCGCTCCGCGACGCCGGCGTCATCGTCCTCCACGACGACGGCGTGGTCATCCAGTGCGGCGAGGTCAAGCTGGGCGTGGTCGGCGGCAAGGGCTTCGGCGGCGGGTACGCGGGCAAGTGCGCGAGCGAGTTCGGCGAGCGCGAGATCAAGAACTTCGTGGCCCACACCCGCTACATCGCCGAGGCGTGGAAGGTCGCGCTGAAGGAGATGACCGCCGACCTGAAGGTGGTGCTCTCGCACTACTCCCCCGTCAAGGAGACGCTGGAGGGCGAGCCCCACGAGATCTACCCCTTCCTCGGCAGCTACCTGCTGGCCGAGGCGGTCGACACGGCGGGTGCCGACCTGATCCTGCACGGGCACGCGCACAAGGGCAGCGAGAAGGGCATGACGCCGGGCGGCATCCGGGTGCGCAACGTGGCGCTGCCCGTCATCGGCCGCGCGTACGCGGTCTACTGCCTGGGCGAGAACGGCCACTGCTGAATTACCCGAGTATCGGACGGCGAGGGCGCCTATGGCGTCCTCGCCGTCGTCCGGTGAAAAACGTGCGCTCTTATTTCAGCAAACAGGCAAGATGGAGCCGCTGGACCGGTCTCGGAGATCGGCCCAGCGGCGTTGCCGAACGGATGTGCGGGCGGCCTGCGCCCCTAGACATTGAAGATGCTGACGCCACCCGGGCCGACCAGGAACCCGAGGACGATGAGCACGATCCCCCAGAGAAGGTCGCGGCGGGCCAGGATCACATAGATCCCGGCGATGACGAGGATTACTGCGATGATCCAGAGCAAAGTAGCCATGGCCCCTCACTGCCCTCAGCCGCGACCCCATAACATCCTTTTTCCTCGCCTTGAAAGACTCGGGGATTAGCCGTGGCGGGTGGCGTTCTTGACCCGGCGCAGAATGCGGTCCCATTCGGTGCCGAACGGATTGTCCTGCACGAGATAGGTCCAGGTCGCGGAGGGCCGCTTGAGATCCGGCTCCGGCGACTCGAACGCCTCAAGCGAGCGCCGCTCCACTTCGGCCAGCAGCGATTTGTACTCGGCCACGGCCTCGCGGTGGAACTCGTCGACCGGGCTCATCCGGCCCAGCGCCCGCAGGTGGATGCCCTCGCGGAGGTCCTGGAGGAAGGCCAGGTGCTCGGTCCAGCACGTATCGATCGCGTGCAGCACGATCTGCCTGGCGGTCTCGTCGCGGGTGTCCTCGGGCAGCTCGGCCCAGCGCTCGGGATCGGCCTGCTCCAGCGCCCTGGAGGCGGCGTCACCGTGCAGGACCTTGTCGCGCCACTCCAGGATCAGCTCGCGCTGCTGCTCAAGCAGGCGGGTGTAGCGCCAGGTGTTGCGGTGGATCTCCAGGTTGACGCCCTCGGCGACGCGCTGGGCGTGGCCCACGAGGTAGGCGCCGCGCCGGTGCCGTACGATCCCGTCGGGGTCGGCCGCGGGCGGCCGCTCGTCGGGGACGAACTGCGTGATCAGGTCGTCCGTCATGCTGACGAAGAACACCGAGGCGCCGGGGTCGCCCTGGCGGCCCGCCCGGCCGCGGAGCTGGTCGTCCAGGCGGCTGCTGGCGTGCCGGCCCGAGCCGATGACGTAGAGGCCGCCCAGCTCGGCCACGCCCTCGCCGAGACGGATGTCGGTGCCGCGGCCGGCCATCTGGGTCGAGACCGTGATCGCGCCGCGCTCGCCGGCCCGCGCGATGATCTCGGCCTCCTCGGCGTCGTTCTTGGCGTTGAGCACGACCGGCTCCATGCCGCGCCGCTGCAGCAGCTTGGCGAGGTTCTCCGACTCGGCCACGTCGAGCGTGCCGATGAGGATGGGCCGGCCGGTGGCGTGCGCCGTCTGGATCTCCTCCACCAGCGCCGCGTCCTTGTCGGGCACGGTCGGGTAGACGCGGTCCGGCTCGTCCTTCCGCACGCAGGGCCGGTTGGGCGGGATCACCGCGACCTTCAGCCCGTAGAACTCGCCGAGCTGCTCGCTCACCGCGACCGCGGTGCCGGTCATGCCGCAGATCTGCGGATAGCGGCGGATCAGGCCCTGCACGGTGATCGAGTCGAGGATCTCGCCCTTCTCGCTCGGCGGCAGCGCCTCCTTGGCCTCGACGGCCGCCTGGAGGCCGTTGGGCCAGCGCTGGAGCAGCGCCACCCGGCCGCGCGAGGGGTTGATGAGCTGGACCTTGCCGTCGCGCACGATGTAGTCGACGTCGCGGGTCAGCAGCGCGTGGGCGTGCAGGGCGAGGTTGAGCTCGATGAGCGTGCCGGGCTCGTTCTCGTCGTAGAGCTCGACACCGAGGAGGTTCTCCACGCTGTCGGCGCCCTTGGGCGTCAGGTAGACGTTGCGGGCCTGCTCGTCGATCTCGTAGTGGTAGCCGCGGACGAGCTGCCGGACCAGCGCCGCCATCTCCGGCACCGCATCGCCCGCGTCGCCCGCGCCGGCCATCACCAGCGGCACGCGGGCCTCGTCGACGAGCACCGAGTCGGCCTCGTCGATGACCGCGACCTCCGGGGCCGGCACGATGATCTCGGCGGCGTCGGTGCGCAGCCGGTCGCGCAGCACGTCGAAGCCGATCTCGCTAACCGGCCCGTACGTGACGTCCTTCGCGTACGCCGCCCGCCGCTCCTCCGGCGTGGAGTTCTGGTCGATCCAGCCCACGCTCACGCCCAGCGCCGTGTAGAACGGCTCCATCCACTCGGCGTCACGGCGGGCCAGGTAGTCGTTGACGGAGATCACGTGGACCCGCTTGCCCTGGAGGGCGTAGCCGGCGGCGGCCATCGCGCCCGACAGGGTCTTGCCCTCGCCGGTCGCCATCTCGGCCACCTTGCCGTCGAGCAGCGCGAGCGTCCCGAGGAGCTGCACGTCATATGGGCGCAGCCCCAGCGTGCGGTCGGCGGCCTCGCGCGCCACGGCGCAGAACTCGGCCAGGTCGTCCATCCCGGGCCGCGGCAGCTCGTCGAGCTTCCTGATCCGCTCGGCGCGCTCGCCGGCCGCCTTGACGACCTTCTGGTAGGGGGTCAGGGGCACGCCGCCCGGACGGTCCAGGAGGTTCCTGAATATTCCCTTGAGTGAGGCCACAGTTCCTCCAACGCACGCTTCGCCGACACCGTTCCCCCGATGGCGGGGTGGGAGCGCAGCGACGGCACGGCACGCGCCGCCGTACCGGACCTTAACCCATGTTGCGGCCCGGACCGCCACAAGCGCTCCCACCGTGGCTCAGCCCGCTTCCGGCCGGGCCGCGAGCACCGCCACGGCGGCCAGCAGCAACGCGCAGCCGCACCAGGCCGGCGGCGTCAGCCGCTCGCCGAACAGCAGCACGCCGAGGAGCGCCGCGCCCACCGTCTCGCCCAGGGAGATGACCGAGACGGTGGTCGCGCGCAGCGCGCTCAGCGCGCGGAAGAACAGCCCGTACGCCAGCGCCGTCGGCACCGCGCCCAGGTAGAGCAGCAGCGCCACCGACGTCACGCTGACCTCGGGCAGCACGTCGCCGGCCGTCGCGAACGGCGCCAGGCACGCCGCGGCCACGACGAACCCGCCGGTCGCCGTGGCCGCGGCGTCGTCCTGGTGACGCCGGGAGAACAGCCGGGACAGCAGGGTCACCCCGGCGTACCCGGCGGCCGAGGCCAGCGCCCAGCCGATCCCGGCCGCGGAGGCGTCCGCCTCCCGCGCGGTCCCGGCCGTGAGCAGGACCAGCCCGGCCAGCGCGGCGGCCAGCGCGCCGAGCGCGATCCCGCTGAGCCGCTCGCGCAGCAGGAAGCGGCTGCCGAGCGCGGCGAACACGGGCGTGGCGCCCATGGTGACGACCGTCGCCACGGCCACCCCGGTGTGGGCGATCGCCGCGAAGTACGCGGTCTGGTAGACGGCCATCCCCGCACCGATCGGCAGGACCCGCCAGCTCAGCGGGCGAGGAGAGGCCGGACGGGGAGCGAGGAGGAGCAGGAAGGCGGCGCCCAGGAGATAGCGCCACAGGGACACGCCGACGGGGCCGAGCCCGCCGGTCTCGAACAGCAGCGAACCGGCCGCGCCGCCGGTGCCCCAGGCGGTGGCGGCCACGGACACGTAGACGGCGCCCCGCCGGGCGGAGACATGGGTCATGACAGGAGCTCTCCGGAGGAGGTGGTGGGAAAAGGGCCCGTACGCGGGCAGCAACCACCCCCGGATCGCCAGGACCCGGATGTCGCGTGAGAGGCCGCCCGCTAGCGGGCGGGGGGCGGAGAGCAGATCAGACGTCGCGGCACGCGGATCAGCGTAGCGGGGGCCGGGGCCGCGCGCCGGACATTTACGGCTTGCAGGCGACGCCGCCGAGCAGCAGCTCTTCCCAGGGCGCGAGCGGCCCCGGCACGCGCTCGTCGGGCCGCCACTCGGGGAAGTGCACCACGCCGGGCTCCTCCAGCACGAGGCCGTCGAAGTAGGCGGCGATCGCCTCCCGCTCGCGGAACCAGCCGGTGCCCATCGTGGCCTGGAGCAGCACCTCCAGGGCCTTGGCCTTGGGACTCGGCGAGGCCATGAAGTTGGAGGCGGCCAGGTAGCTGCCGGACGGCAGCGCCGCCATGTAGCGGCGCATCAGCCCGTGCGGGTCCTCGTCGTCGGAGAACAGGTGCAGCAGCCCGATCGCCAGGATCGCGGTGGGCTGCGACAGGTCGATGAGCCGGGTCAGCGTGGGATGGCCGAGCACGGCGGCCACGTCGCGGGCGTCGGCGGTGACGGCGTCCGCGTACAGGTTGCCCTTCATGATCGCGCGGGCGTGCGGCTCGACCATGGGGTCGAGGTCGACGTAGACCACCCGGCAGAGCGGATGGGCGAACTGGGCGACCTCGTGGGTGTTCTCCACGGTGGGCAGCCCCGCGCCGAGGTCGATGATCTGGCGGATGCCCGCCTCGCGGACGAGGAAGTCCACGACGCGGCCGATGAAGGCGCGGTTGCACCAGACCAGGTCGACGACCTCCGGCACCGCGTCCTTCAGCCGGCGGGCGACCGAGCGGTCGACGGCGAAGTTCTCCATGCCGCCGAGCAGGGCGTCGTGCACCCTGGCCATGGACGAGCGCGAGGTGTCCACGCCGGGCGGTGCCCACTCCTGCGCGCCGTCGAGACTCACCTGGACCCCTTGTCATGGTCGGATGCGCGGATCGTATCCACACCCGTAGCTCCGCCGCTCTGCCTGGCCGAGGTTCGTCAGGAGAGTCAGGTCGGCTTGTCAATTCTTGGCACGACGTTTGGACCCCCGTTGCCGGGTAGTGGACGTGAGCCCGAGGAAGAAGACGACGAGGAAGAGAGAGGATGAGCTACCTCATGGAGCTCTGGGACTATCGTCCTGACGTCTACGACCGCGGCCAGAGCCTGGACCTCGTGGGTTACCACGTCCAGGCGACGGACGGCAAGATCGGGTCCGTCGATGAGGCGACGTACGAGGTCGGCGAGAGCTACATCATCGTCGACACCGGCCCCTGGATCTTCGGCAAGAAGGTCATGCTCCCGGCTCAGGTCATCACGAGCATCGACCCTCAGGAGCGCAACGTCCACGTGGCGCGCACCAAGGCCGAGATCAAGGACTCGCCCGAGTTCGACGAGGCCAGGTTCAAGGAGCCCGAGTACCGGTCCCGTCTTGGGGACTACTACGGCCGGTTCCCGCGGTGATCCCTGACCTGCCGTTCAGAGGGGCCGCGCCCGTGAGGGTGCGGCCCCTCGCCGTTTCCGTACGCATACCTGACGGAAGATGACAGGTACGCCTGGAAGGCTCGAACCATGACGACGAAGGCGAAGCTCCTCGCGGTCTCCCTCGACTGCCAGGAGCCCAAGACATTGGCCGAGTTCTACCACGCGATCACGGGCTGGGAGATCACGTACGCGGAGGACGAGTACGCCGCCGTGAGCGACGGCACGACCAGCATCTACTTCGGCCGGATCGCCGAGCGCGAGCCGGTGGCCTGGCCCAGCCCGAACAAGCAGTTCCACTTCGACTTCCGGGTGCCGGACGTGGAGCGGGCGGCCGAGGAGTACGTCGCGCTCGGCGCGACCAGGCCCGAGTTCCAGCCCGGCATCACCGAGGAGGGGACGCGCTGGATCGTGCTGCAGGACCCGGCCGGGCACGCGTTCTGCGTCTGCCCCGAGCCATCCTGAAGGAAAGAAGTTCCCCCAGGTGGCGGGCGATATCTAGCTGATGTTCCACCGAAAGTATGATTCGTCCGCTCCGCTGTCCTCCTAAGCTGGAGCAATGCTCGTGCAAGGATCTCTGCCCCCGCGTCGGCGCCCATGACCTGGGCCGGCCTGCTCATCGCCCTGGTGGGAGCGCTGGGCTACGCGCTCGGCGCCGCACTCCAGCAGTACGAGGCCGTGGCCGAGGGCGCCTCGCTCAAGCTGGTCCGACGGCCCCGCTGGTGGATCGGCGGCGTCATCGGCTTCGCCGGCGCCTGCCTGCACGCCGTGGCGCTCAGCCTCGCCCCGCTGGTCGTGGTGCAGCCGATCAGCGTGGCCACGCTGGTGTTCGCGGTGCCGCTGGCCGCGTTCATGTACGGGCGCAAGCCCTACCGGGCGGAGATCCTCGGCTCGCTCGCCGTGGCCGTGGGGCTGCTCTGGCTCATGCTGCTGGTGCCCGAGCACAACGTGACGCCGCATCTCGGCAACGGCGCGGCGCTCGGGTTCCTGGCCGTGATCGGCGTGATCGTGCTGGTCACGCAGGTGGCGGCGGGCCGCATGAGCGGCGCGGGGCGGGCGATCGTGCTGGCCATCGGGGCCGGCGTGGTCACCGCGAGCGTGTCGACGTTCGTCAGGGTCGTGGGCGGCGGCCTGGAGGGCGACTGGGGGCGGCTCGTCCACTGGTTCACCCTCGCCGTGCCCGTGCTGCTGGTCTGCGCCGTGGTGCTGCTCCAGCGCTCCTATGCGGTGGGCTACTTCGGCATCGCGTACGCGGGCGTGCAGGTCATCGACCCGATCACCTCGGTGCTGGCCGGGGCGCTGCTGCTCGGCGAGCCGCTGCCGACCGCCCCGGGCACGGCGGTCCCCGCGCTGCTGGCCGCCGCCCTGACCATCGGCGGCACGATCACCCTGGGCCGCCTGGCCCCCGACCACACCCGTCCGGTCGTCCCGGCGAACCCGGCCGCCCCGATCGAGGCCACCGCCGGCTCCGGGAGCGCGGTCACGGCCGCCTCGGACGCGAGCTGACCGTCTCCTCCGGGGGCCGCCAGCCCAGCACCTCGTCCATCGACCGGACGAGCAGGTCGGGCCGGGCCCTCGCCCCCAGGCTCAGGGCGGCGTCACGGGCCGCGACGAGCAGCGGGTTGCGCAGCTTCGTGGCCCGGCAGACGTCCCACGAGCGACGCATGATCCGCCGGGTGCGCGCCAGCCTGGCGGCGGTGTAACCGGCGAGGTCGCCGGCCGCGTGCGCCAGCACCACCGCGTCCTCGATCGCCTGGCAGGCCCCCTGGCCGAGGTTGGGGGTCATGGCGTGGGCCGCGTCGCCCACCAGCGCGATCCTGCCCCGGTGGTAGGCGGGCAGCGGCTCGGCCAGGTGGTACACGTCGTTCCGGATGATCATCTCGGGCTGCGCCGCTTGCAGCAGCGCGGGGATGGGCTCGTGCCAGCCGCCGAACCTGCGGATCAGCTCCTCCCGCTCGTCGGCGCAGGCCATGCCCTCGGGCAGCACGTCGGTGGCGTAGACGTAGACGAGATCGCCGGCGAGCGGGCTCACCCCGAACACCCGCCCCCTGCCCCAGCTCTCGCTGACCCCGACCTCCAGGCCGCCGCGCGGCACGAGACCGCGCCACGCCGTCACGCCCGCGTACACGGGTCCCGGATGCCCGGGGAACAGCGCCCGCCGGGTGCGGGAGCGGATCCCGTCCGCGCCCACGACCAGGTCGGCGGGCAACTCCTCGCCCGCCTCGGTGCGGACCACGCCGGTCTCCGGGTCCGCCTCCGTCACCCCGGTGCCGAGACGCAGGACGTCCGGGCCGAGCGCGCCGGTCAGGACCTCCATGAGCGCCGCCCGCGGCAGGACCACCACCGAGTCGTCGTAGCGGCCCGCCGCGGCCTCGGGCGTGGTGTGCGTGAGCCAGCGCCCGTCGGCTCGCCTGATCCCCACCTGGCCCTGGATGCGCGACAGCGCGCGGACGCGGTCGCCGAGGCCGAGCGTGTCGAGCGCCTTGAGCGCGTTGGCGGCGATCGCCAGCCCCGAGCCGACCGGCTCGATCGCGGGCGCCCGCTCCAGCACCGTCACCTCCCAGCCGCGCTGCCGCAGCGCGATGGCGCTGGTCAAACCGCCGATGCCGGCTCCGATGACGACGGCGTCCGCCATGTCAGGACCTCCTGCTCACTACGTCTGTAGTGTGAGCGTACTACGGGTGTAGTATCGGCTGCCATGAGACGTTCGGAGCTCGTCGCGGACACGGCCATCGCCCTGCTGGCCGAGCGCGGCATGCGCGGCCTCACCCATCGGGCGGTGGACGAGGCGGCGGGCCTGCCGCCCGGCTCCACGTCCAACCTCGCGAGGACGCGGGCGGCCCTGCTGGAGCTGACGCTGGCCCGGCTCACGGAGCTGGAGTCCGCGGTCTTCGCCCCGGAGGCGCTCGACCCCACGGTGGGCGTGGACGGGGCGGCCCGGGTGTTCGCGCGGGCGCTGCACGCGCAGCTCCTCGACCGCCGGCGTACGCTCGCCCGCTACGAGCTGGCCCTGGAGGCCACGCGCCGGCCCGAGCTGCGCGCGGTCTACGACCTCGCGGGCCGCCGCTTCCGCGAGGTCGCGGCGGCGCTGCTGGCCGCGATGGGCTCGGCGGAGCCGGCGCGGCACGCCGGCGAGCTCGTGGCCTTCGCCGAGGGACTGATGTTCTACGCCGTCGCGGGCGCCGGCGGCCCGTCCGCCGAGGACGACCTGCGCCGCGGCGTCGCCGACCTGCTCACCGGCATGCTCCGCCCGGTCAGGTGAGCGTGACCGGGCCGGTCCGGCCGGTCAGCTCGGCCACCAGGCGCGGCGCCGGCTCCTTCGTCAGGACGGCCGTGGCTCCGACGGCCGCCAGGGCCGGCCGGACCGCGCCGGGTCGGGGTGGGCGACGGTCAGCGACACCAGCTCCACCCGCGGCAGGTCGTCCTCGGTCGGGTGCCGGGCGGCGCCCCAGTTGATGAGGAACGGCCGCGGCCCGGCCGGCTCCTCCTGCTCGGGATCGGGCCCGATGACCTCCAGGTAGCTCCGGCCGCCGAGCCCGATGAGCCGGTTGCGGGTGCCGAGCCCCGGGTGCCGCCCGCCGACGGCGGCCCGCACGCCGAGCCGCCGCTCCAGCTCGGCCACGGTGGCGTCGAGGTCGGGGGTGGCGTACACGAGATGGTCCAGCTCCATGACCGGCATTCTCGCGCAGGGGGTCCTACGGGCGGCTCAGCAGGCGGGCGCGGTGCTCGGGCCACTCCTCGTCGAGGATGCCGAAGACGGCGGTGTCGCGCCAGGTGCCGTCCGGCCGCCGGCGGTGCCGGCGCAGCGTGCCCTCGTGCACGCCGCCGATCCGCCTGATGGCATTCTGGGAACGTACGTTGAGCACGTCGGTCTTCAGCATGACGCGGTTGAGCCCGAGCCCGAAGGCGTGCTCCACGAGCAGCAGCTTGCAGGCGGTGTTGACGGCGGTGCGCCAGACCGCGCGGCCGTACCAGGTCCAGCCGATCTCGACGCTGGCCTCGAACCCCGGCACGTCGCCGTAGGTCGTCCAGCCGACCGCCCGGCCGCTCTCCTTCGCGATCACGGCGAACGGGACGTGCTGGTCGTCGTGAATGAGGGACAGCGCCGTCTTGGCCAGCTCCTCCTCCGTACGCGGCGTGGTGACCGGCAGCCACCGCCACACCTCGTCGTCACCGCCGCCGGCGGCGAACAGGTCGGGGACGTGGGCGAGGGCGAGCGGTTCGAGCCGTACGACGTCGTTCTCGAGGACGACGGGCTGAGGGAGCGTGGCGGTCATGGGGCAACCCTAGGTGGCCCGGCTTGGCACGGATGATGGCCACATGACGGTTTTTATGAGGATCCACCTGTCGACACTCATACCGGCCGGTCGGTAGGCTCACGGCATGGACTTCGCCTATGACCAAGTCACCGAGGACCTGCGGGAACGCCTGCTGCGTTTCATGGACGAGTGCGTCTACCCCGCCGAGGCGGCCTTCGAGGAGCAGGCGGCCGACAGCGGCTGGAGCATTCCGCCCCTCCTGGACGACCTCAAGGACGAGGCCAGGAAGCGCGGCCTGTGGAACCTGTTCCTCCCCGGGGAGCACGGCGCCGGCCTGACGAACCTCCAGTACGCCCCGCTGGCCGAGATCCTCGGCCGGAGTCCCAGCATCGCCCCGGCGGCCACCAACTGCGCGGCCCCCGACACCGGCAACATGGAAGTGCTGGCGATGTTCGGCAGCGAGTGGCAGCGCAAGGAGTGGCTGCGGCCGCTGCTCGACGGCGAGATCCGCTCCGCCTTCGCGATGACGGAGCCGGACGTGGCCTCCTCCGACGCCACCAACATCGCCACCTCCATCGTCCGTGACGGCGACGAGTACGTCATCAACGGCCGCAAGTGGTACATCTCCGGCGCGATGAACCCCAACTGCAAGATCTTCATCGTCATGGGCAAGACCGACCCGGAGGCGCCGAAGCACCGCCAGCAGAGCATGGTCCTGGTGCCCCGCGACACCCCCGGCCTGCACGTCAAGCGCGGCATGCACGTCTTCGGCTACACCGACGCCGACCACGGCGGCCACGCCGAGGTCGTCTTCGAGGACGTCCGCGTCCCGGTGGCCAACCTCATCGGCGAGGAGGGCGGCGGTTTCGCCATCGCCCAGGCCCGCCTCGGCCCCGGACGCATCCACCACTGCATGCGCCTCATCGGCATGGCCGAGCGGGCGGTCGAGCTGATGTGCCGGCGGGCGCTGTCGCGCACCGCGTTCGGCAAGCCCGTCGCCCGGCAGGGCGTGGTCCAGGACTGGATCGCCGAGTCCCGCATCCGCATCGAGCAGCTCCGGCTGCTCGTGCTGAAGACGGCCTGGCTCATGGACACGGTGGGCAACCAGGGCGCCCACACCGAGATCCAGTCCATCAAGATCGCCACTCCGATCGCCGTGGAGTGGATCCTCGACAAGGCCGTGCAGGTGCACGGGGCAGGCGGCGTCTCCCAGGACTTCCCGCTGGCGGCGCTCTGGGCGCACGCGCGCACGCTGCGCCTCGCCGACGGCCCCGACGAGGTGCACAAGCGCTCACTCGCCTACCGCGAGCTCAAGAAGTGGATGTGAGGCAGAGGTGAACGAGGCGGAGATTAAGGAGCGGGTCGCGGAGTTCCTGGCCGGGCACGACCCGGCCGGGGACCGGCTGGAGTTCCTGCGGGCCAGGTTCGACGCCGGGCTCGCCTGGGTGTGGTTCCCCAAGGGGCTCGGCGGGCTCGGCGCGCCCCGCGAGCTGCAGCAGGTCGTCGAGCGGGAGCTGGCCGACACCCCGCAGATCAACGGCGGCAAGCAGGGCATCGGGCTCGGCATGGCCGCGCCCACGATCCTGGCGTTCGGCACCGAGGAGCAGAAGCGCCGCTTCCTGCGTCCCCTGTGGACCGGCGAGGAGATCTGGTGCCAGCTCTTCAGCGAGCCTGGCGCCGGGTCCGACCTGGCCACGCTCGCCACCCGCGCGGTACGCGACGGCGACGAATGGGTGGTGGACGGCCAGAAGGTGTGGACGTCCGGCGCCCACCACGCCCGCTGGGCCATCCTCGTCACCCGTACCGATCCGGACGTGCCCAAGCACCGCGGCCTCACGTACTTCGTGTGCGACATGCAGGCCCCCGGCGTCGAGGTGCGGCCGCTGCGGCAGATCACCGGCGAGGCCGAGTTCAACGAGGTCTTCCTCACCGGCGTACGGCTCTCCGACGACCTGCGGCTCGGCGAGATCGGCGACGGCTGGCGGGTCGCGCAGACCACGCTCATGAACGAGCGCGTGGCCATCGGCGGCGCGCCCACCCGGCGCGGCGGCGGCGTCATGGCGACGGTGCTCGACGCCTGGCGCGAGCGTCCCGAGCTGCGTACCCACGACCTGCACCAGCGGCTGCTGTCGCTGTGGGTGGAGGCCGAGGTCACCCGCCTGTCCGGCGCGCGGCTGCGCGAGCAGCTCGCCGCGGGGGAGCCGGGGCCCGAGGGGTCGGGGATGAAGCTGTCGTTCGCCAAGCTCAACCAGGCGCTGTCCGGCTTCGACGTCGAGTTCAACCGCGACCTCGGCTACGACGACTGGGCGTTCCGCCGATCCGAGGACGTCGACTTCTTCGGCCGCGGGCCCGGCTACCGCTACCTGCGGGCCAAGGGCAACTCGATCGAGGGCGGCACGTCCGAGATCCTGCGCAACATCATCTCCGAGCGGGTGCTCGGCCTGCCCTCCGAACCCCGCGTCGACAAGGACGTCCCCTGGAAGGACCTGCCGCGATGACCCTGCTGTACACGGAGATCGAGGAGGAGCTGCGCGCGAGCGTGCGGGCGCTGCTGGCCGACCGCTGCCCGCCGGCCGCCGTGCTCAAGCGGGTGGAGTCCGAGCCCGCCGACCTGGACCTGTGGAAGACGCTGGCCGGCGAGATCGGCGTGGCCGGGCTGCTGATCCCCGAGGAGCTGGGCGGCGCGGGAGCCGGTCCCGGCGAGGCGGGCGTGGTGCTGGAGGAGCTGGGCCGGGCCGTGGCGCCGGTGCCGTTCCTCACCAGCGCGGTGCTCGCCACCCGGGCGCTGCTGCCGACCAGGGACGCGCTGCTCGGCGAGCTGGCCGAGGGGCGGCGTACGGCGGCGCTCGCGGTGTCGTTCGCGGCCTCGCCGTACCGGCCGCAGCGCGGCTCGGAGGTGCGGGCGGAGGGCGGCCGGCTGTCCGGCACGGTGACCGGCGTCGCCGGCGCGGACGTGGCCGACGTGCTGCTGGTGCCGGTCGACGGCGAGCTGTACGCGGTCGAGGCGGCGGCGGCCCAGGTGACGGCGGTCCCGTCGCTGGACCTGACCAGGCCGGTCGCCACGGTGACCTTCGACCGGGCCGAGGCCCGGCACGTGGGGGCCTGCGACCTGGCCGCCGTGCTGCGGCTCGGCGCGGCGCTGCTGGCCAGCGAGCAGCTCGGCGTGGCGGAGTGGTGCCTGGAGACGACGCTCGGCTATGTCAAGGAGCGTCATCAGTTCGCCCGGCCCATCGGCTCGTTCCAGGCGATCAAGCACCGGCTGGCCGACCTGTGGCTGGACGTCGTACGGGCCCGGGCCGCGGCCCGCAACGCGGTGGCCGACCCCTCGGCCGTCTCGGTGGCCGTGGCGCAGGCGTGGAACGCCGGGGTCGCGGTGCGCGTGGCGGAGGACGCGCTGCAACTGCACGGCGGGATCGGGATGACGTGGGAGCACCCCGTACATCTCTATCTCAAGCGCGCGAAGTCCTCGGAGATCGCGCTCGGCACGCCGGGCGACCACCGGGCCGCCCTGGCCTCACTCGTCGACGTGCCCGGCCCCGAGGGAGGCGAGCAGTAGGTCGGCGAAGTGCCTGCCCACCTGGGCGCCGGTGAGCGGCCCGTCCGCGTGGAACCACGTGCCCAGGTGGTGCACCGAGCCGAAGAAGTAGTCGACGACCAGGTCGGCGGGGACCTTGCCGGAGAAGACGCCGGCGCGCTGCCCCTCGGCCACGAGGTCGCGGAAGCGCTCGTGGTAGCGGCGGCGTTCGGCGCGCACGGTCTTCTGGGTCTCCGGAGCGAGCAGGTGCATCGACCGGAAGAAGATCTTGGAGTCGTCGAGGTTGGCGGTCGTGGTCTCGACGACGTCGGCGGCGGCGCGGTGCAGGCGCTGCTCGACCGTGCCCGAGCCCTCCGCGATCGCGGTGAGCCGGTCCATCTGCATGCGCAGGACCCGGCCGTAGACCTCGCGCAGCAGGTCGTCCTTGGAGTCGAAATAGTGGTACATGGCGCCCTTGGTGACGCCCGCCGCCACGACGATCTCCTGCACGGAGGTGCCCTCGAACCCGCGCTCGGCGAACAGCCGGGTCGCCTCGGCGAGCAGTCGCTGCCGGACCGGTTCGTCTTTCCCATGCTGCCCCTTGGTCACCGGGACAGCATACCGACTGGTCGGTAGACGCAGGGGGAACCCCTGCTTGCCGGTGCCAATCGTCTCACCTTAGGCTTGCCTTGGTTGCGAGCCGGGTATCCCTTGACCGGCGAGGGATCTTCGGCGTGGCAGATCCTGCACATTTCCTACTCTTTTGGGGGAGTTTGCCGTGCCCGGTGGCTCGATCTACGTGCAGCCAAGCGACAAGTACACAGGAAACTCCGCGCAGTGGTGGTACGAAAAACTGTGGCGCGAGGACGCCAAGAACCGCCGCAGGTCCCGATACGTCAAGACGGGCGTGGGGTTCGTCGTCGGCGTCGCGGTGGCCCTGCGCTTCGACCTCTCCGGAGCCTCGGTCGCGGTGGGCCTGCTGGTCGCCGCCCTCGTGGCCGCGGTCGACTGGTTCCTCGACTGGCGCGCCTTCTACGCCACCGCCGTCTGGCGCGGGGCCAAGCACGGTGAGACCATCACCGCCCGCATCCTGCGCCGCTCCCTGGGCCGGCAGGGCTACACCGTGCTCGACGGGCGCGCCGTCAAGGGCGAGGCGTCCATCGACCACCTGATCATCGGCCCCGCCGGGGTGTGGATCGTGGACAACGAGTCCTGGAGCCCCGACACCGACATCAACGTCTACGGCGGCCGGCTGTTCTTCGGCGAGAAATACGGCTCCACGTACGCGAGCAAGCTCGTCAAGACCGCCGAGTCGTTCGGCGACCTGCTGACCCGCGAGACCGGCGTCCAGGTGACGATCTCGCCCATGCTCGCGGTCCACTGCGGCCTGCTGCCCAGGGGCGGCGTCTTCGTGGCCGAAGGGCTCACGGTGCTCAAGCCGCGCGTGGCCCCCAAGGTCATCAAGGCCGTCGAGGGGCGCGTCTTCACCGACGAGCAGATCGAGCTGCTCACCCGCACCGCGGCCAAGGAACTGCTCAAGGCCGCCGTCTGAAACTCGCCGTCTGAGACTCGCCGTCTGAGACCTGCCTCCCCGCGATCCCGGCCCGGCCCCGGCCGGGATCGCCGCTCGTGCCGCCGGTCCATGGCCCGGCGGCACGACGGCTTCGCGGACCCTCAGGCCAGGGTCTCGATGAACGCGGTGAGCTGGGCGACGTTGCGGCACTCGTGCATCGGGACGATCGTGGCGTAGTCGCTCGCCACCGAGTCGCCGGTGTCCCACTGCGGCCGGGGTTCCGGGTTCAGCCAGTAGGCGTGGCGGGCCTTGCCGGCCAGCGACTTCAGCAGGTCGAGCGCGGGCGGCTGGTAGTTGGAGCGGGCGTCGCCGAGGATCAGCAGCGAGGTCTTGGGGCCGATCGCGTCGCCGTAGCGCTCGGCGAAGGTCTCCAGGCTGTGGCCGTAGTTGGTGCGGCCGAAGCGGACCATGTCGGCCTCGTTCGCGAGCCGGGTCATCGCCTCGACGACGTCGGCGCCGGGCTGGAAGAACCGGGTGATCTCGTCCACGGTGTCCACGAAGCCGAACGCCCGCACCTTCGTGAACTGCTCACGCAGCGCGTACGTCAGCAGCAGCGTGAAGTGCGCGAACGACGAGACCGAGTCGCTGGTGTCGCAGAGGATGACCAGCTCCGGCTTGTGCGGCCGGGGCGGCTTGAAGTGCGTGGTCAGCGGGACGCCGCCGCTCTGCAGCGAGGCCCGCATGGTGCGGCGGAAGTCGAGCCGCCCGCGCCGGCCCTTCCTGTGCTTGATCGTCAGCCGCGCCGCCAGCCGCCGCGCCAGCGGGTGCACCTCCCGGCGCAGCCGGGACAGGTCGGCCTTGGTGATGCGCAGGAAGTCGATCTGGTCGAGCGGCGGGCGTACGGCGGAGCGGGCGATGCGCTCCACGCCGGAGTCCTCGGCGATGCGGCGCCGGACGTCGGTCGCCACCTCCTCCTCGAAGCGCCGGATCCCGGAGTTGACCCGCTGCCGCACGGTCTTCTCCGCCAGCCCGCCGCGTTCCTGCCCGGCCAGGACCTCGCGCAGGATGCGGGCCATCAGCGTCTCGGGGGACAGTGCCCGCAGGACGCTGTAGGAGAACCAGTTCTGCCGGCCGGGCCCGGACGCCTGCTGCCGCCCGAACCGGCTCACCATCGCCTGCGCGAACGCCCGCATCTCGGCCTCGCCGCCGTCGGTCAGCAGCTGCGCGAGGTAGGCCCGCAGCTCCTCGACGGTCGCCGTCTCCGGGTCCAGCGGCTCCTCGCGCGGGGCGCGCATGCCCGTCGTCGTGGCCGGGAACCAGAGGTCGAACAGCACGTCGAACCCCGGCCGGTAGGCGGGCTTCTTGACCAGCGTCGCCGCGTACGCGGCCCGCAGCGACTCCCGGTCGGCCAGCTCGACCACACGCAGCGCGTTGGCGGCGTCCAGCCCCTCGGCGACCGACACGGGCACCCCGGCCTCGCGGAGCGCCCGTACGAACCCGACGTGCCGGTCGACCAGCGAGCCGGTCTCAGGCATCGGGAAGCCCCAGCTCCTTGACCGCCCGCGTGTGGTCGGCGGCGTGCTTGAGCACCACGCCCAGGGTGCCCGCCACGGTGGCCTCGTCCAGCTCGTCCCTGCCGAGGGCGAGCAGGGTGTTGGCCCAGTCGACGGTCTCGGCCACCGACGGCGCCTTCTTCAGCTCCAGCGCCCGCAGCGTCGCGACGGTCCGCGCGAGCTGCTCGGCGAGGTCGCCCCGGATGCCCGGCACCTGGCTGAGCACGATGTCGCGCTCGCGCTCCGGCGTCGGGTACTCGATGTGCAGGTAGAGGCAGCGCCGCTTGAGCGCCTCCGACAGCTCGCGGGTGGCGTTGGAGGTCAGCACGACGTACGGCCGGCTCCGGGCCACGACGGTGCCGAGCTCGGGGATCGTCACCTGGAAGTCCGACAGCAGCTCCAGCAGCAGGCCCTCCACCTCGACGTCGGCCTTGTCGGTCTCGTCGATGAGCAGCACGGTGGGCCGCTCGGACCTGATGGCCTTGAGCAGCGGGCGCTCCAGCAGGAACTCCTCGGTGAAGATGTCGTCGTCGGCGCTGGTCGCCTGGATGCGGAGGAGCTGCTTCTTGTAGTTCCACTCGTAGAGGGCGCGGGCCTCGTCCAGGCCCTCGTAGCACTGCAGCCGGATCAGCTCGGACCCGGTCGCCGCGGCGACCGCCTTGGCGAGCTGCGTCTTGCCGACCCCGGCCGGGCCTTCCACCAGCAGCGGCTTGCCCAGCGCCGCGGCCAGGAACACCGAGGTGGAGATGGCGTCGTCGGAGAGATAGTCCACGGCGGCGAGCCGTTCCGTCACGTCGGCGGGCGAGTCGAACATCTATGCTCCTGTCTGCGGGCCGAACTTTATTCTAGCAACAGAGCGTCGCAGATGACCGATTCGACCAGGATGAGGATGACCGGTATATTCCTTCTCGCAGGCGCCGCTAGCTCAGTTGGTCAGAGCAGCTGACTCTTAATCAGCGGGTCCGGGGTTCGAGTCCCTGGCGGCGCACCGCACCAAAACCCAGCTCAGTACGCTGAGCTGGGTTTTTTGTGCCGGGGTGGGCACGGCGTAGGCGACGACCCGGCCGGGCGCGAGTCCCTGCCCGATCCGCCGCAGCGCCGTACGCTCCGGGCGTGGGGCGGCCGGATGGGGCGAAATCCCCGGCCAGTCCTCATCCGTGCCGGCGGACGCGGTCAACGGGCCGTCCGCGCCGCAGGGCGCTTCTGCTCGGCGATGCTTTCCTGCTCCGCGATGGCCTGGCACAACTTCACCAGGTCGTCGGCATCGACCGTACGGTGCGCGCCCGCGTCCTCGACCGCCCGGGGGAACGCCCGCTCGCGCGTCGCCCACCACCGTCCGGCATCACTGCGCATGATCCGCCATCCCGCGAACACCGGACGAGGGGCGGCAACAGTCCTATCGTGGGTCATGGGTCAGGACCACCATCCTGATCAAGGGGTCCGTACGGCGGTGCCAGCGTCTACGGACCCCGGTTTCGATCTCGTCACCTCCGATTACAGCGGTAAGTAATCCTTCGATCACAGATGTGTTTGGGGGACACTAAGGGTCGTCAGCACGTCCCCCTGGTCTGACAGCGAGGTGTCAGCGGTGGTCACAGAACTCCCCGCCTGGGCCGTACGGCTGCGCGCCGAGCGCCGCAACCGGTTCTGGAGTCAGAAAGAGATGGCCCGACGCCTGGCCGAGGCCGCCGACGACGACGTGCGAGCCCGACTCCCCTCGCGCGAGAGCATCGTCCGCCGCATCAAGGCGTACGAGGCCGGACACAACCAGCCCGACGACCCCTACCGCCTCCTGTACGCCCGCGCCCTCGGCCTCGCCGAGGACGAACTGTTCGAGTACAACCCTCGCAGCGTCGGGTTCGCCGGTGACGACGAGTGGGACGCTCTGGACCTGGCACGTCGCGTCGCCGCCACCGAGGTCGGACGGGAAACCCTCGAACGTCTGGAACTGGCGGTCGATGACCTAGCGGTGGCCTACCCGAGGATGCCGCCTCGCGAGTTGCTGGTGCGGGTGCGCCGTCACCTCTCCTACGTCTCCCAACTCCTGGACGCCAAGAAGACGCTCAGCGAGCATCGGCGGCTCCTGGTGGCCGGCGGCTGGCTCTCTCTCCTCGCCGCGACCTGCCTCATCGACCTGCGCCGGTTTCCGGCCGCCGCCGCACGGCTCCGAACGGCCGCCCAGCTCGCAAAGGAGTCAGAGCATCGGGAGATTGCTGCCTGGTGTCTGGAGACGCAGGCGTGGCAGGTCCTCACCGACGGCGACTTCGGGCAAGCCCTGGCCCTCGCCCAGGCGGCGCAACGAGTCGCGCCCGGCGGCAGCTCGGCGTACATCCAGGCGACCGCCCAGGAGGGCCGGGCCTGGGCACGCCTCGGCCGGGCCCGGGAGACCCACGAGACGCTCAACCGGCTGATGCGGCTCGTCGAACCTCTGCACGTCCCCGACCGGGCCGAACATCACTACCGGTACGACCCCGCCAAGTCCGACGCCTACCTCGCGACCACCTTGTGCTGGCTCGGTGATCCATCGGCCGAGCCGTACTCCCGGGGAGTGCTCGCCCGGCTGGAGTCGGCGACCGACGGCCCGCCACGGCCGCGCAGGGCCGTGGCCGCGCGGCTCGACCTGGCTCTGGCGCTCCTGGCCGCCGACCAGCCCGACGAGGCGGGACATCTGACTCTCGCCGCGATGACCAGCGGACTCCTCGTACCCTCCCACCACTGGCGGGCAGCCGAGGTGGTCAGTGGCCTGGAAGCAAGGCGTGCCCCCGAGGCCGCCGAACTGCGCGAGGCGTACCGCGAGCTCTGCGGAGGCTCGGTAGTGCAAAACCGCTCGTGAATAAACAAATGTCGATAAGGGGGGTTATCGGAATTAATTTAGCGCTCATCAAGGAGCCTGAACCACAGTTCTCTCGTCAACCCCTTCGGGCTCAGAAGTCCGACCGCGAGAGGACTCGACATGACCAACCAGAACCTCGGCACGGGTCCCCACCCGCAGCCGCCGTACCAGCAGTCCTTCGCCCAGCCGGGCTGGCAGCCTGCTGCTCCCGTGGTGCCCCAGGCCCGGCGGGGCCGGCGTTTCCTGGCCCACGGTCTGACCGCGATCGTCTCGTTGACCATCGGCGTGGCGATCGGCGCGGGTGGCGACACCGGGACGTCCGCCTCCCCACGCCCCGTCGTCACGGTGACCGAGACCGCGCAGGCCGAGTCGGTGCCTGCCGCAACAGAGACGGTCACCGCTGAGCCCGTGGTGGACCCGGAGGAAGAAGACGGCCCGCAGACCACCTTCTCCGGTGACGGTCAGTATCTCGTCGGCGAGGACATCAAGCCCGGCACCTACAAGACGGCCGGGGCGGACGGCTCCAACTGCTACTGGGCCCGCCTGAAGAACGCCTCCGGCGAGCTCACCGCCATCATCGCCAACGGCAACGTCCAGGGACAGACCAGAGTCGCCGTCAAGAAGGGCGAGTTCTTCGAGACCAACGGGTGCCAGGACTGGAAGCGGGTGGCCTGAGATGACTCCCTTCTCCCTTGTCGTACTGGCGATCGTGCTTGTGCTGGTCAGCGCCACGATCGCGTATCTGATCGCCCGTGGCCGCGCGGCGGACGAGCGCGTCGCGTTGAAGCTCGCCGAGGAACAGCGAGCCCAGGCCGCCGAGCAGGCGGCCGCGCTGCGCGCCGAACGGGACAGGGCCCAGCGGCAACTGGCCGATTTGAGCCAGGCACACGCCACCGCCCTGACCGAGCGCAGGACACTGGACGAGCGACTCGGCCGGCTCGGCGCCGAGGTGGAGGCGACTCGGAGCAGCCTCCAACGGAAGGCGGCCGACGCGGAGCGGCTGCGAGCGGAACTCCAGGCGGAGCAGGCGCGAGGAGCGGAAGCGGGTCGTCTTCTCCGCGGCACCGAACTCTCGATCACCGAGTTGAGGGCGAGGGAGTCGGTCCTGCGCTCGGAGATCCAGGACCTGAAGACGCAGCTTGCCGAGTTGGTCATGCAGAAACAGGCGCTGCTGGAGCAGGCCGCGACGGTGCAGGCTGTCCGCCAGGAGCTCGATCAGACCCGCTCGGACAACAACCGGCTCCTGGAGGAGACGCTGCGCGCGGCGACCAACCAGATGCTGAAGCAGTCGCAGGCCGAGCTGGTGACCAAGGCCGAGGCGACCCTGAGCGCGGCCAGCAAGCCGGTCCGTGATCAGTTGGCGGAGATGGACCGGCAGCTCAAGGAGTTCTCCACCACCCGCGTGGCGGCCGAGGCAACACTGAGCCAGCAGCTGATCACCCTGACCGAGGAAGGCCAGCGGACCCGGAAGGAGACCCGTGCGCTCGTCGAGGCGCTCAAGAAGCCGCAGGTGCGCGGGTCCTGGGGCGAGATGCATCTCAAGAGGGCCGTGGAGCAGGCGGGCCTGGTCGAGCGGTGCGACTTCGACACCCAGGTCCACTTCGCCGACAGCGAGGGTTCACTCCGGCCCGACATGCTGATCCGTCTGTCGGGTGGCAAGCACGTCGTCGTGGACTCCAAGGTTCCGATGGCCGCGTTCATGTCAGCGGTAGAGGCCGACGATGAGACCGAGACGGACAGGCACTGGGCCGACCATGCCCGGCAGCTGCGCCAGCACGTGGATGCGCTCGGGGGCAAGGAGTACTTCCGGAAGGTCGCCGCATCACCGGAGTTCGTCGTGCTCTTCGTGCCCAGTGACGCCTTCCTCCAGCCGGCGCTGGAGAAGGAGCCGGCCCTGCTCGAGTACGCGATCGCCAAGAACGTCCTGATCGCGACACCGACCTCGCTCATCGCCCTGCTCCGCACCGTGGCGTTCGCGTGGACCCAGGCGGCGCTGCAGGACAACCTCAAGCAGGTGTACGAACTCGGCCGGGAACTGTACGAGCGGCTTTCGGTCATGGGCGGGCATCTCAACACCCTGGGTAGGTCCCTCGACCGGTCGGTCAAGGCGTACAACGACACGGTCGGGTCGATGGAGGGGCGGGTCATGGTGACCGCGCGCAAGTTTCACACGCTCAAGGTCGTGGAGAGCCAACTGGTCGAGCTCAAGGCGGCCGAGCAGAGCACGCGACCGCTCGGCAGCCCCGAGCTCGTGGAGTCGGCCGGCGCCACGACGGGTGTCCGGGCGATCCCGCCGGCACCTGGCACGGAGAACGGGCTCGCCGGTTGAACATCGCGGGGGTCCTTCCCTTCGACGGGTGCCGGATGCGAATTGACAAAGCAGAGCACGTATATCGACTAGCTCTGTGAAAGTTCCGCCTGGATTGGTACTCTCCGACAATCGGACCGCGGAGGTTGAGAGCATGGCGCATTGCAACGGTTGCGGCAAAGAGGTGTCGGAGGGAAGCCTCTGCGCATTGTGCGCCGCGAAGATGGTCGCCTACCACGACGGGGATTACGACGACGAAAACGATCCCGCCGTGAAGCTCTACCACCAGACCGCTGCCAAAATGAACTCGAATTCATCCTCGTCGAGCGGATGCGCCCTCGTCGTGCTCGCCCTCACGTCGGTCTCCGCCGCCCTCACGGCCACGGGGATCGGCATAGAACACCTCATCGGTTGATCGAGAAGAGCCAGGGTTCCCTCGACCGGGTGGTCGCTCAGCACGATGTGGTTTCGCGCGAGATCGTGCCGGTAGGCATTCTTGAGAGCGCCGCCGACAATTTAGTCTTCCGCTGTTTTCGGCGGGCGGCGAGCTGAACGGCATGCCGCCAGAGGAAACTCTGCGGAAGCTTCACGTGATGGCGTCCGGTGGTGGGCCGAGGATCTGGTAGCCGTGGCGGGCGGCCACCTCGGCCAGCAGGGCGGGGTCGGGGCCACCGTCGGCGATGTCGGCCGCGAAGTGTTCGAAGCCGGCCGGCCAGGTCAGTTGCAGCAGGCGGAGCGGGGAGTCCTGGCGGTTGGCGAAGGCGTGGGGCAGGTGGCGGGGCAGCAGGACGAAGTCGCCGGGTCCGGCCTGCCAGGTCCGGTCGCCGCAGTACAGCTGGACGGTTCCCGACAGCACGTAGAACGCCTCGTCGTCGTTCTGGTGCACGTGCCAGGGGGTGGCGAAGTCCGGCGGGCATTCCTGTTCGATGAGGGTCAGGGCGCCGGCGGTCTCCGACGTTCCCGCTTTCACGGTCATCGTGGTGCCGAGGAAGTGATGGGTGGCGCCGGCGCCGGCGGGGAGGTGGAGTGCGCTCATGGTCGCCTCTGCTGGGTGTAGAGCCGGATCTCGATGCCGTCGGGGTCGGTGATGCCGCTGATCAGCCATCCCACGCTGCCTTCGGCGATGCCGGAGTGGCTGACCTCGAGTGCGTCCAGGTGGTCGGACCACGTGTGGAGGGCTTGGAGGGTCGGTACGGCCAGCGCGATCGGGTCGAACCCGTACCAGCCGGCGGTCCGATCGGGCTCCTCGCGCAGCGCGAGCATGAGTGTCCGGCCCGGGTCGGTCAGCGCGACGCCGCGCAGCACGCCGTCCTCGACGAACTCGATCTCCACCTTGAGGCCGAGCGTGCGGCGATACCACTCCAGGCTCTTGCGCACGTCGGAGACCGGCAGCTTGACGTGGTGGAACCCAGCTAAGAGCGCCATGATTCACCTCTTGTAGTGAGACTCTAAGGCCACACTTTAAGGTGCTACTCTAAACAAATGGAAGAGGCCAGGAGTCCGAAACGCCGTTCGGCGGAGACCAGAAACCGCATCGTGAGCGCCGCCCACGAGCTGTTCGTCGTGCGCGGCTACGCCGGGACGACGTTCCAGCTGGTCGCCGACGCGGCCGAGGTCTCGGTGCAGACGGTCTACTTCCACTACGGAACCAAGAGCGAGTTGCTCAAGCACGTGGTCGACGTCGCCTCCGCCGGGGACGACGAGCCCGTCCCGCTCCTGGAACGGCCCTGGTTCGCGGCCTTGCAGGCGACGGAGGAACCGGCGAAGGTCGTAGCGGGATGGGTTCACGAGAGCGGGGTCATCCTCGACCGGGTCGCCCCCGTCCTGGCGGTGGTGCGGGACGCGGCGGCCGGTGACGCCGGCATGGCCGCCCAATGGGCCGCCAACAGCCGGGAGCGGCACACCGCCCACGGCACTGTCGTCGCCATGCTGGCCCGTCTGGGGGCCCTGCGGCCCGGCCTGACCGAACGCCGGGCCACCGACATCACCGTGGGGATCCTGTCGCCGGACCTGTTTCTGGTGATGCGGCGCGAATGCGGCTGGACGACGCCGCAGTGGGAGGACTGGGCCGCCGACCAGCTCTCCCACGGCCTGCTGACGCGTTGATCAGCGGGTGCGCAGGCGCTGGAAGTCGGTCAGGCTGCGGCGGTAGAAGGTGAGGTCGCGTTCCAGCTTCTCGCGGGTGAGACGGGCGGGGTCCGAGGCCCGCAGGGTCTGGCCCTCCTCGGTCCAGAACGCCTCCGGGGGCAGCTCGGCGGCGCCCTCGGGGAAGAATTTCAGGGCCTCGGCCAGGGCGTCGGCGGCGAAGCGCCAGTTGGTGGTCACCTTCGTGTAGGCGTCCTCGCCGGCCGCCACGCCGGCGGCGTACATCAGCCCGCCCTCCAGCGCGCGGTCGGCGTAGGTGGCCGCGACCAGCGTCCACTGGCCGGGGTCCAGGAGCTCCGACAGGCCCGCGCCGAAGGTCAGCCCCTCCGCGCGGGCCGCCTCCTCCGCCTCGTACGGCACCAGCACCTCGGCGGCGCCCAGCCGCAGCACCAGGCCGTCCGGCTCGTGCGTGACCTCGGCCGCCGCCGAGCCCTGCGGCTGGAGCAGGTCGAAGTGCACGTACGCCTCCACCAGCGAACGCGCCAGCCCGCGCTCAGGCATAACGGCCCGCCAGTTCCTGGTAGGTGTCGCGGACGATCAGTAGCCGGTCGAGCGCGAACCTGCCTGGCTCGACCGCCCGCACCAGCCGCCCGCGTTCCGACCAGAACCCGTCGTCCGGCACCGCGTCCGCGCCCGGCGGCACGAACTTGACGGCCTCCTCGACGGCCGCCGCCGCGACGCGCAGCGAGCGCAGCGCCTCGTCCCGGTCATCGACAGGGACGTTGCCGGCCGTGAGGTCGGCGACCCACAGCCATTCGCCCGCGTCCAGCAGCTCTGAAGGCTCGGGACCGCCGAACGTCGGGTAGCCGGACGGCATCACCGGCTGTTCCGGCAGCCCGAACACGTACTCGCGGGCCGCCCCGCACACCTCGCACACCCCCGTGTAGCGGTTGGCCAGGGTCCCCTCGACATTCACCAGGCCGCTGCGCCAGGTGGTGTCGACCGACCCGCAGGCGCACGGGTGCAGGTCGAAGTAGAGATGGGCCTCGTCCCTCGTCCGGGCCACCGCGAATGCCATACCCGTCCTTTCTTCGGCGGAATTTCCATGATGCCCGACCCCGTGGGGGCGCTCATGCTCCTATTCGCTGCTGGCCGGGACGCTGCCAGAGGTTCGGGCGCAGGCCGCAGCGGCACGGCTCGTTGTCGGGGCAGATGCACTCCGGCTCTGGCGGGTTCCAGCCGGTCGTGTCCGCCAGCCTGCGGGCCCGTGCGTAGCGGGCGGGGCGGTCCACCGGACGGGGGCCCGCCGCCAGGGTGCCCAGCTCGGCCGCGACGGGCGCGGCGATCAGCCGCCACACGCCGGGGCCCGCGGCGGCGAGCAGGTCGTGCAGCACCCCCAGCCGGGCGGGGCGCTGCGCGGCGGTGGCGGAGCGTACCTGGCGGACGGCCTCGTGCACCTCGGCCAGCGCGGCGAGGTCGACTTCCGGCCGGCCCTGGGCGCGGGCGACCGCGGCGGCGGCGGTCGCGGCGGCGGCGCGCTCGTTCGCGCCGACCGTGCGGGTGGGGTCGATCCGTACGGTGAGTACGCCCGGATCGGGGGCGCCTGCGTTGTCCGGGCGGATCTCGACGGGGATCGGCGGGCGGCCGGGCAGCACGAGGTCGGCCAGGTCCGGGCCGTACAGGTGGACGCGGGCGCCCATCAGCGCGGCGCCGCGTACGAAAGCCTGGGCGGCGGCGGCCTCCGGCAGCGCCGGGCGGTTCCTGATCGCCGCGACGTGGGCGGAGGTGAGCTCGCCGGTCCGCGCCAGCGCGAGCAGCGCGGCCGCCGCGCCGGGCTGCCCGGGCGCGAGTCCCGCCCGCTCCGCCTCGGCCCGCAACGCCGCTTGCGCGTCGCGGTTCCCTCCCTGGTTCACCGCGACCGCAAGGCCCCGGATGCGCGCCAGCGTCGCTGCCCCGGCCGCGCCCTCCAGCGTCGTGGCCGGCGTCCCGCTCGTGGCGGCGGCGGGCTGGGGAGCGGCGGGCTGGGTGGTGGTGTGGGTGGCCAGGTGTTCGGCCACGGACACGGTGGTCCTGTGGTCGGGGTTCGCCGGGACGCGGAGGGTCAGACGGCCCGGCGTGGCCTCGGTGGCACGCACGTCCGTCGTTCCCGCGGGCGCCGGGTCCAGGGCCAGGGTGAAGGTGCCGCCTCGGGTGGTGACGGTGAACTCGCCGGGGCGGCCCGGCACCGGGGACAGGGCGGCGACGCCGGCGATCTCGGCCAGCCGGGACAGCCCGGCCGCCGAGGTGTCGAGGCCCGCCGTGATCTCGGCGTTGAGCAGCCGCGCGATCCGCCCCTGCGACCGGTCGGCCACGGGCACGCGCGGCCCCGTGCCCCAGGGCGGCGGTGGCGGGGTGTGGCCGCGGCGTTCGAGGTCGGTGGCGACGGCGTCGATCGCGTCGGCCAGCAGCGCCCGCCGGGCCGGGTCGGTGGCCGCCCGCCACTTGTTCGACAGGTGGGCGTGCTCGTCCAGCCGTGGGACCACGCAGAGGTCCGTGCCCTCCGCCTGGCCGGGCGACAGCGACGGCCTGACCACGCCCTGCGGGGCGCCCGCCGTGGTCGCCGCGACCTCCTGGGCGATGTGCGACAAGTCGTGCACGAGGACCGACGACACGACGTCAGGGTGGACGCGCGGCCAGACGCGGAGCACGTGCGGATCGTCCGGCGTGCCCGCGTGCAGCTCGGTGGAGGCGTTCAGCCCCGCGCCGGGCTCGCCCACCACCACGTGGACGTGCTGGTCTGGCGCGGCGGCGAAGCGCATGGTGACCGTCTCGTCCCCGCTCCAGGTCACGCGGGAGACGGCGCCGCCGAGGTCGGCCGCGGTGACGTTCTGCGCGCGCAGCTCGTCCAGGGTCAGGTCGGGGTCCCCTTCGGGGCGGCCCGACCTGGCCAGCGGCGTGTTCTCGATGGCGGGCGAGGACACGCCGGCCGAGATGCCCTGGCCGACGCTGCCGCCGACCGCCGCCTGCCCGCTGACGTGCTGGACGGGCCACGCCGCCTTCCCGTCGACGACGAAGGTGCCGCGCGCCGTCAACTCGGCCACGACCTGCTGGGTGAACGTGCCGGGCACGCCGGAGGTCATGAAGACCTCGCGCAGGTTCAGGCCGATCCGGTCGGCTGCGGTCAGCACCGGGGGCGGGACGGTGGCGAGCGCCTGAGCGAACCCGCCGTCCGGGGTCTGGCTGAGCAGGGAACCGTCGGGGAAGGCCAGGTAGCGGTGGACGCCGTCCGTCTCGCGGACCGCCACGCGGACCGCCTCGCCGCGCTCGCGGGCGGCCAGCCGGGCGGCCTCCACGATCTGGACGAGCCCGTGCACGTTCTGGGTGGACACGAAGACGGCCGTCCGGTCGGGGGCGACGGGCGCCGGGGTGAGCCGCACGCCGTTCTCCATCCGGGACCGCAGGTCCGCCAGCTCGTTCTCCGTCAGCGTCACCTCGACCTCGCCGCTCGTGGCGCCCGGCAGGTGGATGGGGTCGCCGACGACCCGCTCGTCCTGGCCGCGCAGCCGGGCGACGTACTCGAAGGTGAGGTCGTAGTCCACCCGGAGCCGCACGTTGTAGAGGCGGCCGCTCTCGAACTTGCTGCGCTCGCGGCGGGCTCCGTGGTGGTCGGACACGCTCTCGGACGTCTGCTCGCCCGTCCGCACGCCGCCGTTCAGGCCGGTGTCGGAGTGGTCGGCGTTGCCCGCCACGCCGACGGGCAGCACGCGGCCCCGCGAGACGGTGGTGTTGGTGGCGTCGGCCGCGCGGTCCACCTCGCCCTTCTCCCCCTCGTACGGGCCGGCGACGACAGTGAGGTCCGACAGGCGGGCCTGGATCCGCACCTGGGCGCCCTGGTCCTTGAACTTCAGCCGCGAGATCCGTTCGATGTGCCCTTCAGGCCCGGCCATGCGCTCGAACGCGGTCACCAGTCCCGACGGTGACAGCCGCCTGACCAGCTCGTTCCTGCGCTCGGCGACGGCGGCGCGGCCCAGCATCTTCGTGAACTGCGCGGTGACGACCTCCAGGAGAGTGGGCCTGCCGGGGTCGTCCCAGAGTCCCTGCGGGAAGTGGCCGGGGTGCAGCTCGACCCGGCGCGGGTCGATCGTGAGGGCGACCGGGCCCGGGTCCCGGGCCGCGTTGACGACGAAGCCGGTCGGGATGCGCCGGACGAGGCGGGCGCGGTAGGTGGCCTTGGCGTAGCGGACCCTGCGGGTGAGCTTGGCGGCGGTCTCGGACACCCTGCCCTTGCGCACCTGCCGCCGCTCGACCTCGATGACCAGCCTCGGCGTCTGCTCCACCCGGTAGTGCCCGGCGAACTGGCTCATCCGCTGGAGCCGTACGTCCTGCTGGTTCACCGCGACCGAGTACGAGCGGTTGCGGTCCGTCGACAGGCCGACGCCCTGCCCCTCGCCGTTGTCCGTCGCGCTGACGTCCACGCCCGCCGAGTAGGAGCCGTTGTAGGACGCGGACCTCGTCCGGTCGAAGTAGCGGTAGTGCTGGACGATGGTGCCGGCCTGCGAGGTGTGTGTGAGCATCCTGCCCTGGCGGGAGTCGCCCTCGTCGTCGTACACCAGCCGCGCCCGGACCGTCACCTCCTCGGCCCGGGAGTCCTGCGCCCCGGCCTGTACGTGGTAGGTCCGCTCGTAGCCCGTCCGCGACCACATGTCGGGAACCTGGATGAGCAGCGCGTCCCGAGAGAAGTCGACGTTGATCTCCTCGCGCAGCGTCGGGCTGGTGTCCGTCATGCCGGGATAGGCGGCGTCCACCGTGCCGAGCACCGCGTCCAGCGGGTCGACCGGATCGCCCTGCTCATCCGTCAGTTCCAGTGACTCGGTGGTGCCGATGCCCGTCGCCCGGTCGTACGACGAGGCGATCACGACGTCCCTGGAGCTCTCGATCTGGGCCGCGGCATCCCGCAGTGCCTCGTCGAGCTGCTGGTCCACGCCGCCCTGCTGGGCCGTGGTCGCCGCCGGCCCGAGCCCCGTCACCTCCCTGATCTTGGCGAGCAGGGCCTCCGGGGTGTGCCGGGCGGCGTACTGGACGTCCTCGCCCGCCGCCCGCGCCGCGGTGAGGTCCTGGAGGTAGCGCTGCACCAGGGGCACGGCGAGGGTCGGGTCGAGGGTGAGGCTGCCGTTGAGGAACCGCTCGACCGCGTCGCCCACCAGGCGGCCGGACAGCGCGAGGTCGTGCTCGGCGTACATGAGCAGAGCGTCGTACTCGGGGAGCGAGAACAATCCGTTGCCCCGCGCCTTGGCCGTGCGGATCTCGCCCAGCGGGATCCGGCTGTCCGTGGGCACCGCGTTCATCCTGCTCTCCGCCCCGGTCAGCGTGAGGTCCACGGGGGCGCGAACGATGTACTGGCGGCCGTGCTCGATCGTCAGCTCCTCGGTGCCCCAGATGTCGAGGAGCGAGGTGGACTCGGAGGTGCCGCCCGAGCGGGAGGGCAGCGTGAGCCCGCCGCCGTCCCGTGAGGTCCCGCTGTCGTCGAAGTCGGACCCGCTGACGGAGGCGCCGACGTTCACGCCGGAGGAGCCGCCCCAGGAGACGCCCGCGCTGTTCAGCCCGAACAGGATGTTGCCGTTCACCTGGTCGACGACGGCCAGCACCTCCGCCTCGCCGGTCTCGGCGGACACCGACAGGGCCGACCGGGTCGGCACCCCCTGAGGGCGGACCGCGACATCGGTGGTGAGCGGCTGGTTCAGCAGCTTGGGATGGGCGACGAGGTTGCGCCCGCTCAGGAATGCCGCGAAGTGCTGGTAGGCCGCCGAGTCCCCGCGCATCGCCTCCGGGACCACCTGCCGCGCGGCGGGGATCAGCCCCCGCACGTCCATGGAGAGCAGCCGGGCCCGCGACAGCAGCCGGCCCCGCATCGGGCCGAGCGGGACCGACACGGGCGCGGGCGCGCCGGCGCTGGTGTCCGGCGGGAGCATGTCCGCGGCGAACAGGAGCTTCGCCCGTCCCCGGCCCGTGGCCAGCGTCTCGGCCTTGCCTCGGTGTACCAGCCTGTACTTCGAGTCGTGCGCCACCGAGACGGCCGCCAACGGACCGGTGGTCTCCTGGAGCGTCACCACGTTGGTGGTGCCGCCGGCGCTGGAGCCCACCGTACGGGTGACGTTGCCGCCGCCGTTGACGCCGATCTCGTGCGCCAGTCCGTCATGGCCCTGCTCCGGTCCGTCTCCCACGGAGACGGAGCCGCCGCCCGCGTACGTGCGCGACCTGCTGAACCCGCGCGCCGAGGTGTCGGAGCCGATGCCGAGGCCGGCCCTCGTCTCGTGGACGGTGTAGCCGAGGTAGCGCACGTCATTGAAGTCCTGCCGCAGCGACATCTCCAGCGTGTAGTGCTCCGGGGCGCTGTTGCGGCTCTGCATCACCAGGTCGACGACCAGGCCGCCGCTGCCGCCCGGCTCGGCCTGGGCCAGCGTGTCGTACGCCGACCTGATCCGGTGCGCGGACAGCTGCTCCAGGACCTCCTGCTGGTTGAGTATCTGGCTGGCCCGTTCGAGGGGATCGGAGGAGTACTGCGGCACGCCGTTCACGATCTTCGGGATGAGGCCGCGCTCGGCCAGTTCCTTCATGACCTGCTTACGGTCCTCGTCCAGCCCTTCGATGTCCTGGACGAGGGCGGTGCCGGCGCCACGCAGCTGCTCGGGGCCGTCACCGAGCCAGTACGGCGCCGCCGCCAGGCGGCCGGGCGGCGCTTCGGGCAGCAGATCGCCCTCCAGCACCTGGCGGCCGTCCCTTCCGACGAGCGGCTTGCCGTCCCGGTGCACCAGCGCCTCCCGGGACACGGGCAGGCCATAGCGGTAGGCGGCCGACTCCCGCATGCTGACCACGACCTTGCTGTGCACCGGCGGCAGCTCGACCGGCCGCCGGCCGATCCGCTCCACGGTGAACGTCGTCCGCGTCTCCAGGCGAAAGGCCTGCTTCGGGCTGGTCTTGCGGTGCACGCCCACATCGAGACCCTGCTTGTTCGCGGTCGCCGAGTACGAAGATCCCGCCGACCTGGAACCCCGCGCTCTCGGGCCGATGTTCGGCGAGTAGTCGCCAGGGCCGTTGACCCCCTGGAGACCGGCGAGGTTGAGCCCGGCCGAAGCGTTGAACTCCAGCGACCTGCCGGCTGAGGTGCCGCCGGGCGTCGCGACGAAGTCGACGAGCACCTCCTCCTCCCACTCCTCGGAGGTGCGCCCGCCCACCGGCTCGGCGGTCACCAGGATGACCTCCGTCTTCGCGGTCACCCGGAGATCGGGCTCGCCGGTGACGCCGAAGACCCGCTCCAGCCCCTCCGGCGTGGCCGCGGTGCGCAGCCGGTGGGACAGCTCGGTCATGAACGTACGCAGCTCGCCGTGGGCCCTGCTGCCCACCTGGGCGTACTCGCCGCCGGCCGCCTCCATGACGTCGGTGAGCGCGTCGTCCATGCCGGTCATGGCGCTGACCAGGACGTGGTTCGGCATCCTCGGGTCCCGCTGGTCGTCCGGGATCCAGATCAGGTCGCTCGGGGCCGCGTCGGTGTAGGAGTGGGAGACCCACAGCCGCTGCGCGGAGGCGTCGCCCGGCGCGCCCGAGTCGACCACCGTCGTCCCCTGGTAGCCGCCGCTCTCGCTGGTCTGGATGTCCACGGTCCAGCGCGCGGCGGCGTCGAACAGCAGCGACTCGCTCCGGTTGTCGGCGACCGAGCCGCCCTGCGCGAACACGCCGGCGCCGCCCGTCGTCGACGCGTTGCGTCCGCTCCCCATGCCGAGGCTCACGCCCAGCAGCTCCATCAAGTGCCGCGGCACTTCGCCCTCCGGCAGGAGCTGCGCCAGGACCGCCGTGTTGAAGCCGCGTGAGAACCCGAAGCTGCCCGCCTCCGTGGCCGACACGATGTGGGAGGCCTGGAAGAACAGGCCGACCATCATCTCCGACGCCTTGACGCCCGGGTCCAGCACCTCGACCAGGTCGCTGAGGGTGAGCCGGACCCGCACCTCCACCGCCTTGGCGCCCTGGCCGACGCGCAGCACGACGCCGTCGCGGGAGGCGGTCTGGTGGAAGTCGGCGCGCAGCGCGCGCTCCAGCCCGTCCGGCGTGAAGCGGTGGGCCGACCCGTGGCGCGCCAGCAGGTCGTTCACCGTGGAGGTCAGGGCCGACAGGTGGGCGAGCCGTCCCGTGGGCATCGCGCCGGGCAGGGTGTCCGGGTCCGGCAGGGCGGCGGCCATCGCGTCCAGATACTGCTGGTGCAGGCCGAGGGCCTTGGCGGTCACCCACTGGGCGACCGTGGCGACGGGGACGTCGCCGGGCGGCGTCGGGCGGCCCTTGGCGGCGTACGTCATCGCCTGCAGCGCCTGCTCGTACGCCTGCCGCGTCTCCTTCGCCTGCTCCAGGGCGGCGCTGTACGCCTCGGCGATCCTCGTGTGCCGGGCCTGCGTGGCCTGGTGCACCAGGACCTCCTGCAGGGCCTTGCGCGCCCGCTCGAAGCGGGCCTCGTCGTGCTGTTCGAGCGCCTTCTTGGCCGCCTCGGACTTCTGGCGGGCCTGCTCGCCGGCCTCCTCGGCGCTCTGCTCCTTCGCGGCGATCTGGAGCTGGAGGTGCTGCTCGGCCTGGGCGAGCGTCTGCAGGATGTCGCGTACCTGCTGGATGGTCGGGTTCTTGCCCGGTAACGGCGGCGTGTGTTGCGCCCGGGTGGCCTGGGTGGGAGCCCAGGGCGGGGGCGGCAGGGTCTGCCCGCGCAGGGCGAGCTGGCGGGACAGGCCGTCGATGTCCACGGCGAGCAGGCGCTTTTCCTGGACCGTCGGCGCCTGGTGCCACTTCTCGGACAGGAAGGCCAGCTCGTTGAGCTGGGCCGGAACGCACAGGTCCTCGGTGACCTCGGCCTTGCGGCGACGACGCCGGCGGCCCTGTTCCGCCTGCGTCGCCTGGAGGGTGTCGGTGATCTCGTGCAGCCAGACCCGGGAAAGCTGGTCGTTCGCGACCCTCGGGTTGAAGTGGACCACGTGCGGGGCGTTCTGGTCGGTGCCCTGGGCGACGTTCTCGCCCTGGGCCAGGTCGGTCTGGCCCATCAGGTCGGGCGACAGGCCGCCCACGACCGGGCGGAAGTGGTGGGTGCCGTGCTCGCGGGTCTCGACCACCAGCGTGCTGCCGTCCTGCGACCAGGTCAGGCTGAGCACCCCCTGGGTCAGGAAGTGGCGGGCCATGAGCTCGGCGACCGCGGTCTTCACCTCGTCGAGGGTCAGGTCGGGGCCCTGGCGGCCATCGGTGACGTAGCGGGTGCCGGGGGTCGGGCGGGAGGTGACCGTGCCCGGTTTGCTGGTGGCGGGGGCCGGTGCGGGGCCGGGGTCCGGTGCGGGGGCCGTTTCCTGGTCTGCCGCGGCTTGGGAGATCAGGAGCAGGGCGGACGCCTCGGCCTGCAGGTCCGCGAGGCTGTCCACCTGGGTGGCGCGGGTGTTCAGCGCGGTCCTGATGCGGTTCATGGTGGCGGCAGGGATCGTCCGTACGCCGTCGGCCGTGGGGACGAGCAGGTCGCCGGCCGGGCCGATCACCGCGCCGGGGAAGTCGGCGGTGAGCGCGCCGATCAGCGCCGTACGGGCCCGCGCGGCCGGCGTCACGGAGGCGACGGGGGCGTCGGCGGGGCCGACTCCATCGGTCAGCCGCGTGGTCGCCCCGGCCGCCGCCGGCTGGACGGCGGCGGCGTTGTCCGGCTGCGGCGCGGCAGCGGTCTCCGGCTGCGACGCCGCGTCGGGCTGCAGCGCGGCAGCGGTGTTCGGTTGCGGTGTGGTGCCGGCCTCTGGCTGGACGGCGCCCTCCGGTTGCGGCGCGGACGTGGCGTCCGGCTGGGAGGCGGCGGTCGCGTCGGGTTGCGGCGCGGAGGTGGCGTCCGGCTGGGAGGCGGTGGCCGCGTCCGGTTGGGAGGCGGCCGTCGCGTCCGGCTGTGGCGCGGTGGCGGAGTCCGGCTGCGGCGCGGCCTCCGGCTGCGGCGCTGTGGCCTCCGGCTGGGCGGGGGTGGCGTCAGGCCGGGCAGGGGGCGCGTCCGGCTGGGCGGGGGTGGCGTCCGGCTGGGCGTCGGGGGTCGGTTGCGAGGCAGCGGTGTGGTCGGCCTGCCTCGCCGGCTGGCCCTGCTGCCCGGTGCGCCGGGGTTCGGAGCCGTCCGCGTCCGGGGCGGAGGGCGCCTGGGGCTGCTGGTCGGGGTTCGCGGGCTGGGAGGCGTTCCTGGCGGGGCGGCGCTGGCTGGACGCGTCGGCGTCCGGAGCGCCGGTGGCCGTACGCCGGGCCCCGTCGTCCCCCGTGAGGTCGTTCGTGGCGACGGGGTTCGCAGGGGCGCGGCCGGGCGTGGAGACGGTGCTGCGGACCTGCGCCGGATCCGCGCCCCCGGGGCGGCCGACGGCGGCGGCGGCCGGGTCGCCGCCGCTCGGCCCGCTGCCGTTGGGCCCGCCGTTGACCGGGCTCCCGGCGGCCGGGTCACCGGGCGGGGCGCCACCGGCACGGGCGGCGTCGGTGCGAGCGGCGGCGTCGTACGCGGAGGCGAGCGAGGTGATCGGATGCGCGAGCGCCGTGTACACGTCCGGGTTGAACGGGCTGATCGTGCCGGTGCGCCCGGCACCGCCGAAGAAGCCCCCCAGCAGGGCGTCCGGCGTGAACGGGTTCCCCCACTGGTCGTACACGAGCCCGTTGGCGATGAAGCTGCCCGCGGGCGAGGCGATGGTGTTGGTGAGGCCGGTGGTGAGCGCCCGCCCGGCGAACCCCGGCACCCGGCTGGTGACGCGGGACATCGGCCCGGCCACCCGGGTGCCGATGATCGCGCCGCCGCCCGCTCCGATGATCGCGGCCTGGGACTTCTTCCAGTCCCACTCCTGCCGCGTCCCCATCTTCATCTGCTGGTACTGGGCGGCCGCGTCGATGAAGAACTCCTCGCCGATCTCCTCGATCAGCTCGCGGCCGATCGAGGAGGCGAGCAGCCGGGTGATGAGGCCGCGTCCGGTGGCGCCGTTGAGCACGGTCACCCGGGCGAGCTGCCGGGCGGCGAGCGGCCTGCCGCCCGCCATGGCGAGCCGGACGAGGATCCGGCTGATGGCGGCGCGGGCCGCCGCCGCGTACGGGCCGATGAGCGCGGTGCTGGACCCGGCGGTGAAGAAGGCGGCGTACAGGGCGATGGCGATGGCGACGACGGTCACCCAGAAGGCGACGTTGACGGAGAGCTTGGAGTATTGCGTCTCGACGGCGAAGTCGCTCGCCTGCTGCGTGTACGCCCGCGCGTTCTGCGACACGCCGGTCAGGCCGCCCTCGTGGCCGTACAGGAACTGCGCCCTGGAGACGAAGTCGGCGGTGGCGGGCGCGGCCCAGCCGGACGCGACCACGCGCACGGCGGCTCCGGCCTCCGGCGCGGAGGAGACGGCTGCCGAGCCGAGCGCCTGGTACGCCTGGGCCAGCTTCGACAGCCCGCTCTCGCTGGCCTCCGGCCACTTCTGCCCGGCCGACAGCATGGGGATGAGCCAGGTGACCACCCACTCGGGCAGCGCCTCGGTCTCCCAGGCCGGTTCGACGTCCCGGTCGATGCGTACGGCGGCGACCGCGCTCGGCAGTCCGCCGCCGTTCTGGCTGCCGGGGTTGGTGAGGCCGCCGGCGTTGTTGGTCGCCACGTCGCCGGGGTCAGACCTGCATCGTCAGGTTGGCCTGCAGGTCGTTCTTGATGTCGGCGTCGGTGAGCAGGGTGTTGTCGACGTTGGCGCGCACTCTGGTGCCGGCGTCGACGATGGCCTCGGCGAGGTCCTCGTACTGGGTGAGCATCCGGTTCGGGCCGTCGCCCTGGAAGTGGGCGGCGTAGAAGGACCGGCCCTCGGCGCCCGCGCCCCACGGCTCGGCCGCGAGCGCGGCCTTGACCTGGGCGATCAGGCGGGTGGCCTCCCCGCTCAGCTCGTCGGCCATCGTCGTCCACTGCGTGATGCCGCGGTAGACGACGGGCTTCGCGATCTGTGTGCCGTCCCAGAGCCTCACCTTTTGCCCTCCATCCGTTCGGCGAAGCGGGCCATGGCGGTGTCGAGGTCGCCGTCGAGGTGGGCGAGGAGCTCGTCGCGTGGGACGACCGGCTCCAAAATCTCCACGACGCGCTCGCGCGCCTGGTCCGTGGCCCGCTGTACGGTGTCGAGGATCGTGCCGGCCAGGCGGCGCGCGTCAGGGTGGCGGTAGATGCGCGGATCGAGGTCGAGCCCGACGAGCTCGCCGCGGGCGCCGACGGTCACGGTCACCAGGCCGTCGCGCGACTTCGCGGTGGTCCGCAGGGTTCTGGCCTTCTCGTGCAGCTCCTGGCCGGCGTCGGAGATCTGCCGGAACATCTCGCGCAGTTCGTCGGCGTAGGCGCGCATCGCGGCGGCGTCCGGCCGTTCCGACGACTCCACGCGACAAACCCCCGTTGCCAAGCTCACATGTCCCCGACGTCACTCACGTGTTACCGATCAGTTTCCGTCACATGAACAACAGAAGGCAAGAGATCTATCAAAAGTGTTGAATCCCGACATCTAGCGGCATGGCGTGCTCGCGCAGATCCGACACCTCCTCCCGGGGAACCCATCGCCGGTAGACCCCGCGCTCGATCCGCTCCAGCCCGAGCCCGCGTGCCGTCAGCACGGAACCGCCGAGGTACTCCAGGCACAGCTGCCCGTCCCGCTCCTCCCGTACGAGGAACGACTCCTGCCGCCAGCGGCAGACGGTCCGCACCAGGTGCAGCGCCTCGCACTCCGGCGCCGGCACCGTACGCACGTGGCAACCGGGCTCGACCTCCTCGAACCCGTCCAGCGGCTCGGGGCTCCGCAGCCGGATCCACAGCTCCATGGCGTGCGGCTCCGGGCTGGCCGGGTAGTCGGCGCCCTGCCAGCGGGCCAGGTAGAAGCTCCCGCTCATGCCGCCCGCGTCCCGATGAGCAGCCATCGCCGCAGGTCGCCGTGGTACATCGCACGCCGGTGCTCGGCGCCCTCGGCGGTCAGCTCCCAGATCTCCGCGCCGTGGGGGAGCGGCACGTCGTACACCTTGTACTCGCGGATGACGTGGTCGACGCTCGGCACCAGGCCCATCCCGACGAACGGCGGCTCCTCGACCACCCAGCCGGCGAGCGCCGCGCGGCTCTCCTCGTCGGTCCCGCCGTAGGGCGTGAGGTAGAGCTCCAGGCCGGCGGGCCGCCAGCGCAGCACGTTCAGCGAGCCGTCGTCCGTCAGCATGCCGGGCTGCCCGAGCGCCGCGGCGAGCACGTCCGGCGTGGCGATGTGCGAGACGTCGAGCGCGTGGTGGCAGTAGCCGGAGATCCGCGGCTCGCCGCCGGTCAGCAGGTCGTGGATGTCGGCGGGCGCGAGCAGCTTCTGCACCGCCGGCACCCCCGAGTCAGGGGCGAGCCGCAGGTCCTGGATCAGCGTGGGGACCGCCAGCCTGGCGACCGTACCCGGCTCCAGCAGGAAGGCGGCGGACAGCCCGGGATTGACCGCCAGCCCCCACCGGGGGTCCGGCCAGCCCGCCGCCAGCTCGGGCAGCGCGGCGATCCGGCCGTGCTGAGCCGCCCCGCCGGTGGCCAGCCGCATGCCCTCCACCGACGTGTACGCCACCACCCACGTACGCGGGCCGTCCGCGACCGTCGCCCACGCGGGCGGCTCGTCCCCGGCCGCCGCGGCCACGGTGATCGGCAGCGCCAGCTCCGTGTCCCGCAGCAGGGCGAGGCACAACGCGGTCTGCCCGTCCTGATGGGCCGCCCACAGCCGCTCCTCGAACGGGCTGACCGGTCGATGATCGGTTGATGTCATCCGTCCAGTCTGCCCCGGCTCGCGGCGTACGCCTCAGCTCGCGTCGGCCTGGGCGCGGGCCCGCCAGAGCAGGTAGACGAAGTACGGCGTGCCGATCAGCGCCGTGACCAGGCCGGCCGGCACCTGGGCGGGGGCGATGACCGTACGGCCCAGAGTGTCGGCGAGGCTCACCAGCAACGCGCCGAGCAGGGCCGCCACCGGCAGCACCCGCGCGTGCCGCGAGCCGACCAGGGCGCGGGCGGCGTGCGGCGCGACGAGGCCGACGAAGCCGACCACGCCCACCGCCGACACCGCCGTGCTGGTCAGCACGACCGCCGCGCCCAGCGCGGCCAGGCGGACGGGCTCCAGGGGCACGCCCAGGACGCGCGGGGTGTCCTCGTCCAGCGCGAGCAGGTCGAGGTCGCGGCGCAGCCAGGCCAGCAGCGGAACGGCCACCAGCAGCGCCAGCACCACCGGGACGAGCTGGGCGGGCACCCGGCCGTACGTGGAGCCGGACAGCCAGGTCAGCGCCAGCGCGGTGTTCCACGGGTCGGACTTGACGATGATCAGCACGGTGACCGACGAGCAGGCCGCCTGCATGGCGATGCCGATCAGGACCAGCCGGTCCGAGTGCAGCCCGCCGCGCCACGACAGCGCGTACACCACGGCGAACGCGACCAGCGCGCCCACGCCGGCGGTGACGGACATCATCCAGACGCCGGCCAGCGGCGCGGCGGCCAGCAGCGAGATCGCCCCGACCCCGGCCCCGGCCGTGACGCCGAGCACGCCGGGCTCGGCCAGCGGGTTGCGGCACACGGCCTGCACCGCGGCGCCCGCGACGGCCAGCGCGGCCCCCGCCAGCACGGCGGCCAGCACCCGGGGCCAGCGCTGGTCGAGCACGAACGTGAGCGCCCGCCCCGAGCGGCCCTGCAGCCAGTTGAGCACGTCGCCGGTGAGCAGCCACCGGTCGCCGCCGAGCAGACCGGCGACCAGCGCCGCGACCAGCAGCGCCGCGCAGACCGCCACCACGGTGAGGAAGGCCCCGCGCCCGCGGGCCCCGCCGGTCCGTACGGCAGGCGGCCTGCGGGTCGGCCCCGCGTCCCGGTAGCGCCGCGCCAGCCAGATCATCACGCCCGCGCCGAGGATCGTCGTGACCACGCCGGGCGGCACCTCGACCCCGGCCTGCCCGCCGAGCGCGGCCCGCAGCAGGATGTCGGAGCCGAGCACGATGAGCGCGCCGGCCAGGCCGGACAGCGGCAGCAGCGCCCGGTTGCGGTGCAGCCCGGGGATGGTCCTCGGCAGCAGGCGCACGATCACCGGCGCGCAGAGCCCGACGAACCCGATCGGCCCCGCGATCGTCACGGCGGCCGCCGCCAGCAGCACGGCCATCAGGACGAGCCAGCCGCGCATCCGGCGTACGTTCACGCCGAGCACCGCGGCGGTGTCGTCGCCCAGGCCGAGGATGTCCACCCGCGGCCCGATCAGCACCGCCGCCACCAGCACCGCGGTGATGAGCGGCCCGAGCTGGGCGACGGCGCCGAAGTCGCTCTGCACGAGCGAGCCGCTGCCCCAGGCGTACAACCCGGTGGTCTCCTGCTCGAACAGGATCATGACGAGGTTGGTGAGCGACTGGAGCGCCAGGGCGGTGGCGGACCCGGCGAGGATGAGCCGGGTCGTCCCGGCGCGCCCGCCCGCCGACAGCGCCATCACCAGCCCGGCCGCGGCGAGGCCCCCGACCAGCGCGAGCCCGCCCGACAGGGGCAGCGGCAGCGCCAGCCCGAACGCCGCCGCCGTCGCCACCGCCAGGTACGCCCCGGAGCTGACGGCCAGCGTGTCCGGCGCGGCCATCGGGTTGCGCGCGACCGACTGCAGCAGGGAGCCCGCGACGCCGAGCGCGACGCCCACGGCCACCCCGGCGAGCAGCCGGGGCAGCCGGGAGGCCAGCAGCACGCGGGCTGCCTCCTCGTCGCCGCCGAACGGCAGCGCCAGCAGGTCGAACGCGCCGATCGACGAGGTGCCCTGCGTCACGTGCACGGCCGCCACCACGACGACGGCGGCCAGCGCGAGCACGAAGACCCCGGCGGCGCCGAGCCGCCGCAGCGGCGTGCCCGGCGGCTCGGGCGCGAGAACCGGCCCGGCCGGCGCGCCCGAGCCGGGTCGTGGCGCGTTGCTCAACCCGCGTACGCCTTCACCAGCGCGTCGGCGAACTGCTGGCCCGACAGCGGCCCGCCGAAGGTCCAGATGCCGTTGGGCAGCTTGTGGACCTGCTGGCTCTTGACGAACGGCAGCGACTTCCAGATGGCGTTGGAGGCGAGCCCGTCGGCGAAGACGTCGTCGCCGTCGGAGGCGTTGTAGAAGAAGCGGATGTCGGGGTCCTTGAGCGCGGTCAGGCCCTCGACGTCGGTGGTGCCGAGGCCCCACTGCTCGTCCACCTTGCCGGTCCAGGCGTTGGTGAGGCCGAGCTGACCCGCGATCTCGGAGACCAGCGAGCCCTTGCCGAACAGGCGGACCGAGATGGTGCTGCCCTGCTTCCACCCGTCGGCCATGACGAACGGCTTGCCCGCGGCGCCCGCGTCGGCCAGCTTCTGCTTGCCGGCGGCCATGGCGGCGTCGAAGTCGGCCATCAGCTTGGTCGCCTGGTCGGTCCTGCCGACCGCCTTGGCGATCATGTCGACGTCGTCACGCATGCGCTTGATGTTGTCGCTGCCGTCGCTGCCCTTGGTCACCAGCACCGGCACGAACTTCTCCAGCTGCCCGATCAGCGGCGCGTCCCGCGAGGCCTCCATCACGACGAGGTCGGGCTGGAGGGCGCTGATGGAGTCGACGCTGGGCTCCTGCCGGGTGCCGACGTCCTTGACCGAGTCGTCGAGCTTGGCGGCGGTGTCCCAGGTGGCGTAGCCCTTCACGTCCGCCGCGCCCACCGGCATGACGCCGAGGGAGGCGAGGATCTCGGTCTCGGCCCACTCCAGGCTGACCACCCTGGTCGCCGGCCGGTCCAGCGTGACCTCCTTGCCACGGCTGTCGGTCACGGTGATCTTGGTGGCGGCGGAGGGACTGCCGCTCGGCCCCGCCTGTTCGGTCACGGGGGCCTCGGTCGTCCCGCACGCGGTGGCGAGCAGGACGGTGGAGGCGAGGGCGAGCAGGGTCTTGCGCATGGTCTTTCCTGACGTGTGGTGAATCGGGGGAGAGGGTGCTGAGAGAGATCAGACGGCGACCGGGACCGCGCGGGTGTGCCGGCCGACCGGGCGGGTGCTCACGGTGCCCGTACGGGGGTCGCAGGCGACCTCGATCCGGATGCCGTAGGCGGCGGTGAGCAGCTCGGTCGTGAGGACCTCGGCGGGTGTGCCCTCGGCGCGGACTCGGCCGCCCTGCAGCAGGACGACGTGGTCGGCGATCTCGGCGGCCTGGTTGAGGTCGTGCAGCACGACGCCGATGGCGACGCCGTGGTCGTCGGCGAGGTCGCGGACGAGGTCCAGCAGCTCCACCTGGTAGCGCAGGTCCAGGAACGTGGTGGGCTCGTCGAGCAGCAGCACGCCGGTGTCCTGGGCCAGACAGGTGGCCAGCCAGACGCGCTGCAGCTCGCCGCCGGACAGCTCGTCCACGGGACGGTCGGCCATGACGGCGACGCCGGTGAGCTCCATCGCGCGGGCGACGGCCACCTCGCCCTCGGGGTCGCCGGCCCGCCAGCGCCGGCGGTAGGGGTGGCGGCCGTAGCCGACGACGTCGCGTACCTGGACGCCGCCCGGCGTGGGGCGGCTCTGGCAGAGCAGCGTCACCCGTTGGGCGAAGTCGCGGGGCGTGAGGTCCAGGGCTGAGGAGCCGTCGGCCAGGGTCACCGCGCCGCTGTCGGGGCGGTGCAGCCGGGCCAGCGCGCGCAGCAGGGTCGACTTGCCGCTGCCGTTCGGGCCGACCAGGGCGGTGACGCGGCCGGGACGGAGCGCGATGCGGGCGTCCTGGACCACGGGGGTGCCGTGGTAGCTCAGGCACAGCTCCGCGCCGCGGAGGGAGATCTCCTCAGTCATGAAGCTAAGGTTAGGCTAACCTTCGCAACCGGGGAATACCGGGGCCCCCTCTCGGGCACGTGCTCCTGGTCACATTCGCGATCACGCTCATGACGCCGGCCGGCGGCGGCGCAGGACGAGGCCCGTGCCGCCGGCCAGCAGCAGCAGGGAGCCGGTCAGGATCAGCACCCGCCCGTCGGGACCGGCCTCGCCGCCGCCTCCCGTGGAGACGCCGCCGGACGGCACCGCCGTGGAGCTTTCCGTGGCGTCGTCCTCCGGGTCCTCCTCCTCGTCATCAGTGGGAGTGGGAGTGGGAGTGGGAGTCGGGGTCGGGCTCGGGGTGGTGCTCGACGTCGGGGTCGGGCTGGGCGACCCGCCCGTGGCGCTGATCGTCAGCGGGTGGTCCACCGGCTTGGTGGTGCTCGGGAGCTCGCACTCGATCACCGGATCCTGCGGGCTGGGGCCGAAGTTGACGGACGCCGCGTGCACCTTGCCCGTGCCCGCCTGCGACGGGGTGGTCGTCAGGTTGACCGTCGTCGTGGGGAGCGTGATCGGCGCGCCGGGGGAGACGCCGGTGAGCTGGGCGACGCCCGTGGCCGAGGTCAGGCCGGGGATGCCGCTGATGCCGGCGTAGGCGTACAGGTTGAGCCCGGCCTCCAGGCCGGTCGCGGGCGCGAGAAGCTGCGCCGACCCGGAGTAGGAGCCCTTCCAGGTGATCGTCAGGTGCTGCTGGACGCCGCCGGTGGCCGGCACGGTCAGCTCGACGCTCAGCTTGACGTTCTGCTTGTCGCCGGTCGCGGTCGTGGTGCACGTGTAGTCCAGCACCTCGGGGGCCGCGGCGGCCGCGGGGGCGCTTCCTAACAGCAGGGCGGCAAGGGGGACGAGCAGGGCGACACGCACGGAAGGCTCCCGGACGGATGGGGACGAAGGGTTCAAGTTTCCACTATCCGTGCGTGTCGGCAAGGTCTCGCCTAGCGGGTCTGGCGCACTCCTCGACGCCAGACGTCCACGATGGAGGCCGTGGCGGTGATGTCACGGGTCGGGTCGCCTTCGACCAGCACCAGGTCCGCGCGGAGACCGGGGGCGATCCTGCCGCGGTCGTCCAGGCCGAAGTGCCGGGCGGGCACGCTGGTCGCGGCGGCCAGCGCCTCCTCGGGGCTGAGCCCCGCCTCGGTGAGCAGCTCCAGCTCGCGGTGCAGGCCGGCGCCGTGGGCGGGCGTGAACGGGGTGGCGTCCGTCCCGGCGAGCAGGGGCACCCCGGCCCGGTGCAGGTCCCGCAGCGCGCCGGCGGCGTTGGCCGAGCTGCCGGGACGCGCGCAGTCGGCGGTCCTGACGTGCTGAGCGGTGATCGCCTCGAAATAGGCGAGCGTGGTCACCACGAAGACCTCCTGCCGGCGGGCCCGCTCGGCCAGCCGCCGGGAGGCCGGGTCGCCGGGCGCGAGGTCGGTCCACACATGGGCCAGGCCGTCCACGCCGGCGTCGAGCGCGATCTCCACCTCGGACGCGGTGATCGCATGGGCGACGACCCGCAGCCCGGCGTCGTGCGCCGCCCCGGTGAGGGCGGTGGCGACGTCCGGCGTCATCGCCGGCAGGTCGGCGCCGTGCACCCTGCCGTCGTCAATGACGATCTTGAGGTAGTCGGCTCCCTCGGCCAGCCGGGCCCGGACGAACGCCGGCGCCCGCGCGGGGTCGGACACGAACTCGATCTCCGGGGCCTCCAGGCCGGCGAGCACGGTGCCGGCCAGGGCCGCCAGGAGCTGGGTCGGGTGCCCGCCCGGTGCGGTGGCCAGGGTGCCCGCACTGCGCAGATCCGCCACGTCGTCGCTCTCCAAGGCGAGCCGGCGCTGCTCGCCGAGGATCCGCGGCAGGCAGAACATGTCGAGCTCCGTGGTGACCCCGTGCCGCAGGGCCTGGGCCAGGCTGCCGTCGAACACGTGCGTGTGCGCGTCGATCAGCCCCGGCAGAAGCGTCCTGCCCGCGCCGCTCACCTCGGCGTCGCCCGGCCGGCCGGGGCCGACCGCGGTGATCGACCCGCCTTCGATCATCACGTCGGTCCTCGGGACGGACCGTTCGCCGTCGAACAACCGGACGTCGCGGATCAGCGTACGCATCGAAATCTCCTCCATCAGTCGTGACGCCACCAGAGAGGAGTCCCGGCGGACGGGTGTGACATCGGGCGTCGATGTCACACTTCGGGCGTGACGGAGCTCTTCGGCGGCGGATGAGGAGGTTCGCCATGACATCGACCCCAGGGGACGCGACCGCCACGGAGCAGTTCCTCGGCCATCGCGAGCTGCTGTTCTCGGTGGTCTACAACATGCTCGGCAGCGTCGCCGACACCGAGGACGCGCTGCAGGAGGTGTGGCTGGCCTGGTCCGCCCGCCGCGACAGGCCGGCCGCGGGGCCGGTCGAGAACGCGCGGGCCTATCTGGTGCGGATGGCGGTGAACCAGGCGCTGGCCCGCCGCGCGGACCTGAGCCGCCGGCGGGAGACGTACGTGGGCCCCTGGCTGCCGGAGCCGCTGATCACGGTCGAGGAGGACGCGGCCGCCGCCGCCGAACGGGCCGAGTCGTTGTCGATGGCGATGCTGGTGGTCCTGGAGACGCTGTCGCCGCTCGAACGGGCGGTGTTCGTGCTGCACGAGGTGTTCGGGTACGGCCATCCGGAGATCGCGGGCATCCTGGGCCGCACGCCTGCGGCGGTCCGCCAGCTCGCCGCCCGTGCCCGCCGCCACGTGCACGCGCGGCGCCCCCGTAGGCGGGCCGAGCCGGACGTCCACGCCCGGGTCACCGAGCGGTTCGCCGAGGCCGCGCTCGGCGGGGACCTGAGGGCCCTGCTGGAGGTGCTGGCGCCGGACGTGACCCTGTGGACGGACGGCGGCGGCAAGGGTCCGGCCACCAGCCTGCGTCCCGTGCACGGCCGCGACCGGGTGGCCGCCCTGTTCGTGTCGGTCGCCGCGACGCTGCCCGACGGCGGCCTGGACCTCCGCTACCGGCGGGTGGCGGGCGATCCGTGCGCGCTCGTCTTCTCCGGCGACAGCCCGCTGGCCGTCGTCGTCGTGGAGCTCGCGCCCGACGGCGAGCGGATCAGCGGCATCTACTCGGTGACCAACCCCGACAAGCTGGCCGGGATCGGCTCCCGTTAGAGATCCCGGCGGCGCGGCGTGTACGGCGGCAGCCCGCCGAGATCGCGGTCCGCGTCCGGCCAGCGGCGGCGGAGCAGTCCGGCGGTCCGGTCCGCCCAGCCCGCCAGGTGCGGCAGCGCGCCCTTCGCGACGCCGGCCGCCGCCTCCAGGGTCGCCACGAGCTGGGCCCGGCTGTCGTCGCCCGGCGGTCGGGCGTCGAGGGCCGGCAGGCGTTCGACGCGGACGAGGGCGTACCAGAGGCAGGCCGCGGCGAGGCCGAAGCCGTAGCGGCGGTCGTCCTCGGCCTCGGGCACGCCCGCCGCCAAAGCCCGCCGGTACGCGGCGGCCGGCCCCGGATCGGCCACCGAGAGCCAGCCGGGTCCGGGGACGTGCAGGCAGACCGCGTCGTGCAGGCAGTGCGTGTACCCGGCGAACTCGAAGTCGATGAGCCGGGCGTCCGGCTCGCCGGCGGCGTGGACGAGCACGTTGTTGCTCTCCGGGTCGCCGTTGCTCAGCGCCAGGAACGGCCCGGGCTCGCGCAGCTCGGACACGGCGGCGGCCAGCTCGTCCGCCGCGCGGCCGGTGACCGGAGCGCCGAAGTCGGCGGACGCCCGCAGCCCCCGCTCATGGTGCCCGGCGAGATGCCCGGCGCGGTCCTCGGCGGGGGAGACCGGGCCGAGCGCGGCCCGCCGGGCGTAGTAGGCCGCGGCCCGGCCGGCGGTGGCGGCGCTCAGCGTGCCGCGGGCGCGGCCGAAGGCGGCGAGCCGGGCGGCGTGCGGGGCCGGGCCGTCGGCGTGCAGCAGCCCGTCCAGCGGCGTACGCGGGGACAGGTCCTCCAGCACCACGAGGCCGCCGTCCAGGTCGACGGCGAGGACGCGCGGCGCGAGGTCGAGTCCCAGGTCGTCGGCGAGGAAGCGCAGCGCGGCCACCTCGGTACGGGTCCGCCGGCCGTCGTCCCGCGCCTGGAGCACGTGCGGGCGTGTCCACTTGGCGATCGCCGACCCGCCCGCGCCGAGCCGCGCCCGCGCCACGGACCAGGGCGGCACCGGCTCCCAGCCGACGACGGCGGCCGACAGGAGGGACTCCACCTGGGCGGCACGGCTGATCACGCGGGCAGCCTATGACTCTGACGCCCCAGATTCGCGACATATTGCCTAATTCGGACGTAAGCCTTATTTTCTCACCAGTAGTTACTTAAGGGGCGACGATGGGCGAGCGGATCTCACCGGTCCAGGACGTGCGCAGGCACCACCTGCGGCTCGTGCTGCGCAGCCTGCGCGACGACGGCGCCCAGCCGCGCGCCGACCTCGCGCGGCGGCTCGGCCTGTCGGCCACCACCATGACCAAGGTCGTCGGCCAGCTCCTCGACGAGGGCCTGGTCGCCGAGGGCGCCGTGGAGGGGGCCGGCCAGCGGGTCGGCCGGCCGTCCACGGGCATCGGCATCAGGGCCGACGCGCGCAACGTCATCGGCGTACGGGTCGGCGCGGGCACCGTCGAGCTGGGGCTGTGCGACCTCAGGGCCCGGGTGACGCGGAGCGCGTCGTTCGCCTTCGACCCCGCCGAGCGGCCCGGACGGGTGGTCGCGCGCATCGCCGAGGAGGCGTCCCTGCTGGCCAAGGGCCTGCCCGACGGTCGGCTGCTCGGCGTCGGGGTCGCCGCCCCCGGCCCGGTGGACGCCGAGCACCGCCGCAACGTCCTGTCGGTCAACCTCGGCTGGCGCGACGTGCCCTTCGCCGACCTGCTGGAGCCCGCGCTCGGCGTCCCCGCGGTCGTGGACCACAACGTACGCGCCATGGCGCTCGCCGAGAGCCGCTACGGCGCGACCGGCGGCGCGGACCCGCTCCTCTACGTCCACGTCCGCACCGGCGTGGGCGCCGGGCTGGTGATCGGCGGGCAGCCGTTCCGTCCCGGCGCGTACGGCGTCACCGAGCTCGGCCACCTGCGCGTACGCGAGAAGGGCAGGACCTGCGCCTGCGGCGCGACCGGCTGCCTGGAGACCGTCGTGTCGGAGGCGTACCTCGCGGAGCGGCTCGGCCGCCCCTCGCCCGACCCGCTCGCCGAGCTGGACGACGAGCTGCTCGGCGAGGTCGCGGGCCACCTGACCACGGGCCTGGCCAGCGTGGTCAACCTGCTCAACCCCGAGCTGATCCTGCTCGGAGGCATCTTCCGCACGGCTCCCGAGCCGGTCTTCGACCGGGTGCGCGCCGCGCTGCGCGCCAAGGTGTTCCCCGTGCTGCGCGACATGGTACGGGTGGAGCGTCCGACCCTCGGCGGCGACGCCGGGGTCGTGGGCGGAGCCGCCGTCGCCCTGGACAGTTTCTTGTACGAAAGGTAGACAAAGTGGCAAATCGTGTGTTCGCTCCGCTGTCCGCGTTCGATCCGGTGGCGGGCTCCGTGGTGATGGAGCCGGAGAAGGACGAGCCGGGCTACTGGAGCGGCGCGGCCGGGGTCCTGCACGACGGCGAGCGGTTCTGGCTCACCTACCGCCGGCGGCGGCCGAGGGGCGCGGCGGCCGAGCGGGGCTGGCAGTGCGCGGTGGCCGTGAGCGACGACGGCCTGCGGTTCACCGACGTGTGGAGCGTGCACAAGGACGAGCTCGGCACCCCCTCCATGGAACGCTTCTGCCTGATGCCGGTCAGCGGCGGCTACCGGCTCTACCTGTCGTACGTGGACCCCGCCGACAACCGGTGGCGCATCGACGCGCTCACCGCCGAGCACCCGTCGCGCTTCGACGTCACCCGGGCCCGGCCGGTCCTGACCGCGGCCTCCACCGGCACCGAAGGGGTCAAGGACCCGTTCGTGCTGCGGGCCGGGCCGGTCACGTACCTGTTCGCCAGCTACGCCGCGCCCATGGACCGCCCTGACCCGGAGGCGCACGCCACCGCCGACATCTACAACGTCGGCGCGACCGTCCACCCGACCGGCCTGGCCACCAGCCTCGACGGCGAGTCGTTCACCTGGCGCGGCACGGTCCTGCCCGTCGGCACCGGCTGGGACCGCTACCAGGCCCGGCTCAACAGCGTCGTCCCCGTGCCCGGCGGCGGCTACGTCGGCTTCTACGACGGCTCGGCCTCCCACACCGAGAACTACGAGGAACGCTGCGGGGTCGCCGTCTCCGCCGACCTGTTCTCCTGGCGGCGGCTGTCCGAGTACGGCCCCTGGGTCACCTCCCCGTACGGCACCGGCTCGGTCCGCTACCTCGACGCGCTGCTCCACGACGACCACTGGTGGCTCTACTACGAGATGACCCGCGCCGACGGCGCGCACGAGCTGCGCGTCCACCGCGTTCCCGTCACGCGCACCGGCGGCTGAAAAGGGGTACCGGCGGCCGAATGAGCCGGACGCACCCCGCCCGCCCTACTACCCTCCTTGGGAAGGGCGTTGGTTGGGGGCGGAGGGATTGGTGACGGTCAACGGAGCGGCGAGCCCGCAGGCGGCGACAGCGGCAGGCGGGGCGCAGGTGACCGGTGAGGTGGTCGGGCGGGTCCTCGGCACGCAGGCGGCCTCGCCGCTGTCGTTCTGGGTGGGCCTGGAGCCGGGCAGGGTGCTCCAGCTCGACGACGTGGTGGTGACCAGGCGGGAGGTGCCCGGCCACGGCCCGGTGCTGGTCGCGGGCGTGGTGACCACGGTGGAGGCCCGGCACGAGGGCGCCGCGTACGACTCCGACGTGTTCCTCATCGCCGACGGCGCGCTCCCGGCCGCCGTGGTCGAGGTGGCCGAGGTGCGGGTGACCCGGGTCGAGCCGGAGGTGTTCGTGCCGCCGCTGCCCGGCTCCCAGGTCTACCTGGCCGGCTCCGGCGACCGCGACCAGGCGCTCTACTTCGACGTCATGGAGCGCCGCATCCCGCTCGGCATGGGCCGCGACGGCCAGCCGCTCTACGTCAACTTCGACTTCCTCGACGGCACCCGCGGCGCCCACGTGTCGATCTCCGGCGTGTCCGGCGTGGCCACCAAGACCTCCTTCGCCACGTTCCTGCTCTACTCGATCTTCAACTCCGGCGTGCTCGACGCCGAGTCCGCCAACACCAAGGCGCTCATCTTCTCCGTCAAGGGCGAGGACCTGCTCTTCCTCGACCACGACAACACCCGGCTCGACCAGCGCGCCCGCGACGGCTACGCCAGGCTCGGGCTGCCCGCGCGCGCCTTCGGCAGCGTCCACGTCTTCGCCCCGCCGCGCCCCAACGACCCCAACGGCGTCCCGCACGTCGCCGCCCGCACGCAGGGCGTCAGCGCCTTCTACTGGACGCTGGTCGAGTTCTGCCAGGAGGAGCTGCTGCGCTTCGTCTTCGCCGACGCCGACGACGAGCGGGCCGGCTACTCCCTGCTCGTCGGGCAGGTCGCGGCCCGGCTGAAGTCGTGGGCCGAGCCGATCGGCGACGGCGGCGCCGTACGCGTGCAGGGCACCACCTGCCGCACCTTCGCCGACCTCGTCGAGATGCTCTCCGACCAGCTCCAGGAGGAGGACACCCGCAGGGACTGGACCGGCGCGCAGACCCCGCTCGGCACCGTCAACGCCTTCCTGCGCCGCCTGCGCAGCGCCGTGCGCCCGCTGTCCCCGATCGTCCGCGGCGACCTGCCCTTCTACCGCAGCCACTCGGTCAGCACCTCCGACGCCCAGGTCTCCATCGTCGACCTGCACAACCTGCCCGAGCGGGCGCAGCGGTTCGTGGTCGGCGTGGTGCTGCGCGGCGAGTTCCACCGCAAGGAGTCCTCGGGCAGCGCCAAGCCGCTGCTGTTCGTGGTGCTGGACGAGCTCAACAAGTACGCGCCGCGCGAGGGCGACTCCCCGATCAAGGAGATCCTGCTGGACGTCGCCGAGCGGGGCCGCTCGCTCGGCGTCATCCTCATCGGCGCCCAGCAGACCGCCTCCGAGGTGGAGCGGCGGATCGTCTCCAACAGCGCCGTCCGCGTCGCCGGGCGGCTCGACCCGGCCGAGGCCGCCCGCTCCGAGTACGGCTGGATGCCCCCGGCCGTCCGCGAGCGCGCCACGATCGCCAAGCCGGGCACCATGTTCGTGGCCCAGCCGGAAATCCCGGTGCCGCTGGCCGTGGCCTTCCCGTTCCCCGCCTGGGCCACCAGGCCCGCCGAGGCCGCGCCCCGGGCCAGTGACAAGACGGGCGACAGGCCGGGCGCGAGGACGGGCGGCGACCCGTTCCAGGGCCTCCCGTCCGCCATCGAAGACGACATCCCGCCCTTCTGACACACAGGTGGTCTCGTGAAGATCCTGCACACCGCGGACTGGCACGTGGGCAAGGTGCTCAAGGGCCGGTCCCGTCTCGACGAGCACCGGGAGGTGCTGCGCGAGCTGGTCGCCGCCGCCCGCACCCACGACGTGGACGCCGTCATCGTGGCCGGCGACCTCTTCGACACCTCCGCGCCCACGCCGGAGGCGCAGTCGCTGGTGCTCGGCGCGCTCATGGCGCTGCGCGGCGACAACCGCGACGTCGTCGTGCTGGCCGGCAACCACGACAACGCGCAGCTCCTCGAGGTCTACCGGCCCGTGCTGGGCAAGCTCGGCCTGCACGTGGTCGGCGTCTTCCGCCGCCCCGACGCGGGCGGCACGCTCGCCTTCACCGCGCGTACGGGCGAGCCGGTGCGCCTCGCGGTGCTGCCGTTCCTGTCGCACCGCTACGTCGTACGCGCCGCCGAGGTGCTGACCGGCACCGCCGCCGAGCACAACCGCGACTACGCCTCCCGCATCGGCGAGCTGATCGGCGCGCTCACCGCCGGCTTCCACGGCGACACCGTCAACCTCGTCACCACCCACGGCACCCTGCCCGGTGGCGCGTTCGGCGGCGGCGAGCGCGAGGCCCAGTCGATCTTCTCGTACTACTTCGAGCCGACCGCCTTCCCCACCACCACCCAGTACGCCGCGCTCGGCCACCTGCACCGCCGCCAGCAGATCCCCGGCCCCTGCCCGATCTGGTACAGCGGCTCGCCGCTCAACGTCGACTTCGGCGAGGAGGGCAACGTGCCCGGCGCGCTGCTGGTCGAGGTCTCGCCCGGCCGGCCCGCCGTGGTCCGCGAGCTGACCTTCTCCTCCGCCCGCCGGCTCCGCACCGTACGCGGCACGCTGGAGCAGCTGGAGGGCATCGACCCCGGCGACGACTGGCTCAAGGTCGTCGTGGAGGAGAAACCCCGGGTCGGGCTCGCCGACGACGTACGCGAGCTGCTCGCGGGCGCCGCCGTGGACGTCATGCTGGACGAGAAGTTCCGCCCGGTGCCCGCCACCCGCCGGGCCGGCACGGCCGGCCGCAGCCCCCGCGAGCTGTTCCGCGACTACCTCGCCGCCACCGGACGCCACGACGACCAGGTGGCCGGCCTGTTCGACCGGCTCTACGACGAGGTGACCGGCTGATGCGCCCCCTGCTGCTCCACCTCGACCACTTCGGCAGCTTCCGCGAGCCGGTGGTCGTCGACTTCTCCGACACCGACTACTTCGCGCTCGTCGGCCCCACCGGCGCCGGCAAGAGCACGATCATCGACGCGGTCTGCTTCGCCCTCTACGGCACCGTGCCACGCTGGGGCAGGGAGGGCGCCGTCGCGCACGCCCTCGCGCCGTCCGTCGCCGCCGGCAAGGTCGCGATGGTCTTCGACAGCGACGGCCGCCGCTACGGCGTGGTCCGCGCGATGGTGCGCGACGCCAAGGGCGCGGTCCGCACCAAGGAGGCGCGGCTCGACGAGCTGGACCCGGCCGCGCCTCTGGAGCAGGCGTTCGAGGCCGTGGTCAAGCCGCTCGCCGAGGGCGAGGGCGTCACCCCCGAGGCGCAGCGGGTCACCGGACTCGAATACCGCTTCTTCACCCAGTGCGTGGTGCTGCCGCAGGGCCGCTTCGCCGAGTTCCTGCACGCCGCCCCGCGCGAACGCCAGGACCTGCTGGTGCAGCTCCTCGACGCCGACGTGTACGAGCTGATCAGGCAGCGCGCCGCCCGCGAGGAGGAGAGCGCCAGGCAGGAGGCGTCCTTCGCCCGCGACCAGCTCGCCAAGCTGTCCGGCGCGAGCGAGGAGGCCGAGCGCGAGCTGGCCGAGCGCATGGAGGCGCTGCGCCGGCTCTCCGACGCCATCGGCGCCGACCTCGACCTGCTGCGCGCCCGCGAGGGCGACATCCGCCGCGCCGAGCAGGAGCGCGCCGCCGTCGCCGAACGGCAGGCGGTGCTGGCCAGGCTGGCCATGCCGGAGGCCGTCCCCACCCTGGCCTCGGCCCGCCGCGCCGCCGCCGAGGCCGTCGAGACGCTGGCCCGCGAGGTCGCCACGCTGGAGGCCGACGAGCACGAGGCGTTCGAGGCGCTGGCCGCGCTGGGCGACCGCGGCGCGCCTCGGGCCGAGCTGGCCGCGCTCGACGCCCGCGAACGGCTCGCCGCCGACGCGGCCCGCACCCGCGCCGAGGCCGAGGCCGCCGTCGCGGGCCTCGCGGACCTCGCCGCCGCCGCCGAGACCGCCGAGCAGGCCGCCGGCGCGGCCGAGGAGCGGCGCGAACGGCTGCGCGACGCCCACGCCGCCGCCCACCTGGTGCACCGGCTGGCCGTCGGCGAGCCGTGCCCGGTCTGCCACCACCCGGTCGCCGAGCTGCCGCTGCACCGCTCGCCCGCCGACATGCGCACCGCCGACCGCGCCCTCGCCCAGGCGCGCGAGCAGGCCCAGCGCGCCCGCGCCGCGCACGCCAAGGCCGAGACGTCGGCGTCGCTGCTGGCCAGGCAGGCGGAAGGGCTGGAGTCCCGGCTCGCCGCGCTGCCCGCGCCCGGCGACCGCGCCGAGTTGGAGGCCCGGCTCGCGGAGATCGCCAAGGCGGACGCGGTGGCGGGGGAGGCCCGCGCCGCCGTACGCGCCGCGCGCGGCCGGCTGCAGCGCGCCCGCGACCACGCCGACCAGGTCGAACGCCAGACGGCGTCGGCCTGGCAGACGCTGGAGTCCGCCCGCGACCGCCTCCTCGTCTCCGGCGGCCGCTTCGGGCCCGACGACTCGCTGAGCTCAGGCGGGCGGTCCGGGCGCGAAGACCCGCTGAACTCCGGCGGGCGGTCCGGGCCCGAAGATCCGCCGGCGCCCGGCGAGGAGACCCAGGGGGACGCGCCGCCGCCTCTCGTCCGTGACGACCTGCACCGGGCCTGGAGCGAGCTGCTGGCCTGGCGCGACCGGGCCGCCGAGGCCGCCCGCGACCGCCTCGCCGCCGACCGCCGCAGGCTCGCCGAGCGCCTGGCCGAGCACGGCGTCGTCCCGCCCCGCGACGCCTCGCCCGACCAGCTCGGCGCCGCCGTCGCCGGCGCGCTCGCCCGCGCCGAGAGCGACCTCGACCGGCTCAGGGAGGAACGCAAGCGCGCCGCCGACCTGGAGCAGCGGGTCGCCATGAAGGAGCACGAGGCCAAGGTGGCCCACGAGCTCGCGCTGCGGCTGCGCGCCAACGCCTTCGAGCGCTGGCTGTGCGCCGAGGCCCTGGCGGTGCTCGTCGCCACGGCCTCGGAGACGCTGCGCGAGCTGTCCGACGGCCAGTACGAACTCGCGCTCGCCGACCGCACCGGCGACATCGAGGTCATCGACCACGCCGAGGCCGGCCTGCGGCGCAGCGCCCGCACCCTGTCAGGCGGCGAGACCTTCCAGGCCGCGCTCGCCCTCGCCCTCGCGCTGTCCGGGTCCGTCGCCAAGAGCCTCGACTCGATCTTCCTGGACGAGGGCTTCGGCACCCTCGACCCGGCCACCCTCGACACCGTCGCCACCACGCTCGAACGCCTGGCCGCCGGCCAGGACCGCATGATCGGCCTGGTCACCCACGTGCCCGCGCTGGCCGAGCGGGTGCCGGTGCGCTTCGAGGTCAGCCGCGACGGCAAGGGCTCCCACGTCCGCAAGGCCGGGATCGCGTGAGCGGCTTCACGGTCGACCCGTGGGACCCGGGCTACGCCGCCGCGCTCGCCGTCGAGAACATCGCCGAGATGGGCGCCACCAGCGCCGAGCTGGTGCTCGACGTCGAGCTTCAGCCCGCCGCCTGGCAGCCGGTCACGCCCGCGCCCGACGCGGTCCCGCCGACGACGCTGCTGGTCGCCGACGGGGTACGCCGCGTGGACGCGCGGGTCTGGGTCGAGGACCCCGGCGCGCCGATGCCGGTGCCGGGGATCGCGGCCTCGTACGCGGCCGGGATCGTCCGCTGCGGCCCGGAGGGCGCCGACCTGGCCGCGATCGAGGTCAGCAGGACGCTCATCTCCGCCTCCCCGAACACCCCCGAGGTCAAGACGCCGCACGCCACCTACCACCCGAGCAAGGCCGCCGACGCCAGCTTCGAGGAGCTGTCCCTGGCGTTGCAGCGGCAGGTCACCCAGCTCGAAGTGGACCTGGCGGTGCGTCACCGCACGGAGAGCGACGACCTGCTGCTGGTGGACGGCCCGCTGCGGGGCCGCACCCACCTGCCGCGCACGGTCGGCTACATCAAGACGCACCACACGGCCTACCTGCCGCCGCCGCAGTCCTCGGTGGTGGCGGCGCTCGCGCCGGGGCAGCGGACGCCGGTGTTCCTCATGGGCACGAGCTGGCGGCGGCACGCCTGGTACGTCCGGCTGCCGGTCCGCTCCTCCGCCCCGTGGGCGGGGGTCGCGCGCTGCGAGGCGAGCGCCGAGCTGGAGCCCGCCCAGGTCGTACGGCTCGCCGACGCCGTGACCCTGGCGCTGCCGCCGCTCGCCGGCGTCGACTACAAGGACCCGCGGGCGCCGCAGAACCTCGTGCCGATCGGCGGCCTGGAGAAGCTGCTACGCCACCACCTGGGCGACGCCCGCCTGCTCTACCGCTCGCTGCGCACCGCCGCCCTCGGCTAGTGGACCGCGAAGATCTGCGCGTCGTCGGCGAACGCCTTGAACTCCAGGGCGTTGCCCGCCGGGTCGAGCAGGAACATCGTCCACTGCTCGCCCGGCAGGCCCGCGAAGCGCAGGTACGGCTCGATGACGAACGCGACGCCGGCCGCCCCGAGCCGGTCCGCCAGCCGGTGGAACTCCGGGATCGTCAGGATCAGTCCGAAATGCGGCACCGGCACGTCGTGCCCGTCCACCGGGTTGCGCGCCCGTTCCCCGGCGGCGCCTGGCGCGAGATGGGTGACGAACTGGTGCCCGTACAGGTTCCAGTCGATCCACCTGTCGGAGCTGCGGCCCTGGGCGCAGCCGATGAGCTCGCCGTAGAAGTGCCGGGCGGCGTCGAGATCGTCCACGGGCACGGCCAGGTGGAAGCGGGGGATCGAGGGAGCGGACATGAGCGACTTCCTCCCGTGCGTTTCCGCGATCACTACCCGCGCCCCCGGCCCCGATACCCCGATTCTGTCGGCCCGGCCTGGCAGGGTGGTGCCCGCACAGCGCGAGCCGCGAGGGAGAAAGGCGCCCGAGGTGAGTGATCGACCAGCCGATGAGAGCCCGCCGGTGCTGCACGTGCTGCTGGTGCGTTACACCGCGCCGCCCGCCGAGGTCGCGCCGCATGTCCCCGGCCACGTCGCCTACCTCCAGCGGTGGCATGCCGACGGCATGTTCCTGCTGTCCGGGCAGACGGTCCCTGACGACCTCGGCGGCGTGATCCTCGCCGTCGGCGACCGGGAGCGGGTCGAGCGGGCGGCGGCCGAGGATCCGTTCGCGGTGGCGGGGGTGGCGGCGTACGACATCGTCACCGTCGAGGCCGGGCGGGCCGACGCGACGCTGCGGGCGCTGCTCGGCGGGGACTGACGGCCGGTCAGTGGCGGGCGCGGGGGAGGGTGGCGGTGACGACGAGGCCGCCGTCCTCGCGGGGGCGGGCGCTCACGTCGCCGCCGTGCGCCACCGCGATCGAGCGCACGATCGACAGCCCGAGCCCCGCGCTCCGCGCCGTCACCACCCGCTCGGCGCCGTGCCGGTGGAAGGGCTTGAAGAGCGGCGGCACCTCGTACGGCGGCACCTCCGGCCCGGTGTTGCTGACCTCGATCTGCGTCTTGCCGTCGGCCACCGTACGGCTCACCACCCGCACCCACCCGCTCCCGTCGTCCAGGTTGTACCTGATGCCGTTCTCGACCAGGTTGTGCACCAGCCGTTCGAGGAGCAGCGCGTCCCCGGTGACGGGCGCCTGGCCGGCCACCTCGTACACCGTGACCTTGGCCGCGGCGGCGTCGCCGGCCGTCTGCCGCACCACGTGCGTCACCACGTCGGCGAGGTCCACCGGCGAGCGGTCGGCGATCTCCTGCTCCGAGCGGGCCAGCAGCAGCAAACCGGAGATGAGCCGCTCGTGCCGGGCGTTGATCTCCAGCAGGCTCTCGCCCAGCTCCTTGACGTCCGGCGAGGCCGTACGCCGGTGCATGGCCAGCTCGACCAGCGCCCGGTTGAGCGTGAGCGGCGTGCGCAGCTCGTGGGAGGCGTTCGCGACGAATTTGCGCTGCCCGTCGAAGGAGTGGTCCAGCCGCTCGACCATCGTGTCGAAGGTGTCGGCGAGCCGCTTGACCTCGTCCGCCGGGCGGCCCTCCAGCGCGATCCGCTCGTGCAGCCCGCGCTCGGCCAGCGCGAGCACGCCCTGCGCGAGCAGCGAGGTGCCGGCGGCCCCGCGCAGCTCCAGCTCCTGCCGCCGCAGCCACTCGACGGCCGCGTCCCCGGTGAGCTGCACGTCGCCGTTGACGATGAAGAACTGCTTGTGCAGGCCGGGCGCGGCGACGAACCGGTCCTCGAACGACCGCGTGAGCTGCTGGTCGAACAGCACGTACGTGACCCCGAGCAGCGCCAGCCCGGCCACCAGGAAGATCGCGCCGTACCCGAGGGTGAGCCGCAGCCGCAACGTCCGCGGCCCGCGCGGCCGCCAGCGTCCGGTCATCCGATCCGATACCCCACTCCCGGCACGGTCTCGATCACGGGCGGGCCGGCGAGCTTGCGGCGCAGCTTGAGCACGGTGAGCCGGACCGCCCCCGTGAACGGGTCGGCGTGCTCGTCCCACACCTTCTCCAGCAGGTGCTCGGCCGAGACCACGCCGCCCTGCGCCCGCAGCAGCTCGGCGAGCACCGCGAACTCCTTCCTCGCCAGCGGCACGAACCGCCCGTCCCTGAACACCTCGCGGCGCGCCGGGTCGAGCGTGATCCCGGCCCGCCGCAGCACCGGCGGCGCGGCGGGCCGCGACCGCCGGCCGAGCGCCAGCACCCGCGCGGCCAGCTCGGGGAACGCGAACGGCTTCGGCAGATAGTCGTCGGCCCCGATGGACAGCCCCGTCACCCGGTCGTCGAGCTGGGCCGCGGCGGTCAGCATGAGCACCCGCGTGACCGAGTCGGAGGCCACCAGCTCCTTGCACACGTCGTCGCCGTGCACGCGCGGCAGGTCGCGGTCCAGCACGACCACGTCGTAGTCGTTGACCGCGAGGCGTTCGAGCGCCGCCTCGCCGTCGTGCGCCAGGTCGACCGCGTGCGTCTCCTCACGCAGCCACTCGGCTATCGCGTCGGCGAGCACGTGCTCGTCCTCGACCACCAGCACCCGCATGGCTTCTCTCCGGCCCTTTCCTTCGGCTACGGAGCCGAGTGTGGCTCAGACGGCGTTCGGCGGAGGTAAGCGGCGGGGCCGGACACCAGGAAACGCGGAGGAAACAGCCCGGCCTATTGCATCTCCCATCGAAGACCCACATGACGTACCAACCAGATGGGGGAGACCACTCATGCGAGGACGAGCCCGCAGTGCCCTGGCCGCCGCGCCCGTCGCGTTCGCCCTGCTCCTGACCGGCTGCGCGGCCGGCGGAGGCGGCGGCTCCGAGGTGGCGTCGGTCACCGGCACCCAGGCCGCGACCAGCGCGCCGCCGAGCGCCGATCCGCAGGAGAAGGGCATCAAGTTCGCCCAGTGCATGCGCGAGCACGGCATCGACATGCCCGACCCCGAGCCGGGCAAGGGCGTCACGATGAGGATCGGTCCCGGCACGCCGAAGGAGAAGGTCGACCAGGCCGCACAGGCGTGCAAGCAGTGGGCCCCGGGCGGCCAGCTCAAGGGCGGCGGCGATCCCAAGCGCGCCGAGGCGCTGCGCAAGGCGGCGCAGTGCATGCGGGACAACGGCGTCGAGAAGTTCCCGGACCCCGACGGCGGCATGATGCGCATCACCCGCGACGTCGGCGAGGACCCCGACTTCAAGACCGCCCAGGAGAAGTGCCAGAAGGAGATGGCCGAGGCCGGCATGGGAGGTCTGGGATGAGAGGCCGCCTGTTCGCCGGGCTGCTGGTCGTCCTGGCCGCCGCGGGCGGGGCGTTCGTGACGTTCAACGCCGCCGGCCCGCTGGCGGGCGGGGCCGGCCCGACCGGCGCGGCCGCGATCCTGCCCCCGGCCACCGCCACGGTGACCAGGCAGACCCTCGACGACACCGTGGACGCCGACGGCGAGCTCGGCCACGGCCCGGTCACCGGCGCCGTGGCGAGAAGGCCGGGCACGATCACCTGGCTGCCCGCGAGCGGCGCGCGGATCGCCCGTGGCCGCTCGCTCTACCGGGTGGACGACGAGCCCGTGATCCTCATGTACGGCGACACGCCCGCCTACCGCGACCTCAGGGTCGGCACGGAGGGCTCGGACGTCGAGAACCTGGAGCGCAACCTCCGCCGCCTCGGCTACGACGGCTTCACCGTGGACGACGAGTACACCTACGGCACGGCCGCGGCCGTCAGGGAGTGGCAGGCCGACCGCGGCCTGGAGGAGACCGGGGTGGTGGAGCTGGGGCGGGTCGTGTTCGCGCCGGGGAAGGTGCGCGTGGAGAGCCTGGAGGCCGAGAAGGGACAGCCGGCCCAGCCGGGCCAGAAGATCCTGACCTACACGGGAACGGCCAAGGTCGTCACCGCCGAGCTGGACGCCGAGGACCAGCGGATGGCGCGGAAGGGCGCCAAGGTCCGGGTCACGCTGCCCGACGGCACGACGGTGCCGGGCAAGGTCACCGAGGTCGCCACGGTCATCAAGCCGGGCGAGGGCCAGGGGGCCGACCCCGAGACCAGGGTCGAGGCCCTGGTCGCCCTCACGTCCGCGAAGGCGGTGAAGGCCGCCAAGGGCCTGGACCGGGCGGCGGTGGACGTGACCTTCACCGCCTCGCGGCGCGAGAACGTGCTCACCGTGCCGGTCGCGGCGCTGGTCGCGTTGCGGGAGGGCGGGTTCGGGCTGCAGGTCGTCGAGGGCGGCTCGGCCCGGTACGTCGCCGTCGAGACCGGTCTGTTCTCCGGCGGGCGGGTCGAGGTCGAGGGCGAGGGGCTGCGTGAGGGCATGACGGTGGGGATGCCGCGATGACGTACCCGATGATCGCCCTGACGGAGGTGTCCCGCGCCTACCCCGGCGGGGTGGCGGCGCTGCGGTCGGTGTCGCTGCGCGTCGAGCACGGCGAGCTGGTCGCGGTCGTGGGCCCGTCGGGGTCGGGCAAGTCCACGCTGCTCAACGTCGTCGGCACCCTCGACCGGCCGACCTCCGGCGCCGTCCGGCTCGACGGCCACGACGTGGCGGCGCTCTCGGACGGCCGGCTCTCGGCGCTGCGCGCGACCACGATCGGCTTCGTCTTCCAGCACTTCCACCTGGCCGCCAGGGTCCCGGCGCTGGACAACGTGGCCGACGGGCTCATCTACACGGGCCTGCGCCGCTCGGAACGCCGCCGCAGGGCCGCCGAGGCACTGGAACGCGTGGGGCTGGGGCATCGCCTGGACCACGAGCCGCACGAGCTGTCCGGCGGGGAGCGCCAGCGGGTCGCCATCGCCCGCGCGGTGGCCGGCGAGCCGCCGCTCCTGCTGGCCGACGAGCCGACCGGTGCGCTGGACTCGGTGTCCGGGGCGGGCGTGATGGAGCTGCTGCACGAGCTCAACGCGGCCGGCACGACCATCGTGATCATCACGCACGACCACGAGATCGCGGGCAGCCTGCCCCGGCAGGTGAGCATGCGCGACGGCCGCATCGTCGCCGACTCGGCCGCAGGCGTCCTCGCGACGGAGGGGCGGGTGACCCGATGAGCGCCCTGGAGCCTCCCGGGCCCGCGCCGGAAAGGACGCGGCCGATGCCGGTGAGGACGCCGCCGGCGCCCGCCAGGATGCGGCCCGGTGACGTCGTGCGGGTCGGCGCGGTCGGCCTGCGCACTCGCCCGCTGCGGGCGTTCCTGTCCGCGCTGGGCATCGCCATCGGGATCGCGGCCATGGTGGGCGTGGTCGGGCTCTCGTCCTCCTCCGGGGCCGAGCTGGACCGTACGCTCTCCGCCCTCGGCACCAACCTGCTCACCGTCTCCGCCGGCGCCACGCTGACGGGGGAGGCGGCGCGGCTGCCGGTGGAGGCCGAGGCCATGATCGAGCGCGTCGGCCCGGTGCAGGCCGTCTCGTCCGTCGGCAAGATCCCGGAGGCGAAGGTCTACCGCTCGGAGCGGATCCCCGAGGTCCAGACCGGCGGGCTCAGCACGTACGCGGCCCGCCTCGACCTGCCCGCCACGATCGGCGCGACCCTGCGCGACGGCACCTGGCTCAACGCGGCCACCGAACGCCTTCCCGCGGCCGTGCTCGGCGCGTCGGCGGCGCGGCGGCTCGGCGTCGGCGCGGCAGGACCGGACACGCAGGTCGTCGTCGGCGGGGTGCGCTTCACCGTGGTCGGCGTGCTGAACCCGGTGGCCCTCGCCACCGACCTCGACAACGGCGTGCTGGTCGGCTGGCCGGTCGCCGAGGAGCGGCTGGGCTTCGACGGCCATCCGACGACCCTCTACACCCGGGCGGAGGAGGCCGGGCTGGAGGCAGTGCGCGAGGTCCTGCCCGGCACCGCCAATCCGGAGGCGCCGAACGAGGTGGACGTCTCCCGCCCGTCCGACGCGCTGGCCGCCAAGCAGGCCACCAGTCAGGCGTTCGCCGGCCTCCTGCTGGGCGTGGGCGCGGTGGCGCTGCTGGTGGGCGGGGTCGGCGTGGCCAACACGATGGTCATCTCCGTCCTGGAACGCCGGGCCGAGATCGGCCTGCGCCGCTCGCTGGGTGCGACGAGGGGGCAGATCCGCACCCAGTTCCTGGCGGAGTCGCTGCTCCTGTCGTTGCTCGGCGGGGCCGGCGGCGTCCTGCTGGGCACGGCCGTGACCGTCGGCTACGCGCTCTACAGCGGCTGGCCCCCGGTGGTGCCCGTCTGGGCGACGGCGGGCGGCCTCGCGGCCACGCTGGCGATCGGCGCGGTGGCGGGCCTCTATCCGGCCGTACGCGCCTCGCGCCTCTCACCGACCGAGGCCCTTTCCACCCCGTAGAAGCGTTGCGCGCCGGCACAAAAGTGGACTACAGTCCGTTTACATGGAGGAGCTGGAGATGCTGGGCGCGCGGCCGCCCAAGGAGCGCGCGGACGCGGCCCGCAACCGGCGTAAGGTGCTGGCCGCCGCGGCCAGGCTGTTCGCCGAGAAGGGCGTGGAGTCGGTCTCCATGGACGCCGTCGCCGCCGAGGCCGGGGTGGGCAAGGGCACGCTCTTCCGCCGCTTCGGCGACAAGTCGGGCCTCGCGGCGGCACTGCTCGACGAGCGCGAACGCGACCTGCAGCAACGCATCCTGTCCGGCTCGCCGCCGCTGGGGCCGGGCGCGCCCGCCCGCGACCGGCTGGCCGCCTTCTTCGCAGCCTACCTGGAGTACGTGCTCGGGCACCTGGACCTGGTCAGGATGTCCGAGACCGCCAGCCCCGGCGCCAGGTTCCGCATCGGCGCCTACCGGTTCTGGCACCGCCACGTCGCCATCCTGCTGGCCGAGGCCCGTCCGGACGCCGACGCCGAGCCGCTGGCCCACGCCCTCCTGGCGGCCGTGAGCGCGGAGGTGACGGGGGTCCTGCGGGCCGAGTACGGCCCCGGCCGCGCCGCCGCCGCCGTGACCTGCCTCGTGGAGTCGGTCTCTCACCAGCCGCGGGCGACCCACGACTCCAGGTGAGGGCGTTCCGCCGCGACCGTTGTGTCAGGGCCGTGGCCGGGGTGGACGCGGGTCGTCCCCGGCAGGTCCAGCAGCCGGCGTACGGACCGGATGATCGCCGGGAAGTCCGACAGCGGCGGCCCGGTGAGGCCGGGGCCGCCGGGGAAGAGCGTGTCGCCGGTGAGCAGGTGCCCGTCCACGGCGAGCGACACGCCGCCGGGCGTGTGCCCGGGGGTGTGCAGCATCCGCACCTCCAGCGGCCCCACCCGCAGGATCTCGCCGTCCGCCACCGGCGTGACCGCGCCGTCCCACAACACCGCCCCGGCGGGGAAGGCCAGGGACGCCGGATCGCGGGCCAGCAGCTCACCGGTCGCGGTGCCCGCGTCCCAGTGGCCGGCGCGCCGCGCGGCGGCCACCTCGTGCGGCCACACCGGCGCGTCCGCCGGGTGCGCCAGGACGGGGACCCGCCACGCGGCGGCCAGGTCCGGCACGGCCAGCACGTGGTCGAAATGGGCGTGCGTGAGCAGCACGGCCATCACGTCGAGCCCCCGGGCCGCGGCCAGGATCCGGCCCGGCTCGTCCCCCGGGTCGACGACCAGGGCCCGGCGGTCGCCGCGCGCGTGCAGGATCCAGCAGTTGGTGGCGAGCACCCCCACCACCACTCGCTTGAGCACGAGCCCGCCGCTCACCGGGCCGCGCGCTTGAGCAGGTCGTCGTAGGCGCCGGCGTCGAAGGAGTCCACGACGGGGAAGCCGGCCGCCCACGGCCCCTGCCAGGAGACGCTGATGCCGGGATTGTGCGCGCTCGTCCCGTCGGCGAAGCGCAGCGTGGGGCTGCCGGTGATCGCGTCGGTGCCGGAGATCGCGAAGTCCCGCATGACGTCGGCGCGGTGGCGGCCGTCGTCGAGGGCGGCGCGCAGCGCGGCCACGTCCACGACCCCGCCCGGCACCCCGGCGGCGACGTCCAGGACGACCTGGCGGTGACTGATCGAGCGGGAGTGCGTCCAGAACGCCTGGCGCAGCGCGAGGTCCAGTTCTTCTCCCGCCTCCAGGCTCTGCGCGCTCGCGGCGTGCACGGCCTCGGCGGCCAGGAGCACGGTGTGGGGGTAGAGGTCGTCGGGGGCGGTCCAGACGCGGAAGTTCGCGTCGGGCTCGATCTGCCCGAGCCCGACGGCCTCGGTGTCGGTGCCGCGCCGTGGGTGCGGGCCGTTGAACAGTTCGAGGGGGAAAACGCGGTGCTCGACCCTGACCCGGCCGTCGAGCCCGAGCCGTGCGCGGGCTCGGCGCAGCCAGATCAGCCCGACGTAGGCGAACGGGCACAGCAGGTCGGACCAGATCTGGATGGTGCCCGCCGCGACCGGCGGTGCGGCGGGTGCGAGGTCGTCCGTCATGGGTGCTCCTGGTGCTCGGTGCCCGGCGGGTTGGTGGTGAAGCGCTCCGGGCGCAGCAGGACGGCGGCCCGTCGCTCGGCGGCCATCGCCCGGTCGTACGCGCCGAGGTCGGGATGCTCGCCCCCGGCCGCGTGGTAGATGTCGCGCAGCAGCGCGGGCAGCGCGGCCGGGCCGAGGCCGGGCAGCGGGTCGTCCGGGCCGGCCAGCTCGACCGGCCCGCGGACCGCCGCCCATTCCCAGCCCGACCGGAACACGAGCGTGGCCCGCGGCAGGGCGCGCAGGTTCGCGAGCTTGGCCGTGCCGCCGCGCGCCACGAACGCGACCACCGTCTCCCCGCTGACCGGGTGCGGCAGCACGCCCGCGTTGACCACGCTCACGGACGGCTCGCCGTCCGCGCGCGTGGTCACCAGGACCGCCAGCCAGTGCTCGGCGGCGCCGCAGCGGCGGATCAGCCGCAGCCCCTCCTCGCCGAGAGCCATCAGAAGCCCTTGGCCAGCTCTCGGGCGTGCGCCTCGGCCTGCCGGCGCGTCTCGTCACGGTCGCCGGTGAGCGTGGGGTGGAAGCGGATCTCGCTGATGTCGGTCAGGCCGGTCCAGCGCAGCCAGTCGGTGAAGTACGTGGACTGGAAGTCGCTGCCGAACTCCGGGCCGAGCCCCGGCCCCCACACGGCGCTGGTGTAGACGACGGCGACGCGGGTGCCGCGCCCCTCCAGCAGGTGGCTGTAGCCCTTCTCCGGGTCGACGCCGAAGATCCAGCCGGGCTGGCTGACGACGTCGATGAGCTGCTTGAGCACGTACGGCACCGATCCGTTCCACATCGGGACGCTGAACAGCAGCCGCTCGGCGGAGGCGAAGCGCTCGAACGCGCGCCAGGCGGCGGCCCACGCCGCGGCCTCCTCGCCCTGCGGCTCGCCGCCGCCGAAGACGGTCATCTTGGCGCGCGCGCCGGCGGCGAAGTCCGGCAGGGAGCCGTCCCACAGGTCCCAGTGCTCGATCTCGTCGCCCTCGTGGGCGTCGCGGTAGGCGTCCGTGAACGTGCGGGCGATGCGCAGCGAATCGGAGTTCTCGCCGCGCGGGGAGGCGGAGACGTGCAGGAGCTTCGGCATGGGAGCACCTCTTTCTCGACAGTATCGGACCGTGGTCCGGTTAGTTGCGAGAACTATATGGACCACGGTCCGGTTACGTCAAGCGGTCAGGTGCGGGTCCAGCGCTGGTTGGCGGCGCCGTTGCAGGACCAGATCTGGAGCCTGACGCCGTTGGCCGTGGAGTAGTTGGGCACGTCCAGGCACTTGTTCGCGCCGACCGCGGTGATGCTGCCGTCGGCGTTGAAGCGCCACTGCTGGTTGTTCTGGCCGTTGCAGTCCCAGATCAGCACCTGGGTGCCGTCCGCGGTGCCGCGGCCGGACACGTCCAGGCACTTGCCGCCGTAGACCCGCAGCTCGGCCGCGCCGGTGGCCTCCCAGCGCTGGTTGGCCTGGCCGTTGCAGTCGTAGATCTGCACCGGCGTGCCGTTCGCCTGCGCGGCGCCGACCACGTCGAGGCAGCGGCCCGAGCCCACGCCCCTGATCGCGCCGGCCGTGGAGCCGGGGTCGCCGGGCTCGCCGATGCTGCCGGGCGCCGACTGCAGCGCGGCGTACCAGGCGGCGGCCATCTTGTCGTAGCCGCCGGCGGTGGGGTGGATGCCGTCGATCAGGTCGGCGGTGGTGAGCTTGCTGTGCATGTCGACCAGGCGGACGCGCTTGCCGGCGCTCACCTTGCTCTGGACGATGCCGGGGATCGCCGCGTTGAAGGTGCGGGCGGCCGACTCCTGACCGGCGTTGGACAGCGGGATGATCGTCGCGACGAGGACGTCCGCGTTCGGCGCGCCCGCGGTGATGCGGTCGATCAGCGTGGACAGCCGTTGCGGCGCGCCGGCCAGGTTGTAGTTCTGCAGGACGTCGTTGGTGCCGATGTGCAGCAGCACCGTGCGCGGCGTGTACGAGCGCAGCCAGCCGGCGATGTTCGCGTCGATCTGGTCGATCCGCCAGCCCGGATGGCCCTCGTGGTCGTGGTCGCCCAGGCCGGCGGGCCCGTTGAACTGCGAGCCGACGAAGTCGACCGTGTACCGGCCGCCGAGCAGGCGCTGCCACAGCCCGATCCGGTACCCGCCCGGCACCTGGGTGCCCTCGGTGATGGAGTCGCCGAGCGGCATGACCCGCGTCCCGCCGTTGGACTCGGCGGCGGCGGTGCCCGCCCCCGTCGCCAGGGTGGCCAGGACGAGCGCCAGGGCCGTGAGCGCGGCGGCGCAGCCGCGTCTCCAGGCGCGCGGGCCCGCCGTCCGGACGGGGGCCGAATCGATAGGGGTCAAGGGAGCCTCCTGACGTGTTGTTAGCGCTAACATTTCGCGGCCCGATGCGGCGCTCCTTCCGCGTGGGCTGCTGCGGTGGTGGTGTGTCGCGGAGCAAATACCTCGCGGCCGCATCCGTCAAGCGCCCGCCCCCGCCTGTGACGGCCCCCGCCGGCCCGCCGGGACGCCCCCACCAGGCATGACCCGGTGACGAGCGCGCGGTGGCGTGCGATGAAACGTTCACGCCGCGGCGGCCGGTCGTCGCACCGATCCGCTCACCGCCTTGACGGCGTTCGTGGGGGTTTTCGCTGTCGTGCTAGGAGGCCGCGTAACAGGTGGTCGAGCCGACCAGGCGGACGCCCGTGCCACGGGCGACCGTCAGCTCGAAGGTCAGCAACGTCCTCGGGTCGCGCAGCACCGTCACGTCCTGGTGCCCGTCGCGCAGGTCCAGGTCGTCGGCGATCTCGGCGTACCCCATGGCCTGGAGCTTCTCCCGCAGGCCGGAGGAGGCGTCCACCCGCTCGCTCTCCGCGCGCAGCGACCCGCGCACCTCGCCGGGCGCGCAGGAGCCGTCGTCGATGTGCTGTGGCGCGGAGCGGCGCAGGCTGGAGGAGCGCAGGAGGAGGTCGGCGTCGGCGGCGAGCCGGCTGGTGGCCTCGTCGAGCGTCGGGAGGCCGCGGCCCGCCGTGCACGCGCTGATCGCCGCGGCGCAGGCGAGCGCCACGGAGGCTGCGTATCGGCGGGTACGCATGCTCCGGACCCTACCGGAGGCCCCGCGCCTCCGGCAGGCCGCGCGGGATCAATGGATGATCGACTTGAGTCGGCTCACCAGGTGCTGGTCCTCCACGCACCGGCCGAGCCCGAGCGCCACCGAGTACAGGGGCCGCTCCGCCCGCCGCACCGGCATGTACAGCGCCGCGCGCAGCCGCCGGCCCAGGCCGCGCAGCAGCGCGCCGCCCCCCACCAGCACCGCGCCGCGCTCCCCGAGGTCGGCCACCAGCTCGGGAGGGCATCCCTCGACGGTCCCGACGGCGGCCCGCACGATGGCCTCGACCGGCTGCCGCGTCGCCTCGTAGATGAGCTGCACGGGCAGCGACACGGCCCGCTCCTGGCCGGTCTCGGCGTCCCGCCCCTCGACCGTCACGTGCCGCTGCAACGGCTTCCAGTCGGTGCCGGCCCGGCGCTTGGCCTCCTCCGCCTCGGCCTCGTCGAGCAGCAGCCCGTGCTCGCGCTCGACCATGCGGACGATGGCGAGGTTCATGGCCCGGCCCCCGAAGGGCACCGTCGCCGAGGCCACCACCGCGCCGTGGGACAGGACGGCCACGCGGGCCACGTCCCGCCCGATGTCGATGACCATCCGCCCGGTGCCGTCCCGCACCTGGACGCCCGCGCCCAGCGCCGCCGCGAGCCCGTGCGGGACGAGCAGGAGCCCGCGGGCCTCGGCGTCGTAGGCCACGTCCCGGAGGGCCGCCCTGTCGATGGACGTGGCGCCCTCCGGCAGCGCCATGACCAGGCGCGGACGGATCGCGAAGGGCCTCCGGTGCACCTTGCGCAGGAAGTGCCTGATCAGCCGCCGGGTCAGCTCGCCGTCGGCCGGCAGGCCGGCGCTGACGGGCCAGCAGGTCTCGTGGCCGCTCGCGGGGTCGGCCTCCGCGCCGTACTCCACGATCTTGCCTGTCCTGGCGTCGCGGACGACGGCGGAGGGCTCGTCCAGGACGATGCCCTTGCGCTTGACGTAGATCCGGGTGCGCGCGGCCCCCAGATCCACGGCCAGGTCCAGCCCCAGGATGCTCATGGCTGTCCAGGTGATATGTCCACCATGTCGGGATTTGTTTCCGGCGGACCATCAACGCAACACCACGAGCAGAACGTGGTCCTTTTACCCGGCCGAATCCCTGAGCTCCGCCAGGACCTCGTCGGCCCACTGGAGGCTGGTCCGCGTCTGCGCCAGCCCCAGCCTCAGCGCGTACGCCCCGAACGAGGCGGGGGACTGGCTCTCCAGCGTCGCCAGCCGCCTCTGGAACCCGGCCCGGATCCGCTCCATCACCGCGATCGCGTCGTCCCGGTCGAGCAGCGGCAGCATGAACGCCTGGAGCGCGACCTCGCTCCGCGTCACGCCCACCGCCGCGTGCTCGATCATCCACTCGTGGAGCCGCCGCGTCCCCTCGGGGGTGATCGTGTACGTCTTGCGCCCCCTCGCGCCCTCGGAGCCGGCGTCGACCAGCCCGTCGGCCGCCATCTTCACGAGCTCCGGATAGATCTGCGTGTGCCCGGCCTGCCAGACGTGGTTGAGCGAGATCTCGAACTTCTTCGCCAGGTCGTAGCCGCTCGCCGGGCCTTTCACCGAGAGCAGCCCCAGGAGCGCCATCCGCAGGGACATGGCCGTCAGCTTATCGAAGACTTGACATGTAAGAGCTTACATATCAATCTTCACATGTGAATGATGACATGAAGACGCGGGACGGCAGCACGCTCGTCCTCGTGGCCGCGCTCGGCGGCATGTTCCTCGCGATGCTCGACCAGACGATCGTCGGCACGGCGCTGCCGCGCATCGTCGGCGAGCTGGGCGGCGGCGAGCTCTACACGTGGGTGGTGACGGCCTACCTGCTGACCTCGACGGTCACGGTGCCGCTCTACGGCAGGCTGTCCGACCAGCACGGCAGGAAGCCCTTGCTGCTGGTCGGGATGGTGGTGTTCGTGGCGGGCTCGGCCCTGTGCGGACTGGCCCAGGACATGACGCAGCTCATCGCCTTCCGCGCGCTCCAGGGGCTCGGCGCGGGCGCGCTGGTGCCGTTGTCGCTCGCCCTGGTGCTGGAGATGTTCCCGCCCGGCAGCCCGCGCGGCGCGCGCACCCAGGGGGCGCTCGGCGGCGTGATGGCGCTGGCGTACCTGGCGGGGCCGTTCCTCGGCGGGGTGTTCACCGACCAGGCGAGCTGGCGCTGGGGTTTCTACGTGAACGTGCCGCTCGGCGCGGTGGTGATCGCGATCGTGGCGCTGCGCCTGCCCTGGAGGCCGGGCACCGGCGGCGGCGGGCGTCCCGACTACGCGGGCATCGCCGTCTTCACCGTGGCCATCACCGCCCTGCTCGTGGGGCTGACGGAGAAGGGGCTCGACGGCCACACCTGGACCGACGCGCCCGTGGCGGGGCCGATCCTGCTGGCGCTGGCCGGGCTCGCCGCGTTCGTGGCGGTGGAGCGGCGGGCGGCCAACCCGATGATGCCGATGCACCTGTTCGGCAACCGGACGTACACGCTGGTCAACGTCACCTCCTTCGTCACCGCGTTCTGCCTGTACGCCGGGGTCGTCTTCCTGCCGCGCTACTTCCAGGAGGCGCTGGGCGCCGGCGCCACCGAGTCGGGCCTGCGGATCTACCCCATGACGCTGGCCATGGTCGTGGGCAGCGGCGTCATGGGCCTGCTGATGTCCCGTACCAGGGTCTACAAGCCCTGGCTGCTGGCTTCGCCGTTCCTGCTCGCGGCCGGCACCCTGCTCTGCGTCAACCTCGCCCTGGACACCGGCGGCCTGGCGCTCGCCGGGTGGATGCTGCTCATCGGGCTGGGCATGGGGCCGATGCTGTCGGGGCTGACCGTGGCCGTCCAGCAGGCGCTGCCGCCCGCGTACCTCGGCACCGCCTCGGCCAACCTCACCTTCTTCCGCCAGATCGGCGGCTCCGTGGCGCTGGCCGTGGGCGGCGCGCTCTACACCTCCACGGTCACGGCGGAGGCTCCGGCGCAGGGCCTCGCCGCCGCGCACGCCTCCGCCGCGGCCGTCGCCGTGCCGTCGATCGGCGTGGCCGGGGCGGTGATCGCCCTGGTGGCGCTGGCGGCCATGCCGGGACGGCGGCTGGAGTTGCCGGCCGTACCGCAGACCAAGATTGACGCCGGTTTCGCGTCGTAAGGGACCCCGTGCGAAGCTGGGGGTGTCCCAACACCATGGAGGTCCTCAATGGCGGAATCACCGGAGCCGGAAGTCAGCGAAACTCCCGAGGACGAGATGAAGCGCAAGTTCCGCGAGGCGCTTGAGCGCAAGCGCGGCCAGCAGGCGGCCGGCGGCGCGGGTGGCAGGGGCGGCGATCCGTCGAAGATCCACGGCACGCACGGCCCGGCCGCGAACAAGCGATCCTTCAGGCGCAAGAGCGGCGGCTGAGTCAGACAGTTCCGGCAGGTCCAGAGGGGCGCGGTTATTCCGCGTCCCTCTTTTCTTTGCGCGCGGCCAGGTAGATCTTTTGTCCGATTCATGACGATTCGTTTGCGTTCGTCCCGGCGTGCGTGGTTTAGTCTTGCCATTCAACCAGCCGAATCCCGAACCACTCGGGAACCGGGGACCCACTTCGTTGGGGTGAATCCGGCAGCACGCCGGTAGGGCATCTCCTCGCCCGAACCCGTCAGCTAACCCGGTAGGCGTGATGGAGAGGACCCCCGCATGTCGTACCGCGTCACACCCCCGGACGCCGGCTCCCCACCGGTCGAGATTCCCGAGAGCGTAGTGCCGGCCGCCGGCTGAGCGGCCCTTCACCCCAGGCTCTTTTCCGCGCTCCGCGCAGCCTCCCCCGTCAGGTGCTCACCCCTGGCTGCGCCTTTCTCCCCTGAGCGCGTGTCCCTGTCCCCTCGCAAAGGACTCACTGCTTCATGTCTCCCCGCTTTGGCCTGCGTTCCTGCGCCGTGCTCGCCGCCTGCTCGTTCGGCGCGCTCACCGCCGTATCCACCCCCGCCCACGCCGACACCGACGAGAAGATCCTGCTCAAGGGCTCGACCACGGCCTCCTACTTCTGGGACGACGCCTCCGGCCGGGCCGGGGACACGGGCCTGCCGGCCAGCGGCAAGCCCATGCAGAAGGGCCTGGCCGCCAGCCCGAGCTGGCCCCTGCTGACCGAGGGCTACGTCATGTACAAGGGCAAGAAGATGCCCTTCTTCGTGGGTGACCGCGGGCCCGGCGTGCCCTCCAACTCGGGCATCATGCTCGACCTGGACGCCAAGACGTTCGCCGAGCTGACCGGCGGCAGGTTCAACCCCTCCACGCTGTACGTGGACGGCAACGGCGGCCAGGGCCACATCAAGGTCGACTACGTCATCACCAAGTGGGGCCCCGGCGTCGGCAAGAAGAACTACCCGGTGCCCTTCTCCACCGGCGCCTGGTCGCGCCGCGACAACAACCCGGCCGAGCCCCCGAAGGTCGCCGAGAAGCCGAAGACGACGCAGACCGCGCAGCCGGCGAGGACCGTGGAGAAGACGGCGGTCGCACCCCAGGCCAAGACGCAGAACCAGGCCGGCGCTTCCTCCGGCGGCGCGGCCGTCGAGCTCGCCGCCGGCCGGACCGTGCCCGCCCCCGCGGCCGAGTCCGAGCAGGTGAGCACCGGCGTGAGAGGCGCCGTGCTGTGGTTCGTCCTGGCCCTGGGCGGCGGGGCCGTGGTGGTGGCCGGCACTCGGCTCCGGCGCCTGATCAAGGGCTGACCTCGGCCCTGACGCTTTACGTCACCGGACCAGAATGAGATTCTGGCCCGGTGACGACCCGCGTAACCGCCAACGGCATCGACATCGCCTACGAGAGCTTCGGCGCCCCCGGAGGCCGCCCGCTGCTCCTCATCATGGGTCTCGGCGCCCAGCTCATCCATTGGGACGAAGGGCTCTGCGAGCTCCTGGCCGAGCAGGGACACCACGTCGTCCGGTTCGACAACCGCGACGCGGGGCTCTCCACCCACTTCGACGAGGCCGGGGTGTCCGGCCCTGGCGCGGCTCCGCCGTACCTGCTGGACGACATGGCCGACGACACCGCCGGCCTCATGGACGCCCTCGGCTGGCCACAGGCCCACATCGTGGGCGCCTCGATGGGCGGGATGATCGCCCAGACGCTGGCCATCCGCCACCCGGAGCGCGTGCTGACCCTCACCTCGATCATGTCCACCCCCGGTCCGGAGGTCGCGCCGCCGACCGCGGAGGCCTCCGCGATCCTCATGGCCCGGCCCCCTGCCGACCGTGACGGCGTGCTGGAGCAGGCCGTACGGACCTGGTCGGTGATCGGCTCGCCCGGCTACGAGCTGGACCACGAGCGCGTCACCACCCTCGCCGGCCTCGCCTACGACCGCTGCTTCGACCCGGCGGGCACCGGCCGGCAGCTCGCCGCCATCATGGCCTCGGGCAGCCGCGTCGAGGCGCTCGGCCGGCTGGACGTGCCCACCCTGGTGGTGCACGGCGAGGCCGACCAGCTCGTCCCCCTGGCGGGCGGCCAGGCCACCGCGGCGGCCATCCCGGGCGCCCGCCTGGTGACGTACCCGGGCATGGGGCACGACCTGCCCCGCGCGCTCTGGCCCGACCTCGTGGCCGAGATCACCAAGCTCACCACCGCCTGAACGCGCCGCGGCCCGCGCCCCCCGGCGCGGGCCGCGCAGGTGGTCAGACCTCCAGCTTCTCCTCGATGGCCCGGAGCTGGTGCCGGGACATGGCGAGGTTGGCCCGGGCGCGGTCGAGGGCGAGGTAGAGGAACAGCCCCTTGCCGCCGCGTCCGGTGATGGGGCGGATGATGTGGTACTGGCCCCCCAGGGTGATGAGGATGTCCTCGATGCTGTCCTTGAGGCCCAGCGAGTCCATCGTACGCAGCTTGGCCTTGACGACCTCGGTGTTCCCCGCGGCGGCGACCTGGAGGTCCAGGTCCTTCGATCCGCCGAGGGTGCCCAGCGCCATGCCGCTGCCGTAGTCGACGACCGCCGCTCCGACCGCGCCGTCGATGGTCATCATCTCCTTGAGAGAGACGTCCATGCCCGCCATGACTCCTCCTTTTCTGCCGGGTTCATTGCTTGTGTGCTGCGACGGCCGCCACGGCGGCGGCCGTCTTCCTGCCCTCCAGCCGCAGGAGCCCGACGTTCGCGCCGGGTCCGGCCAGGACTGTGAGGACGACGGTGGGGCCGGCGGCGTAGAAGGCCACGAAGCCGGCGGTGCCGGAGATCAGCGTCTCCTCGAAGGCGCCGTGCTGCGTCATGATCAGCATGCGCCTGCTCATGGCGAGCAGGGCCGCCGCGAGGGCCGCCGCCTGCTCGCCGATCTCCTCGGGCAGGTCGCAGGCCACCTGCAGGCCGTCCACCGTGCAGGCGACGCTCCCGCGCACGTCCGGCGTGCGCTCGCGCAGGAGCCTCATCTCCTCCAGGACCTCGTGCGTCGGTTCCACCCGTGGCCTCCTCCTGAGTGAGGGAAACCTCACGACAGCTCCTCTAGCGCTTTCTTCAGCCGCAACAGCAGCGCTATATCGGTCGGGTCCCCCGTGACGGGCGGCCCGGCGGGCAGCCGCGGGGCCTCCGGATGGTGGGGCGGGCGCGGCAGCTCGCCGCGGGCCCGCCTGGGCAGCGTCCGCTCGTCCTCCGCGGAAGGCGGGTCCGGGTCCTGGCCGGGCGGATCCGGCGGGCACAGCAGGCCGGCGGCGGCCAGCCGGCGCACCGCCAGCAGCACCGAGTAGCCCGACCGCCCGATCTGCTTGGCCAGCTCCAGCGGGGTCGCCCTCCGGTCGGCCCGGACGAGCACCTCCCACTGGACCCGGTCGAGCGTCACCCCGTGCCCGGCCAGGGCGGTGGCCGGGCGCACCGGGCTGGTGTCGACGTCGGCGGAGGGCCAGATCCCCGCGAGCTGGGCCCGCCGCCTGGCGCACTCGCGCACCAGCCCCGCCACGTCGAAGAACCACTGCCCGCCCAGCCAGTGCTCCTCGCCGGGGCGGAACTTCGGCCGCGTCCCGCTCATCGGCAGCAGGAAGAAGGCCGCGTCGAGCACCACGCCGAGCACGGCGTACTGGAGCTCTCCCTGGGTGATCGAGCCCTCGCGCAGCAGCCGGTCGCAGCCGCCGTCGGACTGCGCGCCCCGCAGGGCCGCCTCCGACATCCGTCCCCTGGCGGTGAGCAGCCGTTCGAGGCTCGGGGTCTGGGCGCACTCCATGTACGTCACGCGCCCGTCCGACAGGAAGATGGTGCCGCTCCGGCCGACCCGCAGCGCGCCCGTCGAGCGCTCTCGGGCGAGCCCGGCGAGGAGGGAGTCCAGCTTGGTCATGGCTCACGTCGTCAGACGGCCGGCGATGGACTGGAGGCGGTGCCTGGCCAGGGCGAGGTTGGCCCGCTCCAGGTCGAGGCGTACGTAGATGACGAGCGGCCCCTCGAAGACGGTCTCCATCAGCCGGAGCAGATGGTGGCCCTTGTCCGTGGTGACCATCATGTCGTCGATGCGTACGACGTCGCCGGGACAGGTACGGGCGAGCCCGTCGGAGGTGGCGCGCAGCGCCTCGGTGAGCGCGGCGGCGGAGCGGTCGGCCTCGACGCCGGACGCCTGGCTGAAGGCCACGGCCATGCCGCTGGTGTGGTCGACCAGCATGGCGTCCAGCGCGCCTGGTATGGCCATGACCTCCGCCAGGCAGGTGTCGATCCCGAGCACGGTACCTCCCTCGCCATCGGTGGGACGGAGACAGCGTAGAGGTACGGAACCGCCGCGAAGCGTGATCAGTTGCTGGAGTTAATGTTTTGTACGGCGATGGCGGAGAAAAACAACACCAGTGCAGATAAATATGCGATTTACGAGAATTTCTCGCGGCAGCGGAGAATCTCCGCGACGTTCTGCTCGGCCCATTCGGCCACCACCGACAGCGGCCCGTGCAGCGAGCGCCCGAGCCCCGTCAGCGTGTACTCCACCCGCGGCGGGACCTCGGCGAACACCTCCCGCGTCAGCAGTCCGTCCTGCTCCATCGCGCGCAGGGTCTGGGTGAGCACCTTCGGCGTGACGCCGCCGATCCTGGTGCGCAACTGGGTGAAGCGCATCGGCCCGTCGCGGAGGCTGAGCAGCACCAGCATCGACCATTTGTCGCCGATACGGTCCAGGACCACGCGGGTCGGGCATTGGGGGTCGAATACGTCACCGGTATCCATAAGGTACTTATAGCACGATGAAGTAACCAGTATCCAACAGATACTGTTGACCTCATGAAGATCCTTGTCTTTGGCGCGACCGGCATGATCGGGCAGCGCATCGTGGCCGAGCTGACCGGACGTGGGCACGAGGTCACCGGCGTCAGCCGCTCGGGAGGCCCGGTCAAGGGCGACGTCCGCGATACCGCCACCCTGGCCAAGGGGCACGACGCGATCGTGCTCGCCATCTCGCCGCCGCGCGACGGCAGCGACCCGGAGGGCCCGTTCCTGGAGGCCAACCGCGCCGTCATCGACGGCGCGCGCGAGGCCGGCACGCGGCGGCTGATCGCCGTCGGCGGCGCGGGCAGCCTCAAGACGCCCTCGGGCGACGACCTGGTCGACACGCCCGGCTTCCCGGACATCTACAAAAATGAGGCGCTGGCCGGACGGAAGGCCCTCGGCCTCTTCCGCGAGGTGGACGACCTCGACTGGACCTACATCTCGCCGGCCGCCGAGATCGCGCCCGGCGAGCGCACCGGCGTCTACCGGATCGGCCGCGAGGACCTGCTCGCCGACGCCGACGGCCGCAGCTTCATCACGGCCGAGGACTACGCGGTCGCCGTCGCCGACGAGCTGGAGCGCGGGGCACACCCGCGCACCCGCATCACCGTCGCTTACTAGGTCGACTCGCCTACTAGGTCACTCGTCCGGTTCGTCCGGAAGCAGCGCCTTCTCGTCGGGCTTGTGCACGAGCACGTTGTCCACGTACGACTTCGCCGCCGTGGCGAGCCCGACGTCGGCGCCCGCCTGCTCGGACAGATACCAGCGGTGGTCGAGGATCTCGTGGAAGATCTGCGCGGGCTCCAGCTTCCCGCGCAGCCCGGCCGGGATCGCGTCCACCGTCGGGTTGAACACCTCCGCCAGCCACCGGTGCGCCACGATGGCCTCGTCCTCGTGCCGCAGGCCCTTCGCCACCCGGAAGCCGTCGAGGTCGTTGAGCAGCCGCCTGGCCTGGTTCTCCTCGACGTCGAGGCCGGTCAGCCTGAGCAGCCGCCGCTGGTGGTGCCCCGCGTCCACCACCTTCGGCCGGACGATGAGCCGGCCGGTGCCGACCTTGCGCCGCACCATCATCTCGGCCACGTCGAAGCCGAGCAGGTTGAGCCGCCGGATGCGCTGCTCCACGCGGTGCCAGTCCAGCTCCTCGATGATCTCGCTGTCGTTGAGCTCGGCCCAGAGGCGGTGGTAGCGGGCCACGATGTCCTCGGCGGTCTCCATGGGGTCGATCGACGGGTGCAGCAGCCCGCCGGCCTCCAGGTCCAGCATCTCGCCGAAGATGTTGGTGTGGGCCGTGTCGATGTCGGCCAGCCGCTGGCCCTCGCTGATCATCGGGTGCAGCTCGCCGGTCTCGGCGTCCACCAGATAGGCCGCGAACGCCCCCGCGTCCCGCCGGAAGAGCGTGTTGGACAGCGAGCAGTCGCCCCAGTAGAAGCCGTTGAGATGCAGCCGCACCAGCAGCACGGCCAGGGCGTCCAGCAGGCGGGTGAGCGTGTCGGGGCGCAGGGTGCCGGACATGACCGCGCGGTAGGGCAGCGAGAACTGCAGGTGCCGGGTGATCAGCGCGGCGTCTAGGCCGTCGTCCCTGCCGGTGACGTACGCGACCGGCTCGACCGACGGCGCGTCGAGCCTGGCCAGGTCCCAGAGGAGCTGGTACTCCCGCCTGGCGTAGCGCTCGCTGATCTCCTTGATCGCGTACACCTTGCCGCCGAGCCGGGCGAAGCGCACGATGTGCCGGGAGATGCCGCGCGGCAGATCCACCAGATGGTGCTGCGGCCAGTCTTCGAGTGGGACGTCCCAGGGAAGGCGGAGCAGGTCGGGATCGCCGAGCGCGCCAGTGATCTGGAGGGGCATTGGCTCAGGATAAGGTGCGTCGGTGGACGAGTTTCTCAAGTGGTACTTTTCCGACCATCCCGTGCTCGCCAGCCTCCTTGGGGCGGACGGTTACGATCACACCCTCGGCGACTTCACGGCCGCCGCCTGGGCCGCCCGCGAGCGCGAGGAGATCCGCTGGGCCGAGCGGCTGCAGGCGCTCCCCACCGCCTCCCTCGACGACGAGATCGACAGGGACCTCGTCCTCTCCCAGCTCAGAGGCTCGATCGCGATCGCGTCGTCCTGGCCCGAGTGGCGCCGCGACCCGGGCGTCTACCTCTCGCCGGTCTTCGGCGCGATGTACACCCCGTTCCAGCGGCGGCTCAAGCCCGAGCCCGAGCTGGTGGCGGCCGCGATCTCCCGGCTGGCCGAGGTGCCCGGCGTGCTCGCCGCCTGCCGCGCCAACCTCGACCCCGACCTCGCCGCGCCGCTGCTCGTCAAGCGCGGCCTCGGCCAGGCCAGGACCGGCCGCAACTTCCTCACCCGCACCATTCCCGGCATGGTCGGGGACGACGCGCTGCGCGCCCGGCTGGCCGAGGCCGCCGAGCCCGCCGCCCGTGCCTTCGACGAGCTCGTGACCTTCCTGGAGGGCTTCGAGTGCGGCGGCACCTGGCGCATGGGGGAGAAGCTCTACTCCACCCTGCTCCGCGAGCGCGAGCTCCTCGGCTACGGCGCCGCCGAGCTGCACGAGAAGGGCAAGGCCGCCTGGGCCGAGCTGGACGCCAGGATGCGCGAGGTCGCCGTCCGGGTGAACGGCGGCGAGGACTGGCGGGCGGCCATGGAGTCCCTGATGGACGACCACCCGCCCACCCTCGCCGACATGCGGGCCGAGTACGAGGCCGAGACCCTGCGCGCCCGCGCCTTCGTCGCCGAGCGCGACCTGGTCACCTTCGCCGACGGCGAGGAGTGCCTGGTGCTGCCCTCGGCCGAGTACACCCGGCCGGTGCTGTCCGTCGCCCACTACCTGGCGCCGCCGCCGCTGGCCGGCTCGCGCACCGGCGTGTTCTTCGTGCCGTACACGCCGGACGACTTCACCGAGGAGCAGGTGCGCCAGCGGCTGCGGACGAACTCACGGGCCCAGATGCCCTCGATCGCCGTCCACGAGGCCTACCCCGGCCACCACTGGCACCTGTCGTACATGGCGGGCAACCCGCGCACGGTCAGGAAGGTCTTCCGCACCCCCTACTTCAGCGAGGGCTGGGCCCTGTACGTCGAGAAGCTCCTGCACGAGCAGGGCTACTTCGACACGCCCGCCACCGAGCTGGCCCACCTGGACTGCCGGATCTTCCGCGCCGCCCGCATCGTCGTCGACACCGCGCTGCACTGCGAGGACATGTCGATCGAGGAGGCCGAGACGTTCATGGCCACGAAGGCGTCGCTGTCGCCGGGGACCGCCCAGGGGGAGGTCAACCGCTACTGCGCCTGGCCCACCCAGGCGCCCTCGTACCTGACGGGGGCCATCGAGATCGACCGGATCCGGCAGTCGTTCCAGGGGTCGCTCAAGGAGTTCCACGACCGCATCGCCGGCTCCGGCGGCCTGCCGCTGGGGCTGGCCGAGAAGGCGGCGCTGGGGTAGCGGCGGGCTCAGCCCTTCGGGGGAGTGGGGTCGTTGCCGGGGGCGATGGTGCGCTGGTCGCGCACCTTGCCGTCGGTGCCGTGGACGCGCAGCTCGCCGCCGCCGTCGCGGTGCAGCAGCTCGCGGGCCCGCTCCACCGCCTCGGCCTGGGTCGCGGCCGTGTGCAGCGCGCGCTCGGAGCCGGGCTTGGTGACCGCCCAGGTGCCGTCGGGGCGCTGGACGACGTCTCGGGAGTTGGCCTGTCCGGCCATGATCGTTCCTTTCTCGCGACTGACACTGGACCGGGCGTCTACCCAATGATCGGCCCGGCAGTCACGCGTCAGCCGCGCCGGGGGAACGACGGCGGGTTGAGCGCCCGCTCGACCACGGCGGCCAGCTGCTCGTCCGTGAGGACGGTCGGCCGCCCGACCGACAGCCCCCTGACATAGACCTCGCACAGCCACTCCAGCAGCCGGGTGGCCTCGAACGCCTGCTCCAGGCCGGGCCCGACGGTCACCCCGCCGTGGTTGGCGAGCAGCGCGGCCTGCTTGCCGGCCAGCGCCTCGCGCACGTTGGCGGCCAGCTCGTCGGTGCCGTACGTCGCGTAAGGGGCGACCTTGACCACGCCGCCGAGCAGCAGCGCGTTGTAGTGCACCGGCGGCAGCTCGGTCATGGTCGTGGCCACGACCGTGCCGAACACCGAGTGCGTGTGGACCACGGCCCGCGCGTCGGTGCTCGCGTAGATCGCGAGGTGCATGGGCGTCTCGCTGGAGGGCTGCAGCTCGCCCTCCACCAGGTAACCCTCGACATCGACCAGGGGGCACATCTCGGGCGTGAGCCGGTCGAGCGCCACGCCGGACGGGGTGACCGCGACGAGGTCGCCCTCGCGCACGCTGAGGTTGCCGGACGTGCCGATGACCAGGCCGAGCTCGACGGCGCGGCGGCCGTAGGCGCAGAGCTGTTCGCGAGGGTCCATGAGGGCGCAATCTAGTCGGTCGTCCGAATACAGCGCAATCGTGGTCATAGCCGGTCGAGGGCGCGCAGCATCAGCCGCTCGACGTCCACCCGGTTCAGCCGGTCGGGGTAGAGCAGCAGGTGCAGGCTGAGCCCGTCCACGAGGGCGAGCAGGTGCTCGGCCAGGTCGTCGAGGCCGTCGTCCGGATGGTCGCCGCGCAGCTCGCCGGCCGCCCGCGCCTGGCCCAGCAGCTCGCGTACGACGGCGCGCAGCTCGTCCGCCTCCGCCCGCTGCACCCCGGCCAGCCGCTCCGAGGCGAGGCTGCGGCTCCAGAAGCTGACCTCCAGCCGCGACTCCTGGGTGCGCTCGGCGTCCAGCGGCAGGTTGTCCAGCAGCAGCTCGCGCAGCGCGGCGAGGCCGCTCGCGCCTCCCACCTTGCCGGTCAGCCGCTCGCGGATGCGCTGGTGCGACTGGCGCAGCGCCGACAGCAGGATCTCGTCCTTGTCGGCGAAGTAGTGGGCCAGCACGCCGTTGGAGTAGCCGGCCTCCTTGGCGATGGCCCGGGTGGTCGCGGCGTCGATGCCGTCCCTGACGATCACCCGGCGGGCCGCCGCCAGCACCTCCCGCCTGCGCTCGTCGTGATCGACGATCTTCGGCATCGAAACCTCCTCTTGACGTTTTATTCGGACGTCTGTCTATTTAGACTATGACCGTCGTCACCGTCGGCGTCCACATCGTCGACATTCTCGCCAGGCCCGTCGAGCACATCCCCGAGGGCCAGGACACCGTGCTGGTCGACCAGATCCGCCTCACGGCCGCCGGCGCGGCGGCCGGCACCGCCGTGGATCTGGTCAAACTGGGCAACGACGTGGTCACCATGGGCGCGGTCGGCGACGACGAACTCGCCGACTTCCTCCTCATGGTGCTGGCCAAGCGCGGCGTCGACACCTCCTGCCTGCGGCGCAGGACAGGAGAGGCCACCGCCGCCTCGATCCTGCCGATCCGGCCGGACGGCGGGCGGCCCAGCTTCCACGTCCCCGGCGCGAACCTCTCCGTCGTCCCCGCCGACCTCGACGCCGACGTGCTGCGCCGCGCCAGGGGCGTGCACCTCGGCGGCATGGACGTCACGTTCGGCCTCGGCGACCCGGCCTTCTTCGCCCTCCTGGACGAGATCCGCGCCGCCGGCGCCGTCGTCACGATGGACCTGCTGTCGGAGATGCCCGACCTGCTCGGGATGGCGCGGGCGTTCCTCCCGCACGTGGACTACGTCCTGCCGAACGAGTCCCAGGCCCGGCTCATGACCGGGGCCGCGGACGCCGAGGAGGCCGCCCGCGCCCTGCTGGCCGACGGCCCGCGCGGCGTGCTCGTCACCCTCGGCGAGGAGGGCAGCCTCGTCGTCACCGGCGACGGTGCCGAACGGGTGCCGGCGCTCAAGACCGAGGTCGTCGACACGACCGGGTGCGGCGACGCGTACTGCGCCGGCTTCCTCACCGGTCTCCTCCACGGCGAGGACGTCCTCGCCGCCGCCCGCTGGGGCACGGCCGCCGCCGCCCGCGTCGCCACCGGGCTCGGCTCCGACGCCGGCCTCACCGACCTCGACTCGACCCTAAGGATGCTCCGATGAACGACGCCGACCTCCGCGCGCGGGCCGCCAAAGTCGTCCCCGGCGGCATGTACGGCCACCTCAACGCGGCCCTGTTCGCCCCCGGCTTCCCCCAGTTCTTCGAGCGGGGCGAGGGCTGCCGCCAGTGGGACGTGAACGGGCGCGAGTACATCGACTTCATGTGCAGCTGGGGCCCGGTCGTGCTGGGTCACCGGCATCCGCGCGTGGAGGAGGCCGCCGCCCGCCAGGCCGCGCTCGGCGACTGCCTCAACGGCCCCGGCCCGATCATGGTGGAGCTGGCCGAGCTGCTCGTGGACCTGATCCCGAGCGCCGACTGGGCGATGTTCTCCAAGAACGGCACCGACGCCACCACCCAGGCCCTCATGGTCGCGCGGGCCGCCACCGGCCGGAACAAGGTGCTGATGGCGCACGGGGCGTACCACGGGGCCGACCCCTGGTGCACGCCCTCGCCCGCGGGCACCACGCCGAACGAGCGGGCCGACCTGGTGGAGTTCGCGTACAACTCGCTGGAGTCGCTGGAGGCCGCCGCGGCCACCGTCGAAGGGGACGTGGCGGCGATCATCGTCACGCCGTTCAAGCACGACTCGTTCGAGGACCAGGAGCTGGTCGAGCCGGCCTTCGCGCGCGGGGCCCGCGCCCTCGCCGACCGGATCGGCGCGGCGCTGGTGATCGACGACGTGCGCGCCGGGTTCCGCATCGACCTGCGGGGCTCCTGGGAGCCGTACGGGGTGCGCCCCGACCTGACCGCCTGGTCCAAGGCCATGGCCAACGGCTACCCGATCGCCGCCGTCACCGGCACCGACGCGCTGCGCGGCCCGGCCCAGACGTTGTACTCGACCGGCTCGTTCTGGTTCTCCGCGGTCGCGATGGCGGCGGCCAAGGCCACCATCGAGACGCTGCGCGACACCGACGGCATCGCCGCCATGGAACGCGCGGGAGCCCAGCTCCGCGAGGGCCTCCACACCCAGGCGAAGGCGCACGGCTTCGTGGTGAACCAGACCGGCCCGGTGACCATCCCGTGGCTCAGCTTCGACGGCGACGCCGACCTGTCGGTGGCCATGCACTGGAGCGACGCCTGCCTGCGCCACGGCGTCTACCTGCACCCGTGGCACAACTGGTTCATGTCGGCGGCCCACACCGAGGAGGACGTCGCCAAGGCGCTCGAAGGCACCGACCTGGCCTTCGCCGAGACCCGCGCCCACTTCGGCTGACCCTCGAGGTTCAGCCGGTGACGCGGTAGTGGCCCTCGCCGTGGCCGCCGAGGACCCGCGCCGTCGCCGGGAACAGCGGCGACGGCAGGTCGCCGACGGCGAACCAGCGCCACGACCGGAACACGTGCGGCTCGGTGACCACGGGCTCGCCCGAGCGCAGCTCCATGGTCACCGCCGCGGTCACCCGCACCACGCCCTCACCGGGATGGTCGAGCACCACGGCGGTGACCCGGGGCGGCCCGGCGTCGGACAGGCCGGTCTCCTCGCGCAGCTCCCGCGCGGCGGCCGCCTCGAACCCCTCGCCGGGCTCCACCGCCCCGCCCGGCAGGCACCACGACGGCGGCTCGCCCGCCTTGACCCGCTCGCCCAGCAGGATGCGCCCGCCGGGCGCGGTGAGCACGACGCCGACACCGATGATCCGTTCCACGGGACATCACCGTAACGGCTTCACGACCGCTTCCTGGACTCGGCGGCGGCCCAGGCGAACACGCCCTTCGCCATGAGGGAGCGCTCGCTCGCCGCGCGGGCCGCGAACACCTCCGCCCGCACCCGGTGCACCCCCGCGTCGTCGGGCGCGGCCAGGGCCGCCATCTCGGCCAGGTGCCCGGCCAGCCGCTCGTCGCCGTCGGACAGCGCCTTCAGCGCCGCGTCCGCCAACGCCGCGGGGCCGCCCGCCAGCCGGGCGACCGCCTCGGCCACCACGGCGTCGGGGGCGGGCTTCAGGGTGGCCGGGTTGCCGTCGTACCAGCCGCCGTAGAGCCGCCACAGATTGCGTACGACGAACTCCGGCTCGTCGTAGCGCGCCCGCAGGTAGGGCCGGTCGGCGAGGTGCGCGGGCGGGCGCACGGTGTGGATGATCTCGTCCAGCCTGGCCCCGGCGTTGAGCAGGTCCAGGGTCTGGCCGACCAGCGACTCCAGCCACTCGGCGGTCTCCAGCAGGGCCTGCCTGATCCGGTCGCGGCCGAAGATCGGCGCGCCGTGGCTGGGCAGCATGATCTCGGCGTCCATGGCGGCCATGCGATGCAGGGCGTGCACCCACTCGCGCGGGTAGCGCTGCACCTTCTGGGGGTTGCCGCAGTTGGGCGTCACCCAGATGAACAGGTCGCCGGGCAGCAGCAGCCGGTGCTCGGGGACGTGGCCGATCGTGGCGTCGTCGGTCTCGCCCTTGGCGTGCGTGAGCTCGAAGGTCACCCCGGCCCGCCGTACGGTCAGCGCGTCGCGGTAGGTCACGTCGGGATGGCGGTACTCCGCCGGCCAGCGCAGGTCGTCCGCCTGGAACTGGCGCTGGTTGATCACCGCGTTGTAGCCGTTGGTGAGCACGTAGCGCCGGAAGCGGTCGCCGACGGCCTCGTGGGCGTAGACGGTGGCGCGCGGCCCCGACTCCTCGAACGGCCCCAGCCCGAAGACGTGGTCGATGTGCCCGTGCGAGTAGAAAGCGGTGGTCAGCGGCGCGCGGCTCCAGGCCCGTACGTCCTCGTGCAGCCGCCCGGCCGAGAACGGGCTGCCGGTGTCGAAGAGCGCGAGCTCGCCCTCGCCCGCGAAGGCGATCGCGTTGCCGAAGCCCTGCCACCAGCCGACCCCGTCGGCGATCGGGTGGACGCCGCCGCCGGCCAGGCCCGCGTCCACGATGCTGTCGTCCGACTCGCCGCGCCAGACGCGGTCCGCGTACTCCTCGATCATGTGACCACTCTGCGGCCGGGGGATCGTCCCCGGCAAGGACCCGGCCCTGCCGTAGGGTGACCTCATGGACGTCGAGAGCAGGCTCAAGGACCTTCCCGCCTGGCGGCGCGAGGGCGAGGAGATCCGGCGCACCGTCGAGGCGCCCGACTTCCCCACGGCCATCCGCATCGTGGACGCGATCGCGGTCAAGGCCGAGGAGCTCAACCACCACCCCGACATCGACATCCGCTGGCGCACCCTGCACCTGGCGCTCACCACGCACGACCAGGGCGGACTCACCGAGCTCGACTTCACGCTGGCGGCCCTCATCGACGTGATCGCCGCCGAGCACGGCGCCTGACGCGCCGTTTCCCGTCAATACTCTCCGTGGTCTCATGGTCACTCGTTAGAGTGGGTGGCCTCTCGGCAGCCGCCGGCTCCGGACCTTGGGGGAGTTCACATGCGTGTGCCCGCGTTCCTGCTCGTTCTGCTCGCCGCCGCCGGCTGCGCGGGCTCGCCCCCGCCCATGCACGCCGAGGGTCCGGGCGAGCGCGCCGCCCCGGCGGGCGCCGCCGCGCAGGCGGGCGAGGTCAACCTCTCCTCGGCGGGCGAGTTCACGACCAACGACACCGGCGTCATCGCCTACGACCGCACGCTCGTCCCCGAGGGCGCCCAGGTCAGCGTCACCGTCGAGTCGTCGGCGGGCGCGACCCGCACCTCGCTCGTCGCCGAGGGCCTGCTGCCCGGCCGCCACTACGGCGCCCACCTGCACGCCAAGCCCTGCGGCGGCAAGCCCGACGACGCCGGTCCGCACTACCAGCACCACCCCGGCCAGATCACCCCGGCCAGCGAGGTCTGGCTGGACTTCACGACCGACGCCGACGGGGCGGGCCGCTCCACGGCCAAGCAGGACTGGGCGTTCGACCCCGCCCGCCTGCCCGGCTCGCTGGTGATCCACGCCAAGCCCACCGTGACCAGCGGCCCGCAGGCCGGCACCGCGGGCGACCGGGTCGCCTGCCTGACGCTGCGCTGACTGGAAACCCGTTTCGTCCAAGCTTCTGGCGGTGCGAGACTTACACAATTACATACTGAAGAAGGGCAGCGCATTGACCAGCCAGTGGCAGCCACCCCGATTACGGCTCTTCGAGCAGGCGCACCGCCGCGTCACCTGGCTGGAGCTCCTCTACGACCTCGCCTTCGTGGTCGCGGTGGCCGAGCTGGCCGCCGCGCTCGGCGAGGGCCGTCTCCTGGTCTACGTGGGCCTGTTCGTGCCGGTCTGGTGGGCCTGGGCGGGCTACGTCTTCTACGCCAACCGGTTCGACACCGACGACGTCAGCCACCGGCTGCTGGCCCTGCCGCAGATCCTCGCCGTGGCCGCCATGGCCGCCGCCGTGGGCGACATCGAGCAGCGCTCGGGCCTGTTCGCGCTCGCCTACGTGGCGGCCAGGCTGCTGCTCGTCGTCGCCTACCTCCGGGCCGGGCGGCACGTTCCCGAGGCCAGGCCGCTGACCGCCCGCTACGCCGCCGGGTTCTCCGTCGCCGCGCTCGTCTGGCTGGCCTCGCTCGCCGTCGAGCCGCCCGCGCGTTACGCGTTCTGGGCCGTGGCCCTGCTCGTCGATCTCGGCACGCCGCTGCTGTCCCGGCGTCACCAGGGCAAGCTGCCGCCGCAGACCGAGCACCTGCCCGAGCGGTTCGGCCTGTTCGTGGTGATCGTGCTCGGCGAGGCCGTCAGGTCCGTGGCCGTCGGGCTCAAGGGCCACGAGACGACGCCGGGCACGCTCGCTCTCGCCGCCGCCGGGGTGGCGATCGCGATGGCCTTCTGGTGGCTCTACTTCGGCCACACCGACGAGTCCGTGGTTCTGCGCACCCGGCTGGCCGGGCAGGTCTGGGTCTACTCCCACCTGCCGCTGTCGCTCGGCCTGGTCGCGTACGCGATCGGCGTCGAGCACGCCATCGCCCATCCGGCCGCGACGAGCTGGGCGGTCGGCGTTCCGGCCGCGCTGGTGCTCGTCGTGCTCGGCGTCCAGCACCTGTGCTCGAACGAGCGCCGCGCCGCCACGCTGCGCCTGGCCGCCGCCGCGCTCACGCTCGCCTCGGCCGCGCTGCCCACCGCCGCCGCGCTGGCGCTGATCCTCGCGTACGCGGCCGCCCAGGTCGGCCACGACCTCCTCCGCCCCCGCCCTGTGGAAGGCCCCGTGGAAGGCCCCGTGGAAGGCAGCGCCGCATGACCGCCCAGGACGTGTTCGACCGCCAGCTCGCCGCCATCGCCGCCGGCGATCTCGACGCCCTGCTGGCTCAATACCACCCGGAGGCCGTCGTGGTCCGCTTCGACCGGGTGGCCGAGGGCCCGCCGGCGATCGGCGAGCTCTTCGCCGCCTATCTGGAGGCGAACCCGCAGGTGGACGAGCTGGTCTCGGTCCGCACGAGCGACGACGTGATCTTCTACCAGGCCAGGATGACGGTCGGCGGCAACCGGGTGGAGACCTACGGCACGCTGGTGCTGCGTGACGGCCTCATCTGGCGGCAGACCGCCGCGGCCCGCCCGCTCACCTGACGGCGGCTCAGCCGAAGACGGCGGGCGGCGGGACCGGCGCCAGCACGTGGTCGCCGTCCCTGATGGGGGCCGCGCCCGCGACGAAGTTCGTCAGCGCCTCCCCGTGGACGCACCGGGCCTGGGTCAGGCCACCGGCCGCGCGACGGGTCAGCAGGTCCACCGGCAGCTCCGCGCGGGAGGCGGCGACGATGAGGTTGCCGAAGCGCCGCCCCCGCAGGATGCCGGGCTCGGCCAGCAGCGCCACGTGCCGGAACGTCTCCGTGACGGTCGCGACCAGCCGCCGGGCGAAGGCGAGGCCCTTGCCGTCGGCCAGGTTGACCAGCAGGGTGCCCTCCGGGCGCAGGACGCGGGCCAGGTCGCCCATGTACTCGGCCGTCGCCAGCTCGATGGGCATGGTCGCGCCGGTGAAGGCGTCCAGCACCACCAGGTCGGCGGTGTCGTCCCACACCTTGCCGGTGCCCGTCCGCCCGCCCTCCACGATCACCTTCAGCCGCGGCACCGAACGCAGGTCGAGCTGCTCGCGTACGAGATTGACGAGGAGGCCGTCGGGCTCGACCACGATGTGGCGCGAGCCGGGGCGGGTGGCGGAGACGTAGCGCGGGATCGAGCAGGCGCCGCCGCCCACGTGGAGACAGCTGAGCGGTCCCTCGTCGAGGAGGTCGATCACGTCCGCCATGAGACGTACGTACTCGAATTCCAGAAATGTGGGGTCTTTGAGATCCACATAAGACTGAGGTACGCCATCCTTGGACAGCACCCAGCCGTCCTGCCTGTCCAGGTCCCGGAGAAGTTCGACCTCGCCGAACGTCACCGGATAGACCCCAGGCGCCGGTTCCCGCTGTCCACGTGTCACGCTGATCCCTCCCGGGAGAAACCGTATGCGACGCCGGAAGCTGATTGTGCTCGTTGTCGCGGTGGCCGCGATAGTCGGGGCCGGCGCGTTCGCCGTCTTCGCGGCAGACCGGGTGAAGGGGAGCGCGGCCGGTACGGCGGCGGCCTACTTCGCGGCCTGGCGCAAAGGAGACGTCCTGGGCATGGAGCGGCTGGTCCACCAGCCGCCGGCGGACTTCGTGACCCGCCACCGGGCGCTGTCGGAGGAGCTGCACGTCGAGTCGCTGGCCCTGACGCCGGGACCGCTCAGGCAGACGGGGGAGGAGTCGGCCGAGGTGCCGTTCGCGGGCGTGCGGCGGCTCGCGGAGTTAGGGGCCTGGCCGTTCGACGGCACGCTGCGGCTGGCCGTACGCGACCGGGCGTGGAAGGTCCTGTGGACGCCCGAGACGCTGCACCCACTGCTCAAGGACGGCGCCCGGCTGGAGCTGGAGGAGATCGAGACGACCTCGGCCGAGTTCGTGACCAGCGAGGGCGACCGCATCCCGCACGACAGCTACGCCGACGCCTATCTCGACCCGCTCAAGCCCGAGTTCGCCGAGGCGCACACCGGCTGGCAGCTGCTGCTGAAGACGCCGGGACAGCCGGACCGGTCGCTGCTCAGCAAGCAGCCGGCGGCGAACGTCGAGCGCACCACCCTCTCCCGCCCGGTCCAGGCCGCCGCCGCCCGCGCGCTGGACGCCGTGGAGGACTCCACCATCGTGGTCGTCCGGCCCAGCACCGGCGAGATCCTGGGCCTGGCCGACCGGCTGAAGGACAACTACAGCGCCGTGCGCGACGTCTTCCCGCCGGGCTCGATCTTCAAGACGGTCACCGCGGCGGCGCTGGTGCAGCACGGCCTCGACCCGCAGGCCGAGGTGCCGTGCCCCGGCTCGTACACGGTGCCGGGCTTCCGTACGATCCGCAACGACGGCGAGGTGGACCGGGGGATCATCACGTTCACCGACGCCTTCGCCCATTCCTGCAACACCACGTTCGTCGAGCAGGCGACCAACCGGCTGACCTCGGCCGCGCTGGCGGAGACGGCGGCCGCGTGGGGCTTCGGCCGGCAGATGGTGACCGGGATCGGCGGGAGCTGCGGCACCGTCCCGGCGACCGACAGCGTCGACACCTTCGCCGAGGACGTGATCGGCCAGGGCGAGGTGGTGACGACGCCGCTCTGCATGGCCGCGCTGGCCGCCGCCGTGGAGAACGGCACCTGGCGCTCGCCCCGGCTGCTGTCGAAGGAGCAGGTGCGCCGCGTGGACGGCGTCACGAGCGAGGACGTCCGCATGGACCAGCGCGTCGTGCAGGCGCTCAGGGACATGATGGCGGCCGTCGTGGACCACGGCACGGCGTCCGGGATGGGGCTGCCCGCGGGCGTGGCGGGCAAGACCGGCACGGCCGAGACGCCGGACGGCCGGCCGCACGCCTGGTTCATCGGATACCGCGATGACCTGGCCTTCTGCGTGTTCGTCCGGCACGGGGGATCGGGGCGCGGCGCCGCCGTGCCCATCGCCGTCCGCTTCCTCAACGGCCTCTAACCTACGGTACCGTAGGTTTCATGACGACCTTGACCGTTAAGCCCAGGCTGCGCGGTTGGCTGCATGCGGGCGCGCTGCCCGTGGCCCTGGTCGCGGGCTTCGTGCTCGTGGCGCTCGGCCCGACGCTGCAGGCCCGCCTGGCCTCCGCCGTCTACGCGATCACCTCGGCGCTACTGTTCGGCATCTCGGCGACCTATCACCGGAGCACGCTCGGGCCGAGGCTGGCGGCCGTCCTGCGCCGCTTCGACCACGCGAACATCTACCTGATCATCGCGGGCACGTACACGCCGTTCGCGCTGCTCGCCCTGGAGGGCGCGGCGCGGGTGGCCGTGCTCGGCGTCATCTGGGGCGGGGCGTCGGCGGGCGTGCTGTTCCGGCTGTTCTGGCTCAACGCGCCGCGCTGGCTGTCCACCGCGCTCTACCTGCTGCTCGGCTGGACCGCGATCTTCGTGATGCCGCAGCTCCTGGAGGGCGCCGGGGTGGCCGCCGTGGTGCTCGTCGCGGTGGGCGGCGTCTTCTACTCCGCCGGCGCGGTCGTCTACGGGCTGCGCCGCCCGGATCCCTCGCCCCGGTGGTTCGGCTTCCACGAGGTCTTCCACGCCTTCACCCTCGCGGCGTACCTCGTGCAGTACATCGCGGTGTCGATCGTGGTCTACTCGCACGGCTGAGCGACTCGGCGCTGTTTGTTGAAGAACTTCACTTGATGGGTACATATACCGTAATTTTTACGTGTGGGTCGGCGCTTCACCGGAGATGCGCGCGACCTGTCCGCCCACAGTGGAGGCGACATGGACGTACACACCCGCCTTGCCCGCCACCTGCTCGTCGACGGCTACCGCCTGGTGCTCGACCTGGAGCTGAGCCGCGGATCCTGGCTCGTCGACGCGCGTGACGGCCGCCGATACCTGGACTTCTACACCTTCTTCGCCTCCGCCCCCCTGGGCGTGAACCCGCCCTTCGACCCCGATTTCGTCCAGTTGCTCGGCCAGGTCGCGCGGAACAAACCGGCCAATCCCGACATGTACACCGAGCACCTGGCCGACTTCGTGGAGACCTTCGTCCGTGTGCTCGGCGACCCCGCCCTGCCGCACCTGTTCTTCGTCGAGGGCGGCGCCCTGGCCGTCGAGAACGCGCTCAAGACCGCCTTCGACTGGAAGAGCCGGCGCAACGAGGCGGCCGGCCGCTCCCGCGACCTCGGCACCCAGGTCATGCACCTGACGCGGGCCTTCCACGGCCGCAGCGGCTACACCATGAGCCTGACCAACACCGAGCCGGGCAAGACCGACCGCTTCCCCGCCTTCGACTGGCCGCGCGTCGAGGTGCCCGCCACCCATCTCGGCGATGTCGAGGCGGCCGAGGAGCGCGCCCTGGCCCAGGCCAGGGCCGCGTTCGAACGGCATCCGCACGACATCGCCTGCTTCATCGCCGAGCCCATCCAGGGCGAGGGCGGCGACAACCACATGACCCCCCGGTTCCTGCAGGCCATGCAGCGCCTGTGCCACGAGCACGACGCCCTGTTCGTCCTGGACGAGGTCCAGACCGGCGGCGGCACGACCGGCACGCCCTGGGCCTACCAGCAGCTCGGGCTGGAGCCCGACATCGTGGCGTTCGCCAAGAAGGTCCAGGTCGGCGGCATCATGGCCGGCCGCAGGGTCGACCTGGTGCCCGACAACGTCTTCCAGGTGAGCGGCCGGATCAACTCCACCTGGGGCGGCGGGCTGGTGGACATGGTCCGCAGCCGCGGCATCCTGGAGATCATCGAGCGCGACGGCCTGATCGAGCGCGCCGGGACGCTCGGCGCCGTGCTGCTCGAACGGCTCGTCAAGCTGGAGGCCGAGCATCCGGAGACCGTCTCCGGCGTGCGCGGACGCGGCCTGATGGCCGCCTTCGACCTGCCCTCACCGGCCGCCAGGGACGCCCTGGTGTCCCGGCTCAGGGAGGATCACGGCGTGCTCGTGCTCGCCTGCGGGCCCCGCTCGGTGCGGCTGCGCCCGGCGCTCAACATCCCGGAGGCCGACCTCGACCACGGGCTGAGCGCCCTGGCGGCCGCGCTCGACGCCGGGACGCCGGTCACTGGGTGACGCTGGTGGCGGTGCGGCGCGGCCCGAGGTAGCGCCAGAAGAAGTTTAGCAGCACGCTTGCCCGGTTGCGCCCGCCCAGCAGGTAGGCGATGTGGACGAAGATCCAGGTCAGCCAGGCGGGGAACCCGCGCACGGTGAGCCCGCTGGGCCGCTCCAACACCGCCTCCGCCTTGCCCACCGTCGCCATGATGCCGGGGTCGCTGTAGCGGAACGGCCGCAGCGGCTCGCCCTTGGCCGCGGCGAGGATCTGCCGCGCCGCGTGCTTGCCCATCTGCAACGCCGGCTGGGCGAGCTGGGGGAGCGGCTTCGGCGGCGCGGCCAGGTCGCCGGCCACGAAGATCTCCGGATGGTCCGGCACGTTCAGCGCCTCGGTGAGCGTGATCCGCCCGCCCTTGCCCTGCGGCAGCCCCCAGTCGGCGACCTGGTCGGGCGCGGTGACGCCGAGCGCCCACACGGTCACGTCGCTCGGCAGCCTGGTGCCGTCCTTCAGCACCACCGCGTCCGGCTCCACCGAGGCCACCGTCGAGCCCAGGCGCATCCGCACGCCGCGCCGGCGCAGCGCGTTCTCCGCCGCCTGGCGCAGCCGCGGTTTGTACGGGGCCAGCACGTAGTCGAAGCGCTCCACCAGCGTCACGCTCGTCTGGTCCGGCCGGACCTCGGGATGCGTCAGCGGCAGCGTACGGCGGCGCAGCTCGGCCAGCGTGCCGGCCACCTCGACGCCGGTCGCGCCCGCGCCCACCACCACGACGTCGGTGCTCTCGCGCCGCCCGGCCGCCGTGTCCTCCAGGTAGTGCTGGAGCCGCCGACGCAGGGTGGCCGCGTCGTTCAGCGAGTAGATGGGCAGCGCGTTCTCCCTGGCGCCCGGCACGCCGAGCCAGTTCGTGGTCACGCCGGTGGCGAGCACGAGGTAGTCGTACTCCAGCGAGCTGCCGTCCTCCAGCTCCACCCGCCGCTCGTTCGGCAGCACCTTGCTGAGCGCGGCCCGGCGGGCCCGCACGTTCCGCCACCTGGCGGCGAAGGTCCTGATCGGGTACGACACGTCCGCCGTGCCCATGCCGGCCGTGGCCACCTGGTACAGCAGCGGCTGGAAGGTGGAGTACGGGTTGCGGTCCACCACCGTGACCAGCGCCCCGCCCTTGGCCAGCTCCCGGGTGGCCGCGAGACCGGCGAAACCGGCCCCGACCACCACGACCCGCGTTCTCCGTACCATGACCGGTTTCCTCCCCCTCGACGGCGCCATGGACTCCTATGACTCCGTCAGCGTCGGTTAAACCACCGTGCGAAGAAAGGCCCCCTTTCCCTGCGCGCCGGGAAATGGGGTTACGGTGATCCCTGGGAGGAGATCACCGATGTCGCAGCAAGTGACCACCATCGAGCGCCTCGGCCACCGCATCGCCGAACGGCGCGAAGCGCTCGGCCTCAGTGGCGAGGAGCTGGCCGAACGCGCGAAGGTCGAGGCCGGCTACGTCGCCTACCTCGAAGGACGGGCCGGGCTGCCGCTGCGCGAGGCGCTCGCCCGGCTGGCCGGAGCCCTGGAGACGACCGTGGAGGAGCTGCTCACCGAGCCGCCCGCGGGCGCCGGGCCCGCCGCCGCGCACCCCGAGCTGGTGACGCTGGACGAGAAGGAGAGCCTGCGTCTGCTGGAGCCCGGCGGCGTGGGCCGCATCGCGTTCGCCGGCCGCTACGGGCTCACCGTCCTGCCGGTCAACTTCCGGCTGCTGGACGGCGCGATCGTCTTCCGCACCGCGACCGGCGGGTCCACCGACGAGGACCTGCGCACCGGCGTGGCCGACGTCGAGTACGTCGTGGCCTTCGAGGTCGACAGGATCGAGGAGGCGACGCGGGGCGGCTGGAGCGTCCTGGTGCAGGGTTCGCTGCACCACGTGACGGACGAGGAGGAGCGCGCGGCGGCCGCGGCCACGGGCGTCGAGCCGTGGGCGGGCGGCGACCGCGGCCAATACCTCAAGATCAGACCCACCCGCGTGACCGGCCGCCGCATCGACCCGGGCGCCTGAGGCGCCGCCCGCACCCCGCCCCGGCGGCCGGAGGCCAGGCCGGCGCAGGGCGGCCGTGGAAGGGCGGCGTCGGGGCAGCCTGCCCCGGCCGACGGCGGGCCAGCCGGGGCAGGGCGGCGTCGGGCAGGGCGGCGTCGGGCCGACCGTGGAAGGGCGGCGGCGGGCCGGCCGCGGAAGGGCGGCCGCGGGCCGGCCGTTGGCTGGAGGCCGCGGCTTTCCGCGTGGCGCCCCCGGCCGCGGCTTTCCGCGTGACGCCCCGGCCGATGGCCGGTTACTGGCGGCGGGACCTCCAGAGGCCGATGGCGGTGACCCGGCTGTCCACGCCGAGCTTGGCGTAGATGCGGTTCACGTGGTTCTTGACGGTCTTCTCGCTGAGGAACAGGCGCCGCGCGATCTGACCGTTGGACTCCCCGTCGGCGATGAGGTCCATGACCTCGATCTCGCGTTTGCTCAGGGAGGTGAACACGCTCTCGAACGCTGCGTCGTCGACTCTCATCCGGCCTCCGGGGGCGCGAAGACGGTCAGATCGCCGAGGCCCCCGCGCTTCCGGCGTTAGCGGTAGACAGCGAGCATAACCCGCATTGTCGTGATTTGGTGGCGATTGTCGGGAGAAAAACGACGACGGCCGGTCCATCAGGACCGGCCGTCGTGCGCTTGGGGTGAGTGAAGGGACTTGAACCCTCGACACCCAGGACCACAACCTGGTGCTCTGCCAACTGAGCTACACCCACCATGGCCGCCCGCGCGAGGCGGCACAGGAAAAGTGTAGCGGGGTTCGGGAGTCTTTACGCCACTCCTTATCCGCGGACACGCCCGGCTGAGCCGCTGAACCGCTCCGGCTGAGCCGTGGACCCGCCCCCCGGCTCAGCTGCTGACCCGCTCCGCGAGTCCTCGCGCGGTCACCGAATCAGGCCCCGGCTGCTCCACGAAGATCGCCGCCCGGTAGTAGCGCAGCTCTCTGATGCTCTCGGTGATGTCGGCGAGCGCGCGGTGCCCGCCCTGCTTCTCCGGCGCGGCGAAGTAGACCCGTGGATACCACCGGCGGGCCAGCTCCTTTATCGACGACACGTCGATCATCCGGTAGTGGAGATGGCCGTCCACCGCGGGCATGTCACGGGCCAGGAACGTGCGGTCGGTGCCGATGGAGTTGCCGCACAGCGGCGCCTTCTTCGGCTCGGGCACGTGGTGGCGGATGTAGTCGAGCACGAGCGACTCCGCCTCGGCCAGCGTCATCCCGCCGGCCAGCTCGGGCAGCAGCGCGGAGGCGGTGTGCATCTCGCGCACCACCTGCGACATCTGCTCCAGTGACTCCGGCGGCGGCTTGATGATCACGTCGACGCCTTCGTCGAGCTGGTTGAGCTCGCTGTCGGTGATGATGCAGGCCACCTCGATCAGGGCGTCGCGCCCGAGGTCGAGCCCGGTCATCTCGCAGTCGATCCAGACCAGCAAGTCACTCATACGATCTCCTCGCCCAGCGGCTCGGAGCGATCCGCCCGCTTGTTACCCCCACCAGCCTAGTGCCACTGGTCACGCGGGCTTGAGCGAGCCGACGACCTTGTCGACCACGCCGGTGCCGAGATTGTCCGGCACGGAGACGTAGAGGAGGGCCGGCCGCTCGTTCGCGCCGCGGTCCATGAGCACGATGGCTCCGGTCTCCTTCTTCCACTTGTAGCCGTTCTCCTTCGCCGCCTTCGTGAAGTCCAGCTCGAACTGCAGCAGCCAGCCCTCGCGGTCGCCGATCTTGATGGCCTTGTCGGCCGCGATCTTGGTCTCGTGCGCGACCGAGTAGAACTGCGCGAAGTCCATGAAGACGGCCTGCGCGGTCGCGCGGAGACCGGAGGCCCCGGTGTACGGGTAGAGCTCGTTGAGCAGGCCCGTGTTGACGTTGCCGACCCAGGTGCCGCCCTTGCCGTCGTAGTTGTCGTGCGAGGTCTTCTCCACGCTCGACGACCAGAGCTGGCGGTTGGGCGGCGGGTTGTCCGGGTTGAGCTGCGGGGGCACCGACCAGCCCTCGGGCACCTCGTACGAGATCCCGGTCCGGGTGTCGGCTATCCGGCCGTCGGCGGGCTGCGGCGGCGGGGAGGCCTGGCCGGGCGACGGCTGCCCAGAAGGCGGCTCCGCGGGCGGCTCCTGGGTCGGCTGCTCCGGCGGCACGTAGGTGTCGCCCGGGGAGGGCAGCGCGCTCGACTCGCCGCGGTTGACGAGGAAGATCCCGCCCGCGACGAGCAGCGCGACCACCACGAGCGCCGCCAGGCCGCCGAACACCCACGGCATCGGGTTGCCCTGCCTGGGCGGCGGGCCGTAGCCTCCGGGCCCCTGGGGCGGACCGCCAGGCCCCTGGGGCGGACCGCCCGGGCTCCAGTGCGGCTGCGTGGGCGCCGGCTGGCCGTAGGCGGACTGCCCGTAGGTGGGCCCGCCGTACTGCGAGGTCGGGTTCGCGGGTGTCGCCGACCAGTCCGGCCGCGCCTGCTGCTGCGGGCCGGAGGCCGGCTGCTGCTGCTGGGGATGGGGCTGGGACTGCGGTGCGGGCCCCTGCTCCTGGACGTGGGTGGCGTCGGTCCACTGGCTGCCGTCCCACCAGCGGAGCTTGGGCTCGCCATAGGGGTCCGGATACCAGCCCGCGGGGGTCTGGGTGGTCATGTTGGCCAGATTAGTAAGAAACCGCTCCGGTATGCAGGCCGAGCGGCATCAGCACTTGTACGTGAAGCTGACCTTGTCCGTACGCGCCGGCTCGGGGCTCACGATGCGCAGCGTGGCGGTGGCCTTCTCGGTGGCCTTGCCGTTGAGCGACCAGCGCAGCGGCAACTGGTACGACGTCTGGTCCGACCGCGTCTGGACGGTGCCCTTGACGACCTCGTCGTCCAGGTTCTTGTGCCACTCGTAGGTGATCACGCCGGACCCGCCGTTGGTGACGACCACGCCGGTGACCAGGGCCGTGGCGTCGCATCCGTACGACTTCTTGGCCACCTTCACGTCCACGGACCCGATCGCGAGGTCCGGCGCGTCGCTCAGCCTGAACCAGGCCAGGATCGCCCCTACCATGATCACCGCGAAGAGCGCCGTGGAGCCGATCGTGCGCCACCGTCGCGACCGGGCCGCCTTGACCCGGCGCCCGCCCGCGCCGCGCTGCACGGTGTCGGCCTCCGGCCGCCCGGAGCGCCAGATCTGCTCGGCCGTGGTCGCCGGCCGCTGCTCCTGCGTGCCCACACCGGGCCCGAACTGCACAGCCCCTGACGGCCCCGCCTGCCCCGGCCCCGCCTGCCCCAGCCCCGCCTGTCCCGGTCCCGCTTGTCCCGACCCCGCATGTCCTGGCCCCGTCTGCCCCGGTCCTGGCTGTCCCGGTCCTGGCTGTCCCGGCCACACGCGGCCCGGGCCGAGCAACGTCACGATGTCGCCCTCGTCGCGTGGCAGCGCCGGAAGGGCCGCCGCCGCGGCGGCGTGCGCGGGCGGCTGCGCGAACGCCGAGCGGCCCCGCGCCGCCCGCGCCAGCCCCTCCCTGCCGATCGTCCCGCCGGGCAGCGTCGCCTGCTCGGCGAGCAGCGCGCCGCGCGCGGCGGCGAGACCCAGCGTCCCGGCCAGCCCCGCGGCCCGTTCGAAGAGCTGCGCCGCCTGCGGCGCCCACGCCACGAACGACGCGGCGAGCCCGCGCGCCAGCGCCGCCCACCCGGCGGCGTCCCGCTCCGGCGGCGACACCAGGCCGCGGATGGCGTCGGACAGCCCCCGCTCCGACAGCAGCGCCGCGCCCTCGGACGTGACGACCACCGTGCCGGGGTGCACGGAGCCGTGTGTGACCCCGGCCGCGTGCAGCGCGATCAGCGTCTGCGCGGTCTCCACCAGGGCCGAGGCCGCGCCGGCCGGCTCGATGGGCGCGCTGGTGAGCAGGTCGGCCAGCGTCGGGCTGACCGCCTGGCCGGTGAGCAGCCACACCTGGTCGCCGGCCGCCACCACGTCCGCGACCGGGATGAGCCCGGTCAGCCCGCCCAGCACCAGCCGCTGGTCGGTGAGTACGGCCGCCACCACCCGCTCGCGCACGCCGGGCAGCCCCATGCGCCGCGCGTCGAACAGCAGCGCGCCCGCCCTGCGCCCGTCCGGCGAGATGGCGTCGATCCAGTTGCCCAGCTCCGTCATCCACGTGTGCTCGGTCAGCCGGAAACCGGCGATCCCGTGCTCAGGATTGTTCATCGCCGTTCGCCCCCCGGCGCGTCTAGCGCTTCCTTCTGTGGCGGCCCGCCATGCGGCCCCGTACCGCAAGTGTGACCGGCACGACGCCGGACGTCATCAGGCCGAGCGCGAGCAGCGCGCCCGGGGCGGCCTCCGCGCGGTTGATCCGCGGGTCGTCGCTCGGCGTGGTGTCGCCGGTCGGGCTGGACGGGTCGGTCGGCGGCGTGGACGTGGGCGGCTGGGACGAGCTGGGCTGCTCCTGCGTGGGCCGCGTCGGGCGGGTGGTGGCCGGCGGGTTGCTGCTCCTGGTCGGGGCGGCGGAGGTCTGCGGGCGCCGGGTGTTCGACGGCACCTCCACCCTGCCGGTCGGCTCGTCCTCGTCGGTGTCCGTCGCGGTCGGGGACGCCTTGCGGGTCCGCGTCGGCGTCCTGATCGGGCTGCGCGTGGGCCGGGGCCGGGTGGTGGTCCTGGTCGGCGCGGCGGTCGGCCCGGCAGTGGGCGCGGTGGTGGGCGCGGTGGTGGGCGGCGCCTGGCTCTGCGTGGCGGTCGGCGTCGTCTCCGGCGTGGTCTCCTCGGGGGTGCTCTCCTCCGTGGGCTCCGTGTCCTCCTCGACGGGCTCCTCCGTGGCGGGGACGACCGCGCTCGGGGTGACCGGGGTGGAGTCCGCGGAGAGCTTGGTCTCGCCGGACGACGACAGCGCGAACACGGCCGCGCCGATCACCACGACGGCGCCGACCGTCGCCACGGCGATCTTCGCCGGGATCTTGCGCAGCAGCCCGGCCGCGTCGGGGAAGCGGCTCTCGGTGAACGAGGTCTCGGTCTCGACCGGCTCGTCCAGCGAGCTCGGGAAGACCATGATCAGCATGCCGGCGAGCGCGGCCAGGCGGCGGCGGCCGCGCTCCTCCCAGTCGGGGCCGTACGCGCCGGCCGCGACCGCCTCCAGCTCGGTCAGGAACGCCTCCGCCGACGGCGGCCGCTCGGCGGGGTCCTTGGCCATGCCGCGCTCGACCAGGCCCTGCAGCGCGGCCGGCACCTCCTCGGCCGGGACCGGCGCGCTCTGGTGCTGGGCGGCCAGCGCGACCAGGTTGGTGCCGCGGTACGGCCGGCCGCCGGTCAGGCACTCGAAGAAGACGACCGTGGCGGCGTACACGTCGGTGGCGGGGCCGGCGGGCGAGCCCGACCACTGCTCGGGCGCCATGTACGGCGGCGTGCCCGCGGCCCCGGCGTCCTCGCCGGCCCGGACCGCGATGCCGAAGTCCACCAGCTTGCTGGTGCCGTCCTCCTGCACCATGACGTTCTCGGGCTTGTAGTCGCGGTGCACGACGCCGATGGCGTGCGCCGAGGCGAGGCCCCGGAGCGAGCCCTTCAGCACGGTCAGCGCCGCCTCGGGGCCGGTCGGGCCCTGGGAGCGGAGCAGTTCGCGTAACGAGACGCCGTTGACCAGCTCCATGACGATCGCCGCGCCGTAGCCGGATTCGACGTAGTCGATGAGGCGGGCGTGGTACGCGCTCTGCAGCGTGCCCAGCAGCCGCGCCTCGTGCCGGAAACGGGCCACGAACCCCATGTCGGACCTCAGCTCGTCACTGAGGTACTTGATGGCCACCTCGGCGCCGTCGTGGTCGCGCGTGGCCAGCACGACACGCCCGGCGGCTCCCGAGCCCAGCTCGCGAACCTCGGTATAGCCGGGGACCCCCCATTGGCCCTCGCCGTACATACGGTCTCCTCTGGAGTTGTGTGGGCCCCCACCCGCATCAAACGAGTCCGTAGCTTAACGGGAGCGAACCGGATTCCCTGCCGATATGGCGATAAGTGTGACGGACGACTTCAGTCGATCTCCACCGGTGTGTCGGAAGTCTCAGGCGAAACCTCAGGTCGCGGGGTCTTCGACGGCCCCTCACCGGGCTCCTCCTCGCGCGGTTCCTCCTCGCGGGGAGGACAGGCGGCGGTGGTCCCGCTCGCCGAGTCGCCGCCGTTGCCCGCCGCCGGATCGGTCGAGGCGGTCACCGTCCACCGCGTGCCGCAGGCCAGTCTGACCGGGAAGGAGAAGGTCCGCACGTACGAGGTCTCGCCCGACAACGTCGCCGTGTCCGAGCCGCCGCCCTCGCCGCCGGTGGTGTACCTGACGGTGAGGCGTACGGGCTGGGTGCCGGCCGTCAGCACCCGGACCGTGGCCGTGAGGCCGTCGCCCGCGCTCGCCCGCAGCACGGTGACCTGGCGCACCTCGGGCGGGCAGGTCACGGCGGCCCGCGCGGTCGCCGTACGGCCGCCCGCCGTCACCCGGACCGAGACCGTCGAGCCGCACGGGCGGGAGCGGAAGGCGTGCGTGAGCACGCGGCTGTAGGAGGTGCGGCCGGACAGGGTGAGGTCCCTGGCGGAGACCTGGTCGCCGTTCACCGCGAAGCGGGCCATGACGGGGATCTCTCCGGTGCCGCTCGCCGTCACCCTGATCGCCGCCCGCGCGGCGCGGCCGGGCGCGGCGGGCATGTCCAGGGACACGCGCAGGCCGGTCACCCGGGCCGGGCAGGGCGGCACGGACACGGACGCGGTCCGCGCGCCGCCGGGGGCGGCCGGGGTGGTGGTGACGGTCAGCGTGACCGTACGCCCGCAGGCGCGCTCGCCGGGGGTCCAGGTCAGCGTGCGCGTGTAGGAGGTCGAGCCGCGTAAGGCGAGGCGCTGGGTCCTGCCGGGGCCGCCGGGGACCGACCAGACGGCGGTGGCGGCGACGGGCGCGGTGCCGCTCGCCCGGACGGTGATCGTCGCGGCGGCCACGCCGTCGGCGCCGATGGTCGGCTCGCCGACGCTGACCCCGAGCACGGACGTGGCCGGCGAGGGAGTGGTCACCGTCGGGGTGGGAGTCGGGGTCGGCGTGGGGGTCCTGGAAGGGCCGCGCGTCGGCGGCGAGGTGACCGGGCGGGGGGTGGCGGGCCGGGAGGTGGCCGGCCGGGGAGTGGCGGGACGGGAAGTGGCCGGGCGGGAAGTGGCCGGGCGGGAAGTGGCCGGGCGGGAAGTGGTCGGGCGGGAAGTGGTCCGTGGCGGGTCCGAGGGCTCGTCCACCGGCACGACGGCCTTCGGCGTGCCGGCCGGGGTGCTCTCGGGAAGCACCTCGGGCGTCGGCTCGGGCGAGAGCTCCGGAGTCGAGGTCGGCTCAGGGGTCGGTTCGGGCGTCGGCTCCAGGGTCGGGGTCGCCGCGGCGGCCTCGGGCGTGACGGTGGTCGGCGGCACGACCACCGCCGCGCCGATCCGCCCGGCGGGCGGCGGCTGCTCCCGGTTCGCGAGCAGGATCACCGACGCCACCGCCACCGCCGTGGCCAGCCCGCCGCCCATCGCCACCCGGGCCGCGTTGGCGCGCAGGCCGCGGAAGACCGTACGGGCGAACGACGTGGTCACCTCCGGCGTGGCCGCGGGCGGCGTGGGCAGCAGCAGCGCGAGCAGGCCCACCAGCGCGGCCAGCCGCCGCCGCCCGCGCTCCTCCCAGTCCTCCCCGTACGCGGCCACGGCCGTGGCCTCCAGCTCGGCCACGAACGCCTCCGCGCCCGCCGGCCGCCGCGCCGGGTCCTTGGCCATGCCGCGCCGGACCAGCTCGCGCACCGGCGCGGGCACCTCGTGGAACGGCACCGGGGCGTGGACGTGCTGGTAGCCGAGCACGCTGGGCTCGGTCGAGCGGTAGGGCCGGTGCCCGGTCAGGCATTCGAAGAAGACGGCGGTGGCGGCGTACACGTCGGTCGAGGGCGAGGCCGGCCGGCCCTCCCACAGCTCCGGCGCCATGTACGGCGGCGTGCCCTCGGGCACCCCGGCCGAGCCCTGCCGCACCGCGATGCCGAAGTCGACGAGCTTGCTCACCCCGTCGTCGCGGACGAGCACGTTCTCGGGCTTGTAGTCGCGGTGCACGACGCCGCGCGCGTGCGCCGCGCCGAGGCCCAGCAGCGAGCCCTTGAGCACGGCCAGCGCCGCCTCGGGCTCGGCCGTGCCGTTCTCGCGCAGCAGCGCCCGCAGCGGCACGCCGTTGACCAGCTCCATGACGATGGCCGCGCCGCCGGTGTCCTGAACGTACTCCCACATGGTGGCGATGTGGGGGTGGCGCAGCGTGGTCAGCAGCCGCGCCTCCGACTGGAACCGGGCCACCGCCGCCGGGTCCTGGAGCAGGTGCGTGGCGAGGTACTTGATGGCGACCTCGACCCCGGTCTCGTCGTGCACGGCCAGCACGACGCGGCCGCCGGCGCCGGCGCCGAGCTGTCTGATCTGGGTGTAGCCGGGGGCGGTCCAGTCCATATGCCAACTCCCATCAGGATCCGGCCCACCTGATGAGACGTACGATCAAGAGCGCGGGTTTGCCAGGTGGCCCTGATTCATGGAACTACTCCCGATGGAGGATGTGAACGGGGGGATCGATACCTTCTGGGAGCACCGGATCGGGTTCGGGCGCGCCCCACGTCGTGACCAGCGGCAGCACGCCGGCCCACACCGGCAGGTCGTAGTCCTCCTCCTCGTCCGACGGCCCGCCGCGGCGCGTCTTGACCGACGCCTCCTCCAGCGACAGGGCGAGGACGGAGGTGGCGGCGAGCTCCTTGCGGTTCGGCTGCCTGACGTAGTCCCACTGGCCGGGCGCCAGCCGTTCCGACAGGGCCCGCAGGCCCGCCAGCCGCTCGTCGGGGTCGGTCACCAGCCGGGCCCGGCCGTAGACGATCGCCGAGCGGTAGTTGACCGAGTGGTGGAAGATCGAGCGGGCCAGCACGACGCCGTCCAGGTGCGTGACCGTCACGCAGACCTCTCCGCCGTCGGCCGCGCGCAGCGACCGGGCGCCCGTGGAGCCGTGCAGGTAGAGGGTGTCGTCCAGGCGGCCGTAGCCGGTGGGCACGACCATGGGGCAGCCGTCCACGACGACGCCCAGGTGGCAGATCAGGCCGGAGTCGAGCACGTCGTACAGGTCGTTCCTGTCGGTGCTGCCGCGCTCCTTGGAGCGGCCGAGCGTGGTGCGGGGAGTGGCGGAGAGCATGATTCGACCGTACGCAGGAAGTGGACCTAGTCTGGATGGCCACTGTCGACCCCTTCGTAGGGACCACTTGCGTGCGTAGCTCCGTCGACCTGCCGGTTTCCCTCTCGCGGGAGGCCGCCGTACCGCTCACCACCCAGCTCGCCGGCTGGCTGCGCCGGGCCATGCTGGACGGCACGCTGCCGCCCGGCGAGCGGCTGCCGTCGAGCCGGGCGCTCGCCGCCCAGCTCAAGGTGAGCAGGACCGTCGTCACGGAGGCGTACCAGCAGCTCTACGCCGAGGGGTGGCTGGAGGGCCGGCACGGCTCCGGCACCTTCGTGGCGGACATGGAGAGAGTGGACATGGAACGGGTGGTCACGCCGCCGCGCGAGACCCGCCGCGACCAGGGCCCGCCCGAGCCCGCCGCCGCCTTCATCGACCTCACGGCGGGCCGGCCCTGGGTGCGCGACCACGACCGGGCCGCGTGGAAGCGCGCCTGGCGCAAGGCGGGCGAGTCGCCGCCCGGCGCCGAACCCGACCCGTACGGCCTGCCGCGCCTGCGCGAGCTGCTGGCCGACCACCTGCGCAGGGCGCGGGGCATGGCCGTCGGCCCGGAGAACATCCTGGTCACCAGGGGCACCGGCAACGGCCTCGACCTGTGCGCGCTCGCCCTGCTCGGCGCGGGCGCCCGCGCCGGGGTCGAGGACCCCGGCTACCACGTGGCCCGCACGGTGTTCGCGGCGCGCGGCGCCGAGATCGTGCCGTGCCCGGTGGACGCCGACGGCGTGATCGTCGACGGCCTGCCCGGCGATCTCCGCGTGCTCTACACGACACCCGCCCACCAGTTCCCGCTGGGCGGCCGGCTGCCGATCCCGCGCCGCGAGCGGCTGCTGTCCTGGGCGCGGAGCACCGGCGCGACCATCGTCGAGGACGACTACGACGCCGAGTTCCGTTACGACGTCGCCCCGCTGCCCGCCCTCTACGGCCTCGACCCGTCGCGGGTGGTGCTGCTCGGCACGCTGTCCAAGACCCTGTCGCCGGACGTCGGCGTCGGCTGGCTGGTCGGCACGCCGGAGCTGGTCGGGCGGATCGCCGGGCTGCGCAGCGCGGTCGCCGACCGGACCAGCGGCCCGGTCCAGGAGGCGGTGGCGACCCTGCTGGAGCGCGGCGACCTCGACCGGCACCTGCGCCGCATGCGCCTGGAGTACGCCCGCCGCAGGGCCGTCGTCGTCGAGCTGCTGGGGCCGGTGTGCCGGCTGCGCGGCGACACCGCGGGGCTGCACGTGCTCGCCGAGCTGCCCGCCGCCGTGGTGCCCGTCGTGGTCGAGCGGGCCAGGGAGCGGGGGGTCCTGCTGGACGCCACCGGCCGGCACCATCACGGCCGCGAGCGGCTGCACGGGCTGGTGATCGGCTACGGCTCGGCGTCGCTGGCCGACGTGCGCCGGGGCTGCCGGGTCCTCGCCGGGATCGTCAGGGAAGCGGTGGCGGGGGCGCCGTAGCGGGCTCCAGGGCGCGCAGGACGGGCAGGGAGCGGTGGACGTACATCGGGTCCACGGGAAGGACGTGGCGGGCCCACCAGCGCGCCTGGGCGGGGTCCGGCGACGGCTCGGCGAAGCCGGGGGCGTAGTCGTCGTAGGCGGGGGCGTACAGGTAGCCGGTGGACACGCCGTGGCGCTCCAGCTCGGCGATGGCCGCGTCCCGCTCGCGTACCAGCAGGGGGACGCGGAACAGCGGCTGGTCCAGGTGGTCGCGCACGGCCGGCGCGACGGCGGGCAGCTCGGCCAGCCGGGCCGTCCCCGCGAGCCGCCGGGCGCGCTCGCCTGGCACCTTGGCCGTCCGGCGCGCCTGGTACCAGCGGGCCAGCGGGCCCCGGCGCGACCGGTAGGCGTGCAGGTCGGCGCGGACCCACGGGTCGAACGGCGGCAGCTCGGGGATCTCCTTGAGCGCCAGCTCCAGCGCGTCGGGGTTGAGCGGGATGCGGAAGCCGTCGCGCGGCTCCTCCAGGCCGATCGCGCGGGCGACGGCGAGCGCCGGGCGGACCAGACCGAGCCTGAGCGCCACCTGGCGGGCCATCGAGGTGGACACCGACAGCAGGTCGGCGCGGAGCGAGCCGGGGGCCAGCACCTCGTCGCGAGCGCGTTCGAGAGCCCGCAGGTCGGCGGCGTGCTCGACGGCCAGCACGCCGCCCGAGCCCGCCCCCGGGTGCTTGGAGAGGCTGAAGACCCCGGCCTGGCCGAACGTGCCCAGCGGCCGCCCGCCGAGATCGCTCTCCATGGCGTGCGCGACGTCCTCGATGAGGATCTTGCCGGTGAAGGCGGTGACGCGGTCGGGGAGGCCGTAGAGGTTGGTCGTGAGCACGGCGTCCACGGTGGCGAGGTCGACGCGTGCGGCGTCGATGTTGCCGTCGCGCGGGTCGAGCGGGGCGATCACCGGGCGCAGCCCGGCGGCGAGCACCAGGAACAGGATCTCGTCGGCCGAGATCGGCGACATCAGCAGCCGCTGCCCGGGCGTGCACCAGCGCCGTAGTGCCAGGTAGAGACCGAGACGATTGGAAGGTAACGACAGACAGTGACGGCCCGTGCGCTTTGCGATGTGTTTCACCGGGAGATAACGCTACGGAGTCGTCCGTACGTTTTCAATGCTTTGTCGGCACTGCGCAGAAGAAGCGGGTGTGCCATCACCGTCGCGCGGGCCTTGCGCACCGGGACGCGCATCATCCAGTGCACGCCCGCCCCCGCGCTCGCCCTGGCGACCCGGCCCTCGGCCACTTCGAGCTCGCCGTTCTTCAGCTTCTCCTTGTACTCCTTCTGCCCGCGCCCCATGTCGATCACCTCGATCCCGGAGGCGGCCGCCCGCTCGGCCATCGCGAGATGGTGGATGAGGCCGGGGGAGTACTTGGCGAACTGGGTGTCGTAGGCGGGGAACCAGCCGGCCAGCGTTGTGCGGGTGCGCACCCCGAAGTGCCCGGCCACCGGCCGGTCGTCGACGTAGATCATGTCGAGCACGCCGGCGAAGGAGTCGGTCCGGGTGGCGAGCAGCCGCTCGACCAGCTCGACGATCCACTGGTGGGCGAACCTGTCGGTGCGGCCGGTGCGGCGGTACTGGTCGGTCTTCCAGCCGAGCAGCGTGCGCAGCGGCTCCAGGTCGGTGACGGCGAAGTCGTGGCGGAGCTCGCCGGCCTCGCGCTGGAGCTTGCGCGACTTGGCCAGCGTGCTCTTGTACGTCTTGCCGGAGTTGTCCTTGAGGAAGCGCGTGTAGTTCTCGTAGCCGTCGCGCAGATCGATGATCGGCGACGGGTGGCGCTCGGCGCGGGCGGTCATCAGCGGCTGCCCGGCGACCAGGTGGTCGAACTCGTAGACGGCCAGTCCGCAGTCCTTGATCAGCCGCTGCGCGTCGATCTCCAGGTCCTTGGCGCACACCAGCCCCTGCGCGTCGGTCAGCCCCGCGGCGACCGGCTTGCCGATGCCCAGCGGGTGGCGTTCGAAGGGGAAGAAGCCCACGATGTCGGGTCCGTCGTGGAGGACGGCGACCTGGACGACCTCGCGCAGCTCGCCCACCGTGATCGTGAACTCGGGCGACAGGAAGGGGTTGTCGTAGACCGGATCGGACTCCTGAAGAGCACGCCAGCGGCTCACTTCGGAGGGTCCGAGCTCACGGGGGAGGGCGAGGGTGACGCGCATGTGCTCCTACAGACGGCCGCACTCTGTGTGTAGCAAGGGATCGGACCAGTTAAGTGCCAGGGTAAGCGAACCTACCGAATGCTCATCGTCGCAGGTCCGGAACGTTACAAAACTCTCAGGTATCGTTCAGGACCGAGTGACGTTCTAATGTGGGTCCATGACCGTACCTGGCATCGAGTGGCCCCGGCTGGTCGAGTGGATGGGCCGGAACGTGCCCGACGCCGGCGAGCCCCTGTCCGTGTCCCTGATCTCGGGCGGCAGGTCGAACCTGACCTACCTCGTCGAGGCGCGCGAGCGCAGGCTGGTGCTGCGCCGCCCGCCGCTCGGCCACGTGCTGCCCACCGCCCACGACATGCGGCGCGAGTGGCGCGTCATCTCCGCGCTCGCGCCGACCCCCGTACCGGTGCCCGAGCCGGTCGCCTTCTGCGGCGACGAGGACGTGATCGGCGCGCCGTTCTACCTCATGGGGCACGTGCCGGGCACGGCCATGCGCACCAGGGAGGAGCTGGGCGACCCGCCGCCCGAGCACGTACGCCGGCTGTCGGAGCGGCTGGCCGAGGTGCTGGCCGCCATCCACGCCGTCGACTACCACGAGGTCGGGCTCGGCGACTTCGGCCGGCCCGAGGGATACATGACCCGCCAGCTCGACCGCTGGTGCCAGCAGTGGGAGCGGTCGAAGACGGCCGACCTGCCGGAGTACGACCACCTCGTACGCCGCCTGCGCGACCGGCTCCCCCCGGAGACCCCCGGCACGCTCGTGCACGGCGACTACCGGCTGGACAACACCCTCGTCCGCGCCGGCGACCTGGAGATCCTGGCCGTGGTCGACTGGGAGATGTCCACCCTCGGCGACCCGCTGGCCGACCTGGGGCTCACGCTGACGTACTGGCACAGTCGCGGCGACGACGAGCGGGCGGGCATCCCGGTGGCCGGCGACGCCACGCTCACGCCCGGGTTCCTCGACGCGCCGGAGTTCGCCGAGCACTACGCGAAGGCGTCCGGCAGGGAGATCACCGACCTCGGCTTCTACGTCGCCTTCGGCAACTTCAAGCTCGCGGTCATCATCGAGGGCATTCACGCGCGCTTCCGCCAGGGTAAGACCGTGGGGGAGGGGTTCGACCGGATCGGCGCGGCCGTGCCGACGCTGATCGCGCGCGCCCACCGCACGCTCGACCAGGTCTGACCCGGCCGCGAGGCCCGACCCCCAGGGGAGTGTCATGAGCACAGTCGCATTGATCACCGGCGCGGCGAGCGGCATCGGCGCCGCCACGGCCCGCCGCCTGTCGGCGTCCGGCGCCCGGTGCGTCCTCGTCGACCTCGACGCCGAGGGCGTCGAACGGCTGGCCAAGGAGGTCGACGGCGCGTGGCTGGCGGCCGACGTCGGCGACCCGGATTCCTCGCTGGAGGCCGTGGCCCTGGCCGAGCGCCGCTACGGGCGGCTGGACCTCGTGCATCTCAACGCCGGCATGACCGGGCGGGTGGATCTGGCCGACTTCGACCTCGACCGCTACCGCCAGGTCATGGGCGTGAACGTGGACGGCGTGGTGTTCGGGGCGCGGGCCGCCGTGCCGCTGCTCGAACGCTCCGGCGGCGGCGCGATCGTGGTCACCGCGTCGCTGGCGGGGCTGGTGGGCTTCGCCGGCGACCCGATCTACACGATGACCAAGCACGCCGTGGTCGGCCTGGTGCGCGCGCTCGCCGAGCCGCTCGCGGCGCGCGGCATCCGCATCAGCGCGGTCTGCCCCGGCTTCACCGACACGCCGCTCGTGGCGGCGGCCAAGGAGATGTTCGCCAGCGCCGGGTTCCCGCTCCTCACGGCCGAGGACGTGGCCGCCGCCGTCGAGTCGGCCTTCTACACCGACACGCCCGGCACGCTCCTCGTCGTCCAGCCGGGACGGCAGCCGGTGCCCTACCGCTACGCCGGTGTGCCCGGCCCCGCGAGCGGTCAGCGGCCCCCGCAGGTGGAGTAGCAGGTTCGCGCACGGCAAGCCACATGCAAGCGGAGCTATTACTTTAAAGAGGGCCGGGCCTGTCGCCCGGCCCTCGAACGTTCCGCGACCATCCGTGAGGAGCCCTCCGTGATTCCGACCGACGGCCGGCACGCGCGCCGACGATCGCCCTGGCCCATCGCCGTGGGAGCGGGAATCCTCGCGGTGGTCCTGGTGGCGGGCATCATGGTCTACGCCTCGATGCGCTCGAAGTCCCGCGAGGGGTTCTCCGGCAGCGACGTGGCGACGGCCCAGCCCGAGGCGCCCGCCCCCACGCTGGCGGCGCCGCCCCAGCTCGACGCCTGGCCGCGCTGGGGCGTCACCCACACCCAGTACAGCGCCGACAACGAGCCCGAGGAGGTCGCCGAGCAGGCGAAGGGCGTGCTCGGGCGGGTGCCGATGCTGCAGAACCAGCACATCATGGGCTGGGGCGTGGGCAACCCGGAGCCGAGCCCCGGCAGGTTCAACTTCCGCGACCTCGACCGGCGGCTGACGTTCATGTCCTCGTCGCGCGCCGTGCCGGTCATCACGCTGTGCTGCGCGCCCGACTGGATGAAGGGCGGGCAGCCCGGCCGCACCGACTGGAGCAAGAACCACACGGTCGCGCCCGAGCCCGAGCACTTCGACGACTTCGCCGCGCTGGCGGCCCGGGTGGCCAAGCAGTACCCGACGGTCAAGCACTACATGGTGTGGAACGAGTTCAAGGGCTTCTGGGACACGACCACCAACAAGTGGGACGCCCGCGGCTACACCGAGATGTACAACAAGGTCTACGACGCGCTGAAGAAGGTCGACAAGGACATCCAGGTCGGCGGGCCGTACATGTCGATCGGCAACAGCGCGAGCCCCGACGCGCGCTCCGAACTGAGCGGGCCTTGGGGCACGGTGGACCAGCGGGCGCTCGACGCGATCAGATACTGGATGCAGCACAAGAAGGGCGCCGACTTCATCGTCGTGGACGGCGCCTCGATGGCGAGCGACAAAGGGAACGTTCCCGACGACTTCGCCGCACTCGGCAAGTTCAGCGCGATCACCGGCTGGCTGCGGCAGCAGAGCGGCGACCTCCCGGTGTGGTGGGCCGAGTGGTACGTCGAGCCGGAGAACTCCGGCTGGAGCGAGGACAAGCGCACGGCGGTCCAGGCCGCGGCGCTCATGGAGTTCGCGCGCAGCGGCGTGACGACGGCCCTCTACTGGAACCCGCAGCAGAAGGACGAGGGCGAGTGCCCCGGCTGCCTGTGGTCGCCCAAGGTGGGCGGCGAGCTGCCGATGGCGGGGCTGCTGAGCGGCTTCACCCGGTGGTTCCCGAACGGGACTCAGCTGACCGACGTCCAGTCCTCCGACCCCAGGGTGAAGGCGCTCGGCCAGGAACGCCAGGTCGTGATGGTCAACACGACGGGCGAGCAGCTGACCGCCACCGTGGACGGCCGCCAGGTCTCCTTCGCCCCCTATGAGATCAAGTGGGCCGGCCGGGGCGGCGCGTAGGCCCGTCGCTATCGTGGGGCGCGTGCCACAGGAGCCGCGTGACGTCCACTACTCGGTCTCGACCTGGCGGCAGCCGGTCCCGCCGCCGGCCTCGGCCGAGCGCGCCCGGCTCGTGGCCGACCTCGCCGGCCGGGTGCTCGCCCGGGGCTCCGGCCGGCTGCTGGTGGGCCTCGACGGCCTCACCGCGGCCGGCAAGACCAGCTTCGGCCACGAGCTGGCCGCCGAGCTCGCCGCCCGCGGCCGCACCGTCCTGCGCGCCACGCTCGACGACTTCAAGAGGCCGTGGAAGGACCGCCACCTGTACGACCGCGAGTCGGGCGAGGGCTACTACCGCAACGCCTACGACTACGACACGCTGAAGCGGGTCCTGCTCGACCCCTTCCGCTCGCCCCGGGCGGCCGAGTGCGCCCTGTGCTCCATCGACCCCCTGACCCAGGTCGACCACTCGGCCACCACGACCCCGCTGACCGCCGACGCGGTGCTCGTCGCCGACGGCGTCTTCGCCTTCCGCCCCGAGCTCGACGCCTACTGGGACTACCGGATCTGGATCGACGTCGACGCCGAGCTCTCGGTCCGCCGCGGCGCCGCCCGCGACCAGGACTGGGCCGGGCCGGCGGCCGAGGCGGTGCACCGCGACCGCTACCTCGTCGCCGCGCGGGTCTACCTCGCCGAGGCCGACCCGCTGGGGCGCGTGGACGCGATCGTCGACAACACCGCCTTCGACCGCCCCCGCCTCATCCGCCCGGCTGCATGACCGTGGAGGTGGGGCGGCGCCAGTACGTCAGGTGCCGCAGCCACCACTCCACCGGCCCGTACCTGTGCCGGCCGAGCCACCACCGGCTGTAGCCGACCTGGGCGGCGAAGACGGCGCAGGCGATCAGCACCTCCATCGGCGGGCTGACCCGGTCCATGAGCGCGAAGCCGTACCCGGTGAAGATCAGCGAGCAGATCAGCGACTGCGCCAGGTAGTTGGACAGGGCCATCCGGCCGGGAGCGGCGAGGACGCGGCCGAGGCCCGGCAGGCGCGGCAGCAGCCGCAGGAACGTGGCCGCGTACGCCGCCGCCAGCAGCGGGGCCGTCACCAGGTCCACCGCCTCGCCCCAGAACTTGTGCGCCATGCCGGTCCAGGCCGAGACGGTGTAGAAGAGCGCGCCGGACAGCCCCACGGTGAAGCCGATCCACTGGAGCTTGCGCAACGCGTTCCAGTGGGCGGTGTGGTCGCGCAGGAGGCCGAGCTTGCCCACCGCCAGCCCGATGAGGCACGCCGCCAGCACCGCCGGTCCCTGGAAGAACACCCGCAGGACGAGGATCAGCGACAGCTTGCGTACGTGTTCTTCGACGATCTGCCCGAACCCGCCGACCAGCGCGGCGTCCGAGCGGGCGGCCTCGGCGGCCGTGTCGGCGACCGTATGGCTCATGTCGAGCCCGGCCGAGGTGAGGACGGCCAGCAGCACGAACGCCAGCGCGAGCAGCGCCGTCAGCCCGGCGGCCAGCAGGACCGCCGCCCGGGGCGTGATCCGGCGCAGCACCAGCAGGGCGACGCCCACCGCCGCGTACGTCGTCAGGATGTCGCCGGGGAACAGCAGCACCGCGTGCGCCAGTCCCAGCACGAACAGCCCGCCGAGCCGGCGGAGGAACATCGGCGTGAAGCGCAGGCTCTTCTGGGCGGCCGAGCCCAGCTGGAGCGTGAAGCTGTAGCCGAACAGGAAGGAGAACAGGAGATAGAACTTGTTCTCCAGGAACAACGTGACCATCCAGCGCACGGCCCAGTCGAGCGGGCCGTTGAACGCCGGTTCCGCCTGCCCGGCCATCCGGTAGCCGGAGGCCAGGAAGGCGATGTTCACGAGGAGGATGCCCAGCAGCGCGAAGCCCCTCAGCGCGTCGACTGAGGCGATCCGCGTGCCTCTACCCATTACGGGTGCTGCGTCCGGGATGGTGGAACGTGCCTGCTGTGATCTCATCACGGGTCATCATTCCGCAGAACCTGTGGGTTTCCTGTGAACGAAGTTAGTTATTTGCCGCGATATAGAGGAACCTCTCAATAATCACGGCGAACGCCACCACGAACGAGGGGATCGCCAGGTAGAGCAGCCGCCGCCTGGCCTTCCTCGCCCGGTTCGGGCCGTTGAGCCGGATGACCTCGTACCCGAAGAGCGTGGCCCACGTCAGGCCCAGCGCGGCGATGCCGACCGGGGTCCACGGCGAGGTGGGCTCGCCACGCGGCGTCTTGTACGGCCTCGGCTCCGGCGTCTCCGTGCCGCGGACGAACTTCTTCCAGGTGTAGAGCGCCGCGTCGGCGTTGGAGTAGACACGCTTGAGGTCGGGCGAGGCGTCCAGCGCCGCGCGGAACCGCTCGCCCCAGTCCGCCGGGTAGCCCTCGTTGAGCTGCAGGTAGCTCACCTGGCCGCGGCTCACCATCAGGTAGGAGTTGCGCGGCTGCTCCTGCAGCGCCTTGACCGCGTCCGCGATCTGCGTCGGGTCCTTGTGGACCAGCGCCTGCACGTTGAAGCTGACGATCTCGACGTCCCGCTCGCCCCACGGCATGGTGGGCGTCACCTCGGGCCCAAGCTTGGGCACCAGGTAGAGCACGCGGGCGCTCGGCTTGTCGTTCGCGTAGACGTGGTGCAGGGCCTCCACCTCGCCGGTGGTGACCCGCTCGAACTTCTCGTTGCCGTAGCGGGCCATCAGGAACGCGAAGGCGAACAGCACCGCGAAGCAGGCCGCCAGCACCACCGAGAGCTTCTTGGTGAGCTGCGGGTTGAAGCGCACGTTGCGCCTGCGCAGCGGCACGGTCTCCTCGCGCACGTCCGCGCTGTCGGCCGGCAGGTTGGGGAAGAAGGCGTACGCGGCCAGCAGACACGCACCCGGCAGCGCGAACATGTAGATGCGCAGCCCGATCTCGCCGCCGTAGCTCTGCAGGCCGAGCGCCAGCACCGGCACGCAGAGCAGGATCAGCGCCGAGCGGTCGAACACGCCGCGCCGCAGCCGCCGCACCAGGCCGGTCGCGGCCAGGCTGAGGATCACCACGAGGATGCCGAGCCGGGCCTGCAGCACCCTGGCGTGCGCCGGGTCGCTGCCCTCGATGCGGTCGCCGGTGTTGCTGCGCAGGTTCTGCAGGATGTTGCCGAGGCCGCCGAAGATCGCGTCGATCTGGCTCGACCAGAAGCCGACCGTCATGTAGCTGATCCAGGCCAGCACCGCCAGCCCGAGGAAGAACGGCAACGCCCACGTCAGCGACGTCCGCTTGAAGATCAGGAACGCCGTCAGCACGCCCAGCATCATGAACGGCGTGATCTGGTGCGAGGCCACCGACGCCAGGAACAGCGCCACCAGCAGCATGAACATGAGCAGCTTGTCGGCGCGGAAGGTCCCCGTGTTGGCCAGCTCGCCCGGGGTCATCGCGTCCAGCCGGCCGATGAGCCTGCGCAGCCCCTTCGCCGGGATCGGCTTGGTGCGCGGCTCCACCCGCCCGAACCAGCGCAGCAGGATCGCCACCCACGCCAGGTAGAGCGCGAACGTGAAGCCCTGGGGCGAGAAGTAGTCCTGGCCGATCCACTGCACCAGCACGAACAGCAGCGCCGCGAACCAGCGCGCCCGCGTCGTCGCCACCACCTGACGCAGGATCAGCACGAACGGCAGCAGGTAGAGCAGGTTGGACAGGAGCGGCGTCCACTGGAGGATCGTCGTCATGTCCTGGATGCCGGCCGCCTTCGTGACGAAGGCGAACAACGCGAAGAAGCCCGGCCAGCCCATGCGGGCGTCGATGCTGATCGCCGACTCGCCGGTCCTGCTGATGAACTCCACGAACCCGGCGTGGATGTACGCGGTCGGGAACCGCGGCTCCGACGCGACCAGCGCGCCCGCGCCGTGCAGCGCGAACGTGATGGCGGCGATCTGGAACAGCAGCAGGAACTTGCGGTCGGTGCTCTGGGCGACCGTGACGAAGAACGACACGATCATGATCAGGATCGCCAGGAACGCCGTGGCCGGGAGGGCGGAGATCAGCCCGAGGCCGTCGATGTCGGCGGGATCCACGCCACGGAAGGGCCCCGGGGGGACCTTCAGGGCGAGGACGTACATGACCAGGCCCTCCAGCACCAGCAGCACGGGCAGCCACTTGGGCGCGCTCGCCACCAACGCGCCGACCCGCCCCATGACACCACCGGCCGCCCCGGCCCTCTTGGGCGGCGCGGCGACGGGCACGGGCGCGGGCTCGGGCTCGGGCGCGGCGGCGGGTGCCGGCGCGGCAGCGGTCTCCGGCTCGACGGCGGGCTTCGGCTCGACGGCGGGCTCGGGCGCGACGGCGGGAGCGACGGTGGGCGCGGACGCGGCACCGGACTCGGTCACGGCACCGGACTCGGGCGCGCGCTCAGACGCCGCAGCGGAAGCAGGAGCGGGCGTGGGCTTGGCCTTGGCCTCGGGCGCAGGCGTGGGCTTGGCCTTGGCCTCGGGCGCAGGCGTGGGCTTGGCCTCGGGCGTGGGCTTGGCCTCGGGCTTGGGCGCGGGCTCCGCGACGGGAGCCGCGGCGCTCGACACGTCCTCCGCCTGCGCCCCGCCCGGCGCGTCCGCACCGAGAGCGATGGCCGTCCGCGACACAGCCCGCGTCGCCTCCGCCGCCCCCGCGGCGGTGTCGTCCTCGGCGGCGGGGCCGTCCCCGGACGTCTCCGGCTCGGCGAGAACGGGCATGGACACCGTTCCGGCGGCCGACAGTTCGGCCGCCTCCTTCACCGTCGGCGGCCGGCCGATGTGGAGAGCGGAGGGGATGCGGAAAGTGGCGGTCTGATCCGCCGCACGCTCGTCGTCATCCGCGTCGTCGACACGGGCCTCCCCGTCGGAGACACCCCCGTCGCCATTGCCGTCAGCGGGGGCGCCGTCGCCGGCGGGTTCGCCGGAGCTCGGCCCGGGACCACGGCCGGAAGGTTCCTCGTCGAACGTCAGCCTGGGGATGACCCCCGTAGCGTCCGGGTCGAAGGGCACCTCCGACTCCTCCTTGTCCCCACGCACCTCCGAGGAGCCGCCGCTCACCATTCTCACGCCATCGCCGTCCGGTTGCCTCACGCTGACCATCATGAGGCCCCGGACAACCCCTGGGTGACAGTCTCGCGCCCGGTCTCGTCAATTTTGAGAATCTTACGTAGCTTTCCAAAGATCAAAAGAGCCATGAGGATCTCGCTGAGGAGCAGTCCGTACCCAACCGCGTTCACATTAGCGAACGGGAACAGGGCCATCGTGGAGACCAGCACCAGCGCGGCGAGCCCGATCTGCACGGCCGCGAGCGTGCGCGCCTTGCTCTGCGCCCGCAGCGCGCTCAGGTACACCTCGATCAGCACCCGGGGCAGCACGGCCAGCGACATCAGCCGCAGCAGCAGCGTGCCCTCCTCGGCGAACTCCGAGCCGAAGATGGTCAGGATGAGCGGCGCGCCCAGGATCACCACGGCGATGATCGGCGTCACGATCATGAACGCCCGCCGCAGCGCCCGCCGGCAGTTCTCGGCGAGCCGCGCCCGGTCGAAGGAGCCCTCGACGGTGAGCGAGACGGCCATGTTCATGGCCAGCAGCTCGATCATGCTCGCCAGCGTGTGGGCCATGGAGAAGCGCCCGAACGTGGCCTCGCCCACCTGCGTGGCGACCACCACGGGCACCAGGTAGACGATCGCCAGGATCGACAGCGTGCCGGGGAAGTCGCCGGCCAGGAACCGCCCGACCTCCCGCAGCTGCGGCGGCTCCTGCGCCGGATCGGCCTGCTTGACGTGCCGCGGCACGACGAAGCCGAAGATCAGCCAGTTGATCGGGATGAGCGCGAGCGCGGTCGGGATCATCCAGGAGACGAAGATCCCGCCCGTGGGCAGCGCGCCCGCCAGCGCGACCAGCAGCCCCATCTTGACCAGGCCGAAGACGAGGTTGTTGAACGGCACGATGGTGGCCCGCCGCAGCCCGGTCAGCACCACGTCCTGGAGCGTGAACACCGCCCACACGAGCACGGACCCGAGGAAGAACAGCCCGGGCCCGAACCCGCCGAGCACCTGATACGTCTGCCCCCACATCGGCAGGGTCAGCAGGAAGCCGAGCGCCGCCACCCCCCCGGTGGCGGCGGCCAGCCCGTACCCCCTGAGGATCAGCTCAGGGGTGCGGCGGCCCGCCACCGGCAGGAAGCGGGCCAGCGCGCCGACGAAGCCGAGCGCGGTCAGCGACGCGAACAGCCGCATCGCGGTGATGACGGCCTGCCCGCGGCCGAACTCCTCGGGCGTGTAGTAGTGCGCGGCGAGCAGCCAGTAGCCCATGCCGAGCACGCCGGTGACGACGGTGTTGGCCATGAGGGCGTAGCCCTGGCGGAACAGCGGGTTGCGCAGGTCGTGGAGGATCCTGGCCCGGACGCTAGACATTTCCGCGCACCCGCTGCAGCCCGTACCTCGTGCGCCGCACGACCGCGTACCCCTTGGTGAGGATGCGCTCGCGCAGGTAGATGAGGGGCACGGCGTTGCCTTCGACGGCGCGCTTGAACATGCCGATGGTCTGGCTCTTGCCGACCGTCAGCCGGGGGATGGCGAGGATGTCGTGGCGATCGGCGGCGATCGAGTTGCTGACGGCGCAGGCGGCGAAGTAGCCCGCCTTGCGCACCTCGCGGCGTACGCGGGCGCTGCTGTAGCCGTAGGGGTAGGCCATGGTGGCGACCGGCGCGCCGATCTTCTCCTCCAGCAGGCCCTTGTTCCTGCGCAGCTCCTGGCGCAGCTCGTCGTCGCGGAGCTGGTCGAGCTGGGGGTGGCTGTGGCTGTGGCCGCCGATCTCGATGCCGGTCTGCGCGGCCTCGCGGGCCTGCCCCCAGGACAGCATGGCGTCCAGGGGGCGGCCCGCGGCCTCGGCTCCGGCGTCGGCGACCCAGCCGCTGGTCAGGAAGACCGTGGCGGGGAAGCCGTAACGCTCCAGCAGCGGCAGCGCGTGGCTGTGGAAGTCGGCGTAACCGTCGTCGAAGGTCAGCACGATCGGCTTGGCCGGCACGGTATGACCGTCGATCCCGTTGAGCGCGGCCACCAGGTCGCCCAGGGTGAGCGGGGTGAAGCCGGCGCCCTTCAGGTGGTCGAGCTGCTCCTCCAGGTCGCCGGGACGCACCGCGTGCGGCTTGGTCTCGTCGTTGGGCGCGTCTGTGACGGAGTGGTACATGAGGATCGGTACGCGGGTCATGACCGCGCCGCCTTCAGCCGCGCGGAGCCGACCACGTAGCCCCAGGTCGTCCAGGCCAGCCCGATGACGATCGCGAACGCCCGGCCGAGCCCGCCGAGGTCGCCGCGCAGCGCCTCGCCGAGGCCGCGCAGCGCGCCCAGCGGCAGCGTCTTCATGGCGTGGGCGCGCTCGCTCGACAGCCCGTCCTGGGTGCCGACCTCCCTCGTCACCAGCGCCTTCGACAGCCCTTCCGCGTAGCACCGCGACCGGAAGTACGCGAACCGCTCCCGCTGCAGCGACACCTTGTGACCGATGAGCGCGCGCGGCTCGAACAGCATGACCGAGCCGGGCTTGCGCTGGCTCAGCCGGATGCAGAACTCGGTCTCCTCGCAGCCCAGCGGGCGCGACTTGCGCCCCTGCACGCTGCGCCCGATGCCACTGTGGAAACCGCCCACCTCGGACACGGCGTCGCGCAGGAACGCGGCGTTTCCGCCCATGACGTTGCGGATCGGCGCACGGACCGCGGGCATGCCGCGGTAGCTGCAGCCGACCGTCCAGTCGAACTCGTACGGGAACCACCCCGGCCGCCGCCCCGAGGCCCAGATGGGCTCGGTGCGGCCGCCAACGCCCACCACGCCGGGTTCCTGGAAGCCCTCCTCCAAAGCTTCCAGCCATCCCGGGTCGGCCACCGCGTCGTCGTCGAGGAAGGCGACGATCTCGCCTGCCGCGGTCGCGACGCCGGTGTTCTTGCCACCGGACAGGCCCTTGTCGTGCGTGTTCTCCACGACGACGGCCTGCGGGTATTCGCGCTTGAGCTTGAGATGCAGCTCGGGGTTGTGGTCGACCACCAGGATCAGCTCGTGTGCCGGGCGTGTCTGGTTCTCGACCGACTCGACTGCTTGCCTGATGTCCTCCCACCGGTCCTCGGTGTAGACGCAGATGACAACAGACGTGTTCACAACAGGCCTCTTAACGGAAAATTACGCGACGCCCCGGTCGGCGGCGGGCCGGGCCGTGGGCTCGGGCTGCGGAGCGCTGGGCTGGCGGCGCCACTCCTTCAGGATGGTCTTGAGCACGCGGAAGCCGTCCCGCACGACGTGCAGGTTGCTTTCACCGTGGATGCGGTTGCGCTCGTGACTGGGCACCTCATGAACCTTAAGCCCCGCCTTGGCCGCACGCACGTTCATCAGCGTCTCGACCTCGAAGCCGTCGCAGTCGAGGTTGAGCACGTCGAGGTGGCGGGCCCAGAAGGCGTTGTAGCCGTAGCACAGGTCGGTGTACTTGGTGTTGTACATCACGTTGACGATGCCGGTGAGGACCTTGTTGCCCAGACGGCGGTTGACCGTCAGGTCGTCGCTGCCGCCACCCGAGGCGTAGCGCGAGCCCTTCACGAAGTCGGCGCCGGTGACCAGCGCGCCCACGAAGTTGATGATCTCGCGGCCGTCGGTGGATCCGTCGGCGTCGATCATCACGATGATGTCGCTGGTGCAGGCGGCGAAGCCGGCGGCCAGGGCGTCGCCCTTGCCCTTGCCGGTCTGGGTGACCACCTTGACGTTGGGACGCAGGCGCTTGGCCACGGCCACCGTGTCGTCGGTGGAGTTGCCGTCGACGAGGACGATCTCGTCGATCCACTGCGGGATCGTGGCGAAGACGTGCGGCAGGTTCTCCGCCTCGTTCATGGCCGGCACGACCACGCTCACCGTCGGAGAGATGGCGAGGTGCGGGGTGACGGGCGTGAAGCTGCTGGGCGGTGGCATGGAACGGAGGGGCGAGGTGTGTGCCTTGCCGTTGTGCTTGGTGATCTCGGGACTCATGGCGAGGGATATCCTTCCGTGGCCCTCCCCTGCGAGCCGGCCTGCACCGTTCCCGGGTGCTGCGGAAACGGCGATGCCGGTGAGGGTGCATCGGAGGTGCCTGTGGAGTGAGGGTGTACGGGATGCCGGACTGCTGGGTGGGAGCGGTCAGCGCGCTCCCGTCGCTTCGTTCGCTACTGCGTTGGGTGACTCCTGTTGCTGCTGCATCGAGGTGCGCACCCGACCGAAGCCCTTGAGGACGCGGTCGGCCGCTCTATAGAGAGACGGCCGATCAAGGACAATTGTTCGGGCTTTGTTCAAAGGAGTTCGGCCCATCCAGTGCACGGCCGCTGACGCGGACGGTCGTGACACCCGGCCCTCGGCGACGTAGAGGGTGCCGCTCTTGAGCCAGTCCTTGTACTCCTTGCCGCCCTTGCCCATGTCGACCATGTGCAGACCCGACTTCGCGGCGGCCTCGGCCATCTGCAGATGGTGGACGATGCCGGGGGAGTAGCGGGCGTACTCGGTGTCGTAGGCGGGGAACCACCCTACAAGCGTGGTCGCCGTACGGAGGCCGAAATGCCCGGCCACCGGTACGTCACCGGCATAGAGCATGGTCAGAACGCCCCCGAAGTCCGATGCGTTCTCGGCATGCATCATCTCGGTCAGCTCGACGATCCACGGCTGGGCGAAGCGGTCCACCCGGCCGGTGCGGCGGTACTGGTCGGACTTCCAGGCCAGCAGGATCCGCAGGACCTCCGGATCGGGCGTGGACCACGCGAAACGCAGCTCGCCCTGCTCGCGGCCGAGCTTGCGCTCCTTGTAGCGAACGGTCTTGAGGTTCTTCGGCGAGTTGGACTTCACCTGCTCCAGCCAGGCGTCGAAGCCCTGGGTGAAGTCCATCACAGGGGCGGGGCGGACGTCCTGCTCGTAGGGAGCGAACGTCGGCTGTCCGGCCACGAGGTGGTCGAAGTCGAACACGCTGAGCTTGCAGGCGCGCAGCAGCGCCTTGGCGTCGAGCTTCAGCTCCGGGCTCGCGATCAGGCCGTGGCACGTGGTCAGGAAGCCGCCGAGCGGCTTGCCGATGCCGAAGCTGTGCCGCTCGTACGGGAAGAACCCGGCGATGCGGCCGCCGTCGCTGATGACCGCCACCCTCACGTAGTCGCGCAAGCGGTCCATGGCGACGGCGAACTCGACCGACAGGAACGGGTTGTCCAGACTCGGGTCGGCCTTCTGCAGCTCACGCCATCGGTCGCGCTCGGCCTCGCCGAGCTCTCCCGGCCGAACTACCTGGATTTTCACCTTGCCCTGGCCCCCTGTTCGGTCTGCATGCTCTTCCCCCGGTACAAGACGCGCAGCACGTACATGAACCCGCCGAGCACGGCCACGGTGGCGACACCGGCCCTGGGGGACCAGGCTCCGAACAGGAGCATGGCCTCGGCGAGCAGAACGTTCATGACGAGACTTGCCGCGGCTCCCACGGATAGTGCGGCGAGGGGGTCACGATCGCGCAACAGTCCCACTACCGCCGCTCCCGGCACGACCAGGAGGAACAAGGAGATGAGGAAGGGGCGCAGCGGCGTCTCGATGTCGAACAGCGCCACCGCTGCTCCGGCGACGCAGGCCAGCCCCACCAGCCAGGCGAGGGCCTTACGGCGTTGCTTGAGCATTTCCTTGACTCTCTCCTGCTCTCGACTGGTCACAGCACGATTGATCGCAGTTCATGGGACCAATCCGTGCCCGGACACGTCAATGCCGACGCTTGGCGACGCGCCTCGGTTTACCGGCAGGAAGAGGTTTCTTGTGTGACCTTCGGCACACACTTGAGCAATCTCCGGCCCCGACGCGGTCTCCAAGCACACCAGAATGCCCTATCCGGCACAGGATCCACGAGTCGGGGTCCGTTACATCCCCGTTTGTCGATTAAATTCCAATCTACTGTCGGTAGATGCCCGCTTTATTCCCGATTCATGCCATCCGATGTAGAACTCGCCATTCCTGTAGGAGTGGCGACGGGTTCTGTGGAGGTCGGCACGGGGTCGTGGTCGGGCTGTCCAGGGTCGTCGGGCTGGCTGCCCTCCCAGCTCAGCGAGCAGGTCGAGGTGCCGCCGTTCGAGGTGAACGACACCCGCCCGTCGCCCGCTTCCTCGGGGTCCGTCACCGTCACCCGGACCCGTACCGAGCCGCCGGCCTTGATCGACCCGCTCGCGGGGGAGACCTCCAGCCCCTGGGAGGCCGTCGCCACCCAGGACACGGCGGCGCCCCTGGCGCTCAGCCCGATCTGCGCCGCGCCGTCGATCGCCTTCGGGCAGGACGTGCCGAGCCGGGGCGCGGGGGCGGGGCGGCGGGTGTTCCGCACCGGGGCCCGCCTCGGCGGAGTGGAGGGCAGCGTCGCCGGCCGGGTGGTCGGCCGCGTGGCCGCCGGCCGGTCGTCCGGCGTGGTGCGCGAGGCCGACGGGCTCGGCTCCGGCGACGGCGTCACTTCGTCCTGGTCCGGCACCGGGTCCGGGCTCTGGTCATAGGCGGGCGGCACGGAGGACGCGGACGGCACGGCGGACGCGGTCGGCGCGGGCGCGAACCGCAGCGACGTCTTGTCCGCCGCCTCGCCTCCGTTGATCACGACCACCGCCCCGGTCGCCGCCAGCACGCACGCGCCCGCCAGCACCACCGGCGCGAGGCGGCGGGGCCTGCGCCGGCGGGAGCGGCGCTCGCCCGCCACCGGGAACCCGGCCCGGTCGAAGCCCTCGCCGCGCTCCAGGATCAGGGTGCGGGCCTGGTCGCGCCCGGGGCTCACGCTGGTCTCGATCACCCGGCGGCGCAGGGAGAGCGGCGGGTACCCGACCGGCACCAGGTCGAGCAGCCGCCCCCCGTCCACCTGGCCGCGCCGCCGCTCGCCGCACACCTCGCAGCCGCCGATGTGCCCGGACAGCCGCCGGCGCAGCAGCGGCGTGAGCGGGCCTTCCCAGGAGTCGACCATCGCCGACAGGTCCGGGCAGTGCGCCCGTCCGGTCCTCGCCAGCACCACGGCCGCGACGGCGATCTCCAGGTGGTCGCGGGCCCTGGTCAGCCGGGCCACGGCCTGCCGCGAGGTCAGCGCCAGCACCGCGCCGACCTCGGACGGGGTGAGGCCGTGACGCAGCGACAGCTCCAGCACCTCGCGGTCGACGCCGGTCAGCTCGCCCAGCGTCTCGTGCACCAGGTCGGCCAGCTCGGGATCGGGCTGCCCGTCCGGGTCGGGCAGCGGCGGGCCCTGCGGCGGCGTGCCGCGGTGCGCCAGCCGGGCTCCGACCTGGGACCTGGTCAGCGCGTACAGCCAGGGGCGCAGCCGGCCGGGCTCCCGCAGCCGCTCGATCCAGCCCTGGGCGCTGACCAGGGCGTCGTGCACGGCGTCGGCCGACAGGTCAGGCTCGCCCGTCAGGCAGTAGGCGTAGTCGTGCAGCCGTTCGCCGTAGGAGTCGAAGAGCGCGGCGGGGGCGTCGGCGTCCGCGCGCCGCAACGCCTCCACCAGGTCGTGGTCAGCGGCGCGATCGACGGTCGGCCATCCAGGCACGGATTCCCTCCCCGCGGGTAGACGGGCCCTTGAGCCCCACGCGGAGAGGACGCGCCCTTGTTCGTGGGGGTTCGCCCGTCATGCCCGATGGGCATGAAACGTCAGCCGTCGCAGTTGGGCGTGCAGAGGCGGCGTTCCATGCCCTGGAGGAAGAAGTCGCGGACCTGGAGGACGTCCTTGGCGATGTACGCCTCGCCTCCGGTGGCCTTCGCCACCGCGTCCATCTGCTGCTTGCCCTTCTCCGCCTCGGGCCCGAACGCGATGAGCAGGATGCTGATCGGCCGCTTCGGGTTGTAGGTCTTCTTGAGGTAGTCCAGCAGCCCGGCGTTGGACAGGCCGCCGTCGGGGTCGTCGTTGCCCGCGCCGTCCGTCAGGATCAGCAGCGTGTTGATCTTGTCTTCCTTGTACGTCTTGGTGAGCTGCCCGTAGGCCGCCTTGACCGTGTCGTTCAGCCCGGTGTCGCCGGTGGCCTTGGCCTGCACCTGCGCGAACGTCCTGACCAGCGTCTCCTTGCGCAGCACGCCGTTGATCGACTCGCTGACCGGGCCGACCGACACCAGCTCCCGCCAGTCCTTGCCCTGCCCGTCGAGGTGCGTGGAGAACGTCCACAGCCCGAGCTCCGAGTCGGCGGGGAACAGCGCCAGCCCCTCGGTGGCGATCTTGTTGATGGCCTGCATGCGGGTCATGCCCGTGCCCGGCACCGGCAGCGCCATCGTCCCCGAGACGTCGAGCAGCGTGAGCAGCCGGGTGCCGAGGTTCAGCCGGGACCAGGTCTGCACCATCCGCGTCACGGTCGCCGCGTCCGGCGGGGTCAGCGCCTGCGGCGTCTCCTGCGCGAAGCCCTTCTCCTTCGACAGGTTGTCGCCCGCCTTGCCGTCGGCGCTGCGGAACCCGGCCTCGCGCAGGATCTTCTTGGCCGAGTCGCCGGACAGCTCCTTCTTGAAGCCCGCCGCCGCCTTGAGCGTCGCGGCGTCCTTGGTGAGGACCGTCATCGGGTAGTCGAGGCTGAGCGTGCCCTCCTCGGGATAGAGGGCGACGATCGGGGCCTCGGGCTTGCGCGTGTTGTGGACGTAGACCGCCTGCTCGGAGGCCACGCCCACCGGCACCCGGCTGCCCGACTTCACGGTGAGGCTGGCCAGCAGCGCCGAGGAGTCGGAGGCGAGCTGGCCCGACAGCTCCTTGAGCGCTCCCACGAGCGCCTTGTCCTGCTTGGCGGCCTTGGCCGTGCCCGCGGCGGCGAGCAGCGCGGTGAGTCCGGCCGAGTTCTTCTGCGGGTCGAGGGCGAGCACCCGGACCTTCCTGCCGGGCCCGTCCACGTTGGCCACGTTCGCGGCCGCGATGAGGGCGGTCCAGCTCGGCTTGAGGGTGCCCTCCAGCTTCGCCGCGGACGTCTTGGCCGTCGCCAGCACGACGGGGGAGAGCGCGACGGAGCCGTCCGGGCGCGGCAGCGCGTCCCCGCCGCCGGCGGCCGCGCGCATGCTCTCCAGCAGCAGGCTGGAGTCGGCCACCCAGAAGTCCGCCTCCGACTTGCCCGCGGCGATCGCGTTGGCGGTCCTGGCCGCCGACTCCTTGGTCACCGTCACGTCCACGCACTTGCTGTCGACGGAGTGCATGGCCTTGTTATAGTTGCCAGCGATCTTGTTGAGCGCCGGCTGGATGTCCGGCGTGGCGACGACGCGCAGCGCGAGCTTGCCGTCCGAGCAGTCGTGGTCGCGGTTGAAGATGACGAACGCGGCCACACCGAGGAGCACCGCCAGCGCCACGGCGCCGGCCAGCGGCACGAGCACGCGGCCCCGGCTGCTGCGCGCCCTGCGGCGCGAGGGGGGTTCGGCGGCCCGGTATCCGCCGTCGAGCTCGTCTGTGCGGTGTCGCCCCACGATGTCCTCTTCGGTGTGTCGTGACCTTCCGGAGACCCTAGCGGGAGTTGCTCCGCAATACTCCGGGAACGATACTCGGTGCGGTCAGTGGTGCAAAACAGCCCTTTTGGTGCGGTGATGACGCACGGTGACCAAACCAAGTCGCTGCGGGACCGGTGACAGGGGGTGCGAGAACCTTCGACCGTACGCGGTCAGTGGCAGCAGGCGTGGCCGCGCCAGGCCCGCGCGCCCTCACGTACGCCCACCGCCGCGAGCGCCAGCGCCATCGCCGGGTCCGCCCACCACCAGCCCAGCGTGTTGAGCCAGAGCCCGGCGAGCACCCCGGCCGCCATCGCGCCGCAGATGAGGTTCTGCGTGCCCTCGCCCGCGGTCGCCGCCGAGCCCAGCCGGCGGGCGAGCCTGCGCTTGACCAGGCCCAGCACCGGCATGCCGATCAGGCTGACGGCCGTCACCACGATGCCGAGCGCGCTCGGCGCCGCCCGCTGGCCCTCGCCCAGGTCGTACGCCACGTGCGCCACGAGATAGGGGGCCAGCAGCCAGAAGCTCACGGCGACCGCCCGCCTGGCCGTGCCCTCGGCGCCCGGCGACAGCGTGCGCGAGCCGGTGAACCGCCACAGCACGATCAGGCTGGCCGCCGCCTCGACCAGCGCGGACAGCGCCCAGCCGATGAGCGCCACCGAATGCGCCGCCATCCCGGCCACCAGGCCGAGCGTGCTCTCCACGCCGAGCCAGCCGAGCGTGACCAGGGAGAGCGCGCGGGCCGCGCGGGCGTCGCCCAGCCACTCGGCCGACACCGCGGGAAGCTCGTGGATCCGCTGCTCAGACATGACGAACCTCCCGGTGACCTTGAGTTACCTACCCGTCACCGTACGCGAGAAAGGCGTCCGCCCCGCCAAGGAATGGCCAAGATCGGCCGATAATGGGAGCCGACGAGGGGGAGAAGCCGATGCCGTTCACGCCCGCGCACATCGCGGCGGTGCTGCCGCTGGTCTCGGCGGCCCGGGTGCGCCGCTTCGCCGACCCCTGGGCGCTGGCCGTGGGCGCGATGGTGCCCGACCTGCCGATCTTCCTGCCGTTCCTGCCCGACTACACCGACTGGCATTCCTGGACCGGCGTGCTCACGCTCGACCTGGCCGCGGCGGTGCTGCTGGTGGCGCTGTTCCACCACGTTCTGCGCGATCCCCTGACCGCCCTGCTGCCGCCCGCGCTCGCCGGGCGGGCCGCGCTGCTCGCGCCCGCCCGCCTCCGGCCGGCGCCGATTGTGGCCGGAGCCCTGATCGGCGCCGCCACCCACATCGGCTGGGACTCCTTCACCCACTCCACCGGCCCCGCCCTCTGGGGCGGCTGGCTCTCGGCAGAGGTCCTCGGGGTGCTGCCGCTCTTCCGCGTCCTGCAGTACACCTCCTCGGCGGTCGGCCTCGCCGCCGTCGTGTGGTGGGCCTGGCGTGGCCTCGCTCGGATGGCGCCCGCGCCGGTGCCCGAACGGCTCGCCGTGTCCGCCCGCGTCCGGGCCGGCGTGCTCGCGGCCTGCGCGGCCGGCGTCGTCGCGGGGGCGCTCGTCTGGCCCCTGGTGGACGAGCCGACCCCGGCGCTCGGCCTGCCCAGCGTGCTCACCAAGACCGGCGCGGGCACCGTCGTCGGCCTGTGCCTGGTCCTCGCCTGCTACGCCGCGCTCTGGCAGCTCAGGCGCCGCCGCCCGGCCGTCCCTGACCGCGCCTGACCACTGGCACTATCGAGAGGTGCTTGAGTACGTCACCGACGCCGACGACCCCCGCCTCTCCGACTACACCCGGCTGCGGGACGTCGAGCTGCGCAAGAGCCTGGAGGCCGAGCGCGGCCTCTTCCTCGCCGAGGGCGAGAAGGTCATCAGGCGGGCCATCGGCGCCGGCTACCCCATCCGCTCGGTCCTGACCACCCGCCGCTGGCTCCCCTCACTCGCCGACGCCCTCGGCGACGCCCTCGCGTACGTCGTCAGCGACGAGATCATGTCCGGCATCGCGGGTTTCCAGGTCCACCGCGGCGCCCTCGCCTCGATGGAACGCCTCCCGCTGCCGTCCGTGGAACACCTGCTGACGGGCGGGGCCCGCCGCCTGCTGGTGCTGGAGGACCTGGTCGACCACAGCAACATCGGCGCGATCTTCCGCTCGGCGGCGGCGCTCGGGGTCGACGCGGTCATCCTGTCCCCCCGGTGCGCCGACCCCCTCTACCGGCGCGCGGTGAAGGTGTCGATGGGAGCGGTGTTCTCGATCCCGTACGCGCGCATGGACGACTGGTTCGAAGGACTGTCGCGGCTGCGGGAGGCGGGCTTCCAGACGCTGGCCCTGACACCCGACCAGCAGGTCACGCCGATCGACACGGTGAAGCTGTCCGACCGGGTGGCGCTGCTCCTCGGCTCCGAGGGTGACGGCCTGTCGTCCCACTGGCTGGAGGAGGCCGACCAGGCGGTGTGCATCCCGATGAGCCCGGCCGCGATGGCGGCGGGCGTCGACTCTCTGAACGTCGTCGCCGCGGCGGCCATCGCCTGCCACGGCCTGATGAGAGGTTGACCTTGCCGCTGGCGGCAGGGTTGAACGATGACGGCATGGACATCACCGCACCCCAGAACAGCAGGATCGTCGTCGTCACCGGAGCCGGCACCGGAATCGGCCGGGCGACGGCCCGCGCCTTCGCCGCGGAGGGCGACCACGTGATCGCGCTCGGCCGGCGCGTCGAACCGCTCAAGCAGACCGCGGCCGGGCACGACCGGATCACCCCGCTGGCCGCCGACATCACCGCCGAGGGCGAGCCCGAGCGGATCATCCGTGCCGTGCTGGAGACACACGGCCGGCTGGACGTGCTGGTCAACAACGCCGGCATCGTACGCAGTGGCGCCCTCGGGACGATCACGCAGGAGGCGATCACCGCTCAGCTCGCCACCAACCTCGTCGCCCCCGTCCTGCTGGCGCAGGCCGCGCTGCCGCTGCTGGAGACGTCGGGCGGAGTGATCGTCAACGTCAGCACGTCGATAGGGCAGCGGGCGTTCCCGGGCAGCTCGGTCTACGCGGCGACCAAGGCCGCACTGGAACTGCTCACCCGCACCTGGGCGGTCGAGCTGGCGCCGCGCGGGGTCCGGGTGGTGGCCGTCGCTCCCGGCGCGATCGGCACCCCCATCGGTGAGCACCAGGGCCTGACGCCGGAGCGCATGGCCGCGCTGCGGGAATGGCAGCTGGCGCACACCCCGCTGGGCCGGATCGGCCGGCCCGAGGAGGTGGCCTGGGCGATCACCCAGCTCGCCGCGCCGGCCGCGTCGTTCGTCACCGGAGTGGTCTTCCCGGTCGACGGCGGAGCGGTCGTGGCGTGATAAAAGTGGCCCGGGAGGTGGGACGCGTGCGGATCGGCGAGCTGGCCAGGATGACCGGCACGACCGCTCGGGCGCTGCGGCACTACGAGCAGGCCGGGCTGATCTCCTCCGAACGGGCCGCCAACGGCTACCGCCGCTACGACGAGCGGGCCGTGGTGCGGGTGCGCAACATCCGCCACCTGCTGTCCGCCGGGCTGACCCTGGACGACGTGCGCGCGTTCCTTCCCTGCCTGGACGGCGACGTCGCCGCCGTACCGCCCTCGGACAAGGGCCTGCGGATCGCGCTGGAGCGGCTGGCGATACTCAACGAACGGATCGCCACGCAGACCGAGGCCCGCGACCGCCTGGAGAAGGCACTCCGCGAGAAGGCCGGCCACCGCATCCGCCCGGTGGCCTGACGCAGGACTGCCCGGCACGGGGGCCGGTCGGGCGAGGGCTCTTCACATCGGCCTTCCATGATGCTCGTGTAGACGTTCGGTCCCGTTTCTTCGGGCCCCAGGACGTGGGCCATTTCCAGTGAACGGGTTTAGGCGGCTCACAGGGGGCACGGGCAGACAGCATCGTCGAGGAGAGGTGAGATGCACTCCGTAGAGAAAGCACTGTCGCTCGGAATGGGCATGCTCAGCGCCGCGCTGGCCGCCGCGATGTTCAAGCGGGTGTGGACGATGGCGTCGGGGGAGGAGGACGCGCCGGACGCCGACGACCTGGAGCGGGGCTGGACGGAGATCCTGGTCGCCGCCGCGCTGCAGGGCGCGATCTTCGGCCTGGTCAAGGCCGCGGTGCACCGCGCGGGCGCGCAGACCTTCCACCGCCGGGCGGTCAGGAACGGCGCGAAGGGCTGAGCCGGGTCAGGGGTGGCCGGGCATCCAGTCGGGGTAGTTGTCGACGTCGTAGGTGACCGGCCTGCTCTCGACCGGGCCCGTGTGGCCCGCCGCTCTGAGCAGCGCCTCCATCGCGGGAGCGTGCGCGTCCGTGGTGATCAGGGTGAGCCGCCAGGCGGACGTCCCGGCGGATGAGCCCGGCACCTCGTCGATGTCGATGGACGTGGCGAGATCCGCCCCCAGGATCTCGTGCGCCAGGACGGCCGCCTTCTCGTGGCCTTCGACCGTGGTGCGGACCTCGATGAATGCCGCCATCGGTTTTCCTTTGTCCGTGGGGAGGCCCACCCTACCTGTGGAGCGCACGAAGCGAACGGGATTCGGCATATGCTGCTCCCTGTGACACTGCCATGACGGTGGGTGACGGGGAGGGTTCATGGACCTGGGGTGGATCATCGTGACGGCGATCGGGGCGGGTGCCTCGCCCGCTGCTCCACCGGCCGCGCTGACCTGCGCGGTCGCGACCCCGCCCGCCCGGCCGCTGAGCTTCACGCCGAGCGTCGGGCTGACGCCCCGCCCGGTCACCGTGCGGGGCAACCTCCAGCTCACCGGCTGCGTCTCGCCGGACGGCTCGGCCTCCGCCCTGCGGTCCGGCTGGGTGTCCCTGCGCGTCACCGCCGACGCCTCCTGCACCAGCACCGCCCGCGTACGCGGCCGCGCGACCGTCGTCTGGTTCGGCGCGGACGGCCGTCCCCTCGGCACCTCCACGATCACCGGCGGACCGGGCAGCCTGGCCACCCATCGGCCCGCCGACAGCCTGCTGTCCGGCACCGTGACCTACGGCCCGCTCAAGGGCCGCCGGGCGAGCGGCGGCCTGACGCCGGACGCGGGCCTCATCTCCTGCGCCACCGACGGGCTGAGCCGCCTGGCCGGCACGGGGACGATGAGGTTCGGCTGATCAGCCTTCCGCGATCCGCCTCTCCGCGTAGTCGAGCAGTTGCTCGGCCGTGGTGAAGCGGCGGTTCTTGTCGTCGTGCAGCAGTGCGCCCACGATCTGGACGCCGTTCCGCTCGGCGGCGAACAGCAGGCAGTAGCCGGCCGCCCTGGTGTAGCCGGTCTTGACGCCCAGCACGCCGGCGGAGCGGGAGAGCAGTTCGTTGGAGTTGCGCCAGGTGTGCGCCCGGTGCACGGCGGTCTTGCCCACCTTGTACGTCTTCGTCCCCACCATGGACTGGAACGTGCTGTTCGCGAGCGCCCGCTGCGCCAGCTTCACCTGGTCGGCGGCGGTCGAGTAGCCGCCGTTGCCCGGCGTGGGCATGCCGTCGGCGTTGGTGTAACGGGTGTCGGCCAGGCCGAGGGCGCGGGCGGTGCGGTTCATCTTCGCGACGAACGCCGCCTTGCCCGGCCCGTAACGCCGGGCCAGGGCGCTGGCCGCGTCGGCGCCCGACGGCAGCAGCAGCCCGTGGAGCAGGTCCCTGACCGTGAGGCGTTCGCCCGCGCGCAGCCCGGCCGTGGTGGCGCCGTCCTTGACGGCGTCCTTCACGTCGGCCTCGGTGACGGTGATCGTGTCGGTCAGCCGGGCCTCGCGCAGCACGACGTACGCGGTCATGACCTTGACCAGGCTGGCGACGGGCACCCGCCGGGTCTGCCGCTTGCCGAAGTGGATCGTTCCCGCCGAGTCCACCACGTACGCCTCCGCCGCCTTCACCTTGGGGGCGTCGGCCGCCACGGCTGGGGTGGTGAAGCCGACAAGCACGGCGAGCGCGGCAGAGCCCATCAATCCCGCAATACGCATGCCAAACATGGTGGCAGGAGATCAACGGTTCGTTTGCCTGACTTCGCCATAAAGCCCCATCGGGTGGGGGTAAATGAATGCTAGATCGAAGGGGGAACAGCCGTGGCGGGCAGGTTCATCATCACCGAGGACGGGCAGGGCGGTTACCGGTTCGCGCTGGTCGCGGGCAACGGGCAGACGCTGGCGGTGGGCGAGGGCTTCACCAGCAAGGCCGCCTGCGTGAACGGCATCGAGACCGTGCGGAGAAGCGCCCCGGAGGCCGTCATCGACGACCGCAGCCAGGCGCCGGCCTAGGCGATCACGGCCTTCTCGTCCGCCGTGGCGCGCCGCCGCCTCCTGCGCCACACCACGAACCCGGCCACCGCGCCGACGACCAGCACGGCCACGGCCGCCGCGGCGACGGGCGAGTGCGAGGCGAGTTGCACGTAGCCCCAGATGGCCGCCGCGCCGCCGAACCACCACAGCGGCGCCCAGGTCAGGCAGCCGAGCGCGCTCGCGACGACGTACCAGGGGTAGGAGACCCGCAGGGCGCCGGCCACCCAGGGCAGGGTGTGGCGCAGCCCCGGCACCCAGAAGCACCCGTAGACGGCGAGTGCCCCCCACTTCTCGACGACCCGCTCGACGGCCTCGATGCGGGCCCGGCCCACCTTGCGCCCGATCCGCGAGTCGTAGAGCTTCTCGCCGAGCCTGCGGCCGACCCAGTAGTAGACCTGGAACGCGCCGAACAGGGCGATGATGAGGATGACGCCCACCAGCCAGTAGGGCAGGTTGAGCCAGTAGGGCGTGTCGGGGGCGGGAACGGCGATCATCGCGGCCGACATGTCCACCACCCCTCCACTAAGCGTTAGGTAATCCTAACCTTATTCGCGCGTCAAGCCGAGTGCCACACCCGCCTGCAAGCGGCCCGCAACGGGTGCAACCAGGGGACAAGCAGCGATCAACCGCCCCGCTCCACTCTAGGTGTGAGCAAGAAGGGGTGTTGACGATGTCGACGACGAGAAGCAGGGCCGCCCTGGCCGGTGGCACCGCGAACGCGGCCAGGTTGTTCGTGGCCGCGCTGGCCTTCACCAGCGCCTACGTCGGCCTGTCCGCCTACGGCAACGCCCGCTCGGCCGCGGCCCCGGTGCAGACCGTGACGCTGTCGGCCCGCGAGATGCCGATCGCCCGCCCCCTCAAGGTCCCAACGTCCACGTCCACGTCCGCGCGGGCCGGCGCGGTCGCCGTCACCGCCGCCGGCGCGGACCGCTGCGCCACCTCGTACGTCGCCCGCAGCCTGCTCGCCGAGGCCGCCCCCGGCCAGGGCGTGATCTACCGCTGGCGGCTGTCCCGCTGGAGCCCCGCCACCAGGACCTGGCGCACATTCCTCGCCGAGCACGGCGGCTTCGCCGGGAGCGAGCGCGAGATCGAGTGGCGCCCCCGGATCTCCGGCAACCCCGGCTGGTATCGCGTCGAGGTGCTGGCCGAGGGCGCCGGAGCCGTCAGGAGCGAGCGTTTCCAGGTGAGCTGCTGACCGAGCGCCGCGCCGCCTCCACCCAGCGCGGCACGCCGACCCGCTCGGCCACCTCCAGCGCCTTCTCGTAGTGCTCGCGGGCCGCGTCGGGCTGACCGAGGCGGACCGCCAGGTCGCCGAGGGTGAGCGCCACCGGCCACAGCGCGACCACGCCGGTGCCCGCGCCCGCCACCCGGTCGGCGAACGGCTTGAGCTTGTCGTAGCAGTCGACCATCCGCTCGCGGTCGTCGAGCAGCATCCCGGCGAGGGCCCGCCAGGTCATCGCCAGCTCGTACAGGAAGTCGGGGCGCACCGGCGGGCGGACGGAGGCGACGGCCTTGGCGTCGGGGACGTGCCCGGCGGAGGCCAGCGCGAGCGCGTAGGCGTCGAGCGTCCACTTCGCGCCCCGGTGATGGGCGTCGGCCAGCACGTCGACCATCTCGGCGGCCCGGCCGTCGACCAGGTGCAGGCAGAACATGGTGATCAGCGGGAGGTCCTGGCGGCCCTCCAGCATGCCCGCGCGCTGGGTCATCCTGGCCGCGTCGCGATAGGCCCGCTCGGCGCCCGCGTAGTCGCCGGAGATCATGAACCGCATGCCGCGGTACCAGACGACCACCGCGGCGGGGGCGGACAAATCGTACTGCCTGGCCAGCTGGTCGGCCGCGGCCGCGTGCGTGTCGGCCACGGCGAACTCGCCCCGCGCCGCCGCGCACTCCAGCAGCACCAGGTGGGCCAGCGCCTGCGTGGCCATCTGCCCGGAGCGCTGCGCCACCTCCAGCAGCTCCCTGCCGATGCTCTCGCGCGCGTCCACGGCCGGGATGTCGTACGACTGCCGCAGCCGCCCGCTCAGCGCCGCCGCGATGAGCGTCGGGTCGCCGCTCTCCCTGGCCAGCTCCAGCGCCTGCAGTGACGCCTCCCGCCCGCGCTCGGGCGAGGAGGAGCCCTCCAGCTCCAGGGCCAGCGTCGTCAGCAGGCTGGCCCGCAGCCGCTGCTCGCCGGCCGGCAGCTCGACGAGCGCCCGCTCGGTGACGTCCACGATCTCCCACGCGGTGCGGGTGAAGTCGCGGGCCATGCCCTTGTGCGGCACGGCCAGCGAGGCCGCCACCTTGGCGGTGAGCTCCAGGTCGCCGAGCGGCAGCGCGGCGTCCATGGCCTGGCGGCGCAGCAGCCGCGCCGCCGTCATGTCGCCGCACACCGCGAGCGCCCTGATCTGGCGCAGCATCAGCCGCAGCCGCTCCTTGGCCCGCTCGGGCTGCTCGGTCTGCTCGTCGCCACGGGAGCGGTCGAACGCGGCGATCGCCTGCTCCCACAGCGAGGCGGCCTCGCGGTGGGCGAAGCGCCGCTCGGCCTGCTCGGCGGCGAGGCCCGCGTAGCGCACCGCCTTGTCGGCCGCGTCGGCCAGGAAGTAGTGGTGGGCGAGCGCGGCCACGTCGGAGGACGTGCGCTGCTCGATGACCGCCGCCACGGCCGCGTGCAGCCGGGCGCGGCGCAGACGGGAGGCGTCGGAGTAGATCGTGTCGCGCACCAGGTCGTGGTCGAAGCGCAGCAGCCCGGGGCCGGGCTCGGTGACGAGCCCGGCGAGCAGCGCGGCCTCGACGGCCTCGATCACCGCGTCCTCGTCGCCCGCGACCGCGATCAGCACGTCGAGGTCGACGTCGCGGCCGATCACCGCGGCCTGCAGCAGGATCTGCTGCGCGCCGGACGGCAGCCGCGAGATGCGCCGCCGCAGCACGTCGCGGACGCCGGAGGGCACCCGCGACAGCACCTCGGTGGCGCTGGCCCGGTCGGCCGCGCCCTCGGCGTCGAGCAGACGCACGGTCTCGCGCACGAAGAACGGGTTGCCTGCGGTGCGCTCGACGATCGACTCGACCGCGTCCTCGTCGATCTCGCGTACGCAGGTCGCTCTGACCAGCTCGGCCACGGCCTTCGGGTCGAGCCCGGAGAGGCCGACGCGGACCGGCCCGAGCCGGGCCAGCGAGGCCAGCACGTCGGACTGGGCGTCGTCCAGCTCGCTCTCCCTGCACGTCACCACCAGCAGCACCCGGCTGGTGGCGAGCAGGCTGGGCAGCGCGCGCAGCAGCGCGAGCGTCTGGTCGTCGGCCCAGTGGAGGTCCTCGACCGTCAGCAGCACCGGCGCGCGCTTGGCCACCCCTGCGAGGTAGCCGCCGACCGCGCGGTGCAGGCGGAAGCCGCCGGAGACCTCGTCCTCGTCGGGGTCGGGGGCGGCGTCGTCCAGCAGCGGGGCGAGGAGCTGGGCGTATTCGCCGGCGCCGGTCATGCCGACGAGCGTGCGCAGGATCTCCACCCAGGCCCAGCCGGGCGGGGTGGCGCTGGAGTCGGGGCAGGCGCCGGAGGCGGTGATCCAGCCGTCGCCGCCGAGCTGGCCCTCCAGGCGGCGCAGCAGCGTGGTCTTGCCCGCGCCCGCCACGCCGGTGACCACGGCCACCTGGAAGCGGCCGGTGCGCGAGGCGGCCGTGGTGAGCCGGGCGAGCTCGGCTTCGCGGCCGACGAACGGCTCGGGGTCGAGCGGCGGCGGCTCGACCGCGGCGGCCGGCCGGGGCGGCCAGGTGTCGCCGGCGGCCGGGACCGGGCGCGCGGGCCGCGCCGGGAGCGCCAGGTCCAGCTCGGGCGACTGAGCGAGGATGTCGGACTCCAGCTTGCGCAGCGCGGGGCCGGGGTCGATGCCGAGCTCGTCGGCCAGGATGTTCCTGGCGCGGCGCAGGGCCGCCAGCGCGTCGCCCTGCCGGCCGCAGCGGTAGAGGCCGAGCGCCAGCAGCCGCCAGCCCTCCTCGCGCAGCGGATGCTCGGTGGTCAGCGCCTCCAGGTCGGGCACGGTCTCGGCGTGCAGGCCGAGGCGCAGCCCGGTGTCGGCGTGCCGCTCACGGGCCACCAGCCGCAGCTCGGTCAGCCTGTTGACCTCGGCCTCGGCCCACTGCTGGTCGGCGAAGTCGGAGTAGGGGGTGCCGCGCCACAGCCCGAGCGCCTTCTCCAGGCGGCCGCGCGCCGACTGGGGGTCGCCCTCCTCCAGGTGCTCGCCCGCCGCCCGGACGAGCTGCTCGAACCGGAGCGCGTCGACCTGCTCGGAGGCCACCCGCAGGGCGTAGCCGGAGGCGACGGTCACCAGCAGGCGGTTGGGGCCGCCGCGCGGGCGGCCGGGTTCGAGCACCCTGCGCAGGCGCGAGATGTAGACCTGCAGGCCCGACTGCGCGCCCTTGGCCGCGTCGTCGTCCCACAGATCGTAAAGAAGAGTGTCAACCGGGACGACCTGACCCCTGGCCACGAGGAGTCGGGCGAGGACGGCTCGCTGCCGCAACCCGCCCAGGTCGAGTCCGTCGTCGTGTTCGTACGCCTCGACTGGCCCCAGAACTCGGAACGCCACCATGTCAGCCGCCACGCTATGCGGGCCTACGAATCGCGCACAAGGTCTTTGAGGGGTTTGGGATTGTCACTGGGGGGCCTTCGAGATCGCTGACGGGGACTCCGCGCCGGTGCCCCGGCCGCCGCGCCTGCGCAGCAGCGCCCACGCGCCCAGGGCCAGGCCACCGAACGGGATCTCGATAGTGTAAGTCCAGAACCCGAAAAGCAGTGCGGTCGCGGTGGCCGGAGCGGCCGGCACGTGGAAGGCGGCGGTGAGCAGGAACACCACCCCGCTCTCCATGATCCCGGCCCCGCTGGGCGTGACCAGCGCGCTGGTGAGCACCCGCGACAGCGCGAAGACGGCGATCGACTGGGCGAGTCCCGGCCAGGCGCCGGTGGCCCACATGCAGGCCGCCATGATCGCCCACTGGAAGCCGAGGAAGAACACCATGCCGAGCGACAGCCCGAGCGAGCGGGTGCGGACGATCTCGGCGGTGTCGGCGCGCAGCTTGTGGAAGTGCTCGCCGGCCCTGACCCGCAGCCGCAGCAGCCCGGTGATCCGGTCGAGCGCGCGGCCGAGCAGGTCGGCGGCCCGGTCCCAGTAGAGGGCGGCGGCCACGGCCGCGCAGATCGCCAGGATGGCGAGCGCGCCGGTCCAGCCGGCGTTGGCGACCGTGGCGTTGGGCGCCTCACCCGCGACGAGCAGCGCGATGATCCCCACGGCCGGCAGGATGAACCGGAACAACGTGTTCCAGATGCCGCTGACCAGCGTCATGACCACGATCGACCGGTTGCCGAAGCCCCAGCCCCTGGTCATCGCGAACGACAGCGCCACGCCGACCGCGCCGCCGAACGGCAGCAGGTTGCTGACCGCGCTGCCGGCCGCGTTGAGCGTGAGGCCCTGCAGGTTGGTGAGGCCGGGCAGCGAGTTGGTCAGCACGAACGTGTAGGCCAGCAGGCTCAGCAGCCACAGCGCCGTCATCAGGGCGATCTCGCCGAGCCCGAGCCCGCCGAACACCGCGCCGATCTCGGCCCACGACACGGGCTTGCCCGTGAGCGCCCGCACGATCTCCGGCAGGTAGACCACGAGCAGCACCGCCAGCCCGAGCGAGAGCACGGAAAGGACGATCTGCAGCCACTTGTTCTTCATCGGCACCCAGTCTGCCCCCTCGCGAGGGGCCGATCATCCCTCGGAGGGACTACTCGGGCCACCGCTCGAAAGGATGACGCAGCCGGGCGCCGGGCGGCAGGTCGCGGCGGACGTACCACTCGGTGCCGAAGACCAGGCGGTAGAGCGGGCCGGGGACCTTCAGCATGACGGCGAGCGTGCGGTCGCTGTCGCCGCCGCTCGCCTGGGAGACGTGGGCGGACATCGAGGCGCGTTTCTGGCGGGCGTAGCGGCGCACGTTGACCCGGTGGGTGATGGCCTCGCCCGGGGAGTAGGCGCTTTCGAAGGTGCGTACGTCGAACTCGGGAGGAAACCGGTAGAACTTGGTCGCCAGCCTGAGCAGCCGGACCAGCGGGTCGCGGTTGACCGTCGCCTCCAGGACGATCTCGGTGCCGGCGATCTCGGCGGCCCGCCTGCCCACCCGGTGCACCTGCACGTGGTCGGGGTGGCCGTAGCCGCCGGCCGGGTCGTAGATCGCGAGGAGGTCGGCCCGCTCCTCCTGGAGGATCGCGGCCAGCGCCTTGGCGGCCTCCTCGATGTCGGCGTCCATGAACGCGTTGTCGGGCCGCTCCTCGGCGCTGCCGCCCTTGGGGCTGAGGCCCGAGTCGCCGTAGCCGAGGCACTCGACGCGGGCGCAGCCCAGCACGGCGGCCGACTGGTAGAGCTCCTTGAGCCTGGTCTCGCCCAGCGCCTCGCCCGGCGCCATGTCGGCCAGGCCGCGCTCGCCCGCGGTGGCGGTGACCAGCACCACGCGGTGTCCCTCGGCCGCGAGCATCGCCATGGTGCCCGCCGTCAGCAGGGCCTCGTCGTCGGGGTGGGCATGGAAGAACACAGCGGTACGTGGAGGCACACGCCCAGATTAGTCTGGGAGGGGTGCGGATCTTTCACGTGAGCGACTGTTACCTGCCGCGACTCGGGGGGATCGAGGTCCAGGTGGCCGATCTCGTGCGGATGCAGCGTGCGGCCGGTCACGAGGTGACGGTGGCCACGGCGACCAGGGGCGAGCCGCTGGAGGGCGTGCGCAGGATCGTCGCCAGGATGCCCTTCGACCTGCCGGTCCACCCGCGCGGCGTGGGCCATCTGACGCGATGGATCGCCGCGGGGCGGCCCGACGTGGTGCACGTGCACACCGGGGCGGTCTCGCCGTTCGCGTGGATGGGCGTGCGGGCGGCGGCGCGGGCCGGGGCGCCGTGCGTGGTGACCGTCCACAGCATGTGGGACCCGCTGACCCGGCTGCTCTACCGGCTGCTGCGGGCGGCGTACGGCTGGCAGCGGTGGGGGCTGGTCGCCACCACCGTGAGCAGCGCGGCGGCGGTGCCGATCCGCGCGGTCGCCGGGCCCCGGGTGCCGGTCAGGGTGGTCTCCAACGGCCTCGACCTGTCGGGCTGGGCGCCCCCGCCGGGCACCCCGCAGCCGCGCGAGGAGGTCCACGTCGTCGCGGTCGGCCGGCTGGCGCCGCGCAAACAGCCCGTACGCCTGCTGAAGCTGCTCCAGGCGGCCCGCGCCCGGGTGCCCGCCGCGATCCCCGTCCGGGCCACGATCGTCGGCGACGGTCCCGCCAGGGGGCAGATGGAGCGCTTCCTGGCCCGGCACGGCATGGCCGGCTGGGTGTCGCTGCCCGGCCGCTACTCCCGCGAGCAGATCGCGAAGGTCCTGGAGTCGGCCGACGTCTTCGTGGCGCCCGCGCCGCGCGAGTCGTTCGGCATCGCGGCGCTGGAGGCGCGGGCGGCGGGGGTGCCGGTGGTGGCGCGGGCGCAGAGCGGGGTGGCCGACTTCGTCGCCGACGGCGTCGAGGGGCTGCTCGGACGGAGCCTCGGCGATCTGGCGCGGGCGGTGGCGCGGCTGTGCGCCGACGCCGGGCTGCGCGAGACGATCGCGGCGCACAACCGGGCGACGCCGCCCACGGCAGGGTCGTGGCCGGCGGTGCTCGCGGGGTTCGAGTCGGCGTACGAGCGGGCCCGCGATCAGCGGCGCAGCACCACGTAGCCGTCGCGTTCGAAGACGATCACATAGCCCTGGGCCTGCAGCTCGCCGACCTTGGCGACCTGCTGGTCGAACGAGCCGAACGGGAACTCCCAGCGGGCGGTGTCGGCGATCACCCAGGGCGCGTTGTGCGAGGTGGGCCCCCACAGCAGCACGGTCGTGCGGTCGGTGAGCGCCGGCCCGACCGAGTTGGGGGCCTCGACGAGCACGCCGTCGGGCACCTTGCTCACCGCCTCGGCGGCGGCGGCCGCCTTGGGCTCCTTGTAGAAGGACGGATGGTAGAGCTGGTCGAAGGCGAACCTGGGCACCAGCGTGAGCGCGACCACGCAGGCGGCGGCCGACCAGAGCAGCTTGAGCGTGGCGTCGTCGGAGCGTTCGAGCCGGCGCAGCAGCCGGGCCATGCCGTCCACGCCCGCGCAGATGATGATGACCACGGTGAACGCGCTGTACTGGAAGTCGGCCTGCCACCACTGCGGGCGGTCCGACAGCATGCGCTCCAGCACGTGCGGCAGCGCCGCCAGCGACAGCGGCGACAGCAGGCAGAGCATCAGGGTGGGCCAGGTCAGCAGGAACAGCGTGTCGACCTTGGCCTCCTCGCTGAACGGCAGCAGCAGGGCGGCCAGCGGGTCGCGGGCGATGCCCACGAGCGCGCCGCCGATGTCGGGGCCGAGGTGCCCGTAGGCCCAGAAGTCCCGCGGATTGCCGCCGAAGACCGTGGTGACCAGCCCGCGGATGAGCAGCACGGCCCCGATGCCGAACGTGACGCACAGCGTCCCCCGCCACCGCTCGCCCATGACGAACAGGCACAGCCCGACCCCGGCGATCATGAGCCCCATGTCCTCCTTGACCAGGAGGAGGGCGAGCATCGCGAGGAACGCCGTGCGCTCCTTGCCCGCGTGGTAGCGCTCGATCATGATCGCGGTGAGCACGGGGACGAACATGACCTCGTGCGCGTCGAACGCGACGGCCTGCGCGACCGGCCACGACAGCGCGTACGCCGCCGCCACCAGATAGGCGGGCGCGACCCCGAGCACCCGCCTGGTGTAGTTCCACAGGAACGGCACGACCCCGGCGAACAGCGCCGCCTGCGCCACGATCAGCGTGCCCGGCCCGTCGTGGATCCAGTAGAAGGGCGCGAGCAGCGCGTAGATCGGCGAGAAGTGGTCGGCGAGCTGGACGTAGTCCAGCCCGCGCCCGTGGAACATGCCGAGCACGGGGACGTACGGCGGCCGGAACGCCGCGTAGTTGCGGACCGCCTGGTCCACGATCACCAGGTCCAGCGTGGTGGCGCGGAAGGAGGCCAGCTTCACCAGCCCCAGCACCGCGTAGGCCACCGCCGCGAGCAGCGTCATCACGCCCACCCGCAGCCGGTGGCCGCTGAGCGAAACCCTCCAGGCCCGCCGTGCGGGGGGAGCGGCGCCGTCCGGCGCGAGGTCGGTTCCAGCCGTCACGGGCGACAAGACTAGAACGAATCTGCGCGAAAGTGGCGCGGCCGCCGCGCCGACCTGCCCCCCGCAGGCGGTACGGCGGCCGCGCGGCCGGCCGTCAGGAACAGGCCGAGGTGATCTTGCTGGAGAAGCCGTTCATCTTGCCGGTGAACTCCGACACCTGGGCCAGGTCGCCCTTCTCCAGGCTCTCGAACCCAGCGGCGAGGTCGTTGAGCGCGGCGGCGACCTCGCCGTCGTACTTGCCGGCGAGCGTCTTGGTCTTGTCGGCGGCGCTGGCGGAGGCGGTGCCGACGGCCTTGGTGTCGGCGGCGTTCTTGGTGACCTCCGAGCTCCAGTCCGTCATGATCTTGCTGGCCTCTTGGGCAGCGGAGTTGCAGTCGACCGCCTGGCCCAGCGCGCCACAGGCGGTGGTCAGGACGGCAAGGGAAATCGTCGCGGCCGCGATGGCCAGGCGACGGCGAGGGGGAGTCATCTTCCGGTGCCCTTCGTTGGTTGAGCGAACACCGAGAACATTAGGGACAGGAGCTTGATCTCCACTTGCACGCCGCTAACACCCGTGCCGTCAAGCCGGCGTAAAGCCGTGGAGCAGGACCTGGACGATCTCCTCCGGCTCGGGAAGCGGCAGGTCGAGCAGGCCGCGGTAGGTCACCAGGCCGGTGAACAGGTCGGTGAGCAGCCACAGGTCGGCGTCCGGGGGCAGCTCGCCGCGTTCGACCGCGCGTTCGTAGACCACCCATGACCGCTCCATCCTGGTCCGCATGCCGGTGCGGATGATCTCGGCCACGGCCGGGTCGCGGCCGGCCTCGCCGTAGATCTGCCGGGCCGTGCGGGCGACCCCGGGCTGGTGCCAGAGGGCGAGCGTGTCGGTCACCACCACGCGCAGGTCGCCCTCCAGCGAGCCGGTGTCGGGGATGGCGACGTGCGTGTCCATGAAGCCGGCGAGGGTCTGGAGGAGCATGTCGCGTTTGGTGGGGTAGCGACGGAACACGCTCGCTCTGCCTACACCTGCCTCCTCGGCGACGTCGTCCATGGTGAAGTCGAAGCCGTGGGTGAGCACCAGCCTGGTCGCGGCCTGTCTGATGCGGTGGTCGACCGTGGGATCGGGCTTGCGGCCGCGCGCGGACATAGTGATACTCCTAGTATCTGATACCCCGAGTCTCAAAAACAGGGAACACCATGAGAGTAATAGTGGTGGGTGCGGGCGTGGCGGGTCTCGCCCTCGCGCGCGGCCTGCTCGCCGCCGGTCACGAGGCCGAGGTGTACGAGGAGTCCCCCGAGCCGCGCACCGCCGGCGGCTCCGTCACGCTCTGGCCCGGCAGCACCGGCATCCTGGAGGAGCTGAAGGCCGACCACACCCGCGTCGGGCGGCGGCTGGAGACCCTGGAGTCGTGGAGCTCCGACGGCCGCAGGCTGGTCACCGTCGACCTGACGGCCGCCGAGCGCAAGTACGGCCACCCCACCGTCCACGTGGCCCGCGGCGAGCTGGTCGAGCTGCTGGCCGAGGGCGTCCCCGTCACCTACGGGGCCCGCGTCGAGCACGTGGACCCCGACCGGGCCGAGGCGCGCCTGGCCGACGGCACCACCGTGCGCGGCGACGTCCTCGTGGGCGCGGACGGGCGGCGCTCGGTGGTGCGCGCCGCGCTGTGGGGCGAGGACCGGGCGGAGCTGACCCGCTGGGTGACCTGGCAGGGCTTCATCACCACGCCCACGGCGCTCACCGGGGGCGGCGCGGCCGTGATGATGGCGGGCCTCGCCGGGCTGTGCGGGCTCATCCCGGCGGGGGAGGGGCGGCTGCTGTGGTGGTTCGACGTGCGCTCGGCGCCCGGCGAGCCGTTCTGGGCGGACGACCCGTGCCTCGCCGAGCGGCTGCGCGAGCGCTTCGGCGGCTGGGCAGACCCGGTGCCGGCCGTCCTGGACTCCCTCGCGGGGTCCTCCCCTGTGACGCCCGACTTCTTCCCGCACCACCGCCAGCCGATCCCCGAGGTGTGGGGGAGGGGGCCGACGACCCTCGCCGGCGACGCCGCCCACACTATGCCGCCCACCATGGCCCAGGGCGCGAACCAGGCGCTTGAGGACGCCTGGCTGCTCGCCCGCTCGCTGGACGACCTGCGGGGCTACGAGCGTGCCCGCGCGCGGATCGCCCGCCGCCCGGCCCGGCTGGCCGCCACCGAGCTCACCGACATGCACCGTCCGGCCGCCGGGCTGATCCCCGACCGGCTGGCCACCTGGCTGAACACCGCTTGGCTGCGCAGGGCCAGCACCTACCTCTTGACAGCCTCATGAACGCCAACCGACGATGTCGCAGATAGAGCAACTCGGTGCGTCATACGCAACAAGGCGGTGTCGGTTGACCACCACGTCGAGCCTCATCCCCACGCTCCCCGGCCGCTCCTACTCCGACCCCGACGTCTTCGCCGACGAGCAGGCCAAGATCTTCGAAAGCCTCTGGTTCTGCGCCGTGCGCGGCGAGGACGTGCCGCGGCCCGGCGCGTTCCGTACCGTCCAGGTGGGCAGGGAGAGCGTCATCGTGGTCCGGGGCCGCGACCACCGGCTGCGCGCCTTCCTCAACGTCTGCCGGCACCGCGGCGCCCGGCTCTGCGACGAGCCCGCAGGCGAGGTCAGGCGGACGATCAGGTGCGCCTATCACGCCTGGTCCTACGACCTCGACGGCCGGCTGGCCGCCGCGCCCAACCTGGCGAAGATGCCCGACATCGACCGTGTCGCCCACGGCCTGATCCCCGTCCACCTGCGCGAATGGCTCGGCTACGCGTGGGTGTGCCTGGCCGCCGAGCCGCCGTCGTTCGAGGAGAGCGTCACCGGGGCCGCCACAGAACGGCTCGGGGACCCCGCCGCCATCGAGCGCTACCACGTCGAGGAGCTGGCGCTCGGCCGCCGCATCAGCTACGACGTCAAGGCCAACTGGAAGCTCGTCGTCGAGAACTTCATGGAGTGCTACCACTGCGCGACCATCCACCCCGAGCTGGTCGCCGTGCTCCCCGAGTTCGCCGGCGGCTACGCGGCGCAGTACTACGTCGGCCACGGCGCGGAGTTCGCCGAGCGGGTCGAGGGCTTCACCGTGGACGGCGGCCCCGGTTTCGGCAAGCTCCCCGACGTCGCGCGGGAGCAGGACCGCCGCTACTACGCGATCACCGTCAAGCCGCAGGTGTTCGTCAACCTGGTGCCCGACCACGTGATCGTGCACCGGATGTTCCCGCTGGCCGTGGACCGGACGCTGGTGGAGTGCGACTGGCTCTACCACCCCGACGTGGTCGCCTCGGGGGCGGACCTGACGCGGTCGGTCGAGCTGTTTCACCGGGTCAACGAGCAGGACTTCGACGCCTGCGAGCGGACCCAGCCCGGCATGTCGTCAAGGGCCTACCGGGAGGGAGGGGTGCTCGTGCCGAGCGAGCACCACATCGCGCTGTTCCATCAGTGGGTGAACCAGCGCTTACGCGGGTAGCGCACGGTCAGCCCGCCGTAGTTGGTGACGCCGGTGACCACCACGTGCGGGACGCCGAGCCTCGGGCGGCCCGGGACGTCGGCGGTCGAGACGTGGCCCCAGTCGCTGCGGAAGCCGTCCACGTTCGCCGTGCCGCCCTCCGGCAGGGTGGCTCGACCACGTCGTCCTGCGGCGGCTGCCGCTCGGGTGAGGCGGCCCTCGACGAAAGCGTGCTGGAGCCGGCCGGCGGTGCGCTCACGGTCCTCGTCGGAGACCCGCATGTGCAAATCCGACATGCCCCGAGCATAGGTTCGGCGCGCTCAGAACGGGAGCCGTCGTCCGGAGGGGGTCCGCAGATCGAGGGGTTCCGGTTGCCGGACCGGACGGGGGCGGAGGATCACCTGCACTCTCTTCACACCTATGTGGTACCCAACCCTTTCCCATGAACTCCTCAACCTTGGGTAGCGTGAGGCGTGATGAAATCGGCCGGACCGTTCTCCCACCCCGCGCTGCTCTACCGCACCGCGGACGAGTACGTCTCCGCCACCACGGCCTTCGTCCGCGAGGGCCTGGCGGCGGGAGAGCCCGTGGCCGTCGCCGTCCCCGCGCCCAACCTCGCGCTCATCGCCGCCGGGCTCGGGTCCGACGCCGGCGCCGTACGCATGCTCGACATGGGCGTCGAAGGCCGCAATCCCGGGCGCATCATCCCCGCCGTCCTCCGCGAGTTCGCCGACCGGCATCCCGGCGGCCGGGTGCGGATCATCGGCGAGCCGATCTGGGCCGGCCGCCCGGCGACCGTCTACCCCGCGTGCGCGCAGCACGAGGCGCTGATCAACCTGGCCTTCGCCGGGCGCGAGGTCACCATCCTGTGCCCGTACGACGTCGCCGCGCTCGCCCCCGCGATAGTCGAGGAGGCCGCGCGCACCCACCCCGTCATGCGGGACGCCCGGGGCGAGTGGCCCAGCGACGACTACGCGCCCGAGCGGGTCATCGACGCGCACAACCGGCCGCTGGAGGAGCCAGGGGAGTGCGTCTCCCTGCGCTTCGACGGCGACAACCTGTCGGCCGCGCGGCGCCTCGCCACCGGGCAGGCCGCCCTGCTGGGCTTCGCCGGCGACCGGCTCGACGACATCCAGCTGGTCGTGGCCGAGCTGGGCGCCAACAGCCTCGACCACGGCGGCGGCTCCGGCACGATCAGGGTGTGGGCGACCGACGACCGGCTGGTGTGCGAGGTCAGCGACCGGGGTCACATCCGCGATCCGCTCGCCGGGCGGATCCCCGTCGACCCGCGCGTTCCGGGCTCGCGCGGGCTGCTCATCGTCAACCTGCTCGCCGACCTCGTCCGCGTCCACACCCGGCCGGGCGGCACCGTCGTACGCGCCTACTTCGACCGGCCCTGACGCCCGGCCCTACCGATACTGCTCGATCTCGGCCATGCTCGGGTAGCGCTGCCCGGCCACCGCGTCCGCCGGGACCGCCGCGGCCAGCGCGTCGAGTTGCTCGGCGGTGAGCGTGATGTCGGCGGCGGCGGCGTTCTCCTCCAGATACTTCAGCCGCTTGGTGCCGGGGATGGGCACGACGTCCTCGCCCTGGGCGAGCACCCAGGCGAGCGCGAGCTGCGCCACCGTGACGCCGGCCGCGTCGGCGATCCGCTCGACCTCGGCCACCAGCCGGGCGTTGTGCTCGGCGTTCTCGCCGGAGGTGCGGGGGAAGTTGCGGCGGAAGTCGTCCGGGGCCAGCTCGCCCGAGGTGGGCGGCGCGCCGGTCAGCAGGCCGCGGCTGATCGGCGAGTACGCCACCAGCGCGATCCCGAGCTCGCGTGCCGTCGGCAGGATCTCCGCCTCCAGGTCCCTGGTGAACAGGGAGTACTCGCTCTGCAGGGCCGCGATCGGGTGCACGGTGGCCGCGGCGCGCAGGGTCGGCGCGCTCACCTCCGACAGGCCGAGGTGGCGGACCTTGCCGGCGCGCACCAGCTCGGCCATGGCGCCGACGGACTCCTCGATCGGCACCTCCGGGTTGCGGCGGTGCATGTAGTAGAGGTCGATGTGGTCCACGCCGAGGCGGCGCAGCGAGGCGTCGCAGGCGGCCCGGATGTACTCGGGGCTGTTCTCGATCGTGCGGGTGGCGCCGTCCCGCTTGACGCCGAACTTGGTGGCCAGCACCACCTCGTCGCGCCGGTCCTTGATGGCCCGGCCGACCAGCTCCTCGTTGGCGCCCCTGCCGTACATGTCGGCCGTGTCGAGAAAAGTGATGCCGAGGTCGAGGGCGCGGTGGATGACCGCGATGGACTCGCTGTCGTCGGCCGGGCCGTAGAACTCGGACATGCCCATGCAGCCAAGGCCGAGCGCGGAGACCCGCGGGCCGCCGACGCCGAGAGTGCGCTTGTTCATATGTCCAGGTTGGACCCTAGAGCGCACTCTAAGTCAAATCAGGGACAACCCTGCCCACCCTGAGGGGGCAAACCCTACCCAGGGTCACTTCCTTCCAGGTCAACGCATTGATCCGGAGCCGTCGATACTTAAGGACTAAGGGGAGCTTCAGGGCTCCTTCGGGTTGATCTCCGATACTCCGCGAAGCCGTGTTCCACGAGCTTAAGAGGCATGAAGGCATTGCTCGTCAGCGGATTCGCGACCATCGGCGCCGGGGCAGGCGCCATGCTCACCCTGCACGCCGAGGCGGGGCTCGACCCCATGCACACCGTGATCAGTGAGTACGCCTGGCAGCGGTCCGGCTGGCTGCTGCCGGCCTCGCTGACCCTGTTCGCGGTGGGCGCGACGCTGATGGCCGAGGCGCTGCGCCGGAGCGGCGGCAACCGCTGGGTCGTGGGGCTGCTGGTGGCGTGGGGCGCGAGCATGTTCCTCATCGGGGCCTTTCCCACCGACCGGCCGGGCGTGCCTTTGTCGTTGTCGGGAGGCATCCACCGCTATGCCGCCTTCGCCGCCTTCCTCATGATGCCTGTCGCCGGGCTGCTGCTGGCCAGGGCCAGGGTCCGGTACGCCCGCGCGATGCGGATCCTCTGCCTGGTCGCCCTCGGGGCGCTCGTGCTGGTCGTGATCCCGTACGTGGTGCGCATGTTCGGCCTCCCGCTCACCAACGACGACATCCCCGCCGGACTCATCCAGCGGACCGTCGTGGTGACCGAGATCGCCGTGCTGGCGCTGGCCGGGCTGTCGATGCTGCGGCCGGCCGCCCGGCGCGCGCTCGCGGCCCGTCCCGTGATCAGGCAGGCTTGACATCCTCCTCCGCCTGAGGCGGGGGATTCCAACCGTTCCTACGCCGCAGAGGGCAGGGTCGGGTTGAGGTTCGCGGTTCACCGGCCCGCCCAACGGCAGGCCTCCCCGCGCAGTGACCGCATGCCCTGCGGCCGTGTCTCGCATGTTCTTGGCCGCGTTGACGTCGGCGTTGTCCCGATGCCCGCAGGCGACGCACAGGAAGAGGGCTTGGCTCTCACGGCTTTCCCTGGCGACGTGCTTGCAGGCGTTGCAGGTCTGCGACGTGTGACGCGGGTTGACCTTGTGGACGCGGTCGGGGGCCTTGTGCTCCAGCCGTCGCACGAGCCGTCCCCATCCGGCGGCGAGGATGCCCCGGTTGAGCCCGGCCTTCTGGCGCACGTTACGGCCCGGAGCGTCGCGGGTGCCCTTGGCCGTCCGGGTCATGTCACGGATTTTGAGGTCTTCGACGGCGATTACATCGAACCGGCGGGCCAGGTCCGTGCTGGTCTTCTCCACCCAGTCCTTGCGCCGGTCGGCCTCGCGGGCTTTCAGCCGGGCGATGGCGGTCTTGACCTTGGTCCGGCGGTTGGAGTCGCGCTTGGCGCGCGCCAGTTTGCGCAGCAGGCGCCGCAGGCGTGTCTTTTCGGTGTCGCGCAGGCCGCGGACGTTCAGCAGTTCCCCGGTGGACAGGGCGGCGCTGACGGCGACGCCCCGGTCCACGCCGACGACCTGGCCGGTGCCGGGCGCCGGGATCGGCGCAGGGACGGCGGCGAAGGCGACGTGCCAGCGGCCGGCACGGTCCCGGGTGATGCGGTAGGACTTGGCCCCGTCGGGGACGGCGCGGGACCAGCGGAACCGTACCCAGCCGACTTTGGGGATCTTCACTTCGCCGGTGTTGCGCGACAGGCGGCGCACGTCGCCCGCTTTGACCGCGACGATGCGGAAGCCTTCGGTCTGGCCGCGTTTGCGCCAGGTCGGCCGCCGGTGGGTGCCGCCGAAGAAGTTCGCCATGGCCTGGGCGAAGTCCTTGAGCGCCTGCTGCTGCACGACGACCGAACCGGCGGCCAGCCACGGGCTCGCCGCGCGGGCTTGGGTGAGCTGGCGGCACTGCTCGGCGAATCCCGGGGCGCTTTTGCGGCCGGGTTTCCAGTGGGCGTGCTGTTCGACGGCGAGGTTCCACACGTAACGGGCGTGCGCGCAGTGCTCTGCCAGCGCCGCCTCCTGGGCGGGCGCAGGCTGGAGGCGGTAGCGTGACACAGCGTAAAGTTATCGTCACGGGATGGTGTGCGGCGGCTATTCCGCCGGCATGAACCAGACTTGCGGCTTCCCGACGACCTTCACGCACGGCTGAAGGAGCTGGCTCAACAGGAGCACCGATTTCTGCACGCGCAGGTGCTGCACATCGTGAAGCAGGCTGTCCCGGCTCAGCCGGAACAGTCTTAGCGGGACGCTCATTCCTCCCCGATCTGAAGGCCGAGGAATCCTGGGCGTTTTTAGCTGCGGGCCGGGAAAGAGTGCTGGCATGACGATCCTGATTGCGTACGACGGCTCCGACGACGCCAAGGAGGCCATCGCCTTCGCCGGGCGGATGTTCAAGGGCGAGCAGGCGGTCGTGCTGACGGTGTGGGAGCGCCTGGCGATGAGCTCGGCGCGGGCCTCGGCGGGCCTCATGATGACCATCGACACCGACGCCGCGGGCGACCAGGCCATCGGCAAGGCGATGGACGAGCTGGCCAGGCGCGGCGCGGACCTGGCCAGGCAGGCGGGCCTCGACGCGACGCCCCGCTGCGAGGCCGACGCGGTGGCGGTGTGGGCGGCCATCGTGGACGTGGCCGACGAGCTCGACGCCACGCTCATCGTGACCGGCACCCGTGGGCTCGGCGGGGTGCGCTCGCTGCTGCTGGGCAGCACCTCGGACCGCGTGCTGCATCACGCCCACCGCCCGGTCCTGGTGGTCCCCTCCCCGAAGACGGACCCCGAACCCGCGTAGGCCCCTGCCGCCCGCCGGAGGCGGCCCGGTGTCGCTCATTGACGGCCGGACTTCCCGCCGTCTAGGTTGACGCCAACCGACCAGCCGGTATGGAGGCAGGATGCCCACCGTGCAGACCGTCCGCGGGCCCGTGAACGTCGACGACCTCGGCCAGACCCTGATGCACGAGCACGTCTTCGTCGTGGCCACCGAACATCTCGACAACTACGGCAAGGGCTCGTGGTGGGACGAGGAGCACCGGGTCGCCGACGCGGTCACCAAGCTCCGCGCGGTGGCCGCCAAGGGCGTGCGGACCATCGTGGACCCCACCGTGTGGGGGCTCGGCCGCTACATCCCGCGCATCCAGCGCGTCGCCGAGCAGGTGCCCGAGCTGAACATCGTGGTCGCGACCGGCATCTACTCCTTCGAGGAGCTGCCCCACCAGTACGAGCACCGCGGCCCCGGCCTGTTCTTCGACATCCCCGACCCGATGATCGACGACTTCGTCCGCGACCTGACCGAGGGCATCGCCGACACCGGCGTCAAGGCGGCCTTCCTCAAGTGCGTGGTCGAGCACAAGGGGCTGACGCCCGGCGTGGAGCGCATCTGCCGGGCCGTCGCCCAGGCGCACGTCCGTACGGGCGCGCCGATCACCGTGCACACCAACTCCTTCACCCAGAGCGGCCTCATCGCGCTCGACCTGTTCGCCAAGGAGGGCGTGGACCTGACGAAGGTCGTCGTCGGCCACGCCGGCGACAGCAACGACCTCGACTACCTCATGCGGCTGGCCGACACCGGCGCGACCCTCGGCATGGACCGCTTCGGCCTCGACATCTACAACCCGACGCCGCAGCGGGTGGCCACGATCGCGGCCCTGTGCGGGCGCGGCTACGCCGACCGGATGGTCCTCAGCCACGACGCGGCCTGCTTCATGGACTACTTCGGCGGGGCCTGGGACGAGGCGCACAGCACGCTTGCCCCGAACTGGCGCTACGATCACATTCACGACGACGTGCTGGCCGCGCTGCTGGACTCCGGCGTGACCGACGGCCAGATCGAGCAGATGCTGGTGTTCAACCCGAAGCGCTACTTCTCGTAAAGTGAGTGGATCGGGAGAGCGACGCGGGTAGGTGGAGCTGGGTGACTTCGGAGCAGGCCTTGTCGATCAGCCTCGGACTCCAGGGACCCTGCGTCATCGCGAGGTTGACGGGAGACTTCGACTTCGGCTCGGCGGCCGAGGTGCGTGACCGTGTCACCAAGGCGCTCGATCTCACCCAGCCCCCGATGCTCGTCATCGACATGCAGGCCGTGAGCGTGTGCGACTCCTCCGGGCTGTCCGTGCTGGTCTATCTGCACAAGGCCGTCACCGCCTCCGGCGGGCGGCTGCTGCTGTCGGGGCTCAACGGGCGGTGCGAGCACCTGTTCGCGATCACCGCGCTCGACAAGTTCTTCGACATCCGCCGCACGGCGGAGCTGGCCATCGCCGAGCTCAGCGAAGCGGGCGACGCGCCGCCGTTCACCGGGTAGACAGCAGAAGAGCCGGCCCCCTCCGGGGACCGGCTCCTCACGCGGGCTCAGGCGGTGACGAGGAGTGCCACCCCGATGAGCACGACGACCGGGACGAGCCACATCACGGCCTCGAAGGCGAACTCCTTGTACATCGCGTAAGTCTCCTCTGTGTCGCTCTCATCAGGCACGAACGCCTATAAGGCATGACCGAAACGTCTCTGCGCAGCATAGCCGCCGTCAAGCGGTGACCGCGCCGTCGGAGGCGGAACCCACGGTCCTGACGTACTTCGCCAGCACGCCCCGCTCGACCGGGCGCTCCGGCCGCCGCCACGCGGCCCGGCGCGCGGCCAGCTCCTCCTCGGGCACCAGCAGGTCCAGCGTGCCGGCCGCGCTGTCGATCACCACGGTGTCGCCGTCGCGCACCAGCGCGATCGGGCCCCCGTGGTACGCCTCCGGCGTCACGTGCCCGATCACAAGCCCGTGCGAGACGCCGCTGAAGCGCCCGTCGGTGACCAGCGCCACGGACGTGCCGAGCCCGCGCCCGACGAGCGGCCCGGTGATCGAGAGCATCTCGCGCATGCCGGGACCGCCCGCCGGGCCCTCGTAGCGGACCACGATGACGTCGCCCGCCACGATCCGGCCCTCCTGGATGGCGGCGTAGCAGTCGTTCTCGGAGTCGAAGACCCGGGCCGGGCCCTCGTGCCGGAAGTCGTCCTTGCCGCCCAGCTTCAGCACGCAGCCGTCGGGGGCGAGCGAGCCGCGCAGGATCGCCAGCGCGCCGCGCGGCTTGAACGGCCGCGCCACGTCCGCCACGACCTCCTGGCCCGGCCGCTCCTCGGCCTGCGCGGCCACGTCGGCGAGGGTGCGGCCGTCCGCCAGCGTCACGTTCTCGCGCAGCAGCCCGGCCTCCAGCAGCCGCCGCGCCACCAGCGAGGTGCCGCCCGCCCGCCACAGGTCCAGCGCGGTGTATGGACCGCCGCTCGGCTTGAGCCCGGTGATGATCGGCACCCGGCGGCAGATCTCGCCGATCTCGTCGATCACCAGCGGCAGCCCGGCCTCGCGGGCGATGGCCAGCAGGTGCAGCACGGCGTTCGTGGAGCCGCCCATGGCGGCCACCGAGACGATCGCGTTGTGCAGCGCGTCCGCGGTGAGCACCCGGGACGGCCGGGCGTCGCGGGCCAGCGCGTCCATGGCGAGCTCGCCGACCCGCCGCGCCGCGGCGTTCTTCTCCTCCGCCACGGCCGGGATGTCGCCGATCCCGAACGGCGCGAGGCCCAGGAAGTCGGCGACCGAGCCCATGGTGTTGGCGGTGTACTGGGCGGCGCAGGTGCCGGCGCCCGGGCAGGCGTGCCGGGCCAGGTCGTCGAGGTCGGCCTGGTCGAGCCGCCCGACCTCGCGCTCGCCCAGCGCCTCCCACATGTCCTGGATCGTCACGTCCCGGCCGCGCCACCGGCCCGGCATCATGGTGCCGCTGTAGAGCACCACGGACGGCACGTCCAGCCGGGCCAGCGCCATGATGGCGGCCGGCACGGTCTTGTCGCAGCCGACGATCGCCACCAGGGCGTCGAAGCCGTGCGCGCGCCCCATGAGCTCGATCGAGTCGGCGATGACCTCCCGGCTGACCAGGGACGCGCGCATGCCCGGGGTGTGCATGGTGAGGTTGTCGGAGACCGCGATGGTGTTGAACTCCATCGGCGTGCCGCCCGCCGCGCGCACGCCCTCGGCGACGTGCGCGGCGAGCTCGCGGTGGGTGAGGTTGCACGGCATGGTGCCGGTCCAGGTGGAGGCGATGCCGACCACGGGCCGGCGCTGCTCCTCCTCGGACAGGCCCATGGCGTACAGGTGGGAACGGGCGGGTGCGCGGTCGGGATCGTCGGCGATGCTCAAGGGGGTCCTCCCGATGTACGGTTGTCGCCCCCTTATGATCCCGGACGCCGTCCTACTGCTCCCGCATGCCCCACGGTGAGCCGTACTCGACCAGCAGGTCCAGGAACGGGCGCGGCTCGAACGCCTCGGGGCCGAGCACGCCCGCGCCCTTCCACGTCCCGTCGGCCAGCAGCTCCAGGGCGATCACCGGGTTGACGGCGGTCTGCCAGACGACGGCCTGGGAGCCGTACTCGCGCATCGACCACTGGTTGTCGACCACGTGGTAGAGGTACACCTCGCGCGGCCGGCCGTCCTTGACGCCCTTCACCCACGTCCCGGCGCAGGTCTTGCCGCGCATGCGCGCGCCCAGCTCGGCCGGGTCGGGCAGGACCGCGGCCACCACGTCGCGCGGTGACACCCGCACCGTGGTCCCGCCGTCGCCGCGCACGGGGACCGGCTCGGTGCGGTCCACGCCGAGCGCGTGCAGGGTCTTCAGCGTGTCGATGAACTCCTCGCCGAGGCCGTACTTGAAGGTGACCCGGCGGGCGTCCACCCAGCGGGGGACCAGCAGGACCTCCTCGTGCTCGACGTTCACGCACTCGACCGGGCCGATGCCCTCGGGGAAGTCGAAGACCTCGGGCTCGCTGAAGGGCTCGGTGGTGTACCAGCCGCGGTCCTTCTCGTAGATGACCGGCGGGTTGAGGCACTCCTCGATGGTGGTCCAGATGGAGAACGACGGGGCGAAGTCGTAGCCGTCGACGGTGAGGTTGGCGCCGTCCCTGATGCCGATCTCCTCGATCTCGTCGAAGAGGTCGTCGGCGGCGTAGCGGGCGAAGACGTCGGCGAGGCCGGGCTCGACGCCCATGCCCACCAGCGCGAGGCGGCCGGAGGCGGCCCAGTCGGCCGAGCGGGCGAACTGCTCGTCGCCCAGCTTGACCCCCACCTCCTCGTACGGCCGCTCGGGGTGCGGCCTGGACATCGACATCGCCATGTCGAGGTAGTCGGCCCCGGCCGCGAGCGCCGCGTCGAACAGCGGCAGCACGAAGCGCGGGTCGGTGGCGTTGAGGAGCACGTCGCAGTCGTGCTCGCGGAGCAGGGCGGTGACGGCGTCCCGGTCGGCGGCGTCCACCTTGACCGGCGTGAACCGGTCGGCGTCGGGGCCCAGCGCGGCGACGGCCGCCTTGGCGCGGGGCAGGTCGTAGTCGGCGACGAGCATGTGGTCGAAGAACGTGCGGCGGGCGGCGATCCGTGTGATGGCGGTTCCCACCCCGCCGGCTCCCACGAGAAGGATACGCATGACGAAAAAATCCCCTTTGGATGCTTTTGGGGGGCTGTGTCGCTAATCCAACTGCACTACGCTCATCAACGTCAATGGCGTTGGCATAAGGAAGGTTTCGCGATGGCGAAGCGGGTGGTGCCGGAGACGGCACGCAGGCGGCGGCGGCCGACCAAACAAGGGCAGGTCCTGACTCATCAGCTCATCGTGGAGACGGCGCTGCGCATGCTCCGCGAGCACGGCGCCGCCGGTCTCACCGCCCGCCGGCTCGGCCTCGCGCTCGGCGCCGACGCCAGCACCGTCTACCGCTACTTCCGCGGCATGGACGACCTGGTCCTCGCCATCGCCGACGAGCTGTTCGGGCACGCCGTCGAAGGCTGGTCGCCGAGCGGCGACTGGCGGGCCGACCTGCGCGAGCTCGGGCTGCGCATCCACCACGCCTACCTGACGCACCCGCAGGCCGCCGTGCTCACCGCAAGCCGCGTCACCGGCCTCCCCCAGGAGGTCGCCACGGACGAGATGATCCTCGGCATCCTGCGCGGGGCCGGCTTCCCCGACGCCGACGCGGTCCGCATCTACCACGCCTTCATCGACCAGAGCCTCGCCTTCTCGATCCTGGACGCCGCCACCCTCTCCCTGCCGCCGGCCGCCCGCGAGGCCGACGAGGAGGTCTGGCGCGACACCTACGCCCGCCTGCCCGCCAGCACCCACCCCCACATCGCCGCGACCGCCCCGCTGCTGGTCGCCCGCATGAACGACAGCGCCTACCCGACCGCGCTCGACATGCTGCTGGCGAGCGCATCAGCCCAGCTCAGGGGGTAGAGGGGCGGTGTGCCTGAGGGACATCTGGTTCACCGCCACGCCGACGAGCAGCAGGCGGCACTGGGCGGGCGCGTCGTGCGCGCCTCCGGGCCGCAGGGCCGCTTCGACGCGCGGCCCTACGACGGACGGACGCTGACCGCCGTCGAGGCCCTGGGCAAGCACCTGCTGTACCACTTCGAGGACGCCCCCGCGATCCACGTGCACCTCGGCATGCGCGGGATCTTCCTGCGGTACGACGGCCCCGCGCGCGAGCCCCGGCGCGGGACGCGGCTCCGGCTGGCCACGGGCGACGTGGCGTTCGACCTGATCGCGCCCATCCAGTGCGAGGCGTACGGCCCCGGCGAGGTGGCCGCGCTGCGCGCTTCGCTCGGGCCCGACCCGCTGCGGGACGACGCCTCCAGGGACGAGGCCGTACGGCGGCTGACCGCGTTCGGCGGGCCGGTCGGCGCGGCCGTGCTCGACCAGAAGGTGTGGGCGGGCATCGGCAACGCCTGGCGGGCCGAGCTGCTGTTCCTCGTCGGCCTGCATCCCGCCGCCAGGGACGTCGGCGCGGAGGGCGCCGGGCGGCTGTGGGACACCGCGGCCGCGTACCTCGCCCTGGGACGCGACGCCGGGCAGGTCGTCAGCGATCCCGACCGGCCCGACGAGCGCTGGGTCTACCGCCGCGAGCACTGCCGCCGCTGCGGCGCACCCGTCCTGACCTGGGAACTCGCTTCCAGGACCGCATACGCTTGTCCTGTGGACCAGCCAGGGAAGGGGTGAACATGCGGACACAGCCGCTCCTCGACGTCCGGCGCGTCTACGTCGAGCCGGAGGCGGCCGGGCTGCCGCGCGGGCAGGAGATCCTCGCCCGCTTCCCCGACGCCGAGCTCATCGAGATCGGCAGCCACCACCGCATCCCCGAGCTGTACGGCGACGAGACCAACGTCAACCGCTGGGTGCGCATCAAGACCGAGGCGCTGGTGCTCGGCGTCAAGAAGTCGCTCACCGCCCGCCCCAACGACCGCTCGGCCGACTTCATCGCGCCCTCCACCGCCAACGGCTGTGCGATGGCCTGCGCCTACTGCTACGTGCCGCGCCGCAAGGGCTACAGCAACCCGATCACGGTGTTCGCCAACATCGACAAGATCCTCGGATACGTCCGCCGCCACGCCGGCCGCCAGGGCGTCAAACCGGCGCCCAACCAGGCCGACCCGCGCGACTGGATCTACGACATCGGCGAGAACTCCGACTGCTCGGTCGACGCCACGATCTCCGACAACGTGCGCGACCTGGTCCGGCTGTTCCGCGACCTGCCCAACGCCAAGGCCAGCTTCGCCACCAAATACGTCAACCGCGACCTGCTCGACTGGGACCCGCGGGGCCGCACCCGCATCCGCTTCAGCCTCATGCCCGCCGCCGACTCCAAGCTGCTCGACATCCGCACCTCGCCGATCGCCGAGCGCCTGGCCGCCATCGACGACTTCGTGGCCGCCGGCTACGAGGTGCACGTCAACTTCAGCCCCGTCGTGGTGCGGGACGGCTGGCTGGAGAGCTGGGGCGAGCTGTTCGACCAGCTCGACGCCGCCCTCGGCCCGCAGGCGAAGGCCCAGCTCGCCGCCGAGGTCATCTTCCTCACCCACAACGACCGGCTGCACGAGGTCAACCTGGGCTGGCACCCGAAGGCGGAGGAGGTGCTGTGGCGGCCGGAGCTGCAGCAGGCCAAACGGTCGCAGACCGGCGGCTGGAACGTCCGCTACCGCACCGGGCAGAAGGGGCGTCACGTCGCCGCTCTCACCGATCTGATCGCGGCGAGGCTGCCGTACTGCCGGGTCCGGTACGCCTTCTGACTCACCCGTCCTGCGGGTCCTGGTCGAGTCTGGCTCGGGCGAGGCGTTTGCCGAGGCCGGCCAGCGATTCGTCGGCCATCAGCGCGGCCAGGCGCGGCGCGTCCTCGTCGATCCGGCGCGACACCTCCGGCTGGTCACCGTTGAACCGCGTCCATGCCCGCACCACCTCCGGCATCGCGGCGATGGCCGCGTCCGACAGGATCGCCTCGCGCGGCAGCCACGAGGTCAGGAACCGCGACGCCCGGTCCGGGCTCCACCACAGCGGATGGTCCCCGACGAACTCCCGCAGCGCTCCGAACGCCTCCCGCGCCCCCGGCAGGTCCGGCAGGCCCGCCAGCTCCGCGAACCGCTCCGCCGTGTCGTCGCCCGCCCCGCGCACCAGCCCCGGCACGCTCCGCGCCCGCGCCACCGCCAGCGCGCGTACGCCCGGCAGGGTGTCGGCCACCTCCGCCCCGAGCAGGCGGTCACCCAGCTCGAACGCGTCCAGCACCCGCCCCGCGACCACCCCGGGCTCGGCCGCCGCCAGCCCCAGATCGTCGAGGAACTTCACCTCCTCGACCACGGCGTCCACCGCCAGGCCGCCGTGCGGCTGGTCGATGCCGACGACCAGGACGTGCGGCTCCTTGCCGTTCTCGTAGCGGAAGCTCAGCGCCGCGAGGATCTGCTCGCCGTACGGGTCTGCCCTGCCGTACCAGGCGCCTTCGCAGACGACCCGTCCCATGCGCCGGGTCCATCCCGGCAGTGCCTCCAGCGCCTCTTCCGCGGCCCGCCCGAACACCGACCCGCCCGGGGCTTCGCCGGGCTCAGGGACGGCGTCGGCCTGCTCATGGGGCGCCACCGCGGCCAGGGCCGCGAGCGTCAACCGCGCCTCCGCGCCGCCGTCGCCGGTCAGCTCGCGGAGGAACGGCTCCAGCTGTCCCGGCTCCAGCTCGGCCGTCAGCCGGGCCGCCCAGAGCTCGGTCCTGAGCGGGGAACGCCACCTGAGCAGGTCGCGAGCCTGCGCGAGCGCCGCCTTGAACGTCGAAGTGCTCACACTCCGACCGTAGCCCCCGCGCCGGCCTCGTCGCGCCCCGGGTGGCGGGGCGCGACTACTTCCTCAGCCAGAGCATGTAGTACGGGCTGTCCCAGCGGCAGTCGTACTCCTTGTAGTTCTCCATGACGAGCTTGGCCGTCCCCGCCTTGACGCAGTTCGTGAGCGTCCGGAAGCCCTGGTAGGGGACCCAGCCCGCGGCCGTGGCACTGGCCGGGGCGGCGAGGGCGCCGGCGGTGAGGGCGCCGGCCATGGCCAGTGTCACGCCGAAACGTGCGGCTTTCTGTCGCATGACATCGTCCTTCCTTTGTGGGCGGCGCACGCGCCGCCCGTACGGATGGACTCACGCTACAGCTTGTTGATCTAGAAAAATCGGTAATTGTGGATCTTGTCCGGAAGATCCGGCGACCGGTTGAGCGGCCGCCCCGGACAAGTCCCGGCTAGCGGCGGTCGTCGCCGGTGAGGCCCGCCTTGCGGAGGGCTTCGGCCATGGCGCCCGTGGGGGCGGGGCTCTGGCGGCGCTGACCGCCACCACCACGCTGGCCGCCCTGGCCCCGGCCGCCGTCGCCCCCGCGCCGGCCGTCACGACCGCCTTGGCCGCCCTGACCACCTTGACCGCCCTGGCCTCGGTCGCCGCGAGCACCGTCACCACGAGCGCCGTCACCACGAGCGCCGTTGCCCCGGGCGCGGTCGCCGCGGGCGCCGTCACCACGGGCGCCCTCGCCCCGGGCGCCGTTGGAGCGGCGCGGGCCGTCGGACTGGGCCGTGGCGTCGTCCTCCAGGCGCAGGGTCAGGGAGATGCGCTTGCGCGGGATGTCGACGTCCAGCACCTTCACCCGGACGATGTCCCCGGGCTTGACCACGTCACGCGGGTCCTTGACGAACGTGCGGGACATGGCCGACACGTGCACCAGACCGTCCTGGTGGACGCCGACGTCGACGAAGGCGCCGAAGGCGGCGACGTTCGTGACCACGCCCTCCAGGATCATCCCGGACGACAGGTCGGAGATCTTCTCAACGCCTTCCTTGAACGTGGCGGTCTTGAAGGCGGGACGCGGGTCGCGGCCCGGCTTCTCCAGCTCGCGCAGGATGTCGGTGACCGTCGGCAGGCCGAAGGTGTCGTCGGTGAAGTCGTCAGGCCGCAGCGAGCGCAGGGCGGCGGTGTTGCCGATCAGCGACTTGAGGTCGGTCTTGACCGAGCCGAGGATGCGGCGGACCACCGGGTAGGACTCGGGGTGCACGCTCGACACGTCGAGCGGGTCGTCGCCGCCGCGGATGCGCAGGAAGCCCGCGCACTGCTCGAACGCCTTCGGGCCGAGCCGCGGCACCTCCTTGAGCGCGGTGCGGGTGCGGAACGGGCCGTTGGCGTCGCGGTGCCGCACGATGCTCTCCGCGAGCGTGGCGCCGATGCCCGACACGCGCGTGAGCAGCGGCGCCGAGGCGGTGTTGACGTCGACGCCGACCGCGTTGACGCAGTCTTCGACCACGGCGTCGAGCGAGCGCGACAGCTTGGTCTCGGCCAGGTCGTGCTGGTATTGGCCGACGCCGATCGACTTGGGGTCGATCTTGACCAGCTCGGCCAGCGGGTCCTGCAGCCGGCGGGCGATGGAGACCGCGCCGCGCAGCGACACGTCGAGCTCGGGCAGCTCCTGCGAGGCGTACGCCGACGCGGAGTAGACCGACGCCCCCGCCTCCGACACCACGATCTTGGTGAGCCCCGGCATGTGCTTGCACAGCTCGCCGGCCAGCTTGTCGGTCTCGCGGGAGGCGGTGCCGTTGCCGATGGCGATCAGCTCGACGCCGTGCCGCTGCGCGAGCGCGCCTAGCACGGCGAGCGACTGGTCCCACTGCCGCTTGGGCTCGTGCGGGTAGATGGTGGCGGTGTCGACGACCTTGCCGGTGGCGTCGACCACGGCGACCTTCACGCCGGTGCGCAGGCCGGGGTCGAGCCCCATCGTCGTACGGGTGCCGGCCGGCGCGGCGAGCAGCAGGTCGCGCAGGTTGGCGGCGAAGACCCGCACCGCCTCGTCCTCGGCCGCCTGCCAGAGCCGCATCCGCAGGTCGATGCCCAGGTGGACGAGGATGCGGGTGCGCCAGGCCCAGCGCACGGTGTCGTTGAGCCACTTGTCGGCCGGCCGGCCCTGGTCGGAGATGCCGAACCTGGAGGCGATGCGCAGCTCGTAGTCGGGGCTGTCGTCGGGCTCCAGCGTGACGCTGAGGATCTCTTCCTTCTCGCCGCGGAACATCGCCAGGATGCGGTGGGAGGGCAGCTTGGTGAACGGCTCGCCGAACTCGAAGTAGTCGGAGAACTTGGCCCCCGCCTCCTCCTTGCCCTCGCGGACCTTGGACACGAGCCGCCCGCGCGTCCACAGCTGCTCGCGCAGGCCGCCGATGAGGTCGGCGTCCTCGGCGAAGCGCTCGATGAGGATGGCCCGCGCGCCCTCCAGGGCCGCGCCCGCGTCGGCCACGCCCTCGGTGACGAAGCCCGCGGCCTCGGCGGCCGGGTCGAGGGACGGGTCGGCGAGCAGCCGGTCGGCCAGCGGCTCCAGCCCGAGCTCGCGGGCGATCTGCGCCTTGGTGCGCCGCTTGGGCTTGTAGGGCAGGTAGATGTCCTCCAAGCGGGCCTTGGTCTCGGCCGCCATGATCTGCTCGCGCAGCGCGTCGTCGAGCTTGCCCTGGGACTCGATGGACTCCAGGATGGCGGTGCGGCGCTCCTCCAGCTCGCGCAGGTAGCGCAGCCGCTCCTCCAGCGTGCGCAGTTGCGCGTCGTCGAGCGCGCCGGTGACCTCCTTGCGGTAGCGCGCGATGAACGGCACGGTCGCGCCGCCGTCGAGCAGTTCGACGGCCGCCTGCACCTGGCCGTCGCGTACGCCGAGCTCCGCGGCGATCCGCTGGTGAATAGAGAGCACTTGCCTGCCTTTCGATGGTCCCGCCGGTCAATTGTGCAGGACTGCGCCGTCCTTCATGACCAGAGTGCGCGCAGGGTGGACGACCACGGCCTCCGCCGCGCCGCCGCACGGCAGCACGACGAGGTCGGCCCGGTCGCCCGGCTTCAGCCCGTAGCCCCGCAGCCCGAGCAGGCGGGCGCCGCCCGTGGTGGCCGCCTCCAGCGCCAGCTCGATGTCCTCGTCCCTGCGGAAGGTGCTGCGGTAGGCGAGGTGCATGGCCCGCTCCAGCAGGTCGCCGCTGCCGTACGGCCCCCAGAGGTCGCGGATGCCGTCGTGCCCGCAGGCGAGCGTGACGCCCGCTGCCCGCAGCTTCTTGACCGGCGGCACCGGGAAGTCGTAGACCGCCGCGGTGACCAGGGCCACGCCCGCCTCGGCCAGCCCCTGGACCAGCCGGTCCTGGGCGGCCTCGCCGAGCTGGCCCAGCGCGTAGGCGTGGCTCACCGCCACCCGCCCGCCCAGCCCGAGCGCCTTGGTGCGCTCGATGATGAGCTCCAGCTCCCAGCCGCCGAGCGTGCCGCCGTCGTGCAGGTGGATGTCGACGTGGGCGCCGTAGCGCTCGGCCAGGCCGAAGATCACGTCGAGGTGGCGCACCGGGTCGCGGTCGATGCCCGCGGGGTCGAGCCCGCCGACCGCCTCCACGCCGCTCTTGAGCGCCTCCTCCAGCAGCTCGGCCGTGCCCGGGTTGGTCAGCACGCCGTGCTGCGGGAAGGCGACCTGGCGCACCTCGACGGGCACGCGGGCGGCGGCCTCGCGCACGGCCTCCACGCCGCGCAGCCCGACCTGCGGGTCGATGTCGGTGTGCGTGCGCACGTGGGTGGTGCCGGCCGCGCTCATGCGCTCCAGCAGGGCCGTGATGCGCCCGGCGTCGGGCACGCCGAGCTCGGCCCGGCGGCCGAGGTCGTTGCCGATGCGGCCGGCGAGGGTGTCGTCGGCGGAGTGGGGCACCCACGGGCCGCCGTAGAGGGTCTTGTCGAGGTGGCAGTGCGCCTCGACCAGGCCGGGCAGGACGAGCTGCCCGGTGATGTCGGCCACCCGCGCGCCGGGCGCGTCGAGATCGGGGCCGACCTCGTGGATCAGGCCGTCGCGGACGAGGAGGTCGGCGGGCGACCCGAGCCCCCAGGGGAGCCCGCCGCGCAGGAGCACGTCGCTCATGCCAGCACCCTAGACGCCGCCGGTGACGTTTTCCCGGCCGCCGCGGTGACCGGACGGGCCGGCGGTCACATCTGCTCCAGGTGGGAGATGTTGGCCCGGTCGGCGGGGTCGTCGCTGGGCCGGCCGGCGAGCCAGGCGTCGAGGATCTCGCCGAGCACCACGTCGGAGGTGAGGCGCAGGCTCAGGGCGAGCACGTTGGCGTCGTTCCACTTGCGGGCCCCGTCGGCGGTGTAGGCGTCGACGCAGAGGGCGGCGCGCACGCCGGGGACCTTGTTCGCGGCGATGGAGGCGCCGGTGCCGGTCCAGCAGCACACGACGGCCTGCTCGGCGCGGCCCTCGGCGACGTCGCGGGCGGCGAGCTCGCAGGCCCACGCCCAGTCGTCGCGCTCTCCGTCGTCGAGCGCGCCGTGCGTGATCACCTCGTGGCCGCGCCCGCGCAGCTCCGTCACCACCCGCTCGGCCACGCCGTCCCTGCTGTCGGCGGCCACAGAGATCCGCATCCACGCCTCCGCCCGTCGTTCCTCCAGAGTCGTTCCCAAAGAGTACGGCCGGCACCTGCCGGACTGGCGAAAGCAGCGGCGGTGTGGTTGGTTGTGTCGCCAAATGAGCATTGATGTGAGCGATATCCCGGCTCTCGCCCGGGGCTGCGCCGTTCTCGGCACCGGTGGCGGGGGAGACGTCCGCACCGGGTCGCTGGCCGCGGTCCGGGCCATCCGCGAATACGGCCCCGTCCCCCTGGTCAGCCTGGCCGATCTGCCGGACGACGCCCTGGTGGTGCCGCTGTCCGGCATCGGCGCGCCGACCGTCAGCCACGAGATGATCCACAGCGAGGACGAGCCCCGGCGCGTCGCCGAGGAGGTCGAGCGGATCTTCGGCCGTCCGCCGAGCGCCGTCATGTCCTCCGAGATCGGCGGCTCCAACGGCGTCATCCCGGTCGCCTGGGCCGCCCAGCTCGGCCTGCCGCTGCTCGACGCCGACGGCATGGGCCGGGCCTTCCCCGAGGTCCAGATGGTCTCCATGTACGTCGCCGGCCTCCCGGCCGACCTGGTGATCATGTCCGACGTGCAGGGCAACGTGGTCACCATCCGCCCGGTGGACGGCCTGTGGTCCGAGCGCCTGGCGCGGGCGGTGTGCGTGGCGGCGGGCTCGTCCGCGCTGATGGCCGACTACGTGCTCACCGCCGCGGGCGCGCGGGGCGCGGTGATCGAGGGCACGGTCACGTACGCGCTGGAGGTCGGCAGGGCCACCGAGGGCGTCCCCGACCCGCTGGGCGCGCTCCAGGGCAGGCTGGGCGCCGCCCGCCTGGTCACCGGCAAGCTGACCGACGTGGAGCGGCGCACGACGGGCGGGTTCGTCCGGGGCACGGCCACGGTCGAGGGCACCGGCGACGACCGGGGCCGCACGCTCACGCTGGAGCTGCAGAACGAGAACCTGGTCGCGATCGAGGACGGCCGGCCGCTCGCGATGGTGCCCGACCTGATCACGGTCGTGGACACCGAGACCGCCGCCGCGATCCAGACCGAGGGCCTGCGCTACGGCCAGCGCGTGACGGTGCTCGCCTGGCCGTGCGACCCCCTCTGGCGCACCCCGAAGGGGCTGGAGACGGCCGGGCCGCGCGCCTTCGGCTACGAGCTCGACTACGTCCCGGTGGAGGAGGTGAGCGCCCATGTCTGACCTGCGGGTGGGGATCGACGTCGGCGGGACCAACACCGACGCGGTGGTGCTCGACGGCGACGGACGGGTGATCGCCAAGGCCAAGCGGCCGACCACCCCGGACGTGACGGCGGGCCTGCGGGCCGCGCTCGACGCGGTGCTCGCCCCCCTGGGCGAGTCGCGGGAGCGGATCGGCCGCGTCATGCTCGGCACCACGCACGCCACCAACGCCATCCTGGAGCGGCGCAACCTCGGCCGGGTCGCGGTGCTGCGGCTCGGCGCGCCCGCCACGACCGGCGTCCCGCCGCTGTCCGGCTGGCCGGACGACCTGCGCAAGGCCGTCTCGGCGGGCGAGGCGGTGCTGCCCGGCGGCCACTACGTGGACGGCCGCGAGCTGGCCCGCCCCGATCTCGACGCCGTACGCCGCTTCCTCGACGCGGTCGAGGCGGAGGCGGTGGCGGTCACCGGCGTGTTCAGCCCGGCGAGCGGCGAGCACGAGCGGCTGGTGGGGGAGCTGGTCAGGGACGAGTACGGCCTGCCGGTCTCGCTCAGCCACGAGATCGGCTCGCTCGGCCTGCTCGAACGCGAGAACGCGACCGTGCTCAACGCCGCGCTCTACGGGGTCGCCGCCGACGTGACGGGCGCGCTGGTCGCCGCGCTGGCCGAACGCTGTCTCGGCGCCCGCCCGTACCTGGCGCAGAACGACGGCACGCTCATGACGCTGGAGCACGCCGCCCGCCTGCCGGTCGCCACGATCGGCTCCGGCCCGGCGAACTCGCTGCGCGGGGCGGCGTACCTGTCGGGCGTGGCGGACGCGATCGTCGTGGACGTCGGCGGCACCTCCACGGACCTCGGCGTGCTGGCCGGCGGCTTCCCCAGGGAGTCGGCGGCGGCGGTCGAGATCGGCGGTGTGCTCACCAACTTCCGCATGCCGGACATCCTGGCCATCGCGCTCGGCGGCGGCACGGTCGTGCGGGAGCGCGGCCTCGGCCCCGACTCGGTCGGCTACCGCATCGCGGAGGAGGCCCTGGTGTTCGGCGGGGGCACCCCGACCATGACCGACGCCGCCGTGGCCGCCGGCCGCATCCCGCCGGACGATCCCGGCTGGCGGCTTGACATCTCGGAAGCAATCGCCGACATGCTGCAAAGGGCGGTGGCGGCCGCCGACGAGCTGGTCGCCGACGCCGTGGACCGCATGGCGCTGGGCCGGGCCGACCGGCCGCTGGTCGCGGTGGGTGGCGGGGCGTTCGTGCTGCCGGCCACGGTGCCCGGCGCGGGCGAGCTGATCCGCCCGGAGCACGCCGAGGTGGCCAACGCCGTGGGGGCCGCGATCGCGCTGGCGAGCGGCAGAGTCGATACGATCTTGCCTGCGGGAGATAGCCGGACAAAGGCCATCGAAAGGGCCAAGGAGGAGGCGGCGGCCCGAGCCGTGGCGGCGGGGGCGGACCCTTCCCTCGTGGAGATCGTCGATCTCCTGGAGGTGCCGCTGAGCTACCTCTCCGAGCCCGCCGTGCGGGTACACGTCAAAGCAGCCGGACCCCTCGCCCGGTGACAGAACGGAAGGATCCCCCCACATGCGCTGGCACAAGCGTCTGCTCGTCGCCGGTGTGACCGGTGTCCTCGCCCTGACCGCGTCCGCCTGCGCGGGCGGTCAGGTGCGCGGCGCCGGCGGCACACCCGCGCCCCAGCAGAGCGGCACCGGCCAGAGCCGGAGTGCCTCGTCCGACGGCCCGGCGAACGACAGCACGTTCGTCTACGTCCCCAACCTCGACGTCGTCACCGACTGGGACCCGGCGACGTCCTACTCCAACGAGATCGTCGCGCTGTCGAACATCTACGAGGGCCTGACCCGCTACGACGCGCGGACCCAGAAGGCCGAGCCGCGCCTCGCGCTGAAGTGGACCGCAGGGGCCGGCGGCAAGGAGTGGACGTTCGAGCTGCGCCCCGGCGTCACCTTCCACTCCGGCAAGCCGCTGACGGCCGAGGCCGCGAAGAAGGCCATCGAGCGGACGATCGACAAGAAGGGCGGCGCGGCCTACATCTGGGACGCCGTGGACAAGATCGACGCCCTGGACGACAAGACGCTCAAGTTCACCCTGAAGTACCCGGCCCCGCTCGACCTCATCGCCTCCTCCGGCTACGCCGCCTACATCTACGACGTCGGCGCCGTGGACACCGACGGCAAGAAGGACGCCGGCACCGGGCCGTACACCATCGACACCTGGCAGAAGGGCAAGGAGACCGAGCTCACGCTGAAGGCGTACGAGGACTACTGGGGCGGATGGAAGCCCGACCAGTACAAGAAGGTCGCCTTCCGCGTCACCCCGGAGATCACCACCGCCTGGCAGCTCCTGCAGAAGGGCGAGGTCAACTTCGTCCAGCGCCTCAACCCGCAGCTCTTCCAGCAGGCCGGCGCGACGGACGGGGTGCGCACCTCGCAGTCGCCGTCGTTCCAGAACCTGCTCGTGCTGTTCAACACCGCCTCCGGCCCGGCCAAGGACGAGCGGGTGCGCAAGGCGCTGCAGGCGGCCATCGACTACGACGGCCTGGTGGCCGCGCTCAAGGGCTCCGGGCAGAAGGCCAGCGGCCTGGTGCCGGACGGCCTGCTCGGCCACGTCCCCGGCATGCAGCCCAAGCAGGACCTGGCCAAGGCCCAGCAGCTCCTGGAGGAGGCCGGCTACGGCCCCGACAACCCCGAGCTCAAGCTGAGCCTCACCTACGCCCAGGGCGACGACGACCAGAAGCTCCTGGTCACGCTGCTCAGCTCGGCGCTCAAGAAGCTCAACGTCACGCTCCAGGCCCGGCCCATGACCTGGAACGCGCAGTGGGACCTCGGCAAGAAGCGCGGCCAGGACGTCTTCGTCATGTACTGGTATCCGGACTACCCGGACGCCTACTCCTGGTTCCTCAACGTGTTCAAGAGCGCCGACGAGCCGCAGTTCAACCTGTCGTACCTGAAGGACGCGCAGATCGACGCGGGCATCGACGCGTTGCCCGAGCTCACGGCCACCAACCAGGTCCGCGCCGACGAGACCTACCAGGACCTGCAGCGGAAGATCATCGAGGAGCGGGCGGCGGTCGCGGTGCCGTACGTGCAGACCTACCAGCGGGCGCTCTCCGCGGACGTCGAGGGATATGTGGACAACCCCGCCTATCCCAACGTGGTCTTCTTCTACGACCTGAAGCGCGCAGCCTGACCCATGGCACGCCATCTGGCCCGCCGGCTCGGCCAGGCCCTCCTGGTCGTGGCCGGCGTGGTCGTGCTCACCTTCACCGTCATGAGGCTCGTGCCCGGCGACCCCGCGGTCGCCTACGCCGGGCCGAAGGCCACGCCCGAGCAGCTCGCCGAGGTCCGCGAGCGGTTCGGGCTGGACGACCCGCTGCCCGCGCAGCTCGTCGCGTACGTGCGCGACCTGCTCACCGGCGACTGGGGCACCAGCCTGCGCACCCGCCAGCCGGTCCGCGACGACCTCTACCTCGCCTTCCCGGCCTCGCTGGAGCTGGTCGGCGCGGCGCTGGCGCTGGCGATCGTCGTGGGCGTCCCGGTCGGTGTGCTCGCCGCCCGCCACAACCGGCGGCTGCCTGACCTCGGCGTGCGCTTCACCAGCATGCTCGCGGTGTCCGTGCCGGTCTTCTGGCTGGCGCTCACCCTGCAACTGGTCTTCGCGAGCAAATTGGGCTGGTTCCCGATCGCCGGCGAGTACGACTCCTCGCTCGACACGACGAGCCCGCTCACCCTCTGGACCAACATCACGGTCGTCGACGCCCTCATCACCGGCAACTGGCCCATCCTCACCAGCACCCTCCAGCACCTGGTGCTGCCCGCGCTCGTCGTGGCCGCCTATCCCACCGGCGTCATCGCCCAGATGACCCGGGCGGCGCTCATCGAGGAGTCCGGCCAGGACCACGCGCGGATGGAGCGGGCGCTCGGGTTCGGGGAGACGGCCGTGCTGACCAGGTTCGCGCTGCGGCCGTCGCTGGCGCCGGTGCTGTCGATCGTGGCGCTGGTGTTCGCGTACTCGATCGTCAACGGCTTCCTGGTCGAGGCGGTCTTCAACTGGCCGGGCCTGGGCCGCTACGCCGCCGAGTCGATCAAGGCGCGCGACACCCCGGCCATCGCGGGCGTGACGCTGCTGGTCGCGCTCGTGTACACGCTGGCCAACCTGGTCGTGGACCTGCTCCAGGGCGTCGTGGACCCCCGGGTGAGGGCCCGATGAGGCGGCGCTGGCTGCCCAGGATCCCCGACCGTTTCGCCGCGCTCGGCGCGGCCGTCGTCGTGCTCCTCGTGCTGGCCGCGGTCCTCGCGCCCTGGCTGGCGCCGTACGACGCCGACCCCCGGCCCCTGGAGTCGCTGCTGCCGCCGAGCGGCGCCCACTGGTTCGGCACCGACAACGTCGGGCGCGACGTGCTCAGCCAGATCCTGTACGGCGCCCGCACCTCGCTGTTCATCGCCGTCGCCGTGCTCGCGGTCTCGGCCACGGCCGGGGTGACGCTCGGCATGGTCGCCGGCTACGCGGGCGGCTGGGCGCGCGACGTGATCATGCGGATCACGGACGTGTTCCTGGCCTTCCCCGCGCTGCTGCTCTCGCTGGCCCTCGCGGTCGTGCTGCCGCCGAGCGTCAACACGGTCGTGCTGGCCATCGCGGTGACCTGGTGGCCCTGGTACGCCCGCCTGGCCGCCTCCACGGCCGCCTCGATCGCGACGCGCGGCTACGTGGACGCCGCCCGCTGCCTCGGCGTGCCCGCGCCGCTGATCGTGCTGCGGCACGTGCTGCCGAACTCGCTCACCCCCGTCCTGGTGCAGATGTCGCTGGACGCGGGCGGGGTGATCCTGACCTCGGCGGCGCTGTCGTACCTCGGGCTGGGCGCGCAGGAGCCGACCGCCGAGTGGGGGCTCATGGTGCAGCAGGGGCAGACGTACTTCACCACGAGCTGGTGGATGGTGACCTTCCCGGGGCTGGCGATCCTGGTGACGGCGTTCGCGTTCAACGTGCTCGGCGAGGGGCTGCGCAACGCGCTCGACCCGCGGAGGGTGGTCAAGTGATCGAGGTGCGCGAGCTCAGGGTGAGCTACGCCGGACGCGTCGTCGCCGACGTGCCCGAGCTCGATGTGGGCGCGGGCGAGTGCGTGGCGATCGTGGGGGAGAGCGGATCGGGCAAGTCCACGACGCTGCTCGCGCTGCTCGGCCTCCTCCCCGACGCCGAGGTGAGCGGCCGCGTCACCGTCTGCGGCGTGGACGTCATGACCGCCCCGCCGCGCCGGCTGCGCGAGCTGCGCGGCGCGCGGGCGGCGCTGGTCATCCAGTCGCCGCAGGCCGCGCTCGCCCCCGCGACCCGGCTCGGCGTCCTCATGCGCCGCGCGCTGCGGCTGCACGGCAGGGAGGCGACGGACGCGGCCATGGCCGAGGCCATGCGGGCGGTGCTGCTCGACCCCGGGCTGCTGCGCCGCTACCCGCACGAGATCTCCGGCGGGCAGGCCCAGCGCTTCGCCATCGCGCTCGCCATCGCGCTCGGCGCGGAGGTCGTCCTCGCCGACGAGCCGACCAGCGCGCTCGACGTGACCGTACAGGCCGAGGTGGTCGCCGTGCTGCGCCGGCTGCGGGCCGAACGCGGCCTCGCGCTCCTGCTCGTCTCGCACGACCTCGCCCTGGTGTCCACGATCGCCGACCGGGTGCTGGTGATGAAGGACGGCGCGGTGGTCGAGTCGGGACCGGCCGCGGCGGTGCTGGCCGCGCCGGCCCATCCGTACACGCGCGAGCTGCTGGAGGCGCTGCCATGACCATGCTGAGGGCCGAGCGCGTCACCCTCGGGTACGGCGGGCGCCCCGTCGTCCACCCCGTCGTCCACGATGTCAGCCTCGACCTCACCGAGGGCGGCGTCGGCCTGATCGGGGAGAGCGGGTCGGGCAAGACGACGCTGGCGCGGGCGTTCCTCGGCCTGCTCAAGCCGATGTCCGGCGACATCGTGTACGGCGGCCGGCCGCTGCGCGAGGCCGACCCGCGCAGCTTCAGGAAGGACGTCCAGCCCGTCTTCCAGGCCGAGGCGCTCGACCCGCGCATGCAGATCGGCGCGTCCGTCGCCGAGGCGCTGCCGCGCCGCGAGCGGGCCCGCGTGGGGGAGCTGCTGGAACAGGTCGGCCTGGACCCGGCGCTCGCCGCCCGCCGGCCCCACCAGCTCTCCGGCGGCCAGCGGCAGCGGGTGGTGATCGCCCGCGCCCTCGCGGTCGGTCCACGCCTGCTCATCCTCGACGAGCCGACCAGCGCGCTCGACGTGACGGTCCAGGCGCGGATCCTCGACCTGCTCGCCGGGCTGGACGCCGAGCGGCTGCTCATCACGCACAACCTCGCGGTCGTGCGGCGGCTGTGCCGGACCTCGTACGTGCTGTTCGCCGGCCGGGTGGTGGAGTCGGGGCCGACGGCGGAGCTGCTGGCCCGGCCGGCGCATCCGTACACGCTGGCCCTGCGCGACGCGGTCCCCCGCCTCGGCGGGCCGCCACCGGCCGCGACCGGCCGCACGGAGGCCGTGCCGGCGGCGACCGGCTGCCCGTACCGGCTGCGCTGCCCCCTCGCCGTCGCGGAGTGCGAGCGCACACCGGAGCTCCGCGAGGTCACGGACGGCCGCCAGGCGGCCTGTCACCGCGCGGCGGACGTCCTCGGGCAGCCTCCGCTCAGAGGGCCTTCAGGCCGCTGATGACTTCCAGCAGGACCTTCGCGTCCGGTGCGGGGGGCGGGTGCTCGACCTGGACGAGTTCCTGCGCGTACAGGTCGCCGACCAGCACGCGGACCACGCCGATGGGCAGGTTGAGCTCGGCGGCCACGTCCACGAGGCGGGTGGGCTTGGTGCACTTCTGCAGGATGATCAGGTGCTCGGGGCCGAGGCCCACGGGCGCGGTGAGGCCGCCGGCGGTGATGATCACCGCGATGAGGTCGATGGCCTCGCTCGCGGGCACCGTACGGCCCCGGGTCAGCAGATAGGCGGGGACGATCGGACCGGCGTCCTCGTCCAGCCAGCGCTCGTCACTCACTGCGCACCACCCGCATGGGGCGTCTGGGCTCCTCGGCGGGGGCCTCGGGCTCTGCCACGTGCTCTTCCGGGATCAACACGATCGCGGTGGTCCCTCCATATGGTGAACCGCGCAACGTCACGCGGATGTCGTGCCTGGCGGCCAGGCGGGAGACGACGAACAGGCCCAGCCGGTCGCTGTCGGCCAGGTCGAACTCGGGCGGGCTGGCCAGCCGCTCGTTGTACTCGGCCAGCTCCTCGGGGCTCATCCCGAACCCGCGGTCCTCGACCTCGAAGACGAAGCCGCGCGCGGCCTTCTCCCCGCGCACGATGACCTGCGTCTTGTCGGGGGAGTAGACGGTCGCGTTCTCGATGAGCTCGGCGATCAGGTGGATCACGTCGCCGACCACAGGCCCGGCGAGGCGCTCGGCCGGCATCGGCTCGACGGTGACCCGCTGGTAGTCCTCCACCTCGGCCGCCGCGCCGCGCGCCACGTCGAGCAGCGGCACCGGCCTGCTCCAGCCGCGGCCCGGGATGGCGCCGGACAGGATGATCAGGCCCTCCGCGTGGCGGCGCATGCGGGTGGTGAGGTGGTCGAGCTTGAACAGGTCCTCCAGGGCGTCCGGCTCGGTCGCCCGGTGCTGCATGTCCTGGAGCTGGATGCGCTGGCGGTGCAGGAGGGCCTGGCTGCGCCTGGCCAGGTTGCGGAAGACGTGCCGGACGCCCTCCCTGAGCTGCGCCTGGCCGACCGCGGCCTCGACGGCGGTCTGCTGGACGGTGGAGAACGCCTGCCCGACGTCGTCGATCTCGGTGGTGGTGCTCGGCACCGACACCTCGGGCAGCTCGACCGTCTCGCCCTTGCGCAGCTTGGCCACCACCTGGGGCAGCCGCTCCTGGGCGACCTCCAGCGCGGCCAGCCGGAGCGCGCCCAGCTCCTTCGACAACCGGTTGCCCATCCGCAGCGAGAACGCGATCGACACGACCACCAGCGCCAGGCAGAGCCCGGCCAGCATGAACGCCCGGCGCAGCACCTCGTCGGCGATCGGCTCGGCGCGGGCGTTCAGCGTCGCGCTGGCCCGCATGAGCGACTCCTGGAACGACTTCGCCAGCGCCTCGGTCGTGGCCAGCCAGCTCTTGGGCGTGCGGCCCGCGATGATCTGGTCCTCCATCATCCGCATCCGCTGGTAGGCGGGGGAGGAGATGAGGGAGACGTCGGCGTCGCGCAGCGGCCGGTCGAGCTCGCTCAGCGACTGGTCGACGAGGAAGCGCCGGTTGCCGACGATCTGGGTGAACAGCCTGCGCTCGGTCTCGGTGACCGGCCCGAGCGCGATGGCCTGCTCCCTGGTCAGCAGCTCCTTGGCGAAGCCGAGGTCGATGATCACGCGCGACTGCTCGTAGATGGGGATGTCGTCGATGAGGGCGACGTGCCGGTGCAGGCTGAAGATCGTGTCGATGATCGCGCTGTACGACTCCACGGTGTGCAGACGGTCGGACAGGCCCGCGTCGATCTCTCCTCGGATCGCGTCGAGCCTGTCGAGCTGCGTGTCCACCGCGTCCACCTGTGTGCGGATCTCTTCCGATCGGTTCTTGGATGTGCTGGAGAGCTGCCGGAACGTGTCCCTTGCCGCGTCGGTGCGGTTGCGCTGCGCGGCCACGGCGGCGGGGCCGGCCGTGTGGCGCAGGAGCTTCGCCGAGACCAGACGCTCACGCTGAATCTCGCTGATCAGTTTGTACGCGGGAAGGCGCAGGTTCGTCCAGACCGTTTTGTATTCGCGCAGCTCCAAACTCTCGGTCGCCGTGACGGCGGTGATGACTCCCCACAACACCACCATGGAGGCCAGTGGCACCAGCAGCAGTCCGATGATCTTCATGCGGATCGTCCGGCTACGACCCATGGCACCTCACTCCGGTCCTGGTCCCCTGGTGGCAACCCTGGACGGGACAGGCCCTGAGAATAGCAACGCGATCACTGAATTGCCCAATTTTTCGGGACTTTTGGGCACGTGCCGCCGGTCTTCATGATCTTGGAGTAGGTTTCCCGAGTACGTCGCTGAGAGGTCGCTGACAGAGGGAGATGCGTTGCGCCGTCGTCTCGCCGCGGCCGCCGCGCTGGCGCTCCTCGCGGCCTGCTCCTCACCTCCCGAGCCGGCCCGCGCCCCCGCGGGCGAGTCGACGTTCGTCCAGGTGAGAAATCTGGACGTCATCACCGAATGGGACCCGGGAAAGTCCTACTCCAACGAACTCATCGCCTTCCAGAACATCTACGAGACGCTCACGTTCTGGAATCCCGTGACGAAGAAGTCCACCCCGCGCCTCGCCACCTCCTGGCGCGCCTCGGCCGACGGCCGCACCTGGACGTTCAACCTCCGCGCCGGCGTGACCTTCCACACCGGCCGCCCGCTCGACGCCGACGCGGTCAAGGCGTCCATCGAGCGCACGATGGCCACCAAGGCCGGCGCCTCCTACATCTGGGACGCCGTCTCCTCGATCCGGGCCGACGGGCCGTCCACGGTGACGTTCACGCTCAAGTACCCGGTGCCGCTGGACCTGGTCGCCTCCGCCGGGTACGCCGCCTACATCTACGACACCAAGGCCGCCCCCGACCTCACCGCCTGGTTCCAGCAGGGCAGGGACGCCGGCACCGGGCCGTACACCGTGGCCCGGTGGCAGAAGGACAAGGAGGAGGAGCTCACGCTCAAGGCGTACGACAAGTACTGGGGCGGGTGGAACAAACCCCACTACAACATGGTCAAGTACCGGGTCGTGCCCGACCCCGACCGTGCCTGGCAGCTCCTGCAGCGCGGCGAGGCCGACTTCGTCGAGCGGCTCAACCCCCGCCTGTTCTCCAGGGCGTCGGCCACGCCGGGCGTGCGCACCTCCGAGCGGCCGTCGTTCCAGACCGCGATGCTGCTGTTCAACACCGCGCAAGGGCCGATGAAGGACGTACGGGTGCGCCGCGCCGTACAGAAGGCCATCGACTACCGCGGCCTGATCAAGGACCTCAAGGGCGCCGGCTCGCCCACCAGCGGGGTCATCCCCGAAGGGCTGATGGGCCACGTGCCCGGCCGCGAGCCCAAGCAGGACCTCGCCGCCGCCGAACGGCTGCTGCGCCTGGCCGGCTACGGGCCCGGCGGGCGGCCGCTGCGGCTGCGGCTGACGTACGGGGAGGGCGACACCGACTGGCGGCTGCTCGCCACCCACCTGGAGGCCACGCTGAAGCCGCTCAACGTCACCGTCCAGGCCACCGCCATGCCGTGGAACGACCAGTGGGAGCTGGGCAAGCGGCGCGGCCAGGACATCTTCGTGATGTACTGGTGGCCCGACTACGCCGACGGCTACTCCTACTTCGGCAACGTCTTCCACAGCGGCGAGCCGCCGGTGTTCAACCTGTCCTATCTCAAGGACGACGAGCTGGACGCGCTGCTCGACACCGTGGCCGAGCTGACCGTGACCGACCCGCCCGCGGCGCAGCGGGCGTACGAGCAGGCCACCCGCCGCGTGCTGGACCAGCGGGCGGCCGTGGCGCTGCCGTGGGTGACCAACTACCAGCGCGCCTACCTCGGCAGCATCCAGGGCTATGTGGACAACCCGGCGTACTCCGACGTCGTCTTCGTCTACGACCTGAGGCCCTCGGCCTGATCCTGCCCCTCGACCCGCTCCTTGAGCCTGGCCCTGATCTCCTCGGGCGTGTACGCGCGCCGCCGCCGCTCGGCGCGGGCGACCACCACCCCGGTCGCCGCCACGCCCATGACCCCGGCCAGCCCGAGCACCTTCCACCACCGCCGCTTGCGCATAGTGCCTAGGCTAGCGATGTGCTGACACTCGACGAGGCCGTCAAGGTGACGCGCACCGGCGATCTGTGGATCTTCCGCGGCCGCTCGGTGCCCGACCGCGCCATCCAGACGGTGACCAACAGCCCGGTCAACCACGTGGGCATGGCCATCGTGATCGAGGACCTCCCGCCCATGATGTGGCACGCCGAGCTCGGCCGGTCGCTGCCCGACCTGTGGACCGGCGAGCACCATCGCGGCGTGCAGCTGCACGACCTGCGCGCGGCGGTCACCACGTGGGTCGGCAGATACGGCCAGCGCCCCTGGCTGCGCCAGCTCGAACCCGAGGTCACGCCGGAGATGGAGGACGCCGCGCTGCGCACGGTCGCCCGGCTGGACGGCACGCCGTTCCCCTCCACGGCCCGGCTGGCCGGCCGCTGGTTCCGCGGCCGCGTCCCGTGGCGGGCCCGGCAGGGGATGGCGCTGGAGAGCGCCTACTGCGCGGAGGTCGTGGCGGTCACGTACGAGGAGATGGGCCTGCTGCCCGCCGGCCGCCGCCCCAACTGGTACGACCCGGGCCGCTTCTGGAGTGGCGACGACCTGGAGCTGCTGACCGGCCGCCGCCTCGGCAACGAGATCACCATCGGAGTCGAACGGACGTGAGCCCCGACATGTCCACCGTGAACGTCGCCCTCGTCGGCGTGGGCAACTGCGCGTCCTCGCTCGTGCAGGGCGTCGAGCACTACCGCGACGGCGACGCCCCCGGCCTGCCCAACCCGGTGTGCGCCGGTTACGCCGTCTCCCAGGTGCGCTTCACCGCCGCCTTCGACGTCAACCCCGCCAAGATCGGCCGCGACCTGTCCGAGGCCGTCTTCGCGCCGCCCAACAACGCCCGCAGGTTCGCCGACGTGCCCCATCTCGGGGTGCCGGTCGTGGACGGCGTGCTCGCCGACGGCGTCGGCCCCGGCTCGGCCGGCCTCGTCGAGCCGCGCGGCGCCGCGACCGCCGGGCAGGTCGCCGCCCACCTCGCCGCGACCGGCAGCCACGTCGTGCTCAACTTCCTGCCCACGGGCGCGCAGCGCGCCACCGAGCTCTACGCGCGGGCGGCGATCGAGGCCGGGTGCGCGTTCGTCAACTGCATGCCCGCCGTGCTCGCCCGCTCGCCCGAGTGGCGCGCCCGCTTCGACGCGGCCGGGCTGCCGCTCATCGGCGACGACCTGAAGAGCTCGTTCGGCGCGACGCTGCTGCACCGGGCCCTGGTGGACGCGCTCACCAGCAACGGCGTACGCCTGTCCGGCGGGCACCAGCTCCTCGGCGGCGGCAACATGGACTTCGTCAACCTCACCGACGGCGACCGCCTGGCGAGCAAGCGGGCCACCAAGTCCGCCGGCGCGGGAGCGGGGTCGCTGCACGTCGGAGCTTCATACGTGCCCTTCCTCGAGGACCGCAAGGTCGCCTACATCCGGCTCGACGGCGAGGGCTTCGGCGGCTCGCCGCTGGAGGTGGAGCTGCGCATGGTCGTCGAGGACTCGCCGAGCGCGGCCGGCAACGCGCTCGACGCCGTACGGCACGCCAAGGCCGCGCTCGACCAGGGCGTCGGCGGTCTGCTCCGCGAGCCGTCCGCCGCGTTGATGAAGGCGGTGTGAGCGCGCGTTCCGTTGGCAGGCGTAGTCCGGTGGCAGGCTAGGAGGATGCGTCTCGCCACCTGGAACGTCAACTCCGTCAAGGCCCGGCTGCCCCGCCTCCTCGACTGGCTGGCCGCCACCGAGCCGGACGTCCTCTGCCTGCAGGAGACCAAATGTCCCGCGGAGGCGTTCCCGGCCGCCGAGGTGGGCGAGCTGGGCTACGCCGCCGCGGCCCACGGCGACGGCCGGTGGAACGGCGTCGCGGTCCTGTCCAGGGTCGGCCTGGACGAGGTGACACTGAGCTTCCCCGGCGAGCCAGGCTTCGGCGAGCTCGCCGGAGTCGGCGCCGCCCGCCCCGAGGCCCGCGCGATCGGCGCGACCTGTGGCGGGCTGCGCGTCTGGTCGCTGTACGCGCCCAACGGCCGCGCCGTCGACTCGCCCCACTTCGCGTACAAGCTGGAGTGGTTCGCCGCCCTGCGCGACGCCCTCGCCGCCGAGCTGCCGTCCGGGCCGCTGGTGGCCTGCGGCGACTACAACGTGGCCCCGACCGACGCCGACGTGTGGGACCCGGCCCTGTTCGTCGGCGCCACGCACGTCACCCCCGCCGAACGCGACGCGCTCGCCGCCCTGCGCGCGCTCGGGCTGCACGACGTGGTGCCGACGCCGATGAAGGGGCCGCATCCGTTCACGTACTGGGACTATCGGGCGGGGATGTTCCACCAGAACAAGGGGATGCGGATCGATCTCGTGTACGCGAGCGGGGACGTGAGCGGCTGGGTCAGGTCGGCTTATGTGGACCGCGAGGCGCGTAAGGGGAAAGGTCCTTCCGATCACGCGCCGATCGTTGTGGATCTCGACCCGATATCTTGATTACAAATCGCTATTGCCCGAGTATTCTGTGTTCTCACCTGGTTCGGGGGCAGCACGTTCACCGAGGTCACAGGGGGTTCGTCATGGGAACACCGGACGGTCGCGTCATTCTGTTCATCCTCCTCGGGGTGGCCCTTTTCGCCCTGGGCCGTCGTTACCAGAACATGATCACCATGCGGCAGGTCTGGAAGCAGAGCGCCAGACAGGTCACCGCCAGAAAGGTCTCCGCCCACCAGGCCGCGAAGGCGATGATCGGGATCACGGTGATCTCGGCCTTCATCGTGTGGCTGGTGTTCAACCTCAACCGCGTGATGTGAGCGAGCGGGGGGCTTCACCGGGAGGGGGGCTTCACCGGGACCAAGGCCGGAGTCGCCGGGCCCAGACCGCCAGAACAACCGCCCCCGCCGCGGCCCCCATGCTCACCGCCCGCGTCAACCGCACCGCCCGCCGGATGTCCGCCACGTCAGGCCGCGGCCCGTCTCCCATGGTCGGCCGATGCTCGACCCTGCTCCCGTACACGTTGGTGCCCCCCAGCGTCACCCCGAGCGCCCCGGCGAACGCGGCCTCGCACCGCCCGGCGTTCGGGCTGGGATGCCGGTGCCCGTCCCGCCGCACCACCGACCACGCCCCCCGCCGATCCGGCCCGGCCAGCACCGTGAGCAGCGCGGTCAGCCGCGCCGGAACGTAGTTGGCCACGTCGTCCAGCCGCGCCGCCGCCCACCCGAACCGCAGGTACCGCTCCGACTTGTGCCCGACCATCGCGTCCAGCGTGTTGACCGCCCGGTACCCCAGCAGCCCCGGAACCCCCGCGACCGCCCCCCAGAACAGCGGCGCCACGACGGCGTCGGAGGTGTTCTCGGCCAGCGACTCGACGGTTGCCCGTGCCAGCTCCTCCGCCCCGAGTCCGGACGGGTCCCGCCCGCACAGGTGGGGCAGCCGCTTCCTGGCCCGCTCCAGATCCCCGTCCTCCAGCGCCTCGGCCATGTGCAGGCCCTCCCGGGCCAGCGTCGTCCCCCCGAGAACCGCCCACGCCGCCCCGGCCACACTCCCCACCCGGAGGACCGACGAGATTCGCCCTCGACCGGCCTGTGCCATCACCACACCGAGAGCCACCGCACCCCCGACGCACAAGGCCACATGAAGCACGCCGGCCGCCCTGGAATCCCGATAGAGCACCCGCTCGACCTGCCCGGCCACCCGCCCGAACACCGCCACCGGATGCCCCGCACTCTGCGGATCCCCGATGACCCGGTCGAGCATCACCCCAGCCGCAAGCCCCAACCCAAGCTCACGCGCGTTTCCCTCACCATCACCACGATCACACCAAATGGGCATGAAGCTCATCTTCGTGCACATCCAGCCATGCCACCGCACGCCGGATGCGTTCCCCCGCACCCTCGGCCCACATCCGGCCCCAGCCGCCGCCCACGGCCGCCCGGCTCCGCATGACCGCGTAGGACCGCTGGAACCGTACCCGTGCGACCTCGACCAGCCGCCTCCGCTCGCGCGCCGGCACCCCGTACGCGTCGCAGAAGATCCGAACCCGCTCACCCACGTCGACATGGCGTAACAACGGATGCCGATCGACCGGATCCGCCAGCGGCGCCCAGTGCCGCAAGGTCGTCACCACGTCGAACAACCGCGTGGTGGGCCGCGCCAGATCAAAGTCGATCATCCCGTACGGCACGTCCGCCCGGAACACCACGTTCGCCGGCGAAAGATCGCAGTGCCCCACGACCTCCGGCGCCCGATCATCGTTGGACCCGCCTTCCCACCCCTCCATCCGGAGCGGAAACCCGAGGGTCGCATCGTGATAGTCCCGCAGCAGCCCGCCCAACCGCCCGAGCGCCTCGTTCTGAACGCTCGCCGCCCGCACCCCGGTGACGCCGGGCAGATAGCTGAGCACCTGCCGCCCGTACCCGTCGATCCCGCTCCCGACCACCCGGGGCGCCCCCGCGAACCCGGCCGCCTCCAGGTGCCGGAGCAGCGCGTGTACGGCGGGAGTCGACGTACTGACCGGTCTCCGCACGGTGTCACCGACCCGCACCACGCCGTCAGTCACGTCCCCGCCCTGCAGGGGAATCTCATGCAGGACCGTCGCGACCATGCCACGACAGCTTAGACCCTCCCACCCCGCCCCCGCCTGGAGTTTCCGCCCGCGATCGGACTTTCCGCTCACCCCCTCCCACCGGCCCCGACCCGCCGCCCTTCCTGACACAACCAAAACATGTGCGTGACAAGTCGCCGGATCATGCACAATAAGGCGGGAGCGCCCTTAGCTCAGCTGGATAGAGCACCGGACTTCTAATCCGACGGTCGCAGGTTCGAATCCTGCAGGGCGCGCAATGGGGACTGTAAAACTAACGGCGGATCTGATGATCAAGGAAGAGACGCTTGATGTCCGAGACCGCCGTGGAGTCGCTGTCGATGAACGAACTGCCTGTCGAGCCGGACCGCTCGATGACGGACGAGCAGCTGATCTCGATGCTCGTGAGTCGGGCCCGTAGTGAGGGGCTGCAGCTGACCGGTGAGGGCGGGCTGCTGCAGCAGCTGACCAAGCGGGTGCTGGAGTCGGCCCTGGAAGGCGAGATCACCGATCACCTGGGCTATGACAGGCACGACCCGGCCGGGAAGAACAGCGGCAACAGCCGCAACGGCAGCCGCGCCAAGACCGTGGTGACCGACGTCGGCCCGGTGGAGGTGCGGGTGCCGCGCGATGTGGCGGGCACCTTCGAGCCCCAGCTGGTGCGCAAGCGGCAGCGCCGGCTGTCCGGCGTGGACGAAATGGTCCTGTCGCTGTCGGCCAAGGGCCTCACGCATGGGGAGATCTCCGCCCACCTGGCCGAGGTCTACGGGGCGAACGTGTCCAAGCAGACCATCTCCACCATCACCGACAAGGTGATGGACGGCATGGCCGAATGGCAGAACCGGCCACTCGATCGCGTGTACCCGGTCTTGTTCGTGGACGCGATCAACGTCAAGATCAGAGATGGTCACGTCGCCAACCGGCCCATCTACCTGGTTATGGCCGTCACCGTCGAAGGGCACCGCGACATCCTGGGCATCTGGGCCGGCGACGGCGGTGAGGGCGCCAAGCACTGGCTGGCGGTACTGACCGAGCTGAAGAACCGCGGCGTGGACGACGTGCTCATGCTGGTCTGCGACGGGCTCAAGGGCCTGCCGCAGGCGGTGGAGACGGTCTGGCCCCGCACCATCGTCCAGACCTGTGTGATCCACCTGCTGCGCAACTCGTTCCGCTACGCATCCCGCCAGGACTGGGACAAGATCGCGCGTGCGCTCAAGCCCGTCTACACCGCCCCGACCGAGGACGCGGCGCTGGAGCGGTTCTATGAGTTTTCGGAGACCTGGGGGAAGAAGTACCCGGCGATCGTGCGTCTGTGGGAGACCAGCTGGGCCGAGTTCGTGCCCTTCCTGGCCTTCGACGTCGAGATCCGCAAGGTGATCTGCTCCACCAACGCCATCGAAAGCGTCAACGCCCGCATCCGCAAGGCCGTCCGGGCCCGCGGCCACTTCCCGAACGAGACCGCCGCCCTGAAGTGCGTGTTCATGGCGCTGATGAGCCTCGATCCCACCGGGCAGGGCCGCAAGAGATGGACCATGCGCTGGAAGGCACCGTTGAACGCCTTCCAGATCGCCTTCGAAGGCCGCCTCACCCCTGCCAACCTCTGAACACTTCAACAACCAAGATCAGCCGTTAAGTTGACACTCCCGCGCAATGTGATGTCTCGAGACATCGGAAACCCTCGAACCTACGGGTTCGGGGGTTTCGTCTTGTTCGGGCTTACCTGGGGTTGGTAATCGCGGGCGGGGTCGAGGATCAGCTCGCGCAGGAGTTCCCCGGTGACGGCGTTGGCGACGCGGATGTGCAGGTCGTCGATCAGGAGGATGACGTGGGTTCGGGCGTGGGTTCGTCCGATGCCGATGTGGTGCAACCGGCCGTTGACGCGCAGGGTGACCACTCCTGAGGGGTCGATGCGGTCGTGGCGGACGCGGGCGTGGGTGTCGGCGTCGCGGCTGCCGTCGGGCAGGGCCTTGGGCGAGGCGGCGTAGACCGCTGCCGGGGTGGCGCGGTGCGGCAGGGACCGGTGCGGGCGGTGGTGGTTGTAGGCGTCGCAGAAGCGGTCGAGCAACATCTGCAGGCCGGCCAGGGTGGCCGGCTGGCGGGGCTGGGCGCGGAGCCAGTTCTTCATGGCCTGCTGGAAGCGTTCGACCTTGCCGCAGGTGGTGGGGTGGTTGGGCGTGGAGTTCTTCTGCCGCACGTGCAGGCGGCGTAGCTCGTGTTCGAAGGCGTTGCGGCCGCCGCGGCCGCCGGCCAGTCGGGTGGTGAACACCATCCCGTTGTCGGTCAGGGTGGAGGCCGGAACGCCGTGCACCTTGACCGCGTGGCGGAAGGTGTCGCGCACGATCGGGCCGGTGACGCGGGCATGCGTGGTCACCGACAGGGCATAGCGGGAGTGGTCGTCCAGCCAGGACAGGATCTCGGCATCACTGCCGCCGGCGAGGCGGTAGTGGGTGAAGTCGGCCTGCCAGGTTTCGTTCGGCAGCGCCGCTTGGAAGCGGATGTAGGACGAGCGGGGACGTTTCTTCGGTTCGGGCACGACCAGGCCGCGGCGAGTGAGGTAGCGGCTGATGGTAGCCCGCGACACCGTCCGCCCGTGGTGGTGGGCAAGGTGCCAGGTGATCGTCTCCGGGCCGGCGTCCAGTCCCTGCTCGGCCAGTTCCTTGCGCAGCCGGACGATCAGCTCGACGGTGCCGGTGTCGATCGCGTTCGGCGAGGTGCGCGGGCGTCGCGACCGGGGCTCGAACGCCGCCTCGCCCTCGGCCCGGTAGCGCGCGACGAGCTTGGACACCCAGCCCTTGGACACCCCGTAGGCGCGGGCGACCTCTGCTTGGGAGCGGCCCTCGACGACAACCGCGGTGATGACAACTCTGGCCTTGGACACACCGCCCACGCTGTTGATCGCGGTGGTTGCCTATGTCCCGAGACACACTCTGTTGAAGTTTCCTATGTCTCGCGACATGGGTTTCCTATGTCCTGAACCAGCACACTGCAGGGCGCGCAACCAAGACCAGGCAATCCATGGGTTGACCTGGCCTTTGCATGATCGCCCCGGTTGCTTCGTAGGCAGCGGGAGGCCCCCGAAAGCAGCCCTGTGCCACTGCTCGCGGAACATACGCGGAATGCTCGCAGCCGCGTTTCCCCAGGTCGGCGTGGGAGTTTCGAGGCCCGGAACGGCGAAAGGACCCCGAGGTGTCCCGGGGTCCTGCCGTAGCTCCTGTGTCACGCCGCGAGCGCTTCCAAGATGCGCTGGTTGGCGATCTCCTGTTGGCCGTCGATGCACTTGGCGTAGACGCGCAGCATCACGTCCACGCCGTGCCCCGCTCTCTCGGCCGCTTCCGGGGCATGCACGCCCGCGTTGAGCCAGAGCGAGACTGCCGCGTGCCGGAGGTCGTACGGCCGGCCCGCCAGGGGAGAGGCGACCTGGTCGGGAGTGAAGGCGTACGTCCGGGCTTCCTGCCAGACTTTCGCGTACGCCGAGCCCGAGATCACGCCGCCCGTGCGCGTACGGAAGAGCCGGCCGTCCTCGCCGACTCCGAACGCCGCGATGTGATCCCGCAGGATGGCCACCAGCTCGGGAGGGACGGGCACGGTGCGCGTGTGCTTCACGTCCCGATGCTTCAGCCCGCGCTCGTCGTGGGCCTGCCCCGAGTCGGTGAACCGCCTGTTGCTCTGCGGCCGGGTCTTCTCCAGCGTCAGCAGCCCCCAGCCCTTCTCTGGGAGCTGACAGTCCTTCTGCCGCAGTCCCGCCGCTTCTGCCGGGCGAAGGCCGCCGAAGTACATGCAGGCGAACATGGCGGCCAGCATCGGCCCTCGCGACCGTCCCACGTAGGTCACCGCGGTGAGCAGTTCACGCGCCTGGCGCGGGCTGACCACCGAGCGCCGATCGATCTCGCCGCTCACCTTGGCCTTGCGGAACTTGACCTTGTGCAGCGGATTCGCCGAAAGCTCCTCCAGCTCAACGGCGTATTCGAGCGCGTGATGGAAGACGGCCCGCTTGCGGCGATACGTCGAGGTCGCCGCAGGCTTGCCGTCCAGGCACAGCCCCAGGGCTTCCAGCGCCGCACGGGCGTGCTTGGTCTCCTCCAGAGCGCTCAGGGGGAGCGAAGCGCCTTCCAGCCAGCGGACAGCGCGGGCGATCTCCGGTGTTGGCTCCCGCCGGCGGTCCTCGGGCAGGAAGGAGTACTCGCGCAGCGCCCGCCGGATCTTCTCGTCGGACGGGCGGCCGGGTACGTCGCCGACCAGAAGGCGGGTGACGGTGGCGAGAGTGTCGGTCATGCCCTCGCGGGACTTGGCCGCCGCATGGGGCCACCAGGTGCGAACGTACGCGACGGCGAAGGCGTACCAGGTCCGGGCATCCTTGGCCTTGACCATCGAAGCGGGAAGACCGCTGTCCACGTCGAAGGCTTCGCCCTTCTTGGCCGCCTGCCGCAGGTCGGACTGGAAGCTCTCGGCCAGGCCCTTGGTCTTGAAGGTCTGTGACTTCTCACGGTTGCCGACCGTCCACCGCACGGTGTGGGAGACGATCCGAGGCTTCTTGCCGGGCTTGTCTGCTCTGGTGTTGGTACGGATGTCCCAGAACTTGACCTTGTAGGAGGTAGTCATGCGGCGCTCCGGAGGGATTCGAGCCAAGCTTCGAGGTCGCTGCGGTAGATGCGCAGTTCGCCGTTGGGCAGGCGGATACCCTTCGGTGCCTTGCCGATCTCGCGCCAGCGGTAGAAGGTGCGGCGGGAGACTCCGCCGAGTTCGTCGAGGACCTGGGCGACGGTGAGAAGTTCGTCGCGCCTGCTCATGCCGCCCTCCCGGTCTGCTCAGTTGCCGAAAGATCTTGACCGGCTGCTCTGGCTTCTAGCTCTCTGAGGTGGGCTCGCCACCGTTGGCGTTCGGCCACGGTGCGCAGGAGGCGTACGGCGAGGGGTGGCACGTTGGCGTCGCCTGCCGGGACGGGCCGCCAGATGTAGCGGTGCGGGTCGGTGGGTTCGTCGGTCTGGCCGAGGGCTTCCAGGACCCAGGTACGGCGGTCCTGCTTGTGTTGGGCGAGGGTCTTGTTGGACCACTTGCGGGACACTAGGACGCGGCGTCCGGCGTAGCCGAGGTGTTCGGGCTTGTGTGCCTTGGAGCGGCACCGGCCGGGAGCCATCCCCGCTTTGGAGTTCTTGGGCTGGACGCCGTAGCGGAGCCAGTTCGGGCAGGTCGGCGAGCAGGGTTCGTAACGCAGGGCGTCGACCATGCGGGCGGCATGGTCGCGCTGGGCCTGGCCGCCGTCGAGGGCGTCGCCGAGGGACTTGGTCAGGTACTTGGACAGGTAGTGGATGCACTGGTCGGCGTCCGGCGTACCGGCGAGAACACCTTGCACGTCCACCTGTTCGGCGAAGCGCAGCACGTGGAGGGGTTCGGTGTCCTCGTCCAGGGCGTCGAGGGCTTCGTCCCAGGTGGGCAGGACCTCGCCGGTGGCCGGGTCGAGGTAGCCGGCCTGCTCGTCCCAGACGGGCAGGTGGTCACCGTCGAAGCGCACTTCGTCGGCCTGTGGCCACCTGACCTGATGGTAGGTGGCTGCGGCTATCTGCTTGATCTCAGCGCGCAGGAGGGTGCCCCGGATGGCCATGTGCAGGTGCGGCGCCAGCCGCTGGCCACTTGCCGGTAGATGGAGGTGTAGGTGTCGGCGGTGAACGCGCTGGAGGTGTGTCCCAAGGTTTCCTGTACCACCTTGATTTCCACCCCGGCTGCCAGCATCAGCGAGGCTGCGCCATGGCGGAGGTCGTGGAGCCGGATAGGTGGCAGGCCGGCCAGACAGGCCAGCCAGAGGAACTGGTCGGAGACGTGCCGGGGATGTAGGCGGCTGCCGTCGGGGCTGGGTGAACACGAATCCGGTGTCAGAGCCAAGATCCGGGACGGTCATGTCGCCAACCGGCCCATCTACCTGGTGATGGCGGTCACCGTCGAGGGGCACCGCGACATCCTCGGGGGATGACGGCGGAAATGGCGTCGTGGCTGTGGTGGTGAGCTTCGGTCCTCTCCCTGGCCACCTCGCAAAAACCCTGTCGATCAGGGTTTGACGAGGGGTTGCTCTTACGCCTGGCTATGGTCGTTACTCGCCGTTCTCGGCCATCCCAGGAACAATGACGGAACAGGGCAGGAGGTTGTTCATGGCGATTCCAAAGAAGGGTTCGCGGCTCATTCACCATTGACGACATGACATCCCGCTGGCGCGTTCCGTCGTAAGCCCACCTACTGCCAGGGGAACAGTTTGGGTCCGTTGACGTTCGCGGTGGAACTGCCCGGCGTGTCGGGCCGCGTCCTGCTGCTGGTGTCGCTTCCCTGCTCCCGGCCGGACGCGTGGTGGGGCGAACGGACAATGGCCGTACGGCCGGCGCTGATGATGGCGACCATACGCATGGCACTCGATCGCGGCTGGCATCCCCGGCGAACAGGCAGCGCCTTCGATCTTGCCCTTGACGATGAGGATGTGACCGAGCTGATGCACGGCCAACCTCCTGCCTATGACGTCCCTTTCATGCGGAGCTGGCTGGACGCTCGGAAATGGCACGCCCGGTCCGGCCAGGGGCCGCCGGAAAAGGGCCTGTATTACGGTCACGGCTTCGTCTCCTGTACCGCTGGGCGCACGAAAGACCTGGGCTGAACGGCATTTCGTCTCCCTTTGTCACTGACATACTTGATCCTTATGACGAGACCGATAAGGCGGCTACTGATCGCCGTAGCCGTATTACTGCTGCCCTGGGCCGTACCGGCTGCGGCGTCAGCGGACAGCTTCGTGTATTCCTACCGCTGTGACGGGAAGACCCTGACTACGCCGGGCCCGGAGCAGGTGGGAAAGCTCTGCACGATCCTGGCGAACGGACCGGCGGTGGCCGGTCAGGTTCACGAGATCAGGATGGCCATCAGGCAGCGGACCCTGGGGTATGTGTGGATGCGGGCCACGCTGTACACGACGAATGGCAAGGCGGAGTCACATCCCTTCGTGGTGCCGCAGGGCGAGTTCGAGCTCGACGCCAGCGACGCGGTCTTCGCCCAGGGACAGGCGGGCACCCAGGTACGGCTCATGACCTGGAACCTCCTCGGCGGAGGCACGCTCGACGGCAAGGACTACACCGGTGAGAACCTGAAGCAGTTGATCGAGTACGTCAACGAGGTCAATCCCGACGTCTTCTTCGTCGTGGAGGCCTACGGCTCGGAGACCGCCATCCTCCAGGGGCTCAACGCCGGGCGAGCCACGACCGACCTGTACAGCTCGGTCCCGATCACGGTGGCGGAAGAGGCGAAGTACCGCAATCTCTGGCTCTTCACCAAGCTGAAGGTCGTCCAGCGCTACACCGAACGGCCGGAGATCACCGACTTCCACTTTGGCGGCGCCAAGCTGCAGCTGCCCAACGGCAAGCACATCCACGCCTTCACCGTCTGGTCCCGGCACGAGGATTCGGTCTTCGCCCCCATGCACCACGCCGTGGTGAACACCCAGTTCGGCAAGCCGATCTCGCCGTCGATCAACACGATCCTCACCTACGACGACACGAAACGTAACGCGCAGGGCCAGGCGATCTTGCAGAGAGTGGTGCCGTATTACGTCAAGGACGACGCCCCCGTGATCATGGGCGGTGACTTCAACGCGTGGTCGTATCGGGACTGGACCGGCCAGTTCGCCAAGGCCCGCGGACATGCCGGGCTGGCCGTGCCATGGACCTACACCAAGCAGTACGTCGACGCTGGTTTCTACGACGTCTTCCGCTACATCAACGCCGACGCCGGGCTCTATCCGGGCCGCACCTGGAGCACGAGGAGCGGCTTCGGCGCCGCCCCCGCTCGCATCGATTACCTGCTCTTCCGTGACAACAAGGCGCAAATGCGCGTGCTGGGTGCCCGCACCGACGTGCGCCGCCTGCCCCGCCACCAGGGCGGCTACCTGGACCAGGAATACCCGTTCTACTCCGACCACGGCGCGGTCATCGCCGACGTGCTGGTCACCGGAACCGGTCCGGGCCCGAATCGTCCCATCGTGACGGAAAAGCCCGAGTACGCGCCCGGGGTCTGGCCCGCGCCGCCGGCGGGAACCCTGATTCCACCGGCGGAACTGTCCGCCACGGCCAGCACGTTCAAGCCGTACGTGGGAGACCCCCGACTCGCGGTCGACGGCGACCCGTTCACCTACTACCACTCGTGGTACCCCGACGCGGCCGATCCCACGGTGAGCCCCGCCCAGCCGCACTTCATCACGGTGGACATGGGGCAGGAGCGCACGCTGTCCGCGGTCCGATTCGTGCCCAAGCTGGCCGCCGTCTTCTCGGCTGCCCAGAATCCGGTCGTCAACATGACCGGCACACCGCTCAAAGGTGTGCTGGAGGTCAGCGCCGACGGCACCTGGTGGGCGCAGGTGGCAAGCGTGACCTGGCCGCGGATCACCGGGCCGAACGACGTCCACCTCAATGGCGTCAAAGCCCGCTACCTGCGACTGCGCGTGGACAACGGAATGGGCGGCGCCACCGCGATCGCCGAGATCACTCCGTACGAATGACGTTGGAAGGGGTGTTGGTCCGCTGGTGAGAATCGCCACACAGCTCAGATGAGCGGCGTCGCCGCAGGCCACGGTGTGGGACTGCGCCACGCTCCGCGTTACGCACCGCCCGTGTGGCGCGAATCCCACCGGCAACCATGACCGAGGCCGGCTGCACTGTGGAGGGCTCCATCCTGAAGCAGCACGGCGTGGTCAAGGACTACACGTGCAGGCACCATTGCATCAGCTCACATCAAAACTGGGCGCTCTTCGTCCTGGAGTAAGCAAGGTCCGCAGGGGGAGTCCATGCCCTCGGCCAGGACTCCCCCGGATGGTTCGGGCATTCCAGGCGGCCTGCGGTGCGCTGGCTCGCGGACCCATGCCGACGGCCTCTCCCTGGTCAGTCGCCTGGTCATGAGCGTGATCGCGGCGACGGTCAGATGGGCTTCACTGTGCGACGGCTTGCGTTCGAAGCCGACGACGTTGCGACGAGCGTTTACCAGCCAGGGCAGGGATTTGTCCGCGATCTACCGACGCGCGAGCACTTTGAATCCGGTGTGACCAGGCCGTTCAGTCACGGTCTTCAAGGTGAGGCGTAGAAACGGCGGGCCCACTCCACCAGCGGGCCGGCGTAGGCGCTGTCACCCAGACGAGGGTGAACTGCGGATGCAGCATCCGCAGCCGGACCAGTAGTTCCCGTGCGGCGTCGCGGTCGGGCTGCCCGGCGGCCGTGACCATGACAATCATGAGCAGGCCGAAGGTGTCCACGACCAGGTGACGCTTCCTTCCCGGCACCTTCTTCCCAGCGTCGTAGGAGCGGGAGCGGCCGGCGACGGTGGCCGCGGCACGCACCCACTGGGAATCGATGACGCCGGCGACCGGGTGGGGACAGCGCCCGGCGCGCAACCGGATGGCGCGGCGAAGCTCATCCCGGACGTGGTTGAAGACCCCGGCCCTGGTCCAACGGCTGAAGAAGCCGAACATGGTCTGGTAAGGCGGAAAGTCCGCTGGCAAGGCCCTCCACTTGCAGGCGCTGTCGGTCACGTACCTGATCGCGTCGAAGATATCGCGGCGGTGGTGCCTTCTCGGCTGCCCGCCCGTGCGCGTCTGGCAGGCGGGCACCGGCAAGTTCCTCGGTCTCCCGCCGATGTCGTCGTTTCCGCTGGTCAGCAGCCTGCGGGAGAGCCAGCGGCGACCTGATGAAGCAGTGCTCACGCCACGTGAGGACGGGCACGACATCCCATCAGCGATCAACTCTCCCGACCAACCTGGCAGGGGCACGGTCTTTCGTCAGGACTCGATGTCCAGGACGCCAGAGTGCTCACCTGCCGGCGGCCACTATCCACCACGGAGTCTGCCGGATGGCTTACTCCCAGAACTCATTAGGACGCACCCGGCCGCCGGTCAGCGCTCGGCCGGTAGTGACGGTCAGGGGCAGAGGCTCGGACCGGGTCAACGTGGCCGGCGTCGTCTGCTACCGCGACGGCGAGCGGCCGTACCTGTTCTACCGCCTGCACGTCTACCACGGCCGCAAGGGCGAGCCCAAGACCTTCTCCTGGATGGACTACCGGGACCTGATCGTGGCCATCCACCAGCACCTGGGCGCGCCATTGGTGTGGTGCTGGGACAATCTGAATGTGCACCTGGCCGGCCAACTCGCCGACTTTGCCACCGCGAACGCCGACTGGTTACGCATCGTCCAGCTCCCCGCCTACGCTCCTGGACTCAATCCCGCCGAGGGCAGCTGGTCGCTGCTCCGCCGGGCCCTGGCCAACTTCGCCGTCACCGACCTGCCCGGGCTCGTCCGGATCGTTAAACGCAAGCTGAAGAAGATCCAGTACCGGCCCCACCTGCTCACCGGCTGTCTGACCCAGACCGGGCTCACCCTCGATACCCCGGCAAAACCATGACCGACCCTACGAAGTCAACCTGTGTAGCCGCTGATGTTGCACGACGTCCTCACCAGGGGCCCGCGCAGGTACCCCCAGCCGACGCCCATCCGGTCAACCGGGAGGACCGTTGCCACTGCGGACGGACGCCCTGCGCCCGACGCCGGCCGCCGAGGGGTGCCGGTAGGCGATGCCGGGCACGCGCTGACCTTCGCAGTTCGGCCATTCTCGTCAGAATGAGACGCAGAAAGCGGCGGACCTAAGTTACGAGCGTCCCGGCCGTGGGCGCTGCCGCACCGACCAAATCGAGCTTCGGGTGCGAGATGCGGAGCCGGGCCAGCAGGATTTCGACTCTCGTCGAAAATCATCGGGTGTAGGGATCACAAGATAGATCTGGACTAGTTTATATTCACAGCGTGTGGGGCTAATTTTCGACGATGTGACCGGCGAACTCCCGTTGGTGCAACGGGTGTGGTCGGCGAGTTGTGACGCCACGATCGATTTCACTTCGGTGGCCAAAACCTCGTCCATGATCGCATTTGCGCGGGGCCATGACGGATGGACAGTGCACGTGCGCGGACCGGAGACAAGGGGCACCTCGCTGACTTGCCTGAAGGGCTGGGAGTTTTTCGGCGTGGAGTTGCGGCTTGGTACTTGTCTGCCGCTGCACCCGCCCTCAGGTCTGACCGACCTCAGGGATGCGTTGTTGCCGACCCTGCCGGGTGGCCGGATCGTGTTGGGCAACCGGGACTGGGAGATGCCGACCGAGCAGAACATTGACGTCTTCGTCGACCGGCTTGCGCGTGCGCGTTTGTTGTTCTTTGATCCGCTCGTTGACGAGATCCGGCACGGCGAGCGGCCGCACGGCATGTCGGAACGGATCGCGCAGATCCGGTTCCGCCGGGCTGTCGGGATCTCGCACCGCAAGCTCGCCAGCATCGAGCAGGCACGGCACGCCGCGCAACTTCTCGCTGTGGGGAGATCGATCGCCGACGTGGTCACCGCCGGCGGCTATTACGATCAGTCGCAGCTCGCACGGGCGATGCGGTGGGCGACCGGTCACACCCCTGGCGAGTTAAGGTCCGGTACCCCGTTTCTGGCGTGGTGATACGGCTTCGGTTCGATACAAGACGGACCGATCAGCCTGTGGTTGACTCCCGGCGTGCGAAAACTGATCGAATACAACCACCTCTCGATCGATGGGAGAATGTCTGGCGACGCCTGGTGGGCCGGGCAGATGAAGGTCGTCCCCGACGATAACCACTTCGCCTATCGCCTCCAGCTGCTGTCCTCGGCGATCGGTCTCGTGCTCGGCCGGGCGACCTATGAGGGATTTGCCCAAAGCTGGCCGACCATGACCGGCGACGTCGCGGACAAGATCGACTCTCTGCCCAAGCACGTCGCCTCCACCACGCTGACCGAGACCACGTGGAACGCGCGGGTGTTGGCTGACGATGCGGTGGAGGCGGTCGCCCGGCTCAAGGAGGTCGGCGACGGCAGATTGTTGAAATATGGCAACGGCCCGTTCAGTCGGGCGCTGGTCGAGGCAGGTCTACTCGACGAACTGCATCTGAGTATCCCCCCCTTCGTCGCTGGATCCGGGGAGTCACTGCTGTCCGGCATCCGGACTACCGCCATGGACCTGACAGAAGTAACTGAGCTCGGTAACGGCGCAGTCGTGCTGACCTATGTGCCGAGCCGATAGACAGGGATAAGGGGAATCGACATGACTCAGGGTGCATACGCCTCGGTGAACGGCATCGACCTCTACTACGAGATTATGGGCGCTGATCACTCCGGTCCGCCGCTCGTCATGTTGCACGGTGGCGCGTATACGTTCCATCTGAGCTTCGACTCGCTGCTGCCGGCGTTGACCGCCGAGCGAAAGGTGATCGGTATCGAGCTGCAGGGGCATGGGCACACCGCCGACAGCGACCGGCCGTTCTCCATCCGGCAATGCGCCGAGGACGTGATCGCGCTGCTCGATCACCTCGGCGTCGAGCGGGCCGACTTGTTCGGCTACAGCTTGGGCGGGCTGGTCTCCACCGAGGTCGCCGTCTCGGTCCCGGATCGGGTCGGCCGGGTCGTGCTGGCGGCCTCGCATTTCGGGGCGACCCGGGGCGAGGCGTATTACCCCGAAATCACGGCGTTGGAGCTGGATTCGCCTCGGATGCCGACCGCGGCGGAGTCCGAGGCGATGCAACGCGCCTACGAGGAGGTGGCGCCGAATCCCGAGGGGTTCTTCCCGTTCGTGGCGAAGATCGGGCCATTCGTACATGATCTCGACGGGTGGAGCGACGAACAGCTGGGCCGACTGACGATGCCGGTCTTGATCATCGTCGGCGACACCGACTTCGTCCGGCTCGAGCACGCGGTCGAGATGAAGCAACTGCTGCCGAACGCGCAACTGGCGATCCTGCCGGGCACGAAGCACCTGCAGGTCATCCGGCCCGACCTGGTGCTGCCGATGGTGACCGCGTTCCTCGGCCGGTGATCAGCCCCGGCAGGTGCGGAAAGAAGACTGGAGTGATTCTGGTTGGTAGTCAAACGCACCCAGGTCGTTCCGCGTCAGGACGCGTAGCGGGCGCTTGTATGGTTCCGCTGGGACGCGAGCTTTGGCGCTTGAGGGCTAAGCACACCTGCCGGATGCGCTGGACCTATTCGGGGGCTGGGGTGTGCGTAGTCTGACGGGTGGTGAGCTTCCCGTCGACGAGCAGGTAGACGGGGGCGGCGTCCGGGACAGGTGTTCACCGCCTTATCGATCCCCAGTCGTACGGCCGGCTCGGCCACGTCCCGAACCGCTCGTCGCCGCCGCTGAAGCGGTCGTCGTCGTGCTCCTGATGGCCGCGCCCCGCAACCGAAGTGTCGCGCGTCACCTGCGAAAGGAGAACGGTTCGAGCCGCGGTCGGTATGGGACACGGCGCCTGGCTGGAGCAGACCGGTGCCGGCGGCCATCCGGATCCTCCTTGACCAGTTCGGCGCGATAAGGGTCGGTCATCGCCCAGCCCAGCACCGCCTTGCTGGGGCAGTCGATCACCGTGGCCAGGTAGAGGAAGCCCTCCCAAGTGCGGACATAGGTGATGTCGCCGACCAGCTTGATGCCCGGCCGCTCAGCGGTGAAGTCGCGGCTTCGACCAGCGCTCGACGGCACGGGTCGCAGTGAGGCTCTGGACGCGTCCCGCTCTCCCAAGCCTGATCCGGCGTTGCTACGCTCTGGTTCGATCAAGTGGAGGAGAGGCGGCGCATGACCGGGACCTGTACATTCTGCGGCATCGTAGCTGGAGAGATCCCTGCGGAGATCGTCTACTCCGACGAGCATGTGGTCGCCTTCCTTGACATCTCGCAGGCGACTCGCGGTCACACCTTGGTCGTTCCCCGCGAGCACTGTCGCGACCTGACCGACATCGGTCCGGACCGCGCGGGCCTGCTGATGCGGGGTGCTGTGCACACCGCCGCTCTGCTGCGGCGCGCGCTGGAACCGGGCGGGATGAACATCTGGCACGCCACCGGCCCTACGGCTTGGCAGACCGTGTTTCACTTCCACCTTCACCTGCTTCCCCGCTACACCCCCGAGGACCTCAGGCAGGCATGGAAGCATCGGGAACTGTCGCTGTCGTCGCTGTCGCCACTGGCCGATCACATCAGAACCGCCGCGGCGTCCTGAAAGCGCGTCGCCTACGGCGCCGTCCGTCTGATTTGCCCCACGCGGACAGGGCAAGGGATGACAGTTGAAAACCAGCAACGACTTCGACCGAGGCGGACACCTCGCGGGGGCAACATAGAGGGGCGTACGAATTTGAGCACGTGCCGAGCACTGCGACCGTCATCTATAGATGGTGCCAGCGGGGCTGGAGCGCGGCGTCACCACCAGCATGAATAATGGAATTTAGTGTCTTGGCGGGATCGCGCTTCTGTTGAAGAGTGAGCGGTTCTATCGGTTGGGCGTGAATGCTCGGACTGATGTGTGCTATCAAGCCTGTGATGTGCGGGTCATAGTCATCGTAATCATCCCATTCGTAACGCACCGGAGAAGACGGGTCTATGCCGCTGGCTCGCGCAGCGTCGACGAACCAGTAGAGCTGACCGAAAGTCAACTTCACTAAGCGTACTGTGATGAACATGCTGTCCCTTCTGATAGCGGTATCCGGACCGACTTTCATTCTTTGAAATCCAGAGCGCCGTATCCGGTCTTACGGGCGTGCATCTGCAGGTCGTCGAGAGTGACGTCGGCATCCGGTTCGAGCTGGCGGCAGACGCGTTCGAGGAACGCCATCACCTCTTGAACGTTGCGGCGGGTCGCTGTCGCGTACGCCAGGGCCCGGTTGAGGACGGCCTTGGTCCGAGTAGGGGCGTCGTCGCACCACAGCTGGAGGACGTGGCTCCGTGGAGCCACATACGAGCCGAGCATCGTGAGTGCGAAGGTGCCTTTTTCCCTTGCCTCGATCGTGTGCTGCAAATAGCGGGAGGGTGGAAGGACGAGCCGGAAGCCGTAGTGGTCGACCCAGGAGAGTGCCTGTGGGGTGATTTTTCGTTCGCGCATCCACTCCGCGAAATGGTCGCGTGGCTGCTCGGAGTCGGCGCTCTCCATCACGTGCGTGGCCGTCGGCCAGGAATTGAGGATCTCTTCCAGGTGGTGGTCACGCAGTTCGGCGACACCGGAGTAGATGAGTGTCCTGAGCCGTCGGCCGTCGTGTGCCCTGACGGCGTAGCAGGGTAGGAATGCCCGGCTCACCTCCAGAACCTCAAGGTTGAGCAGTTCATCAGGCAAGTCGTACTCGTCTCTGTCGGGACGTCGGGCAACTTCTGCGACGGCGCTGGGGCGGAATCCGCAGGCCTCGGGGAGGAGGCGGAAGGCCCGCTGTGCGTACGCGGCGTCCCGATCGAGAATCCGCACGCCGTGAGCGTAATGGGCGGTGCGAAGCGGTCCGCATCGCACGCCGTCGAAATACAGGCGCAGCCGCTCCTGCTTCTCGGTATAGCGGCGGTCGTCGCGCACCGACCGCAGGCCGCGCTCGGTCAGGGAGAGGGCGTCGGCGCTGCCTTGCAGATGGCCGATGCCGCCCAGGAAGCGCAGGACCCGGTCGACCATGTGCTCGGAGACGCCCAGGAACGCGGCGATGTCCTGGAGGCGGGTGAACCCGCCTTCGGCGATGGCGAGGCCGACATAGCGATCGAGGAGGTCGAACGGGCTACGTTCTTCGATGGTCGCGGAGAGCTCCGCGGCGTGCAGGGGAAAGGCGAGCGCGTGGATCCGCACGGGCCGGGTTCCGGGCAGGTCGGCGGCGTGCTCCAAAGCGCGGGCCTGGGCGTAGAGGATCGTGTCGGTTGACGTGCTGCTCATGGGTTCTCCCCGAGGCGTCGCATGATGTCGCGATAGCCGCGCAGGTCGCCGGAGGTTCGTACGTGATCGTGCAGTGCGTGTGCCAGGTCCCGGAAGCCGGAGTCGGTGGCGTTGAGGAGGGTCATGAGGTCGCCGACGAGGATCAGCCGCTGCTTGGCCCGGGAGAAGGCCACGTTGGAGCGGCGTACCTCGCTGAGGAAGCCGACATTGCGGTACGGGTTGCTGAGCGTGAACCCGAAGAGGATGGTGTCGTGCTGGCCGCCCTGGAAGGAGTCGACCGTCGCCACCCGGCGAGCGACGACGCTTTCGTCACCGATGCGCCGGGTGAGCAGGGAGGTGACCAAGCCGATCTGAGCCGCGTAGGGGAGAATTACCGCCCAGTCATCAGACTGCGCGTGATAGTGGGTGGCTAGGAGTGTCAGCAGCCTGGCCTCACACTCGTTGAGCCGGCTGTCCTTGGGCCATGGCTCGTCCGCGCGGGGTCTGCGGTCGCGCCGCGCACGCTCCGGGAGTTCCGCGGTGTCGACGAACGCCACGGGAGCGGCGAACAGGTCGTCGTGGTGGACTCTCCACACGTCGGTTTCCAGGAGACCGTCGTAGAAGTGGCGGGAGATGAAGCGGGCCAGGCTCTCGGGCATTCGGCGCTGGTAACGGAGCAGCTCCTTGTTCTCCGGAGGCGTCACGGGGAACAACAGCTCGAAGGCGCTGTCAGTGATGAGCCGGACCAGCTCGGAATCGCCGGGATGCTCCTTCTCGGCCCAGGCGACGAGCCGTTGGTCCGGCAGCGGCGGCAGCTGCACGTGGTCCCCGACGAGGACCGCCCTGCGTGCCCTGACCAACGGAACAAGCAAATCAGCCGTGCCGATCTGGCCGGCCTCATCGACGATGGCCACGTCGAAGTCGACGTCGTCGAGATGCTCGCTCGTCGCGGTGCCGATGCAGGTCGCGCCGATCACGTCTGCGTATCTGACGAGCTCGCCGTACAACTGCTCAGTACGCCGTTCGAGTTGTGCTCGCCAGGAGATCAAGAGATCGAACCGGCTGCGCATCCGCCCGAGTGCCGAGCCTGCGGCGCGCAGGAATGCGGCCAGCCTCGCCGGGTCGGCGCTGATCTCGGGCGTCTCGCCGTCGAGCAGTCCGCGCAGAGACGTGGCGACCTTCGCGGCTCGTTCTGCGCCGGCTCGTCGCCTGGCCAGGTCGCGTTCGTGAGTCCGTCGGGCGGCCACGAGGTCGGGATGCGTGGCACGGACCTGGTCGAGCTCGACCGCCAGCCGTGCCCGGTCCTGCGCGATCAGGCCCGAAGTCCGGCGGATGTCCTCGGACTCGGCCGCCGTCCCGGATCGCTTCTCTTCGAGACGGATGAGCCGCCGCCGGAAGAACCGGCCGACCAGCGGGAGGCCGGCGGCCTTCCGGGCACTGTCCAGCGCGCGTTCTAGCCGGTCGAGGGCATGGACATGTTCGGCGAGCAGCTCTTCGTGGCGGCGCTCCTCATGGTCCAAGGCGGCCGTCCGCTCTCGGAGGTCGGCGGTCACGGAATCTTCACGCTCAGCCAGGACAGCGGCGCTTCGCTGGACATCCGCATCAGTCTCCTTCAGACGCCCCAGGTCTTGGGCGAGCTGCCGGTACAAGGCGTCCGCCGGACCATCCGAAGCCGCCGCTGCATAGCGCGCGAGAACAAGCTCCGTCCGCTCGGCGATGCGCCGCTGGAGCTCGACCGCCCGCGCCTCAAGCATCAGGTGCTCGCAGCCCGGGGTAACGCCGTCTTCCCGGCCGATCCGCAGGACCAGCAGGTCTTCCGGCAGGTCCTGGAGCACGTTGTCCACCGCTCGGTTGGTGTAGGACGAGATGAGGACCTTGCGCTGCTCATCGGCGCAGGCGAGAACGACCTGGCGGATGGTGTGCGTCTTGCCGGTGCCGGGCGGGCCCTGGATGAGAGCGAGGTCGGGAACGGCCAGAGCCTTGTGAAAGGCACTCAGCTGGCTGGCGTCCAGACGCTCCCGGGGACGGCGCCCAAGGACGGGGGCGAAGGGCTGAAAGCGGTGGTCGGCCAGCGTGGTCAGGAGCTGAGGATTGCGGGTGCGGCCCTCCCGAAGAATTTCGATGGCCGCCCGCTGCTTGTCGTAGGCGATCAGGTTGGGTGATTCAGCGAAGGCACCGCTCTCAGGGATCCGGCCGAAGTCGACGGGCCGTTCGAACCTTACTGTGGCCACGCCCTCGTCGATCCGCTCGATCCGGCCGCGTAGGTCGGGCTCGCCGTCAATGTGCACGCGGGTGCCGGCCGTTAGACGGTTGGCGTCGATGAGCTGGAAGGCGTGCACCGACCGCGCGGAGCGGCGGGTCGCCGCCACTGGGGTGACGCGGTGGTACGGAACGAGTCGGCTGGCGTCTCCAGCCGAGGCCTCGATCCGGCGTCCCTGATCTACCAGTGTGCCGAGTTGGTTGAGGAACGCGGTGTGGGAGGCCCGTACTGTGGGCGTTGGCTCCTGGCCGGGCGGCGAGGTGAAGCCGGTGGCCCAGGTGGTCTGGATTGCTGGCCAGCCGGAGGAGTGCTGCAGCTGGGAGGGGTGGTCGAAGACCCGCCATCGCCCGGCGCGCAGCAGCAGGCCGCCGCGCACAATCTGGTCGTGGTCGCTGAAGTGCATCGGATGGATCCCACCGATCCAGTAGCCACGCGAGTCCTTGGTGGGGAAGAGCATGAGCGCGTACCGGCCGTCGACATAGATCTTGAGGAAGTCGTCCCGGCCCTCCCAGCCGCGTTCCACACGAGCGGGAATGAGGTTCTGCGATCCGGCCGACCACAGGTCGTGGCGGATCCCTTCCAGCCCTGGCAGGAGCGGATGCCGCTCGCGTTGTCTGACCAGCTTGCCGGGGAAGTTCTTGGACCAGATCAGACCGACCTCGACGCCGAGATCGACGATCTTTCTCTCCACCAACTGCTCCTTCACCTCACATGCGCAGTCCCGCGCTGAGTTCCACGATGTCTCCGCGCCCAGCCGGATCAGGGAGAAGCGCGCGGTCGAGGGCTTGGGCGAAGCGCTCCGGGACTGCAGGGTTCAGGACCGCCGCCGAGACGAGCGGTACGGGCGGGCGTCCGGTCACCGTCACGTGGATCAGCTCGGCCAGGCGGCGAACGTCCTCGGCGGGTTCGACGGGATGGAGGAACGCATCGCCGACGTCACGGAGAAAGAGTGCCCCACCTCGGTCGGTCATGATCGAGTCAGAGTCGAGGGAGCCATGGGCGAGGCCTCTGGCATGTAGGGAAGCAAGCCCTTCGCAAAGTCCGGCGATGCCAGCGGCCAGGACCCTCACGGCCTCGGACTCGCGGCCTCGGCCGCCATAGAACTGGGCCAGGGTGGTGAACGAGGGGATCGCAGTGACCAGTGTCGCCGTCTCCGCGGTCATAGACGCCGCGACGGGCGGAGGCAGGCCGGGGAGTGCTTCGGCGAGCAGGTCGGCCTCGGCGGCCAGGGCGACGCGGAGATCCAGGGCTTCGGAATCGGGCCACCTGGTGGCGATTCTGCGGATCCAGAGGTGATGGCCGTCAGGTGTGAGCGCGAAGGCCCGGGACCTGATCGCTCGGCCGTCCGTGGACCTCTCCTCTTGGGGATTGCCGGCGATCCGGTAGGCGACGTCCCCGATCTCAACGATCTCGCCAAGGCCCATGGGCTTTTCGTCAAGCGGCTTGTCCGGCTCCGGCCGTGCCCGCTCGACGACCACCCACCCCTCATGCTCGGCTTTGATGGCGCGCAGATGGTCATCCGGCCATAGGCCCGGCTCTTTGTCGATGGTCCGGTGGCAACTCGGGCACAGCAGCATGAGATTGCTAAGGCCATCGACTTCCGCCGGTCTGACCGCCTCCCGGCGAGGTCCGTCAGGGGAGTGGGGTGCGATGTGGCCCATCTCGCCGATGTGGTGGGTGCCACCCTCTATGTCCAAGGGTCTACGGCAGATGGTGCATCGCCTGTCGGTCGCGTCGAAGAGCGCGCGTCGAATCTCGTTGGGGATGTGCTTGCGCTGAGCTTGCGCCACTTGAGGATGGTAGCGACTGCTGCGCCCAGATGACGGCTGTCCGCCAAAGTACGCAGCCTCCGAGTAGGCAACTCACCTGCCGCGAAAATCGTCGAATTAGGTGCAGGTTTGAGCGCGAGCCAAGCCCTGCGACCGTCATTCATGAATCACGCCATGAGGTGCCTAGAAGATTCCGGACAGCCAGCTACATAAGCTGACAGCAGTCTGGAAGAGGTAGGTACGTGACGAGGCGTCGCAGGCAGTTCTCGCCGGAGTTCAAGGAAGAAGCCGTCCGCCTGGTGCTGGCCGACCCCGCGGGCTCCTCGCTCCACGCGACGAGCCCGCGGTGAGAACCGGGATGTGGTGCGTCAGGAGATCGCGGCGAGCCGGTTCGCAGCCAGGTCCTCGACGATCGTCGACTGCTCCGGGGTCCAGCCGAGGATCCGCCGTGCGGCGTCCCCGACGGCCTGCTGGTCGAGCAGCAGCGCCTCGCCGAGCAGGCCGAGGCGTTCGAGCGTCCGGGCCACCGGCTCGGGAGCGACCCGGCCGGACAGGCCGATCGCCCGGCTCACGGCTTCGGTGATCTCGCGGACAGTGGGGTTCACGCCACTGGCCCCGATGAAGTACGAGCCTGCGGGCGCGCTCTCCAGCGCCCGTACGTAGAGCACGGCGAGGTCGTCCACGTGCACCGTGCCCCAGTGCTGCTCCCCATGGCCGATCATGGTGAGGGCCGGCGCGTCTCCTGCGGTTCTCGGCCCCGAGGCCACGAGGTTCAGCAGCCCGCCGCCACGGCCGTAGACCACGGCGGGAGCCACCACCGCGACGCGCACGCCGGGCGTGGAGAGCACGCGCTCCACGATCGGCACCCGCCAGGCCGTCAGACGCGGCGGGTTCATCGGGGTCGATTCGGTGATCGCGGTGCCGCTTCCGTGCACCCAGAGTCCGCTGGTGTGGACGTAGGGCCGGTCGGTGCCCTTGAGGGCGCCGAGGATGTGCGTGGCCGCGGCGTCGTCGATCCGCGCACTGCTGTCGTCACCAGGAGCGGCCAGGTGGATCACGCCGTCGGCGGCGTCGGCGAGCCGGTGCACCGCATCGGCATCGGCCAGGTCGCCGAGGACAGGGACCGCCCCTCTGGCTCGTACGGCCTCCGCCTTGCCCTGGTCGCGGACCAGGGCGGTGACCTGGTGCCCCTCGGCCACCAGCCGATCGAGAACCGCCGCGCCGATGTAGCCGGTTGCGCCGGTGAGAAATACGCGCATGAGTCGTCCTTCGTCGAGGAGTTGTGGAAGGCGGCCTGGAAGCCGGTGGCCGCGCTGGCCACTGTTGTCGATGGCCGCTTATCGTGTCCAACGAAGAATCTCGATGCTCATATCGCCGGCACCGATAGATGGAGGAGGCGCATGGACCAGCGCAGGCTGGAGTACTTCATCGCGGTGGCCGAAGAGATGAACTTCACCCGTGCCGCCCAGCGCCTCCACGTGACGCAGTCGACGCTGTCGGCGGGGATCAAGGCGCTGGAGAGTGACCTACGGGTCGAGCTGGTGACCCGGTCGACCCGATCGGTCCAGCTCACCGAGGCGGGATCGGCGTTCCTCCCCGAGGCCAGAGCGGCCCTGGAGGCTCTGGACCGGGCCCGCGCCACCGTCGAGCCGGTCTCCGCCGGCCTGCGCGGCAGCCTCACGGTCGGCATGCTCACCAGCATGACCGTCGTGGACGTCCCCGCATTGGCCGGTGACTTCCATCGCCGGCACCCAGGGGTGCGGCTGCGCGTCGCGATGTCGCAGCGCGGCACGGCGGGGCTGGTCGAGGACGTCAAGGAGAGCCGTGCGGACGTGGCCTTCGTCGGCAGGCGCCTCCGGGACGAGCACCTCAACGTCATGCCGATCAAGGATTTTGAGCTCCAGCTGCTCGTCGCCGAGGACCACCCCCTGTCCCGGCGTGACGCCGTGCGCCTTGCCGACCTCGCGAGTGAGCCCTTCGTCGAGATGCCGATCGGCTTCTGCCAGCGGGAGCTGGTGGACGAGGCGTTCGCTCGCGCGGAGCTGCCGCGTCAGGTGCTGGTCGAGGTCTCCGACATCACTACGATTCCCCAGTACGTGATGCGTGGGCTCGGCGTGGCATTCCAGCCCAAGACGTTCCCCGTGCACCCCGGTGTGCGCGCGGTGGCGCTGCAGGGGACGGGACTGTCCTGGACGCTCTGCGTGATCAGCTCTGCGAAGCGCAAACCGACCAGGGCGCTGCACGCCTTCATGGACCTGCTCCCACGGCACATCCATCACGAGCGCGCCTTCTGACAGGAGATCGATCGACGATGGCGACGGGAACGGTCAGCCGTCGCATGCGAGGACCAGCCGGAGCACTACGCCACGGTCATGACGGCCTCGGACAAGGGGCGGAGTACCGGCAGAGACCGTTGTTCGAGTGATCTGTATTCAGCTGTGCGGGAAGATCGGCGGTCACCTTGAGTGGTCGCCGGCGGCATAGCGGCTCCAAGGGCTTCCGACTGCCGCATTCTGGCGTGTCGTCGACAGCTTCCTGTGCCGCTCGAATATCGGGTCACGTCATCTGAGCTGCGGTTGAGCGGCGTGATGGTCTTCGTTGGTCGTCAAGGTCGTTCACGTGCGCGGCAGGCCGTGTCGCGGCATCCGGGGCGTCGGTTCCGGGATCGGCGTTCGCGGCCGAGTGGTGACGATCCGCAACCCTTCACCTTGAAGAACTCTCGGAAGGCGGAGGTGAAAGGCGCGCCTCATCAGCAGGCCCCCAGTTCAGAGCACGTGGGGACACGTCAGGGTTGCGCTCAGTGCTGCAGCGGCATGAGGTGGTCGGCGAACTCGTCGAGCCAGCGCTCGACCGAGGACACAGGCGTGGCGGGCCGTACGACGAACTTGGTGATCCCAGCCTCGACGAAACGCCCGATCAGATCACGGGCGGCGGCCCAGCCGACCGGGACGATCTCGGCGGGGTCGGCGCCCGGGTTGCGCCTGGCGATGGCGTCGATCGCGGTGGCAGGGATCTCGGTCGCGGCCACCGCGAGGCTGGTGCCGTAGTGGTCGGCCTCGATCTCGCGGCCCGCCTCGGCCGCGTGCGCCGCGATCGCCATACGGCCGGCGGCGGCCTGGTCAGGAGTGAGGAAGCTGGCCAGCCAGCCGTCGGCGAGCCGACCGGCGCGGCGCAGGGCGCGCTCCCCGCTGCCGCCGACCCAGATGTCGAGCGGCCTGGCCGGCAGCGGGCCGACCCCGGCGTTCTCCACCGCGAAGAACTCGCCGTGGAAGGTCACCTTCTCCTGCCGCAGGAGCAACCTGAGCAGCTCCAGCGACTCGTCGAACACCGCACCGCGCGGCCCGGGAACGGGGAACGCCTCCCGCTCGGCGGGCCTGGCCGGGGTCAGCCCGAAGGCCGGCAGCACGCGCTTGGGGGCGAGCGCAGCCAGCGAGGCGAGTTGCTTGGCCACCCGCACCGGGTGACGGCCCGGCAGGATCGCCACCCCCGTGCCGACCTTCAGCCTGCGGGTGGCGGCCAGCGTGTAGGCCATGCCGACGATGGGCTCGACGGACGGCCCGTGGACGATCTCCGACAACCACAGCGAATCGATCCCGAGAGCCTCGGCCCGCTCCGCGAGTCCGGCGAGGCGGTCAGGGTGGTCTCCAGGTGGCGGAGCTATCCCGATCCGTACCTTCATCGGGCCATTATCGGCCGGACCGGCGCGGGCCTGCTGATGCGGGGGGCTGGGAAGCGGGAATCAGAACCGCCGCGGCGTCCTGAGATCGGCGCTGCTCCCGGCGCTGTCCACGTGCTTTGTCCCACGTGGCGGTGCAGGGGGTGACAGTTGGAATCCTCGACGACCTCGATCCGAACGGGCAGCTCGCGCTGCGGGGTTTTGAGTTGCGTCCAGGGTGGAGCAAAACGCGCTGAGATGGCACGAACCATCATCCAGTGGCACAGTGCGACTCTTAAAGATCTTGCTTCTGATCCGGCGGTGCAGGTTCGAATCCTGCAGGGCGCGCAATCGAGACCAGCTAAAACCTCGTCTGAGCTGGTCTTTTGCTTGGGTGCGGCTCTCGCGTGATGTGCAGCAGTAGGCCGCCGAGAGCCCCTGTCTGTCGGTGGTCACGGGATATACGCGGGATGAAAGGGGCCACGTTTTCGTACGTCGAGGCCAGGTTTCTGGACGTCTGCGGGATGAACCCGACGTGAGCCGAAGAGCCCCGGAGCGATCCGAGACCCATGGCTGGCGATGGACTCCCATGTTCTACGGTTCCTGATCTGCCTTCGCGTCGGGCCACCCTGGTGCGGCATCGACGATTTTGCGTGCCTGCTCTCGAAGCTCGTCGTCGGTCGGCGGAGTCCCACGTAGGGCTTCCCAGCCGTCGATGAGGAGGATCAGTTCCCAAATCTCGTGGGGGGTGGTCCATCTATCGCTGAGCTCCATGATCAGGAAGTCGGCGCCCTTGCCTATGGGTAGCGTGCCCTCCGCTATCCCTGCACCACGTCCTGAGCGACCGCCCGCGGCTCGCGCTGGAGGTCGATGGACGGGAAGCCGCTCTCCGCCAGCACCTGGCGGACCAGCGGCTCAACTTCCTTCATAGGTCCGATGGACAACGCGTAACCCGCAAGCTCCCACACCGCCGGCGTATCCAGACCGGCCTCGATGAGCTCACAGGCCAGCCATCCAGCATCCGCCGCCCTCCCCGGGAGCCGACCCCAGAGGAGATCACCTCTGAGGTCGGCCAGACGATCTCTGAGCTCAGCCGGGAGATCCACCGGGCCAGTATCCCCGGATCGATCAGTCACGAGCCAGCGCACCCTCTATCCGCTGGTTGGCCACATTGCGTTGTCCGTCAATGCACTTGGCGTAGATCCGGAGCATGATTTCCGGTCCGTGGCCGGCCCGCTCCGTCGCTTCGGGTGCGTGGACGCCAGCCTCCAGCGACAGGGAGACGGCGGCGTGCCGCAGGTCGTACGGTCTGCCCGCGAGGGGAGAGGCGACCTGATCGGGAGTGAGGGCGTAGGTTCGGGCCTCTTTCCAGATCTTGGCGTAGGCCGAGCCGGAGATCACGCCGTCCGTCCTGGTCCGGAAGAGCCGTCCGTCCTTGGCCGTGCCGTGCGTGTCGAGGTGCGCCCGGAGGATGGCCACCAGTTCGGGCGGGATCGGCACCGGCCGCGTGCTCTTCGCGTTCCGATGCTTCAGGCCGCGTTCGTCGTGGGCCTTGCCGGAGTGGGTGAACCGCTTGTTGCTCTGGGGTGCGGTCTTCTCCAGAGTGAGCAGGCCCCACCCGGATGCGAGAAGGTCGACTGTGGCGAAGTACTGCATGTCAGAGACGGCCGCCCGGCGCAGGTTCTGCACGAACCGATCCACCAGTTTGGAGAAGTGCAGCGCATCGCGGGCACGAGCTGCCGGTTGACGGTCAGCGTGCTGCCGTCGAGATTCATCTGAACCTCGTTCCCCGCTCGCTGCAGGTCGCCCAGCAGGCGGGCCACCGCCTTGAGGTTGTCCAGGGGGACGTGTGCGGCGGCGCGCTCGGCCAGGATGACGACCTCGTCGTCGACCACGCCGGGTCATGGCTCGGTGCGGTATCCGGTCAGCAGGTCGGCGTGGGTCGTCGGCGGCTGCCTGCCCGGAGCGGGCGATCAGTTCGACCACGTTCACCAGCGGGTCCTGCCAGCTGAGCTTGCGCCTTTGCAACGCCTGCGCAAGCGGTGCTCACGTGGCTGCTCTTCGGCTTCACCGAGTGGTCGCCGCCGCGACGACCGCTCGGTGAGCGCGCGAATGGCCTGAGGCTGGGCAAGGGTAAGCGGAGACGGTTCTGCTCTGCGCGAAGCCGGCGGAACCCGAACGCGCCATCGACCTATGGTGAGGCATGGCCTCATCCATGCCGTCGCGTCCAGCGATCAATCGGACCGCCCCCGAGCCGTCTCCGGCTCGCGAGCCGCTGTGGCGGCAGGTGCTCGGTGAGTGCTTGAGAGGGCTTCGCCATGAGCGGGGCGAGAAGTTGAGCGAGACGGCAAGCCGCGCCGGAGTCTCGCCGCAATATCTCTCCGAGATCGAACGAGGCGTCAAGGAGCCGTCGAGCGAAATGATCGCCGCGGTCGCCGGAGCGCTGGATGTGACCCTGGTCGATCTGACCCTCGCCGTTGCCGAGAGTTTGCGGCCTGCTCAGCAGGGCGCGTCGAGAGGTGCCACCTGCTCGGCGGCATATGCTCTGGCCGCGTAGCGCGGCTTGCCGGGGTTGTCCACGGGCCTATGAACGCTCCTCGATGATCTGATCGAGGAGCCCGTACTCCAAGGCAGCGGTAGCGGTGAACACGCGATCGTGATCGGTGTCGGCGCGCAGGGTCTCGACCGACTGGCCGGTGTGCCGTGAAAGTATGCGCTCGATGTCCGCCCGGACACGTACGACCTCGTCGGCCTGCAAGATGAGATCGGGGATCGCTCCGCGCCCCTGGGCTGCCGGCTGGTGCAGGATGATCCGTGCGTGGGGGAGAGCGGCACGTTTGCCTTCGGCGCCCGCGGCGAGAAGTACGGCACCCACCGCGACGGCCTGGCCGACACAAGTCGTCGAAACCCGCGGGCGGATATGGCGCATGGTGTCGTAGATCGCGAGCATCGCGCTCGGGTCTCCGCCTTCGCAGTTGATATAGAACTGGATCTCCGCCTCGGGGTTGTCTGATTCCAGAAAAATCAGCTGCGCGATGAGAGCATTCGCGACGCCCGCGTCGATTGCGGTGCCCAGGTAGACGATCCGCTCGGTGAGCAGGTGCGAGTAGACATCCATGATCCGCTCGCCACGAGGGTTCGAGGCGATGACGTTCGGGATCGTATATGTGGTCACTGGCCGACTCCTTGGGTGATGCCGAATCCGAGCCGCGGGCGGTTTTGTGGCGCGATTTCGTCGAAGTTCTGCACGATGGCGTCGATGAAGCCGTAGTCCAGTGCTTCCTGTGCCGTGTACCAACGATCGTGCAGAGAATCCTCGAATATGCGCTCGACAGGCTGACCTGTGTCCTCGGCAATCAGACCGAGCACTGTGTCGCGCGTATGCCGGAGGTCGCCGGCCTGCAGTTCGATGTCGACCGCGGTGCCACCGATTCCCGCTGAGCCTTGGTGCATCAGGACTCGTGAGTGCGGTAGAGCGCGGCGCTTCCCACGGGCCCCCGACGACAGCAAGAACTGCCCGGCACTGTAAGCGATACCCAGGACGAGGGTCGATACGTCACAGGGAATGAGGCGCATGATGTCGCGGATCGCAAGCATCGACGGGACCGAGCCACCCGGGGAATGGATCCACAAGGCGATATCGGACGACGCATCCTCCGTGGCGAGCGCCATCAGCTGGGTGGCCAGCAGTGTCCCGTTGTCGTCGTCGAGAGGGCCGTCGAGAACGAGAACACGCTGCTCAAAGAGTTCGCGTCTCATCCGTGGGTTGAACAGCGGAAGTTTCGATTCTTCGCTCATGCGTCCATCTTGTGAGGCGATCCGGACCGGCGTCGACACGATCTGCCTGGGGCAGATCTGCTCTGAGCAGCGAGAGCTCCCGAGCAGGGACAGCGCGATTACCGGCCGGTTCGGGGAGCGCGGTCCGGCTGCCGGGCCGGCTTCGATATTCGTATGGGTACGCATGGCCAGAACGGCTTCGTACGGCTCCACCTGTCGAGCCGAACTTGTGGATCGTCTGGGCACTGATGTCCGTGCGCCGATCACGCACCTGACCGAGCGCGGCCTCGGTGGCGTCTTGGGGAGGCGAACCCGCCGCGGCGCAGCGGCCCGCGTCGCTTGCCGTCCGCGGTGGGCGGGAGTTGCTTCGCGCAGGGGTCAGCGTTGCATGTCGATGATGAGCTTCCCGCGGACTCCGCCGGTCTCGAGTCGTCGGTGGGCCTCTGCGATGTCGTCGATCGGGTAGACGGTGTCGATCACAGGGCGGATGCTGCCGGCCTCGGCGCAGGTGGTGAGGTCGGCGATCCGCGCGGGGGAGGGGTTGTTGCTGAAGAGTTTCACGCGCCGGGGCGAGAGGGCGGCTCGCAGCCCCGTGGTGACCATCGAGGTCAGGATGTGGTTCTGGTCGAAGGCGAGCGCGACCATGCGGCCACGCCGGTTGAGCCGGGCCTGGTAGGCGCCGAGGTCGGTGCCCACGACGTCGAGGATCACATCGTAATGACCGAGGTCCTGCGGCCGGGTCGTGCGGTAGTCCAGGGCCGCGTCGGCGCCGAGTTCGGTGACCCAGCCGAGATTGCGGGCGCCGGCGAGCGCGGTGACGTGGGCGCCGAGCGCCTTGCCCAGTTGCACGGCGATGTTGCCGACGCCGCCTGTGGCGCCGCGGACCAGGAGCCGTTCACCGCCGGCCAGGCGGGCCTTGTCGGTCAGGGCGGTCAGGGCGGTGGTGCCCGACGAGGGCAGGGCGGCGGCGTCGAGCAGGCTCAGGTTCTCGGGTGCTCGGGCGAGTCGCTGTTCGGGGACGGCCACGTAGTCGGCGATGGCGCCGAAGGTGAAGTGCGGCATCAGCCCCCACACCTCCTGCCCCGTGCTCCAGGCGTGTACGCCGGGGCCCAGGGCCGCGATGCGGCCGGTGAAGTCGCCTCCCAGGCCGCGGGGGAATCGGGCTCGGGCGATGCCGCGGAGTCTGCCTGTGCGGAAGGCGAGTTCTCCGGCGTCAACGCTCGCGGCGCGGACCTCGACGAGTACTTCTCCCGGCCCGGGCTCCGGCATGGGCACGTCGTTGACGCGCAGCACTTCGGGAGGGCCGAAACGGGTGTATTGGACGGCACGCATGATCTCTCCCAGTCGTTCCGAGCCGTAAGTGGGCTGGCGGCCCACTTACGGTTCGGCTACTCTAACCGGAGCGCCAGCCCACTTGTCAAAGCCTGGAGAAGGCCATGCCCCACACCGCCCGGCGACGGCCCTTGCGTGCGGACGCCCAGCGCAACTACGACCGCATCGTCAGCGCGGCCCGGGACGTCTTCGCGCGTGACGGCGCCGGCGCGGCCCTGAAGGAGATCGCCCGTCAGGCCGGGACGGGATCGGCGACGCTGCACCGACTGTTCCCCTCCCGTCGAGCTCTGCTCGAAGCCGTCTTCCACGATCGTGTCGAGGAGTTGTGCGCCATGGCGGCGCAACGGGCCGAGGAGAGCGAGCCGGGCCCCGCGCTCCTGGCCTGGCTGAGGGACCTCAACACCTACGCGGGCACCAGCCGCGGCCTGGCCGCCTCGCTGCTGCACGACGGCCGGGATGCCGACCTGCTGGAACAGAACGAGGGCTGTCAGGCGATGATCACCGACGCGGCGCGTGAACTCCTGCGACGGGCACAACAGGCAGGCGCCGTACGTCCCGGGCTCCGCGCCGAGGATCTGCTCGCGCTCGTCAACGCCATCTCGCTGGCCACCGAGCGCGACGACGACACCGAGCGGGCGGACCGGCTGCTGGACATCGCGATCAAGGGCATCCGAGGCCAGGCCGCATGACAGATCAGCTGGATCCGTACATGATCGGCATGGCCCTGCCGGGGCGCGCTCGCGGTGCCGCACCGATCACGGCCGGCCGGAGCGCAAGGGGATGTCAGTGCCGCCCGGCACTGTGACGTCGATGAACGTGCGCGTGCGCGAAGCCGTCCTCGACGCTGAGCTGCCGGAAGAGTTGAAGAAGGATGCCCTGCACTCAGCCATCGGACACGTCCGCCCGACGGGTTCGAGGCCATCCACTACGCTCAGCACCACGAATCCGCACGACACGACTCGGCCGTCTGCTGTCAGCCGGAGGCGCGGACGATCAAGGCGGGCTCGAAGATGACGGACCTGGGCGTACGGCCCGGCTCGTCGATGTGGTCGAGGAGGAGGCGAGCCATCTCGGCGGCCATGTCCTCGACCGGGTGCCGGATGGTCGTGAGCGGTGGGCGGCAGGCGGTCGCGGCGCTGCTGTCGTCGAAGCCGATCACCGCCACGTCATCGGGGACGGAGCGTCCGTGGTGGCGCAACGCGTGCAGCGCGCCTTGGGCCATCAGGTCGTTGGCGACGAACACGCCGTCGAGGTCGGGTCGCTCGGCCAGGAGCCGTTCCATGGCCCTTTCGCCGCTGTCGTAGGTGAAGCCGCCCTCGCTGTAGGGGACGTAGGCGTGTCCGTGCCTGGCCATCGCGTCCTGGAATCCCGCCAGGCGTGCCTGGGCGGCGGGCACGTCGAGCGGACCGCAGACGCTGGCGACGCGGCGGCGCCCCAACTCCACGAGCCGGTCGGCGGCCAGGGCGGCGCCGGCCCGGTGGTCGAGGTCGACGTAGCTGATCGGGACACTGCTCGCCGGCCGGGCGAACAGCACCGCGGGCACCTCCGCCTCTACCAGCTCCACCGGCAGCGGGTCGGCCGCGTGCGTGGAAACCAGCAGCGCGCCGTCGGCATCGCCCTGCCGCAGGTACGACACGACCTCCGCGCGGCTCTGCGCGTTGTCGGCGAACATCAGCACCGGGTGGATGCCACGCGGCCGCAGAAAGCTGATGATCCCGGCGACGACGCGGCCGAAGAACGGGTCAGTGAGGATGGGACTGGGTGACGGGTCATCGTCGCCCCCCGCCCCGGACAGCACCAGGGCGACCGCGCCGGTGCGCCTGGTGACGAGGGAACGGGCGGCGCGGTTGGGGACGTAGCCGATGGTGTCGATCGCCTGCAGCACCGTCGCCTGGATGACAGGGTCGACGTTGCGAATGCCGTTGATCACCCGGGAGACGGTGGCGCGGGAGACACCGGCGACCCGTGCCACGTCTTCCAGGGTAGGAGAGCCCCCTTGTTTCACCCGCTCTTTATAACATGCGATTGGAGAGCGCTCTCCTTGCTGTGTGAGACCGTTATGACAGCCTCCAGCGGGAGATCGGCGGCCGAGCGCCCGGCGAGCACCGACACTTCGCCCTCGGCTGTACGCCAGGCGCCCGCCCAGTGCTGGAAGGCCCTGGCCGGCACCTCCACCACCGCCTCCACCTGCTCGCCGGGCACGGCCGTCACGGCGGCGAACCCCGCCAGCCACCGAACCGGCCGTTCGTGATCCTGCGGCCTGGCCAGGTACACCTGGACCACCTCGCGGCCCGTCCGCCGGCCGGTGTTGCGCAGCGTGACGCGCACCCGCACCGGCCGGCCGCGCGCGACCCGCTCCGGTGCCCACAACCCCTCGTACGCCCAGGTCGTGTAGCCCAGCCCGTGCCCGAACCAGTACGCGGGCGAGTCCTGCTCCCGCAGCCAGCCCCGGTACCCGATGTGCGGGCCTTCGGCGTACTCGAGCACGCCCCGCTCCGGCACAGTCGGAGCCAGGGCCCGGTCCGCCCAGGTGGTGGGCAGCCGCCCGCCCGGCTCGGCCCGGCCGAGCAGCACGTCCGCCAGGCCGTTGCCGCCCTCCTCGCCGGGGAACCAGCTGACCAGGACGGCCGCCGCCTCCTTCCGCCACGGCATCGCCACGGGACCGCCGGAGTTGACCACCACGACAGTCGCCGGGTTGGCCGCGGCGACGGCCCGCACCAGCTCGTCCTGGCCCTCGGGCAGCGCGAGCGTCTCCCGGTCGACGCCTTCGCTCTCGGCCTGCTCGGTGGTGCCCACCACGACGACGGCCACATCGCACGAGCCGGCCAGCTCGACCGCGGCGGCCAGCTCGGCCGCCGCGTCCGCGGGAGCCGGGGCGGCGGCCAGCACGCAGGCCCGCCCGCCGCCGGGGACGAGCTCGCGGCGCATGACGATCTCGACCTGGCGGCCCGCTTCGAAGGTGACGCGTCCCGTGCGGTACGGCGGAGCCAGGTGCACGGTGGCGGGGTCGTCGGTGTGCCGGGGGACCGTCTCGTCGATCACGACGCGGCCGTCCACGGTCAGCTCCAAGCGGCCCCATCCGGCGGCGGCCACGTCCCAGGGGCCCGCGCGGTCCGGCCGTACGAGGGCTCTGACCTCGACGGCGGCGGCCCGGTGGATCGGTCCTTCCGGTTCGGGAAGTCGGCCGGTGAGGCGATGCTCGGCGTGGATCTCGGCGCCTGCGGCGTCGAGGAGGCGGACCAGGAGCCCGGGCTCGCCGGTACGCGGATTCCGGGCGATGGCGACGTCGAGGGGGGCGGGCAAACCGCCAAGGGCGACGCCGGTGGCATGGTGCACCTCGGCGTGACCGTTCAGCGCGGTGCGCAGGCCGGCGAGCGGAGTGACGAGGGATTCAGGGTAGACGCCCGCGCTCCCGCCGCCCTGGATGCGGGGCCTGGCGGCGTTCGGTCCGATGACGGCGACGCGGGTCAGCCGGACCGGGTCGAGGGGGAGGAGGTCGCCCTCGTTGCGCAGCAGTACGGTCGAAGCGGCGACCGTACGGCGCAGGAGAGCGCGATCCGGACGCTCAGTGTGATCCGGATGCTCGGCGCGATCCAGATGCTCGGCGCGATCCGGACGCTCACCGACGCTCCCGGTGGTGGGGCCGCCGGCGGAAGGGCTCAGGGCGGAGGGGGCGGTGAGGTTTCCGGCGGAGGGGCCGGCGGTGGAGGAGGCGGTGAGGTCACCGGCGTAGGGGGCGGCGGGGCAGGCGACGGTGAGGTCACCGGCGTAGGGGCCGGCGGTGGAGGGGGCGGGGGAGCCGGGGAGTGCGCCGACGCGGGCGGCCAGCCGCAGCAGGCGGCGCACCTTGTCGTCGATCGCCGCCTCCAGCACCTCGCCGGCGCGGACGGCCGCCACCAGCGCCTCGCCCCACGGCCCGCCGGGGCCCGGCATGACCAGGTCCTGGGCGGCACGCGCGGAGGCGACGGCGGACCGCACCGCTCCCCAGTCCGACACCACCACCCCGTCGAACCCCCACTCACCCTTCAGCGGCTCGGCCAGCAGCTCGTTCTCGGACATGGTGACGCCGTTGACCCCGTTGTACGCCGACATCACCACCCAGACCCCCGCCTGGACGGCTGCTTCGAAGGGCGCCAGGTACACCTCGCGCAGGGTGCGCTCGTCGACGCGGGCGTCGAGGGTGAGCCGGTCGGTCTCGGAGTCGTTGGCCACATAGTGCTTGGCCGTGGCCGCGACCCCGCGCGACTGGATGCCGCGGATCACCGCCGCGCCGATGCGACCGGTCAGCAGCGGGTCCTCGGAGTAGCACTCGAAGTGTCGTCCGGCCAGGGGGGAACGGTGCAGGTTCAGGGTGGGGGCCAGGACGACGTGCACCCCCTTGCGCCGCGCCTCGACGGCCAGCAGTTCGCCCATGGACTGGGCCAGGCTCTCGTCCCAGGTGGCCGCGAGCGCGGTGGCGGAGGGGAGCGACAGGGAGGTCCGGCGCTCGTTCCATCCTTCCCCGCGTACGCCGGCGGGGCCGTCGGAGGTCACCATGGGTTCCAGCCCGATGGCGGGCTCGGCGGGCGTGCGCCACACGGTCGCTCCGGTGAGCAGCCGCACCTTGCTCTCCAGGTCCAGCTTGTCCACCAGGCGGTCGAGGTCGTCCGGGATCACACGCGTGTCCTTTCAGGAGGGAGAGCGCTCTACCGCTCCGAGGGCGGAGAGCTGGGTCGTACGGGTGCGTTCGATGGCGGCGGCCAGCGCCTTGATGCCGGGGTCGGCGCCCGAGACCTGTTCCGAGCGGGTCACGGACCGCGACTGGCGTAGGTGGGCGCGGAGATGGCCGGTGAAGAGCGTGTCGAAGGCCGGGCCTTCGGCGGTGCGCAGGCGAGCGAGTTCGGCGGCGGTGATCATCCCGGGCATGTCGTGCCCGGCGTGCGGGTTGGTGGCGGGCAGTCCGGTGGCGGGCAGATCGGTGGTGTGGAGGGCGGTGGCGGGCGGTCCGGTGGGCGGTCCGGTGGTGGGCGGTCCGGTGGTGTGGAGGGCGGTGGCGTGGAGGGCTGCGCGCAGGCGGGCGAGTTCGGCGACGTGCGCGGCGCGCAGCCGAGCGGCCAGCTGGCCCACGGCAGGTGCGTGGCTCCGGGAGGCGCCGAGGTCGAGCAGCGGCAGGACTCGCTCGTCCATCGGGATCATGAGCTGCAGCCAGGCCACATCGGTGGGGTTGACGCTCCCGCTCGTGACGGGGTGGGCGATCCGTGGATCGCCCGCTTGCGTAGGTGCCGGTACGGGGTGCGTGATCTGTGGGTCGTCCGCTTGTGTGGACGCCGGTATGGGGTGCGTGATCTGTGGGCCGTCCGCTTGCGTGGGTGCCGGTACGGGGTGCGCGATCCGCGATCCGCCCGCTTGCGTGGACGCCGGTACGTGGTGCGCGTGCCGTGCCGCGGAGTCGCCGCGGCCCGGTACGTGGTGCGCGTGCCGTGCCGCGGAGTCGCCGCGGGCCAGGCAGCCGCCCATCAGCACCGCCGCCAGCGCGAGCAGCACCAGCGCCGCCGGCGCGGTCCGAGCCGACGTCGTGCGCTTGTCGGCCGCGCGCGGTGCCGACGACGAGCGTTCCTTGGCCGCGCGTGGTGCCGACGACGAGCGTTCCTTGGCCGCGCGTGGTGCCGACGACGTGCGCTCGTCGGCCGTGCGCGGTGCCGACGACGTGCGCTCAGCGGCCGTGCGCGGTGCCGTCCGCCCGTCCCGGTGGCCGGGGCGGGCGGACGGGCCGGGTGTTCCCGCAGAGGACATCAAGGCAGTTCGAAGTCCTCGGTGAGCGCCGCTCCCCGGTGCGGCTTGTAGAGGTCGTAGCCGCGCGGATTGCACTGCAGTCCGCCGTTGATGCAGTGGGTGACCAGCGCATCGAGGATGCGCGGGTCGTCCCAGGCGTTGAAGAAGTCGTAGTGCCAGGTGTACCCGCGCCCGCTGGCCAGGCGCGCCTGCGACAGGTCACCGCTCGCCGGGAATGCGATCTTGAATTCCAGCATGGGCACCGCGACCGGGTGGCTCGACGGGCAGTAGCCGCCGACGGGGTAGGCCATGTGGCTCTTGTGGTCGGCGCTGTCGAGGTTGACCCCGTTCCAGCAGCTGGGAGCCTGGAAGCGTACGTTGACCTGGCTGCCGGGCACGCAGTACTGCGGGATGTCCCAGCTCTTGGACAGGTCGCCGCACTCGAAGCCCTCGACCGCGCCCGGGTGGGTGCGGAACTCCTCCTGGGTGGAGGTCGGGCTGCCGACGACGAAGCGCAGGCCCTGCGGGAAGGGCTGCACCCGCCAGTACTCCAGGATGCCGGACTTGTAATAGATCACCTGGTTGCCCACGGGCTCGATGAGCTGGTTGCCCTTGTAGAAGCTGGGGAACCAGTAGGCGGACTTGTCGTGGTGGTTGGTGCAGGAGGTGTTGCCGCCCAGCAGCGAGGAGGACGTGCTGTGGGCGTTGGTGGTGGTGTTGCCGACGAAGGTGTGCATGTGCGACGCACCCGGCAGTCCGGGGTAGACGATCGGGTCGTCGGGCCGGTTGGCGGTCAGCGAGCAGTTGGCCTGGAACTCGTGGTGGGTGACCTCGTCGGTGAAGGTCGGCTTGGGCCGGGGCGTGGTTCCGGCGCCGCCGGTGCCGTGCACCTCGAACTCCAGCAGCGAGTAGCCGTAGCCGGTGGCGCGGGCGGTGCCGTACATGCGTACGTAGCGGCCGGTGCCGCTGACGCTCCAGGTGTCGGTGCCGCCGTCGCCGCCGGTCACGGTCTTCAGGTCGGTCCACGAGTTGCCGTCGGGGGAGGACTGGACCTTGTAGTCGCGCGCGTAGGCGGCCTCCCATGACAGCACGACCTTGCTGATGGTGGCCGGGGCGCCCAGATCCACCTGGATCCACTGCGGGTCGGTCCAGGCGCTCGACCAGCGGGTGGTGAGGTCGCCGTCGAAGGCGGCGCCGGCCGCGTACGCGCCGCCCTCCGACGATGACGCCGAGGCGGCTCTGCCCAGGGACAGCACCGTGTCGGCGGCGGCGGGCAGCACGAAGGCCAGGCTGGTGGCCGCCACCGCGGAGACGATGGCGGCGGCTGACGCGAGGGCGGTCTTTCTTCGGAGCACGGACATGGTCTCTCCTCGGGGGCGGGGGGTGGGAGAGCGCTCTCCTGAGAGAGTGAACGCCGGACCGACGGCTTGTCAAGGCGGTGAGAAACCGCACTTCTCGATTACGTGGCGGTGACCTGCGCATTTCGGCCCAGCAACGTTTTGGGCCTTGACGGGGCTCGCGCCAGGATGCAGTGTCACGGCACGGAGAGCGCTCTCCTCCTTCTCTCGGCACCGCCCACCCCTAGGAGAGAGTGAACGTGTTTCCCGTCCGACATCCCGGCCGGTTCCGGTTCGGCCTGGTCGTCGCCCTGGTGGCGGGCCTGGCCGGGCTCGGCCCCGCCCCGGCGGCCCCCGCCCTGGCCGCCCCCGTATCCGCCCTGGCCGCACCGGCACCCGCCGCCACCGTGGCCCCAGCGGCCGCCGCCGCCATGGCCGAGGTCCTGCTGTCGCAGGGCAAGGCCGCCGCCGCGTCCTCCGCCGAAGGCGGCGACACCGCCGCCGCGATGGCGGTGGACGGCAACGCCGGCACCCGCTGGTCAAGCGCCTTCAGCGACGCCCAATGGCTCCAGGTGGACCTGGGCGCCCCGGCCGTACTGAGCAGGATCGTCCTCACCTGGGAAGCCGCCTACGGCCGGGGCTACAAGCTGCAGGGTTCCGCCGACGGCAGCTCCTGGACCGACCTGAAGACCATCACCGACGGCGACGGCGGCACCGACGCGCACACCGTGACGGGCACCGCCCGCTACGTCCGGATGCTCGGCACCCAGCGCGGCACCGGCTACGGCTACTCCCTCTGGGAGTTCCAGGTGTACGGCGAAGGCGGCCAGACCTCCGGCTGCGGCACCGCCAACGCCGCCCAGGGCAAGCCCGCCACCGCCTCCTCGACCGAGGGCGCCGCCTACGCGGCCGGCGCCGCCGTGGACGGCGACAACGGCACCCGCTGGTCCAGCGCGGCATCCGACCCGCAGTGGATCCAGGTCGACCTCGGCTCCAGCCGGAACATCTGCAAGGTCACCCTCCTCTGGGAGGCCGCCTACGGCACCGCCTACAAGATCCAGTCCTCGCCCGACGGTTCAGCGTGGACCGACCTGAAGACCGTGACCGGCGGCGACGGCGGCACCGACGCCCTCGACGTGTCCGGCACCGGACGCTATGTCCGGATGCTCGGCACCCAGCGCGGCACCGGCTACGGCTACTCCCTCTGGGAACTGCAGATCAACACCGGCGACCAGCCCGAGGAGCCCGGCGACTGGACCGAGGTGTGGCGCGAGGACTTCACCGGCCCGGCCGGCACCTCGCCGTCGGCCGCCAACTGGATCAGGCGCACCGGCACCTCCTATCCCGGCGGCGCCGCGAACTGGGGCACCGGCGAGGTCGAGACGATGAGCGACTCCACCGCCAACGTCAGCCTCGACGGCGACGGCCACCTCAGCATCAAGGCGCTCAAGGACCGCGACGGCAACTGGACCTCCGGCCGCGTCGAGACGCAGCGCACCGACTTCGAGGCCAGGCCCGGCGAGATGGTCCGCTTCAGCGCCCGGCTGAAGCTGCCCGACGTCGCGAAGGCCCTCGGCTACTGGCCCGGCTTCCGCGCCACCGGCGCCGCCTACCGCGGCGACTACACCAACTGGCCGGGCGTCGGCGAGACCGACATCATGACGGCCGTCAACGGGGCCGACGAGTTCTCCAACACGCTGCACTGCGGCACCGCGCCCGACGGCGTCTGCAACGAGTACAACGGGCGTACCAGCGGCTTCGCCACCTGTGGTGGCTGCGCGACCGGCTACCACGAGTTCTCGCAGGTGATCGACCGCACCAAGAGCGACGAGGAGATCCGCTTCTACCTCGACGGCAGGCAGACCTGGGTCGTACGGCAGAGCCAGGTCGGCGTCGCCGCCTGGCGGGCGGCCGTTCATCACGGCTTCTACCTCCGCCTGGACCTGGCCATCGGCGGCTCGCTGCCGAACGCCGCCGCCGGAGTCACCACACCGTCGCCGGAGACCGCCTCGGGCGGCGTGCTGAGCGCCGACTGGGTGTCGGTCGCCCGCCGGTCGGGCGCCACGCCGGCCCCGATGACCGACGGACCGGTCCCCGCCGGGCCGAGCGTCGTCCGAGTGACCGGCGGCAACGGCAACTGGCAACTGTCGGTCAACGGCCAGCCGTACCTGATCAAGGGCGTGACCTACGGCCCGCCGCAGGCCGCGGCCGACGGGTACATGCGGGACCTGAAGGCGATGGGCGTCAACACCATCCGCACCTGGGGTGTGGACGACGCCGCCACGCCTTCTCTGCTCGACGCCGCGGCCCGGAACGGGATCAAGGTGATCGTCGGGCACTGGCTGAACCAGGGCGCCGACTACGTCAACGACACGGCCTACAAGACCACCGTGAAGAACGAGATCGTGGCCCGGGTCAACGCGCTGAAGAACCGCCAGGGCGTGCTGATGTGGGACGTCGGCAACGAGGTCATCCTCACCATGCAGGACCACGGACTGCCGGCCGACGTGGTGGAGCAGCGGCGGGTGGCGTACGCGAAGTTCGTCAACGAGGTCGCCGTGGCCGTCCATGCCGCGGACCCCGACCACCCGGTCACCTCGACCGACGCCTACACCCACGCCTGGACCTACTACAAGGCCCACTCGCCCGCGCTCGACCTGCTCGCCGTCAACTCCTACGGCGCCATTCACACCGTGAAGAACGACTGGATCGCCGGCGGATACGACAAGCCGTACATCGTCACGGAGGCCGGGCCGGACGGCGAGTGGGAGGTCCCGAACGACGTCAACGGCGTCCCCGACGAGCCGACCGATCTGGAGAAGGGCCAGATGTACACGGCCAGTTGGAACGCCATCAGCGGCCACACCGGGGCGGCGCTCGGCGCGACCATGTTCCACTACGGCCTGGAGAACGACTTCGGCGGCGTCTGGCTGAACATCACCCCGGGCGGCTGGCGCCGTCACGGCTTCCACGCCCTCCAGCAGGCCTACACCGGCCGGCCGACCGGCAACACCCCGCCGCGCATCACCTCGATGACGGTCGGTTCGCAGACCGCGGTCCCCGCCGGCGGCACGTTCACCGTCGACACCCAGACCACCGATCCCGACGGGGACCTGATCCGCTACCACGTGATGCTCAGCGACAAGCACATCACCGGCAACCGCGGCTTCCGGCACGCCCGCTTCACCCAGACCGCCCCTGGCAGGCTCACCGTGACCGCGCCCGAGCAGCTCGGCGTCTGGAAGGTGTACGTCTACGCCTTCGACGGTCACGGCAACGCCGGCATCGAGCAGCGTTCGTTCCGGGTGGTGCCGCCGGTCGTCGACGGCACCAACGTGGCGCGCGGCAAGCCGACCACGGCCTCGTCGTACCAGGCGACCGGCGACGGCGGCCCGTTCACCCCGGATCGGGCCACCGACGGCAGCTTCGGCTCGCGGTGGGCCAGTGAGTGGGCCGATCCGCAATGGATCCGGGTCGACCTCGGCGCGCTCACCCCGATCAAGCACGTCCAGCTCGGCTGGGAGGGCGCCTACGCCAAGGCGTACCAGCTCCAGACCTCCGTCAACGGCACCGACTGGACCACCGTGCACGCCACCACCACCGGGGACGGCGGGTTCGACGGCATCGACCTGAACACCTCCGCCCGGTACGTCCGGCTCAACCTGACCGAACGCGGCACGACCTACGGCTACTCCCTCTGGGAGTTCGGCGTCTACCGCTAGCGAACCCCTCCACCTGAAAGCGGATGCCATGCACCTCAGACCGACAAAGGCCGCGATCGCGGTCCTGGCCGGCCTCCTCGCCGTGCCCCTGATCACCGCCCCCGCGTACGCCGACGACCCCCTGCTCTCCCAGGGCAGGACCGCGACCGCCTCCTCCGTCGAGCACTACGGCACCGCACCGGCCCTGGCGGTGGACGGCGACGACGCCACCCGCTGGTCCAGCGTCGCCGGCGCCGACCCGCAATGGCTCAGCGTGGACCTGGGCGCCTCGGCCCACATCAGCAAGGTCGTGCTGAACTGGGAGGCGGCCTACGCCACCGGCTACCGGATCCAGACCTCTCAGGACGGGACGAACTGGACCGACCTGAAGACCGTGACCGGCGGCGACGGCGGCGTCGACTCCCTGGACGTGACAGGCGACGGCCGCTACGTCCGGATGCTCGGCACCGCTCGCGCCACCGGCTACGGCTACTCGCTGTGGGAGTTCAAGGTCTACGGCACGACCGGCGGCGGCAGCGGCGGCGCGTGCGGCGCGGCCAACGCCGCCCTGAACCGGCCCGCCACCGCGTCCTCGACGGAGAACGCCGGCACCCCGGCCAAGAACGCCTTCGACGGCGACACCGCGACCCGATGGTCCAGCGCCGCCGCCGACCCGCAGTGGCTGCGGGTCGATCTCGGTTCTGTGCGGGAGATCTGCGAGGTCGGCCTGAACTGGGAGGCCGCCTACGGCAGGGACTTCACGATCCAGGCCTCCGCCGACGGCACGAACTGGACCACACTGAAGACGGTGACCGGCGGCACCGGAGGCGCCGCTTCGTACCAGGTGACCGGCTCCGGCCGGTACGTACGCGTCCACGGGACGGCCCGAGGCACCGGCTACGGCTACTCGCTGTGGGAGGTCGCCGTGCGCGTCAAGGGCGACGGCGGCGGGGAGGACCTGCCCGGCGGCGGCGACCTGGGCCCGAACGTGAAGGTCTTCGACCCGTCCATGCCGGCGGCCACGATCCAGGCGCAGATCGACCAGATCTACAAGCAGCAGGAGGCCGCGCAGTTCGGTCTCGGCCGCTACGCGCTGATGTTCAGGCCCGGCAGCTACGACGTCAACGTCAACACGGGTTTCTACACCTCGGTCCACGGCCTGGGCCGTAACCCCGACGACGTCACCGTCAAGGGCGTGAGCGTCGACGCGGGCTGGTTCAACGGCAACGCCACCCAGAACTTCTGGCGCTCCACCGAGAACCTGTCCGTCGCCCCCTACGACGGGACCAACAGGTGGGCGGTCTCCCAGGCGGCGCCGTTCCGGCGGATGCACATCAAGGGCGCGCTCGACCTGGCGCCGTCCGGGTACGGGTGGGCGTCCGGCGGTTACATCGCCGACAGCAAGATCGACGGCCAGGTCGGGCCGTACTCCCAGCAGCAGTGGTACACCCGCGACAGCACCATCGGCGGCTGGACCAACAGCGTGTGGAACATGACCTTCTCCGGCGTCCAGGGAGCGCCCGCGGGCAGCTTCCCGGAGCCGCGCTACACGACCCTGGACACCACCCCGGTCAGCCGGGAGAAGCCGTACCTCTACCTGGACGGCGACGGCTACCGGGTGTTCGTGCCGGGCAAGCGCACCGACGCGCGCGGCATCAGCTGGGCGAACGGCCCCACTCCGGGCACGTCCGTCCCGCTCGCCGCCTTCTACGTCGCGAAGCCCGGGGTCACGGCCGCGACCCTGAACCGGGCGCTCGCCCAAGGTCTGCACCTGCTGTTCACGCCCGGCATCTACCAGCTCGACCAGACGATCGAGGTGAACCGGGCGAACACCATCGTCATGGGCCTCGGCCTGGCGACGCTGGTCCCCCAAGGCGGGATCACGGCGATGAGGGTCGCGGACGTGGACGGGGTGAAGCTCGCCGGCTTCCTCATCGACGCCGGTCCGGTCACTTCGCCGACCCTGATCGAGATCGGCAGGCAGGGCGCGCACACCGACCACTCCGCCAACCCCGTCTCGCTGCAGGACGTGTTCGTCCGTGTCGGCGGCCAGTTCGCCGGGAAGGCGACCGCCGGCCTGGTGGTGCACAGCGATGACACGATCATCGACCACACCTGGATCTGGCGCGCCGACCACGGCGACGGCGTCGGCTGGAACGTCAACACCGCCGACTACGGCCTGCGGGTCCACGGCGACGACGTGCTGGCCACGGGCCTGTTCGTCGAGCACTTCCAGAAGTACAACGTGCAGTGGTCCGGCGAGCGCGGCCGGACGATCTTCTTCCAGAACGAGCTGGCCTACGACCCGCCGAACCAGGCCGCGTTCATGAACGGCTCCGTCAAGGGCTGGGCCGCGTACAAGGTCGACGACTCGGTCAACGTCCACGAGGGCTGGGGCATGGGCAGCTACTGCGTCTTCACCAGCGATCCGACGATCGAGGTGGACCACGGCTTCGAGGCTCCCGTGAAGCCCGGGGTGCGCTTCCACAGCCTCCTGGTGGTCTCCCTCGGCGGGAAGGGCCGCTACAACCACGTCATCAACGACACCGGCGCCCCGGCGTTCGGCACCGACACCATCCCGTCCACGGTCGTCTCCTACCCCTGACGGCAGGCCCGGCCGGTGCGGGGAACCGCACCGGCCGGGGCTCAGACCTGGACGCCCGCCACCGCGCGCCACCCCGTCCGCTCGGGCACCAGGTCGGCCTCGGCCACGGGGGAGTCCCGGCGTCCGCCGCGAGCGAAGAATTCGGCCAGCGGCAGCGTCGCGGCGCCGACCGTGACGGCGTCGGGTCCGAGCCGTCCCGGCTCGATCACGACCTGCCCGGCGGGGTGGCGCAGCGCGTAGGCGGTCGCGTGGCGTCGTACGGCGTCCAGCAGGTACGGGGCGAGCTGCAGCCCGGCCCAGCCGCCGAGCAGGATGCGCTCCGGGTTGTAGAGGTTGATCAGGTTGGCCAGGCCGGCGCCCAGGTACTCGGCGGTCTCGTCGAGGACCGCCACCGCCACGGGGTCGGGGGCGGCGCCGTCCTGGGGAAAGGCGGCGGCGATCATCGATGTGACCGCCGACTCCTCGTCGGCGTCAGGGGGGAGCGCCCCACCGGCCTCGCGCCAGCGCTGGATCAGCGCCTCGGCCCCGGCGTACGCCTCCAGGCAGCCCCGCGAGCCGCAGCGGCAGCGCCGGCCGCGGACCTGGACCACGGTGTGTCCCCACTCGGCCGCGCTGCTGTGGGTTCCTTCCATGATCGTGCCGCCGGTGACGACGCACGCGCCCACTCCCGACCCGAACAGGACGATGGCCGCGTCGCTCGCGCCACGCCCGCCGCCGAACCACATCTCGGCCCGGCCGAGCGTCTTGGCGCCGTTCTCGATGAAGAGCCGGGCCCCGGGCGGAAGGGCGACCGACGTACGCAGCAGGGACTCCAGGGGGACCCCGTCCCAGCCGATGGTCTGCCCGTGCACCACCGCGCCGTCGCCGGAGCCGCGCTCCACGATGCCGGGCACGCCGACGCCGGCGCCGAGAAGCAGGTCGTCGGGAACGTCCGCGCGGGCGACGACGGCGGCCACTCCGTCGGCGATGTGCCGGACGACCGACGCCACGTCGTGGCCTCTGCCCTCCAAGGGACGCTCGTAGCGGGCGAGCTCGGTGAGGCCGAGGTCGAACAGCTCGACCCGCACCCGCGTCTCCCCGACGTCGACGCCGATCAGGCAGGCGCAGCCCGGACGGACGCGCAGCAGGTGGCGGGGGCGCCCGCCGTCGGAGTCGACCGTGCCGGCATCCTCCACCAGCCCCTCGCCCGCCAGCTCGGCCACGATGGTGCTGATCGAACCCGAGCTCAACCCGGTGGCCGTGCCCAGCGCCTGACGGCTCATGGGGCCGTTGAAATACAACTGTTGCAGGACCGCCCCACGACTGTTTCTTCGCAGGTCGCGGACGGTCTGCCTACTGAGCTTGGCCATGCGGCTCCTCTCCTGGGTGCAATCTACCGTTTCGCGTCCCTTGACGGCCGCATCTCTCAGGTATTAACTCAAGCCCTGAATTAAGGTCTGAAGGAACCTCTCCGCAGGAGATCGTCCCGAACGGCACCCCCCATCTCAGGACTCCCTCGAAGGGACGACCCGTCATGCAGAAAACACGAGTCGCAGCAGCCGTCCTCGCTCTCGGCACCCTCGCCGCCTGCGGCACCGGGAGCACCGGCGCCGGCGAGGCCGGCAAGGGAACGCCGAAGACACTGACCTACTGGGCGTCCAACCAGGGCCCCAGCATCGAGGCGGACAAGGAGATCCTCACGCCCGAGCTGAAGAAGTTCGAGCAGCAGACCGGGATCAAGGTCGAGCTGGAGGTCGTCCCCTGGGCCGACCTGCTCAACCGCATCCTGGCCGCCACCACGTCCGGCCGAGGGCCCGACGTGCTCAACATCGGCAACACCTGGTCCACCTCCCTGCAGGCCACCGGCGCCCTGCTGCCCTGGGACGCGGCCGCCTTCGGCAAGATCGGCGGCAAGGACCGCTTCGTGGACTCCGCCCTCGCCTCCGCCGGCGCGGAGGGACAGGACCCGGCCGCGGTCCCGCTGTACTCCATGGCGTACGCGCTCTACTACCACAAGAAGGCGTTCGCGGACGCGGGCATCGACAAGCCCCCGGCCACCTGGGACGAGCTGGTCGCCGCCGGCAAGAAGCTCTCCACCGGCGGCAAGTGGGGCCTCGGAGTCGAGGGCTCGAACCTGTCGAACAACATCCACCAGGTCTTCGTCCTCGCCAAGCAGCACGGCGCCGACTTCTTCGACGCCTCGGGCAAGCCGACCTTCACCTCCGACGGCGCCGTCGCCGCCGTGAAGCAGTACGTCGACTTCATGGCCACCGACAAGATCGTCGCCCCGGGCAACGCGGAATACGCCCAGAACCAGTCACTGCAGGACTTCGCCAAGGGCAACACCGCCATGATCCTCTGGCAGACCGCCGCCACCACCCTGAAGTCCCACGGCATGAAGCCGGAGGAGTGGGGCGTCGCCCCGGTCCCCGTCCCCTCCGGCGCCCCCGGCACCGGCCAGAACATCAACTCCATGGTCGCCGGCATCAACCTGGCCGTCTTCAAGAACAGCGACAACCTCGACGGCGCCCTGCAGTTCGTGAAGTTCATGACCGGCGACGAGGAGCAGAAGATCCTCAACAAGACCTACGGCTCCATCCCGCCGGTCAAGACCGCCCAGCAGGACGCGGCCTTCAACACCCCCGACCTCGCCGTCCTGCGCGACACGCTCGCCACCAGCGCCGCCCCGCTCCCGAGAGTTCCCGAGGAGTCGCAGTTCGAGACCGCGGTCGGCACCGCCGTCAAGGAACTGTTCGCCGACGCGGCCCAAGGGCGTGAGATCACCACCGAGCTGGTCAAGGAGCGCCTGACCAAGGCTCAGCAGCAGATGCCGACGCGGTGAGCGGTCGCGACATGGCCACCGTCACCCAGGATCCGGCCCTGCCGGGCCGCCGCACCGAGCGGCCCGGCGGGGCAGGCCGGACGCCCCGCAGGAAACCGCGCCTGCGCCGGGCGAGCCTGCCGTACCTGCTGCTGCTCCCCGCCGCGCTGCTGGAGCTCCTCGTGCACCTGGTGCCGATGCTCACCGGCATCCTGGCGAGCTTCAAGGAGCTCACCCAGTTCTACATCCGGGACTGGAGCGCCGCGCCCTGGCGCGGGCTGGAGAACTACCGCGTCTCGGTCGACCTCGACGCCCCCGTGGGCCAGGACCTGCTCAACTCCTTCTTCGTCACCTGCGTCTTCAGCGTCCTGGCGGTCGGCACGTGCTGGCTCGTCGGGACCGCCGCCGCGATCTTCATGCAGGAGAACTTCCGCGGCCGCGGCCTGCTGCGGGCCGTCTTCCTCACCCCGTACGCGCTGCCCGTCTACGCGGCGGCCATCACCTGGGCGTTCATGTTCCAGCGGGACAACGGCATGGTCAACCACGTCCTCGTCGACCAGCTCGGCCTGATCGACGAGCGCCCCTTCTGGCTGCTCGGTGACAACAGCTTCGTCGCGCTCGCCGTCGTGGCCGTCTGGAAGACCTGGCCGTTCGCGTTCCTCATCGTCATGGCGGCCCTGCAGAACATCCCCAAGGAGCTGTACGAGGCCGCCGCGATCGACGGAGCCGGCGTCTGGCAGCAGATCCGCAAGATCACCATGCCGTCCCTGCACCCGATCAACCGGGTCCTCGTCCTGGTGCTGTTCCTGTGGACGTTCAACGACTTCAACACGCCGTACATCCTGTTCGGCGACTCCGCGCCGGCGCCCGCGAACCTGATCTCCATCCACATCTACCAGTCCTCGTTCGTCACCTGGAACTTCGGCACCGGATCGGCCATGTCGGTCCTGCTGCTCCTGTTCCTCCTCGTGGTGACGGCCGGGTACCTCCTGGTCACCTCGCGCGGAAGGAAGACCGCCGATGTCTAGCGCGCCGACCGCGCCTCCGCGGTCCTTCCTGTGGGCACGGGCCGTGTTCCTGACCCTGCTGTCCGGGTTCGTGCTCGTGCCGGTGTTCGTCATGGTCAGCAGCTCGCTCAAGCCGCTGCAGGACGTCTCTGGCCGCTTCCGCTGGCTGCCCAGCGGCCTGACGGTCAGGCCGTACTTCGACATCTGGGACACGGTCCCGCTCGCCCGCTACTTCGCGAACTCCGTCGTCGTGGCGGGGGTGGCGACCGTCCTCTCGGTGATCATCGCCATCTTCGCGGCGTACGCGGTCAGCCGCTACGAGTTCCCCGGCAAGCGGGTCTTCACCGTCACCGTGCTGTCCACCCAGATGTTCCCGGGCATCCTGTTCCTGCTGCCGCTGTTCCTGATCTACGTCAACATCGGCAACGCGACCGGAATCGCCCTGTACGGCTCGCGCGGCGGTCTCATCCTCACCTACCTGACCTTCTCCCTGCCGTTCTCGATCTGGATGCTGATCGGATACTTCGCCTCGATCCCGCGGGCCCTCGACGAGGCCGCGGCCGTCGACGGCTGCGGGCCCGTCGCCACGCTGTTCCGCATCGTCATCCCCGCCGCGATCCCCGGGATCGTCGCCGTCGCCGTCTACGCCTTCATGACCGCCTGGGGAGAGGTGCTGTTCGCCTCGATCATGACCGACGACACCACCCGCACGCTCTCCGTCGGCCTGCAGGGCTACGCCACGCAGAACGACGTCTACTGGAACCAGGTCATGGCCGCGTCGCTGACCGTCAGCGTGCCGGTCGTCGCCGGGTTCCTGCTCCTGCAGCGCTACCTCGTCGCCGGCCTCACCGCCGGAGCCGTCAAGTGACGCCCGCGCCGCCTCTCGAAAGGACCTCTGTGACCCACCCCATCGACCTCGCCGCCCTGCCCCGGGACTTCGCCTGGGGCGTGGCCACCTCGGCCTACCAGATCGAGGGAGCCGTGGCGGAGGACGGCCGATCTCCGTCGATCTGGGACACCTTCTCCCACACCCCCGGCACGATCGACAACGGCGACACCGGCGACGTCGCCTGCGACCACTATCACCGCTGGCCCGAGGACCTCGCCCTGATGAAGGAGCTCGGCGTCACCTCCTACCGGTTCTCGCTCGCCTGGCCGCGGATCGTCCCCGGCGGCGACGGCGCCGTCAACCGGCGGGGCCTCGACTTCTACTCCCGCCTCGTCGACGCCCTGCTGGACGCCGGCATCACCCCGAACGCCACCCTCTACCACTGGGACCTGCCGCAGACCCTCCAGGACCGCGGCGGCTGGCCCGCCCGCGAGACCGCCGAGCACTTCGCCGCCTACGCGGCGGTCGTCGCGGACGCGCTCGGCGACCGGGTGCGGCAGTGGGCCACGCTCAACGAGCCGCTCTGCTCGGCCTGGATCGGCCACCTCGAAGGCAGGATGGCTCCCGGCGTCACCGACATCACCGCCGCCGTCCGCGCCTCCTACCACCTGCTGCTGGGCCACGGCCTCGCCACCCAGGCGGTGCGCGCCGCCGCGCCCGGCGCGGAGATCGGCATCGTCAACAACCTCTCCACCGTCGAAGCCGCCACCGGCTCCGACGCCGACCTCGCCGCCGCCCGCCGCATGGACGGCCACACCAACCGCTGGTGGCTCGACCCCGTACACGGCCGCGGCTTTCCCGCCGACCTGCGCGAGACGTACGGCGTCGACCTCCCCGAACGTCCGGGCGACCTGGCCACGATCGCGCAGCCGCTGGACTGGCTGGGCCTGAACTACTACTTCCCCATGACGATCGCCGACGACCCCGACGGCCCGCCCCCCTTCGCCCGCCAGGTCCCGAGGCCGGACGCGCCCCGCACCGGCATGGACTGGGAGATCGACGCCGGTGGCCTGGAGAGTCTGATCATGCGCCTGACCACCGAGTACGGGGCGCGCCGGATCCTCGTCACCGAGAACGGCTCCGCCTACCCCGACACCGTCGGCCCCACCGGCGTCGCCGACCCGGAACGCGTCCGCTACCTGGAGGAGCACCTGGCCGCCTGCGCCCGCGCCGCCCGCCGGGGCGCCCCGCTCGCCGGTTACTACGTCTGGTCGCTGCTGGACAACTTCGAATGGGCCTACGGCTACGACAAGCGCTTCGGCCTCGTCCACGTCGACTACGCCACCCAGCGCCGTACGGTCAAGAGCAGTGGCCGCCGCTACGCGGAGGTCATCCGCGACCACCGCCACGCCCTCGCCGCTCAGCCGGCGGATGCCTCCGTCGTGTAGAGGCGGTAGGTGGTGAGGATGTTGAGTCTGTGCAGGTTGCGGCACAGGTGGAGCATCGCGTCCTGGGCCTGGGGTGGTCCGAGGACGGAGGCGAGCGCCGGGTCAAGGCGGTCGGCCCACGGATCCGTGCAGGCCGCGGTGGTCTCCTCCAAGGTGCGGCCCTGCTGCGTCGCGGCGTGGACCTCCTCGTGGAGCCGCTCAAGGTAGGAGATCAGCGTGTCGATCGCCGCGTGGCCGTCCCCGCAGGGGCCGTGGCCGGGCACGATGGTCCGGAGGTCGGGCAGCGCCGCCTTCATGGCACGCAGGGTGGCGGCGTACGGCGCGGGGCCGCCCTGCAGCAGCATGTGGGCGATGCCGGCGTGACACAGGAGGTTGCCGGTCCACGCCGTCCCGATGTCGGGCACGTGGACCACGGTGTCGCCCGGGCCGTTGCCGGGCCCGAAGTGCCACAGCTGAACCGTCCGGCCGCCCAGGTCGACCTCGGCGAAGGAGTCGAAGACCAGGTCGGGGAGCCGCCAGGTGGTCACCGCGTCGAAGAGGGCCTCGTCGCCGTACATGTTTCCCGACCTGACCTGCTTCTCGTAGCCGAGGTCGGTCATGTTGTCCCGGTTGGCGCGCGAGGAGATGATGACGGTCTCGGCGGGGAAGGCCAGGTTCCCGAAGGTGTGGTCGCCGTGGTAGGTCGTGTTGACCAGGTAGCGCAGCGGCCGGTCGGTCAGCTCGGCGGCCAGCGACTGAATGGTGCGCGAGACGTCAGGGGTGATGCCGGCGTCGACCACCAGCGCGGCGTCCCGTCCGGCGATGAGCCCGTTGTTGTCCTTCGGGGCCGGGACGGCCATCAGCGCGTGGACGCCGTCGGCGAGCTGCCGCGGGACGAGCTTCAGGCCGACCGGCGACAGGTTGGGCCCGTTGTAGGCGGCGGGCCGCTCGGCGATCTCTCGCTCCGGGATGTGGTGCGTCGTCACAGCAGCGTCCCCAGTCGTTCGAAGAGTTGCGGCACCTGCTTGCCGAGCTGGGTGCGCACCAGATGCTCGGCCATTTTCGGCACCCCGTTCAGCTCCAGCCGGAACTCCACCCGGCAGCCGCCCTCGGTCTCGCGGACGCGGTACGTCTGGCTCACCCCCGGCTTGGCCTGCGGCGGGGTGCGCAGCGTGAGCGATTCGCCCGGCACGTAGTCGGCGACTGTCAGACCGATCTCGGTCCGGCGGCCCATCACCTTGCGGACCTGCTCGACGTGGGCGCCCTCACGCAGCGGACCGTTCATCCGCGACTCCAGGACGTCGGCCTGCCATTCGGGGAAGCGCGCGGGGTCGGACAGGACGGCGAAGACGGCGTCGGCGGGACGCGCGTACGACGCGGTGTGGTCGACGGTGATCACACTCGGCTCCTCAGCAGCTGGGCGGTCAGCGGGTTCAGCTCGACGGGTTCGTCCTCGCCGATGACGACGGTGCCGCCCAGGTTGGTCAGGCGGTCGCCGATGACGGCGTTGGGTTCGAAGGCGAAGGTCATGCCCGGGGCGAGGGGCAGCTCACCGCCCATCGTGGGCACCTCGAACAGCCGCCCGTAGCGGGCGGCCTCGGGGAGGCGGCGCAGCCCGGCGCCGAACCCGCACACCGGGCCCATGGGGTTGAGCGTGTGCACCAGCGGGTGCACGTTCCAGGCGCCGGCTTCCTCCAGCGGCGCGCGCATCGCCTCGACCAGGTCGCCGAAGGTGTTGCCAGGGCGGGCGGCGGCCAGCCCGGCCTCGTACGCGGCGCGGGCGACCTTGGCGCCCAGCTCGATGTCGGGGTGGACCTCGCCGACGGCGATGGCCACCTGGTGCTGGGTCTCCTTCATGCCGAACCGGCAGAACACCTCCGCCATGACCACGTCGCCGTCCTCGATGACGCGCGGGGCCTGCGGCCGGTAGGACCACGCCGGCGGCCCCCAGGAGACGAAGCCGGGCCCGGAGGAGAGCAGCATGTCAGGAGCCGCCAGCCCGCGGCGGAACGCGGCCGCCATGCCCGCCGCGTACACGTCGGCCTCACTGGCGCCGGGCCGGGCCGCCTCGACCATCGCCTCGGCCATGGCGTCGCCGGTGGCGGCGGAGTGGCGGACGACGGCCAGCTCCTCCTCCGACTGGCAGATGGTGGCGAACAGGTAGCTGAGCCCGACCGGCTTGAACTCCACGTCCGGCAGCTCGGCGAGCACCTGGTTCCACAGCCCGTGCGGCATGATCGGGTTGATGTGGAAGGGCGGGTAGGGATCCAGGCCGAGCACACCGACGGCCGCGCTCTCCAGGCGGTGCTCGCGCAGGACCTCCACCACCCCGGCGGCGTGCTTGGCCACGCGGATGCGCTCGGGCGGCATCCACAACTCCTCACCGCGACGCAGCGCCTGGATGTGGTCGGCGATGGGCAGGGTCGACCAGGTCAGCTCGATCGGGTCGGCGTCGCGGCAGAAGATGACGATCGCGCCGGGGCGGTCGTTGGTGAAGTAGACATCCGGCGCGAAGGGGGCGAGGTCCGCGCACTCGTGCTCGCCGTAGGCGATGAGTGCCTGTACGCCCTCGGCTTCCATGATCTCCCGTGCGAGTGCCCAGCGGCGGTCGCGCTCGGCAAGGGAGTAGGTGGGAACGTTCATGCGGGAAACGCTAGGGACGGCCGCCCTGCCGCCGCTTCCGTCATCCTGCTGGAGCCGCCGGGGCTCGCTTAGGTCATCAGGCCCAGTGCGGCCAGTTCACCGCGCGAGGAGACGCCCAGCTTGGGAAAGGCCTTGTACAGGTGGTAGGCGACCGTGCGCGGGCTCAGGAACAACTGCGCGCCGATCTCCCGGTTCGACGCCCCGGTGACGGCCAGCCGTACCACTTGGAGCTCCTGCGGGGTGAGCGCGGCCAGCAGGTCGCCGGCCTTCGCGCGGCGGGCCGGCGAGGCGCCGGTGGCGCGCAGTTCGGCGGCCGCGCGGGCGGACCACGGGGCGGCGTCCAACCGGTCGAACGCCTCCATCGCGGCCTCAAGCTGGATGCGGGCCTCGGTGCGCCGCCGGTGGCGGCGCAACCACTCGCCGTACACCAGGCGGGTCCTGGCCTGGTCGAAAGGCTGCTCGTGCTGCCCGTGCACGGCGAGCGCGCGCTCGTAGAGGCCCTCGGCCCGCTCGTCGGACGCCAGCAGCGCGCGGGCCCGATGCAGTACGGCGAGCGGACCGGGTTGCCCGACACCCTCGGCCCATGCCGCGTAGCGGCGCAGGACCTCGTCGGCGCGTCGCGGCGTGCCCGCCCTGACGGCCGCCTCGACGTAGTCCGGCCAGGCATACCCCCAGATGAACGCATGCCGCGAGGTGCCTTCCGTCGCCCTGTCCAGCCGGTCGAGCACCGCGTTGTGGCGGCCGAGGCCGAGGTCGAGGATCACGCGCCCGTACTCGGCCCACGTGCCGGCCGGCAGCCAGGACCTGTTGTCGGCGTGGCGCAGGGCTTCGGCGGTGCACGCCGCCCACTCCTCTTCCATGCCCGCGACCCCGTACAGCCAGGCTTGGACGCCTTCCAGATAGCCCCGCCAGAACGGCTGGCCGGCGTCGGCGGCCAGGCTCAGGCCCTCGGCCACCGTGGCGCGCGCGGACCGGTGACGCCCGTCGGTCAGCTGGGCGATGGTGAGGAGCGTCATGGCTTGAGGAAGGCGGCCCAGACGACCTTGCGCCCGGCACTCCTCGACCAGAGCGGCCGCGCCGGCGAGCATCTCTTCGCGTTCCGCGCGGACGAACGCGTGGAAGGTGATGACCATGCGGACCTCGAACGGAACGGCCACCAGCTCGCCCAAGCCGATGGGGAAGGCTGGGACGGGTGTGGTGTCCCCTTCCAGCATCGTGCGGAAGCCGCGGTTGATCGCGTGCACCGCGCCCGCGAGCCCGTCGCCGTCCGGTGTCAGCTCCTCGGTGCGGCGGGCCAGGGCGAGCTGATCGGGGTGGGGCGCGCTGGTCCAGGCGTAGAAGCCGGCCAGGCCGAGCAGCGAGAGCATCGTGGCGGGATCCGCCCTCTCGGCGCCTTCCTGCAGCAGCCGGACGGCCTCAAGCGGCCGGTCGGCCTCGAACGCGAGCTGTGCTCGCACCCGGGTGAGCTCTGCCAGGACCGACTTGTCCAGAGCGGACGAGCCCGCCTGCCGCTGCGCCGCGGCGACCAGCTCGGCGGCGCGCCGGCTCAACCCCGCCTCGGCGGCCGCCCCGGCGGCGGCCGTCCACCGGCGTACGGCGTCGGCCGGGTCGGCGGACAGCTCGGCTGCCCGCGCGTACGCCGCCGACACCGTGGCCTGGCCGCCGCGCTGCAGGGCGCGCAGCGCCAGGCTCTCCAGCTCTCCGGCCACCCCCTCGTCCGGTTGCAGGGTCACCGCGGCCAGGTGCCAGGCGCGCCGGTCGTCGTCGACGGCTTCGGCCAGCGCCCGGTGCGCGGCCATCCGGGCGGCGATGTCGCAGGCCAGCAGCACCGCCGTACGTACCAGCGGATGACGGAAGACGACACAGGACGTGCTCACCTGGACCAGCCCCGCGCGCTCGGCCTCGGCGAAGTCGGTCACCGAGGCGCCGAGCCGGTCGAGCGCGCCGGTGAGGGCCTTGAGCTCGCCGCGATCGTCCAGGGCCGCGGCGAGCAGGCAGAAGCGGGTGGCGGCGGGGAGCTCGGCGATCCGGTTGCGGAAGCCCGCGAGCACCTTGTCCGTCACCGTCACCGGAGCGAGGGAGAAGGCCAGCGGGGTGAAGGCGCCCGCCCGTTGTTCGGGGCCGAGCATGCGGGGCAGCTCGATCAGGGCGAGCGGGTTGCCTTGCGCCTCGGTGACGAGCTGGTCGCGGGCGGCCAGCGGCAGGTCGGCCGCCTGCTCGGCCAGCAGTTGGGCCGCCGCGTCCGCGTCGAGCTTGCCCAGCCACAGCTCGGGCAGGCCGCCGCCGGGGAACGTGCCGCCGTCCTCCCGCGCCGCGAACAGAACGACGACGGGCTCGGCGTGCAGGCGGCGCGCGGCGAACACCAGCGCGTCGGCCGACTCGCTGTCCAGCCACTGCGCGTCGTCGACCAGGCATACCAGCGGCTCCTCCTTCGACAGCTCCACGAGGAGGCTGAGCGTCGCCAGCCCGACGAGGAAGCGGTCGCCCTGGGTCGCCTCGCCGAGGCCGAGCGCGCCCAGCAAGGCGTCCGCCTGCTGCGGGGGCAGCGCGGTGACGCCGTCGAGCACGGGGCGCAACAGCAGGTGCAGGGCGGCGAAGGGTAACTCGGCCTCCGACTCGACCCCGGTGACGCGTAGGACGCGCCCGGACGTCCGCCGGGCGGCGTACTCCAGATGGGCCGTCTTGCCGATGCCTGCCTCGCCGCGCACCACCAGAGCACCGCCTGGCCCGTCGAGCAGCTGATCGATCCGGGCCAGTTCCGTCTGACGGCCGTGCAGCATGAAGATCCTCAGTAGTAGAGGGGCGCATCCACTCGATCGCCCAGAGGTGCACGACCTTCGCTGCGTCCAATCCGATCATATGGGCTTTCAGCGGATAATCCCGGTTATCTGGAGGGAGCGCCGAACCAGCGCGGCAGCACGCCGGCCAGCTCCGCCTGGTCCTCGCCGGCCCACGCCACGTGGCCGTCGGGGCGGAGCAGTACGGCGGGGACGTCCAGCTCGGCGCCGGGGTCGACGACGTGGTCCACGCGCTCCGCCCAGCCCTCGGCCGAGAGCCGGCCGGTCCGGTCGAGCAGAAGGCCGCGGCCGGAGCGCGTCAGCTCGTAGAGGCGGCCGCGCTTCAGCCGGACGTCCCGCAACCGCCGCCCCACCAGCTCGGAGCCACCGCCGAGGTCGTAGCGGACACCGATGGCGGTGACCTGCTCGATGAGGTACGCGGTCACCTCGTCGAACTCCATCAGCCGTGCCAGCAGCCGCCCCACCGACCGGGGTCCCGGCTCGGCGGACATCAGGTGCATGCGCACCCGCGTGTCGTCCAGCACGGCGGCGGCCACCGGGCGGCGTTCGGCTTCGTAGGTGTCCAGCAGCCCGCCAGGCGCCCAGCCCGCGACCTCGGCGGCGAGTTTCCACCCGAGGTTGAACGCGTCCTGGATGCCGAGGTTGAGCCCTTGCCCGCCGGCCGGCGGATGGATGTGGGCCGCGTCGCCCGCCAGGAGCACCCGGCCGTCGCGGTAGCGTTCGGCCAGCCGGGTGGCGTCGCCGAAACGGGACAGCCAGCGCGGCGCCCGCACGCCGAAGTCCGTGCCCGCGACCGCCCTGAGCCCCTGCCGGAACTCCTCCAGCGTCGGCGGCACGGCACGGTCCTCGGCGACGCTCAGGGCGGGCACGATCACCCGGTACATCCCGTCGCTCAGCGGCAGCAGGCCGAAGCGCGGCTGGGTCTCGCGGATCCGCGCGACAGTGGCGGCGATCGTCCCGGGATCCTCGTCCGCCTCCATCTCGCCGAGCAGGGTGTCCAGTCTGCTCGGCTCGCCGGGAAAGCCGACGCCGAGCAGCTTGCGCACCGTGCTGCGCCCGCCGTCGCAGCCCGCGAGGTAGCGCGAGCGCAGCCGCGTGCCGTCGCCCAGTTCGGCGGTCACGCCGTGCTCGTCCTGGCTGAGGCCGGTCAGCTCGGCGCCGCGCCTGATCTCCGCGCCCAGCCCGGCGGCGTGCTCGGCCAGCAGGCGCTCGGTGACGGTCTGCGGGATGGCGAGGAGGTAGCCGTGCGCGGTGTCCAGCCCGGCGGGCGCGGGCCGGTCGGCCCCGGCGAGGGAAGCGCGCAGCGGGTGCCTCCGGCCGTGCGCGAGGAAGCGCTCCAGCAGGCCGCGCTGGTCCATCACCTCGATGCTGCGCACGTGCAGGCCCTGAGCCTTGGCGTACGGGGCCGGCTCGGCGTCCTTCTCCAGCACGAGCACCTGCGCGCCGTGCAGCCGCAACTCGGCCGCCAGCATCAGGCCGGTGGGCCCGCCACCGGCGATGATCACGTCGAACATATGCCGCCCCCCTGCGTTGTACGACTTCCGGTCCGGAAGTCTGGGGCATGACCCGGGCCTTGCCGCAAGCCCCGGGGGGCGCTATAGCTTGGAAGTGGCAGGGGGCGGCGTTCCTGCTTTCCAAGTGGACAGCCCTCCGGCGCGTTTTCTCAGGTCGGGATCCTTGTCCGACGCCGGCCCGAACATCGACCGGGTGACCGAGCATGCTCGGTGACAGGCGCCGCGGAATCTTCTTGCCGTACCCGTTTCCGTCTCCCGGGTGACTGGAGTTCGCGTACGTCGAGGCGACGCCTCGCAGAGCAATGACCTGGGCGGATGTAGTCATCGGCAGGCGCAGCGCCCAGCACGACCGCGGCAGTCGACCGCCTGCTTGAACCACTCCACGAGGTCATCCCCGACCATCCGCCACTCTTTCAGGATTGACTTATATAAGCCGAGACTGAAATTATTGGGCCGCGCACGCGTTCGACGTGTTCGACGGCGCTCTAGGCACCTCAGGGAGGTCGGCATCTGGCTGGATCGTTTCCGCCAGTTCTGGAGCCAGCGCCTGGACGCGCTGGGCACCGAACTCGCACGCGCGCGGCGCGAGCGCCGCCACCCGCTTGACGAGACGCCGTCCCCGGAGGGACGCCCCGGCTCGAACGAAGAGGAAGAAGAAGAGTGATCGACATCGTCGACCGAATCACCGCCCCCCAACGGGCACGTAAGGAGTAGACCGATGAGGAAGAACCTCACCGCCACAGCGGCCGGCGGCACGACACGGAGGCTGCTGACATGCGGCGTCGTCGCCGGCCCCCTCTACATCATCGCGGTCCTGCTGCAGATACTCACCAGGGACGGGTTCGACATCAGCCGCTACCCGGCCAGCATGCTGAGCAACGGCGACCAAGGGTGGATTCAGATCGCCAACTTCGCGGTCAGCGGCCTGCTGTTCGTGGCCGGAGCGGCCGGCCTGCACCGGGCTCGTGGTCCGGTGGGCTGGGACAGCACTTGGGGGCCGCGACTGGTCGGCGTCTTCGGCGCCGGGATGATCGCCGCTGCCTGCTTCTCCGCCGACCCTGCCGACGGCTTCCCGCCGGGGACGCCCGTCGGCCCGCCCACGAGCATGAGCACGCAGGGGATGCTGCACCTCCTCGTCTCCGGGGTCGCCTTTCTCGCGCTGATCGCCGCGTGTCTCGCGTTCGGCCGGCGGTTCGCGGCGGCCGGCCGTCGCGGCTGGGCCGCTCTCAGCATGGTGACCGGTGCGCTCTTCGTGACGGCCTGGGTCTCGATCTTCGTCGTGCAGGGCTCCAGGGTGGCCAATGTCGCCTTCGCCCTCGCCATCGCGCTCGTCATGGCATGGGTGTCGCTCCTGGCGGAGTACCGGCTGGCTTCGATCCGGCGGGGCGGCATCGCCCTGACCGTGGTCTGAGCGGGCAGCCGGCCATCCGGAACCTCACGCTCGATCAACGCCGGCTGTGACACCTGCTCCCGCGCCTCCTTGCGTCCCTGTCATTAACGTCGTCCATGTCGCGGCTTCTGACAGCCATCCTGCTGGCGCTCTCCCTGGCCGGCGTCTTCGCTCCTGCCCCCGTCGCCACGGCCGCGGCGGCCGAACCCAGCGGCGCCGGCACCTGCGAGAAACCCGGCCGGTACACGGTCGAGGCGGACAACCGCGGCGACCAGATCCGCACCTCCACCGCACCGCTCGAACTCACTCTCATCATCGAACCACCTGCCGTGGTGGGCAGCGGCTCCTACGGCGACGGCCCCGTGCTCACCGACGGCCGCTACACCGACACCGTGATCCCCGGTAAGGAGGCGTACTTCCGGGTGCCGCTCACCTCCGGGCAGCGGCTGACGTATCGGATCGAGATGCCGGCGTTGGCGCAGGCACCGTGGACGTGCAAGGGGAGCCCGCGGGTGCGCCGACGTACGCCGACACGACCGGCCTGGGCTCGCCGGACCGGCGCCGGTCCGAGAGCGCTGCCGCTGCTTCTGGCCCTGTCCACGGCCGTGCTCGGCGTCGCCACCGCCACGGCGATCTGGCTGGTACGGAGCACCCGCCGCCGCCCCGGAAACGACGTCTTAAATCATCACCCACCGGCACCGGACGCAGGCTCGCTGTCGCCGCCGGTGCCGCCGGCGTTCGATGCCGTTTTTCCCCGCCGAGGACGTGCGGGTCATCCTGACCCACGCTGCGTGGCCCAGGGCGAACACGATCCGCGAGCTGACTGGCGAACTCCCAGGTCAAGGACCCCCGACCTGATTTCGAGCGTCACAGGCCGGGTGCCGCGAGGGGGCGGCGATGTACCGCAGCGTGCTGGCCGGGCGCCGCATGCTGGTGGTGCTCGGCAACGCCGCCGCCGAGCCACAGGTGGAGCTGCTGCTGCCGGGGCTGGTGGGCTCGCACTTCACGGCATCGGAGGCGCTGCCCCTTGGCAGCGCCTCCGATGGCGCGAACCTACGCGGCGGTCAGGTCCCGCCAGGCCTTCACCTCCTCGGGAGCCAGCGCGCGGGCGAGTACGGCGGCCCGGTCGACGCCGCCGGTCAGCCGCTGCCCGCCGCCCTGGTCGGCGCCGAAGCGGAGCGGACGGGCGGTGCAGCCGGTGATGCCGTCGGAGGTGGCCTGGCCGGTCGCCTTGCGCTCGCCGTCCACGTACACGGTGATCGCGCCGGTGGACTCCAGGGTGACCACCAGGTCGATCCAGCGGCCGGTAGGCAGGGTCGTGTTCAGGCCGACGTTCGCGCCCGCGCCGATGAAGCGCATCGTGTTGCCTGGGGTGACATCGATGAGGACGCCGTCGGTGCCGGGGTCGCCGGATGGCTGGGAGTCGAACAGCCGGCGGTAGCCGCTGCCGCCGATCTTGACCTCCGCCGCGAACGTCGCCTCCCGGACCAGCCCGAGCGAGGTCGCGCCGGTCGTCAGGTACGTGTTGCCGTCCAGCACCAGCCCGCTGCCGCTGGGCGCGGTCGTGTCATAGGCCGGGGTGCCGCCGGTGACGACGGCGTCGCGGCGGTTGCCGGAGGAATCGTTGACCGTGCCGCCCTCCTTCGGATCCCAGGCGACCAGGACCGAGCCGGCCGGGGGCGGGGCACAGGGTTCCAGGGCTAGCACGGCACTGGCCGCGCCCGACCAGGAGTCGCCGGTGACAGTGGCGGCCAGCACGGCCTGCCGGGCGCCTTCGGCCGGTCCCGGAGTGATGGTGAAGGTCGCGGTGCGGGTCTTTCCCGGCGCCGTGCCGGGCAGGTGGCGGGTGGCCGGTACGACGGTCCAGCCCCGCGGGACGGTGAGCGTCACGTCGGCGGCCGGCACCGCACGGCGGCGGGTCGCGGTGATCGTGACCTTCGCCTCGAACGGCGTGCCCGGCGTGGCGGTGCCGGGTACGCGTAGGGCGACGGCGGCTTCGTTCTGGATCGTGTACGTCCTGCCCGCGCCGGCGTTCCAGCTCAGGGTGTCGCCGTCGCGGTGGGCGCCGATCTCGTGGCCCCGCTCGTCGTAGACGCGGTAGCGCCCGGCGATGAACGGCGACTTGACCTTGATCGGGCCGGAGTTGCCCGGGTGCAGGGTGACGGTGTCGGGCGCGCCGTCCTTCCAGGCGGCGTCCACGGTGACGCCGCCGCGGGCGCGCAGGCCGCTCACCGAACCGTTCTTCCAGGCCGAGGGCAGGGCGGGCAGCACGTGCACCACGTCGTGCTGGCTCTGCACCAGCATCTCAGCCATGCCGGAGGTGGCGCCGAAGTTGCCGTCGATCTGGAACGGCGGGTGGGTGTCCCACAGGTTGTCCAGCGTGGACGCCTTCAACTGCTCGCTGAGCATCTTGTGGGCGTGGTCGCCGTCCAGCAGCCGAGCCCAGAAGTTGATCTTCCATGCCTTGGACCAGCCGGTCCCGCCGTCGCCGCGCGCGGTCAGCGAGACCTTCGCCGCCTCGGCCTCGGGGCTGCCGGTGGTGATCTGGTTGCCGGGGTGCAGGGCGTACAGGTGAGAGACGTGCCGGTGGGTGTCGGTCGCGGAGTCCCAGTCGGTCTTCCACTCCTGGAGCTGTCCCCAGGAGCCGACGCGCAGTCCGGGGTCCAGCTTGGCCAGTGCGCCGCTCACCTCCGCCTGGAAGTCCTCGTCCACGCCAAGCTTCCTGGCCGCGGCGAGGGCGTTGGTGAACACTTCCCGGACGATCTGCTGCGACATCGACGCGCCGGCCGAGAAGTCACCGTGCTCGGGCGAGTAGCTAGGGGAGACCACGAGCTTGCCGTCACGGGGGTCGGTGTGCAGGAAGTCGAGCCAGAACTCGGCGGCCCCCTTGATCACGGGGTAGGCGGTGTCGCGCAGGTACGCCGTGTCGCCGGTGAATCGGTAGCTGTCGTACAGGTGCTGGGTGGTCCAGGCCGCGGCCTCGGGGAACCAGAAGGAACTGGCGTAGTCGTGCACGCCGGTGAAACCGAACGGGTTGGTCTCGTTGTTGACCACCCAGCCGCGCGCGCCGTACATGTCCCGCGCCGTCACCCTGCCGGGCGCCACCATGGCCGAGATGTAGCGGTCGTACGGCTTGGTCGTCTCGTGGAGATTGGTCTGCTCAGCGAGCCAGTAGTTCATCTGGAGGTTGATGTTGACGTGGTAGTCGGCCGACCAGGGCGGGCTGGTGGAGTTGTTCCACACGCCCTGCAGGTTGGCCGGGAGCACGTCGTTCTCCCGGGAGGAGGAGATCAGCAGGTAGCGGCCGTAGGCGAAGAACAGCGTCTCCAACGCCCGGTCGTCGGCCGAGGCGCCGCCGGTGTAGTTCCTGCGCAGCCGGTCGGTGGGGATCGCGGGGGTCGAGCCGCCGAGGTCCAGTTTCACCCGGTCGAACAGTTTGCGGTAGTCGGCGACGTGCGCGGCCTTGAGCTGGTCGTAGCTCTTGGCGGCGGCGGCGTCCACCGCGGCGGTGACCTTGGTGTGCGGGTCATCGCCCCGGTAAGCCGGGTAGGTGTCGGCGTAGTCGGTTCCGGCCGACAGCACGAAGACGGCGCTGTCGGCACCGGTGACGGTGATCTTGTCCCCGGCGTCGGTACGGGTGCCGCCCTGCGCGATCACCTGGATCTGGGCCTCGAACGTCATCTTGTTGTCGGCGAGCCGGCCCCGGATGGTGAGCCTGCCGCCGGAGGCCGCGACGGTCTTGTCCTGGCGCGGCGAGGTGTGCCGCAACGTGAAGGACACCTTGCCGCCCTGGTCGGCCGAGATCCGGCCGACGATGACGTTGCCGGGGTTGCTGGCGAAGTACTCGCGCTCGTGGCGCACGCCGCCGGCGGTGTAGCCGACGCGGGCCACGGCCTCGCGCAGACTCAGCTCGCGGCGGTACTCGGCGGGGTCCGCAGGGGCGCCGGCGAAGTCGAGGAACAGGTCGCCGAACGTCTGGTACGCGCCGAAGCCGGTTTTGGACTGGCCCAGCTTGGCAGCCACGGCGTTGGGCGCCATCTTGCCGTCACGGTCGATCTGCTGCTGGACCTCGGCGATGGCGCCCGGCCGCGGCGTTCTCCAGTTGCCGAAGTCGTAGCCGGAGACGCCGGGGCCGCCGGTCCACAGGCTTTTCTCGTTGAACTGGAGTTGCTCGGTCGCGACGCCGCCGAACACCTTGGCGCCCAGGGGCCCGTTGCCGATGGGGAGCGCCTGAGTCTCCCAGTCGGTCGCGGGCTTGTCGTACCAGAGGGTCAAGTCATCGGGTGTCTGGGCGGCTGCGGCACCGGCCACTGTGGGGGCGGACAGAGCGCCGACGAGCGTCAGCACGGCCATCAAGGCCGGGCCGAACCGTCGTCGTGGGGGGTGAGGCACGGATTCCTCCGATCACAGGAATTGATCCAAGGAAATATCAGTGAAATGCCCGACTAGCAAGGGTTAACATCCGATGTCTTGGGGTGCTGACGCGGTATCGCCTGGTCATCCCGGCCAAAAGGCCACTTCATGTCGGATGTCTCGGACGATGGCGGCGCCCTGCGTCGCCTAACGTCGCGCGATCGAGCCGTCACCGGACGGCGTCCCCAGACCGGTACGGGAGCAGGCCCGGCACGTCGCCACCACGTCCCACCTGCCCGCCCTCGGGACCCGCGTCCCACGATGCGGTTCGGCCCGGGCGGGCAACGGTGACAGAGGCGCCCGCGACGGTTGAGTGCCGACCTGTCTTCCTGCAGTCTTGGCATGTCGGGCACACATGATCCGGTGCCTGTGCCGCCGCCCGTCAGCGGGAGTTCAGAGCCCGATCGACGCCTGGGGACCGGCGTAGGTGCGCGGCAGGCTCGGCACGTCGGCGGCCGGGTCGAGGTGGTAGGAGTAGAAGCTCGTCGGGTTGAAGGCCGAGCCGCCGGTCTTGCCCTCGGCAGTTGGACGCCGCTGTCGGAGGAGTGGTTCGGTACATCCACGCACTTGCCGCTGTTGGCGTTGACCAGGCCGTAGGCGCCGTTCTGGGAGACCCGGGTGATGTGACCGCGGCGTTCCAGCCGGTCCAGCACGACATCAGTACGCGGTTCTACGGTGTCGGGGCGGCGGTGGTGATTCGCCTAGTCGGCGGAGCGCAGGAGCATCGCCTCCAGCTCAGGGCCGGCGTCGGCCGCGCAGACGTACGTGAATCGTCCGGTCGCCGGCTCGACGAAGTACAGGCTCGCACGCTTGCCGCATTTTGCGCACCAGGCGTCAGGCCCGCCGCCGAGTTCGGCGAGGCCGACCTTGATCTCTGGGATAACGAAAGCCATGCGGGCAGCGTAGATCGGCATGGTCAGGACTTCCGGGGTGACAGCGCGTCTTGCGGAATCCATGCCCGTAGATTGTCCGACATGGGAGGTGACGATCCGCCCGACGCCCGGCCGCAGGCAGGGCATCGGCGGATCGCGCACCGCGCCCACGCCGTCCTCTCTTCGTTCTGGTCCCGCGAGCGTCGCCGGGTTCACACGCCCGTGATGGTCCATTGGTTGTTGGTGCTGTTGTTCGGCGTCCACATGGCCACGGTGGAGCCGGACGTGGCGTTGCCCATGCCGTCGAGGGCCGTGCCGGTGCCGCGGTTGATGATCTGGTAGCGGTCGTTGCCCGTGCTGTTGAGGCGCCACTGCTGGTTGTTGCCGCCGTCCCACGCGGCCTGCCTGGCGTTGGCTCCGTTGGCGGTGTTGCCCCAGCTGTCGGCGACCATGCCGTTGGTACGGTTGACGATGCGGTACCACCCGCCGCCCAGGGCCACGAGCTGCCACTGCAGGTTGGTGCTGCCGTCCCAGTTCCACTGCTTGAGGTTCGCCCCCGAGGCGACGTTGCCGCCGCTGTCCAGCGCCAGGCCGGTGGTCGCGTTCGTGATCCGCACGTACGTCGCCGGCGGGGGGCCGGCGGATCCGGTCATGCGGTACGTACGACCGGCCTGGCCGCTCAGTCTGACGACGTCGTTCTCGGGTTTGGTGACGCTGACGGCTTCGCCGGTCGTGGCGTCGACCACCTGGTAGGTCCCGGTGAAGATCCGGCCGCGCACGTTGACCGTGCCGTCGCGGTCGAACCTGACGAGGATCTCGGTGGGCCCGCCCGAGCTCCACGTCGCGTCCACGGTGTAGCCGCCGCGTCCGCGAAGACCCTGCACCTTCCCGCTCGGCCAGGCCGCCGGGAGCGCCGGCAGCACGTGCAGCTCGCCGTTGTGGCTCTGCAGCAGCATCTCGGCGATGCCGGACGTCGCGCCGAAGTTGCCGTCGATCTGGAACGGCGGGTGCAGGTCGAACATGTTGGGCGCGAGCCGGGCCGTCGTCACGAGGGCGCGGATCAGGTCGTGCGCCCGCGTGCCCTCCTCCATCCGCGCCCAGTAGTTGATCTTCCACGCCAGCGACCAGCCCGTGCCGTCGTCGCCGCGCAGTTCGAGGGTCCGCCGCGCGGCCGTGTACAGCGCGGGTGTGCCGCGCTTGGTGATCTGGTTGCTGGGGTGCAGGCCGTAGAGGTGGGAGATGTGCCGGTGGTTCTGCTCGGTCTCGACCCAGTCGTACAGCCACTCCTGGATGTTGCCGCGTGAGCCCACCCGCATCGGCGGGAGGCGGTCGCGGGCGGCCAGGACCTGCGTACGGAAGCCGGCGTCGGTGCCCAGGAGTTCGCTCGCCCTGGCGCAGCCGTTGAACAGGTCCCGCAGGATCTGGTTGTCCATCGTGGGTCCGGCGCAGATGCTGACGCCCGCATGGTGGGGCAGCTCGGGGGAGTTCGACGGGTTCGTGACCAGGTATTTGAGGGTCGGTTCCTCCACGAGGGTCTCCAGGAAGAACTGCGCGGCCCCCTTCATGGCCGGGTAGTACTGCCGGAGGAAGTCGAGGTCGCCGGTGAAGAGATAGTGGTCCCAGATCATGGTGGCCAGCCACGCGCCGCCGGTCTGCCACATGCCCCAGGTCGCGCCGTCGACGACCGAGCTGCCCCGCCAGCCGTCGGTGTTGTGGTGGGTCACCCAGCCACCGGCGTTGTACTGCACCCGCGCCGTGCGGGCGCCGCTGACCGTGAGATCGTTGACCATCCTGAACACCGGCTCGTAGCACTCCGACAGGTTGGTCGTGTCGGCCGGCCAGTAGTTCATGGGCAGGTTGGCGTTGAGGGTGTACTTCGAGTCCCAGGACGGGGTCAGCGAGTCGTTCCAGATGCCCTGCAGGTTGGCGGGCTGGGTGCCCGGCCGCGAGGAAGAGATCAGCAGGTAGCGGCCGTACTGGAACAGCAACGCCGAGAACTGCGGGTCGTTGCCGCCGGCGTGCTGCGCGATCCGCACGTCGGTCGGCTGGTCGGCCGCCGCGGTACGGCCGAGGTCGAGCGTCGTGCGCCCGAACAGCCGCTGGTAGTCGGCGACGTGCCGGCCGCGCAGGTCGTCGTAGGTCCGGGTGACGGCGGCGTCGAGATGGCGCCGGGCGATGCCCTGATAGTCGCCGCCGACATCCTTGTAATTCACGTAGCCGGAGCCGATGGAGATCAGCACCGTCACGCTGTTGGCGGACCTCACCTGCAGGGTGCCGCCCGAGCTGCTGACACTGCCGCCTTCGGCGACGGCCCGGGCCAGCGCCAGGAACCTGACCTTGCCGGCCAGGCCCCTCTGGTCGCCGGAGACGCCGTCGAGCGCCACCGTCGTGCCGTCCGGGCTGGACCGCGTCGTCCGCTGCGGGCTGCCGAACGTCGCGGAGAACGTGATCGAGCCGGGCTTGTCGGCGGTCAGGCGGAGTGCGATCACCTGATCCGGCGCGCTCGCCAGCACCTCGCGCCGGTACCGTACGCCGTTCTGCAGGTACGTCACCGTCGTGGTGGCCGTGCTCAGGTCCAGCACACGGTTGTACTCCGAGACCCCGGAGGCGCTGCCGAAGGTCAGTCGCAGATCGCCCACGGGCTGGTAGGCCAGCTGAGCCGAAGGGTTGCCCAGCATGTTCTGGTCGACGAGGGTCTGGGCCTGGCTCCACTGGTTCTGGAAGACCAGCTGCCGGATCTGCCCCAGCGCCGCCGCGCCCCTCGTGTTGCTCTGGTCGTACGGCCCGCCGGCCCAGATGGTGTCCTCGTTGAGCTGCAGCCGCTCGGTGTCGACGTTGCCGAACACCATGGCGCCGAGGCGGCCGTTCCCGATCGGAAGCGCGCGCAGCCACTCCGTTCCGGCGCTCTCGTCGTACCACAGGGCCAGATCGTTCGCGGCCCGCACCTCCGCGGGCGCCACCGACGCGGCCCGGGCCACGGCCGTCCACTGCAGGGGCAACAGCGCGGCACCGGCTCCCGCCGCGCCGAATCTCAGCACTTGTCTTCGCGATACATCGGCCATTTCGGTTCTCCAAGCCCGTGGGGGTGGACGTGCCTGCGTGCTCGTGGTCAGCGGTCCCGGCCTCTCAGGTGCGGGCCCACTTCTGGTTGGTGCCGCCGTGGCAGGTCCAGATCTGCACCTTGGTGCCGTTGGCGGTGCCGGACGCGGACACGTCCAGGCACTTGTTCGCGCCGACCGCGGTGATGGTGCCGTCGGCGTTGAGGCGCCATTTCTGGTTGTTCTGGCCGTTGCAGTCCCAGATGATCACGCTGGTGCCGTCGGCGGTGCCGGCGCCGTTCACGTCGAGGCACTTGCCGCCGTAGACCCGCAGCTCACCCGAGCCGGTGGAGGCCCACTGCTGGTTGGACTGGCCGTTGCAGTCCCAGATCTGCGTCTGCGCGCCGTTGGCCTGCGAGGCTCCGTTGACGTCCAGGCACCGGCCCGACCCCGCGCCCTTGAGCGCGCCCGACGTCGGCGGAGTGACCGTGACGGTCGGTGTCGGGTTCGGGTCGCTGCCTCCGAACTGCGTGAAGAAGTTCCACACCACCGGCCGGGTCCAGGAGTTCTCGCCGGGCTCGAAGTCGCCGGGCTTCCCGTCCACGGGACCGGGGGTGTGGCCGGCGTCGAACGCCGCCCAGGCGACCGGATATCCCGCCCGGCATCCCGAGTAGGAGGTGACGACATGCGTCAGGCTGCCCTGCGCCGGCTCCGGCGGGTTCTGTGCGGTGCAGCCGTTGTTCCTGACGAACCTGTCACGCAGCGACCGGCCCGCGGAGATGTTGAGCACCGGATCCCTGAGACCGTGCAGCCCGATGTACGCGATGGGCTCGTTGCCGCCGCTGCACCCGCTGAGCTGGCCGCCGGAGTAGACCGCCACGGCGCGGAAGACCGTCGCCCTGGCGCACGCGAGCGCGTAGCTCATGCCGCCGCCGTAGCTGAAGCCCATGGCGAAGCGCTGGGAGGTGTCCACACAGAGGTCCGCCTCGATGCGCCGGATCATGTCGTCGACGAAGGTGACATCCTCGCCGCCCGAGTTGGCCCAGCCGTTGTTGAAGCCCTGAGGCGCGACGAAGATGGCGGTGTTGTTCGACAACGCCCTGAGCCCGTAATAGGACCAGGGGTATCCGCTGGTTCCGCCGCCGTCGACGTCGTTGGCGGTGCCGCCATTCCAGTGGAATCCGAAAATAAGCCTGTAGGGCGTGTTGTTATTGTAGTTGTCCGGAATTCTCAGGATGAAGTTACGGTTTTTCCCGCTGGTCGTTATCGACTGCGAACCGCTTCTCAGCGTCGGGGTCCTGCCGCATCCCGCGGTGCCCGCGAGGGCGCTCTCTTGTGCGGGGCGCTGGGACGCGCTGTCGCCCAGGGCCGCGTGCACCGTGGCCAGGGCGACGAGCAGGACGGCGGATGCAACAGCGGTGAAGAGGTGCCTGAGCCTCGACATGGCGCGAATTCCTTTGCCGTTCTCGGGGGGTGAAAAACGCAAAAGGGGAAGCCGTTCCCACCGCCTTTGTTAGCGCTAACTCAACGCCGCCGTAAAGGGCTCTCCTTCCTTTCCTGTGGCTGGAGGCGATGGTGCAGCGGAGCAAATATGACCGTGACAAGACCTGTCAAGACTCGGCCTTCTCGACGTCGAGAGCCCGCGCGTGAGGCGACCCCGTCCCTCCGGCGCCTGACCAGGAGAAGCGGCCGCGGCCAACGCTGAGGCGTCGCGGTGAAACTTTCACAGCCGGCGATCGAATCGGTTCCGAGGGCGCGGACGGGCGCTAACGCCGCAGCCGTACGGGATCGGCCGGGCCGCTGCGGCGCACGATCCAGGCCTCGGTGATGTGGTTGAACATCGCCTCGGCGGCGCCCGCGGGATCGTGGGCGGCGATGCGTTCGTAGATGCGGCGGTGGCCGAGGTTCGACGCCACGCAGAGCGCCCGCTCGGTCCGGCCCAGGTAGCGGGCGGTGCTGACGACCTGGCTTTCCAGCGCGCGTACGACGCCACGGGCGATGCGGTTCCCCGACGCCTGCATGATCGTGTCGTGGAAGGCGCGGTCGCTGTCGGCGTAGGTCATCGGGTCGTCCACGAGCTCGTCCATCCGATCCACCAGCGCCCGCAGCTGCTCCACGGTGTCCGGCCCGGCCACGCGGGCGGCGACGTTGGCCATGTCGGACTCCAGCACGCGCCGGGTGACGACGAGGTCGTCGAGAATCGCCAGGCTGTCTTCCGCGGCGATGGTCGCGGCGAGCACGAGCTCGTCGAGCATGTCCCACATCGCCGGCGGGGTCACCATGGTGCCGGCGCCCTGGCGGACCTGCACCAGCCCCTTCTCCTGGAGGATCTTCACGGCTTCCCGCACGACCGTGCGGCTCACGGAGAAGGCTTCGCAGAGCGCGGGTTCGGGGGGCAGTGAGGTCCCCGGCGGGTGCACCCCGCGGACGATGCGCTCCACCAGCTCGGCGGTCACCGCTCTGGCGAGGCTGGCAGGACGTCGTACCCAGGCCGGTGACGCCGGGACGCCGCCAGGCGCTTCCTGCGATGCCGTCATTGATCCCTCCGGTGGCCTGGCATGTGGCGACGCCACCGCGCCAGTATACGTCAGTCCCTATTGACGTTATACGTCATACGAATTATGTTTGCGCCTGGTCCAGCGGTCCTCTCGGGAAGCGGGCAGCGATGAAGCAGCGAGCATTGTGGTCGGCCTTATTGGTCATGGCGGTGGTCTCAGCCGGTTGCGGGAGCGCGGCCCGGACCCCGTCACCCTCCGGGGACTCGACGCAGAAGCAGCAGAAGCTCTTGGTCTGGGACTGGAAGTCCGGTGAACCGGCCGCGGCCGGCTACATCGAGAAGGCCAAGGCCGACTTCGCCAAGCGGCATCCAGGGGTCACCGTCGAGTTCGTCGCCCAGCCGTTCGACCAGTACTACACCCTGCTCGGCACGGCGATCCAGGCCGGCAAGGGGCCCGACGTCATGCTGTTCAACGGGGGAGGACAGATCCGCGACCGGGTCGACGCGCTCCTTCCGCTGGACTTGTACGTGACCGAGGACAAGAGCCGGCTGGCGGGCTGGGACGCCTTCAGCAAGGACGGCAAGATCTACGCCGCGCCGGTGACCCTGCAGGGGCACCCGATCTACTACAACAAGACCCTCTACGAGAAGGCCGGCCTCGACCCGGCTAACCCGCCCAAGACCTGGGACGCGTTCGTCAACGGCTGCGCCGCCGTCAAGAAGGCGACCGGGGCCACCTGCTTCGCGCTCGGCAACAAGGAAGGCGCCGGGATCCAGTTCTTCCTGTCGGGCCTCGGGTCCGGCGTCCTGACGCCTCAGGAGTACGACGACTGGATCGCCGGGAAGCGCGACTGGACCTCTCCGAACGTGCGGCGGATCTTCGAGCTGTGGAAGGAGGCCGGCGACAAGGGGCTGAACAACGAAGGCGCCAACTCCACCGCGATGTTCACCGACATCTTCAGGGTCTTCGAGACCGGCAAGGCCGCGCACATCATCGGGCTGATGTCGGACGTCGGGCACTGGAAGGATTTCGGCGAGTTCCTGCCCCCCGACAAGATCGGCGTCATGCCGGCCCCCGTCGTCACCAGCGGAGCCACCCCGAGCCTTCCGTACGACGGCGGCATCGGCTACGCGGTCGCCAAGTGGACGAAGGACCCCGCGCTGGCCGCCGATCTGGTGCGCTCCCTGACCTCGACCGACGCCCTGACGGCGTTCTATTCGAAGGCCGGCGCGATCGCGTCCGACACGACGATCGACTTCGCGCAGGCCGGCCCGGCCGTCGCCGCGATCGCCTCCGAGATCAAGACCGGCAGGCCCGCACTGCACGTGGCGCTGTCCTCCAAGACCCTGGATCTGATGGGACGACTCTCCCAGCAGCTCCTGAGCGGTTCGACCACCGTGGACAAGGTCGTGGAGCAGCTGGCCGCCTCCGACCGGGCGGGCTGAGCGTGCCGATCGGAAGCCCGTCGCCGTTGGTCCGCCCGGCCGGCTCCGGGCGGGCCGGCGCGGCGGCCGTCACGCACCAGGGACGCCGCCGGGACGCCCGTCGGTGGCGCGCGGAGCGCCTCGCCCCCTACGTCCTGGTGGCCCCGGCCGTACTGATCATCGTGGTGCTGCGGCTGTGGCCGCTGGTCCTCGGGGTCAACTTCTCCTTCACCGGCGACGGCGAGCTCAACGGAACGCCTGTCGGCCTGAGCAACTACCTGGAGCTGGCCGCCGACCCGTTGTTCCGCACCTCGCTGCGCAACGTCGGGCTGCTGGTGCTGCTGCTTCCCGTGGCGGTGGCGATCCCGGGTCTGCTCGCGACCTTCATCTATCTGCGCGTGCCGGGTCACCGGGTCTACCGCAGCGTCTATTTCTTCCCGGCCGTGCTCTCGCCGGTGATCGTCGGGGCGATCTTCAACCTCATGCTCGGGTACGACGGCCCGCTGAACGCCTTGCTCGGGACGGTCGGCGTCGGCCCCGTCGACTGGCTCGGCGATCCGGGCCTCGCCATGTTCACGGTCGTCGGCGTGCACATATGGGCGACGTTCGGGATGGCCCTGGTGGTGTTCCTCGCCGGATTCAGCACCCTGGACGCCTCGCTGCTGGACGCCGCCCGCGTGGACGGCGCGTCGCTCCGCCAGACGATCTGGCACGTGATCATCCCGAGCCTGACCCGCACCATTCAGTTCGTCTTCGTGACCACGATGATCGGGATGCTGACGTCCATGTTCGGCCTGCTCTTCGTCATGACCAGCGGAGGTCCGGAGGGATCGACCTACCTGCCGGAGTTCTACATCTGGCACCAGCAGGGACAGATGAACCAGCCGGCGCTCGCCTCGGCCGCCTCGACGGTTCTCTTCGTCGTCATGCTCGTGGTGGGGCTCCTGCAGATCACGCTGCTCCGCCGCGCGGGGAGGCAGGACTGATGGCCGGCAGGCGTCTGGCCAGGTGGGTGGCCGTCGTCCCCATGGCCCTCCTCGCGCTGGCGACGATCTATCCACTCGTGTTCACCGCCAACGTCGCGATGAAGACCCGCCGCGACTACATCCTCGACCGGTTCTCCCCGGCGAGCTCCCTGAGCTGGGACAATCTCGCCGCGGCGTGGGCCGGCGCCGGAATGGCGCGCTACTTCGTCAACTCGTTCATCGTCGTGGCGTTCGCCGTGGCCCTGCTGCTGCTGTTCGGGTCGATGGCGGGTTTCGCGCTGAGCCGGCTCCGGTTCCGCGGCTCTTCGGTGATCTTCCTGGGCTGTCTCGCGGGACTGTTCGTCCCGTTCCAGGTGATCATGGTGCCGCTCACCAGGATCATGGCCGACGGCGGGCTCATCGACACCTATCCGGGACTGATCCTGGCCTACGTCGCGCAGTTCCTGCCCTTCACCGTCTTCCTGATGACCAGCCACTACAGGACCATTCCCGCGGAGATCGTCGACGCGGCCAGGATCGACGGGAACACGGTGTACGGGGTGTACCGGCGGATCATGCTTCCGCTGGGCGTTCCCGCCCTGCTGTCGGTCGGCATTCTCGACGCCTTGTTCTGCTGGAACGACGTGCTGATCTCCCTGCTCATGATGCCGTCGCCCGAGCATCGCACTCTCATGATCGGGGTCAACGCGCTGCGCGGACAGTATTCCGACGACGTCCCCGCCTTCGCCTCGGGAGTCCTGATCGCCGCCGTACCCGTACTGATGATCTATCTGTTCCTCCAGCGCCAGATCGCCGACGGCGTCACGGCCGGTTCCACGAAGGGCTGACATGCGGATCACGGGGTATCGGACCACGACGACGGTCCAGGAATGGGGCCGTCCCGTCGGCGACGCCAACGGTGTCTTCGCCGACGGCGTCGTCCCGGTGCCGCTCGTCATGGTGGAGACCGACGAGGGGATCACCGGCATCGGCCTCGGGCCGCACGTGGAGATCGACGCCGTGTTCGCCGCGATCGAGGGCGAGGACCCGCGCGGTGTGACGGCGCTCTACGACCGCATGCTGCGGCAGACCTTCAAGGCCGGCCACGCCGGCGCGGTGTTCGGCACGATCGGCGCGCTCGACACCGCCCTGTGGGACATCAAGGCCCAGGCGGCCGGCGAGCCGCTCTGGCGGCTGCTGGGCGGACGCGACCGGCGGGTGCCCGCCTACGCCTCGGGCATCGACATCGGCCTGACCGACGACGAGCTCGTCTCGGTCTACCAGGTCTACGCCCAGCACGGTCTGCGCGCGGCCAAGCTCAAGGGCGGCCTCGACATCGAACGCGACCGGCACCGCCTGACCCTGGTACGGGACGTCCTGACCGAGGCCGGGCACGGATCGCGGCCGGGCCTGATGCTCGACGTGAACGAGGCATGGACCCGCAAGCAGGCGGTCCGGCACGTCTGCGAGCTCGAACGCAGCCTCGATCTCACGTGGATCGAAGAGCCGGTCCGGCGGTGGGACGCCGAGGGCCTGGCCGTGGTCGGTCGCGGGATCCGCGCCTCCGTCGCCACGGGGGAGAACCTCACCGGACTGGAGCAGTTCCGCCCGCTGCTGGCCGCGGGGGCCGTCGACGTCGTCCAGACGGCCGTGGTCTGGGGGGTGACCCACTTCCTCCGGGTGTCCGCGCTGGCGCACGCCCATGACCTGCCGGTCAGCCCGATCGGGAACATGCCGGTCGCGCTGCTGCACGCCGCGACGTCGGTGCCGAACCACCTGGCCAGCGAGTTGCAGGACCTGAGCCCCCCGCTCGGGCTGTCGCTCGACCTGCACGTCGAGGACGGCGCGTTCATCCTCGGGGACGCGCCGGGCCTCGGCATCACGATCGACGAGTACGCGATCAACGCCTCCGCCCGCCGGCCGGACGCGAGGGCCGAGCAGGGCCCCCACATCCGGCCGGAGCACGCCGGGCGACGGCTGCTGGCGGTCGCGGACGGCGTCGATCAGACCTGGCGTCAGGCGACTCAGCGGTAGCCGGCGGCGACGATGTCGGCCTGGACGGCGTTCTCGGTGGCGTCGGTGGGATAGCCGGCCACCATGGCTCCTTCGTAGAAGGTTCCGGCGCTGAGGTTGGCGCCGCCGTCGGGCTTGCAGCAGTCGCCGCCGCTGCCCAGGATGATGGCCCCTTGCTTCTTCATCGGGCTGTATCCGTTGGGGAGCGGCCCGTCGTACAGGGTGTAGAGGCTGCCGGACTGCGCGTTGCTGCCCTTGATGGCGAACCGGCTGGTGCCGTTGTTCTTCAGCGTGGCGGTGACGAACTTGTGCGGGAAGGTCCGCTGGTTGGGGTTCCAGGACTGGCTGCCGCCGGGGTAGAGCCCCCATTCGAGGTCGGCCTGGACCCAGGGGCCGCCTCCCTGGCAGCCGCCGAACCAGCACTGGACGCTGAAGTTGATGGCGTCCATGGCGCCGGCGGCGTCGGCCTTCCTGGTCGTCTCGCTGTTGCCGTAGTCGAAGCAGCAGCCGCCGTTGACGTGGGTGCCGCTGGTGACCATGTACATGCCCTCGGGCGCGCTGCCGGTGGGCACGCCGGTCAGGTGGCCGTCCCGCCAGTAGCTGTTGCCGGGATTGATGTAGAGCGAGTACGCCTTGCCGCCGCCGACGGTGAGTGACTCGGTGGTCGCGATCGCGGGCCTGCTCTGCGGGGAGCCGGGGACCACGCTGGAGCCCTGGTACCACAGGTCGTTGCCCCGCCCGGACTGGTCGTACACGACGGTCACGACGCACGTGGTGCCGGCGCAGAACGAGTCCTGGGCCGCGGCGTCGGCGACGCCGCCCGCGGTCAGCACGCCGATGTTCCTGGTCGTGCTGTCGGAGGAGCGCCTGACCTGGTAGAGGTTGCCGTTGTACGAGCCGTAGAGCGCCCGGGTCGTGCTGTGCGCGGCCACGCACGGCGTGCCGCCGGAGGCGTAGATGTCGCACGGGCGCCCGCCGGGCGGCGGCGGGGTGGGCCCGGCTCCGGTGGTCCACTTCTGGTTGGCGCCGCCGTGGCAGGCCCAGATCTGCACCTTGGTGCCGTTGGCGGTGCCGTTCCCTGACACGTCCAGGCACTTGTTCGCGCCGATCGCGGTGATGGTGCCGTCGGTGTTGAGGCGCCATTTCTGGTTGTTCTGGCCGTTGCAGTCCCAGATGATCACGGCGGTGCCGTCGGCCGTGCCGGCGCCGTTCACGTCGAGGCACTTGTTGCCGTAGACCCGCAGCTCAGTCGCGGCGGTCGACGTCCACTGCTGGTTGGACTGCCCGTTGCAGTCCCAGATCAGCACCTGCGCGCCGTTCGTCTGCGAGGCTCCGTTGACGTCCAGGCACCGGCCCGACCCCGCGCCCACCAGCGGCGTGGTCGCCGCCGAGGCCGGCGCCGACCAGGTCAGGGTCGTGGCCAGGAGGGTCGCCAGCGCCGCCACCACAGCCGCGAGGACGGCCGCCCGGGAGCCCGATAAGGGAACGGTTGAAGGCCGCATGTCGTACTCCTTGGAGACAGGGCGAGACGGAGACAGCCGCGGTGTCCGGCGAAGCACATATGACGGGCGGACCGGCTGTCAAGACTCCCTCCTGTCCGGCGGCCTGCCGGAAGCACGCTCATCGGTGACGCCGGTGGCCGGGCTCCATGAAACGTTCATTCGTGGGAGGAGAAGAGGCGCTGCTGGATCTCTCTGCGGTAGTCGTCGAGGGTGTTGTCGATGTGCGTGGCCGCGGCCTGGGCGGCCGCTTCCGGGTCGCCGGCGTGGATGGCCTGGTAGATGGCGTCGTGCTCCTCGACGGCCTTGGCGGCGTGCCCGCCCACCGAGCCGCTCAGCCCGATGAGGTTGGACTGCGCCTGCAGCCTGCGGGCCTCCCGCACCGCCACCTGGAGGAACATGTTGTGCGAGGCCGTGGCGATGGCGTTGTGGAAGCTGTTGTCGCCCTTGTTGAACAGGTCTTCCTGCCCGGTCTCGAAGCCGTGGCGGCACACACCGGCCGCCTCCTCGATGGCCCTCAGCTCCGCGGGCGTGGCGCGGCGGGCGGCCAGCCTGCTGGTCTCCATCTCCTGCGCCCGGCGGAACTCGAAGAGCATGTAGACGTGGTCGAGGTCGGTCGGGAGGAAGAAGGAGGCCCAGCGCCCGGTGCCGAACATCCCCTCGCCGTCGGCGACGTACAGGCCGCGGCCCTTCTGGGCGCGTACCCGGCCGAGCGCGGAGAGGATCTTCACCGCCTCGCGCACCACCGTGCGGCTGGTGCCCAGTTGCCTGGCCAGCTCGTTCTCGGTCGGCATGCGGTCGCCCGGACGCAGGCCGAGCCGGACGATCAGTTCGAGTACCTGCTCGGCCGCCACCTCGTAACCCGGCCGGTATGCGCTCTCGTGGGGGGTGTCGGTCACTGTGCTTCCTCCTCGCCGTACCTACAAAGTATGGCTGATGAGGTCGCCCTCCCAGGCTCGGAGGCGGGACCGATGAGTAGGACTCATCTGAACGGTTCATGCGAGGGCGATCGGCGCCGACGTGCGCAGTGCGAGAGTTCTCGCTGGTGGATAGCCCAAATCGGCTAACCACGGCCGACTGCTCAATGTGCAAAGGGTGAAATAAGCGGGCTTAAGGTCTTGACGGGTCTCAAGACTCACAACGTAATGGGAGGCGAAGGCCCTCGGAAGGGCGTCACCTGCCTGAGCAGGGCGTGACCCGGCCACACCCGCACCCCCCGAAGGAACCACACTGTGCAGTCATCTTCGCCCGTCACGGCGCTGAGACCGTTCCTGATCGGCATCGTCGCGGCGCTGGCCGCGGCGTTCACCCTCGTCGCCCCCGCCACCCCGGCCCTCGCGGCCACCACGACCCTCTACGCGTCACCCACCGGCGCCGGCACCGCCTGCACGTCCGCCCAGCCGTGCTCGGTCTCCGCGGCGCAGACGGCGGTGCGTTCGCTGAACGGCGCCATGTCCGGGGACATCGTCGTCGAACTGGCCGACGGGGTGTACCGGCTCTCCGCGCCGCTCCGGCTGACCGCCGCCGATTCGGGGAACAACGGCTACACCGTCAAATGGCAGGCCGCGGCGGGTGCCCACCCCGTCATCAGCGGAGCCAGGGCGGTCACCGGATGGACCGTGGCCGACTCGGGGAAGAACATCTGGCGTGCCGATGTCGGCACCGGGATCGACACCCGGCAGCTGTACGTCAACGGCGCCCTCGCCACGCGGGCGCGCACGACCGTGAACCGGTCCGACTTCACCGCCACCACCACCGGGCTGAGGTTCGGCAACAGCGCCCTCAGCTACCTGAACAACCTCGCCGACCAGAACCGGGTCGAGATGGAGAGCGTCGGCTCGTTCACGGACCGCTACGTGACGGTGCAGAGCATCAGCGGGAACTTCATCACGATGCAGCAGCCCGGCTGGAACAACAACACCTTCGGGTACGACACCTTCACCCAGCCGCACCGGGCGGGCCCGTTGTACCTCGAGAACGCCTACGAGTTCCTGGACGCGCCGGGGGAGTGGTACATCAACCCCCGCACCGGCGTCCTTTACTACATCCCGGCCGCCGGGCAGAACATGAGCAACGTCAACGTCGAGCTGCCGCTTCTCCAGTCCCTGGTGAACGTCGGAGGCACCTACGACGCGCCCGCACACCACATCACCTTCAGCGGGATCACGTTCACCGGCACGACCTGGCTCGGACCCAGCGGCAACCAGGGCTACGCGGACCAGCAGACCGGCGCCTACATCGCGGGCACCTGGAACTGGCCCGCCGACAGGCTGACCTCCTGCCAGGAGGGCTGCCAGCAGTTCGAGGCCGCCCGGCCGCACTGGCAGCAGATGCCGGCGGCCGTGCAGGTGTCCGCGGCCAACAACGTCACCTTCACCGACTCCCGGTTCGTCAACCTCGGCCAGACCGCCGTGGGCATCGGCAACGACGCCAACGCGCACGCCAGCGGCGTCGGCCTGGGCGCCGTCGACATCACGGTCACCCGATCCGAGATCGCCCAGAGCTCGGCCGGCGGCGTCGTGGTCGGCGGCGTGCGCGCCGACGCGCACCACCCCGGCGACCAGCGGATGGTCAACCGGAACATCACCATCAGCAACAACCGCATCCATGACCTCGGCCTGGACTACCGGGGCATCGTCTCGGTCCTGACCACCTACGTCACCAACACCGACGTGTCGCACAACGAGGTCTACAACCTGCCCTACACCGGCATGTCGATCGGGTACGGCTGGGGCGCCAACGAGCCGGGCGGCAGCAACCAGTACGCCAACCGCGGCCTGTACAACTACCAGCCGCGCTACACCACCCCCACCACCGCGTCCGGCAACAAGCTCGTCGGCAACTACGTGCACGACGTCATGCAGCAGATGACCGACGGCGGCTGCATCTACACGCTGTCGTGGAACCCGAACGCGGTGATCAGCGGCAACCACTGCCTGCGCACCAACGGCTGGTTCGGGATCTACTTCGACGAGGGCTCCAAGTACTACACCGTCACCGGCAACGTGCTCTCGAACACCGGGACCTGGGCCACCGCCAACTACTGGGGCGGCGAGAACATGGGGAACTTCACCGTCACCGGCAACTGGTCCACCAACGGCAGCACCAACGTGACCAACGGCGACCGCGGCAACGTGGTGAACAACAACGTCACCGTCGCCAACGGCGCCTGGCCCGCGGGAGCCCAGGCCGTGATGGCGTCCGCCGGCCCCGGGGGCCAGCCGTCGGGGAACACGGGGGCGCTCAAGGGCGCGGGGTCGGGCCGGTGCCTGGACGTCAACGGAGCCTCGCAGGCCAACGGCGCGCAGGTGCTGATCTGGGACTGCAACGGGCAGTCCAACCAGCGGTGGACGTCGACCGCCGCGACTGAGCTGCGGGTCTACGGCAACAAGTGCCTCGACGTGAACGGGGCCGGCACGGCCGACGGCACCAGCGTGATCATCTGGGACTGCAACGGCCAGAACAACCAGAAATGGCGCCTCAACACCGACGGCACCATCACCGCGGTCGGCGCGAACAAGTGCCTGGACGTGTCAGGGAACGGCACCGCCAACGGCACCAGGGTGCAGATCTGGACCTGCACCGGCGGCACCAACCAGAAGTGGGCCCGTGCCTAGATCCGACAGTGGAGGAACAGTCATGTCCCGACGTCCATGGCTCACTTTGTTGACCACGGTGGCGCTGGTCACTTCCGGAACACTCGCGCTCGACGCCCCTCCTGCCAACGCCCTCGTCATCCCGGCCTCCGACTATCAGCAGGTGTCTCTCGCGTCGGGGGGCGCCGAGCTGGGCGAGGCCATGTCGCTGGCCGTGATGCCGAACCGTTCGGTGGTGCACACCGCGCGCGACGGCACGGTGCGCGTCACCGATGTCAACGGCACCACGAAGGTGGCCGGCAAGCTCGACGTCTACAGTCACGACGAGGAGGGCCTGCAGGGTGTGGCGGTGGACCCCGGCTTCGCGTCCAACCGGTACTTATGGCTCTACTACTCGCCGCGCCTGAGCACCCCGAACGGTGACGCGCCGAGCACCGGCACGCAGGCGCAGTTCGACCAGTGGAAGGGCGAGCTGCACCTGTCGCGGTTCACCCTCAAGTCGGACGACACCCTCGACCTGGCCAGCGAGAAGGTGGTCCTGCGGGTCCAGAACGACCGCGGCCAGTGCTGCCACGTGGGCGGGGACATCGACTTCGACGCCGCCGGCAACCTCTACCTGACCACCGGCGACGACACCAATCCCTTCGAGTCGAGCGGCTACTCCCCGCTGGACGAGCGGACCGACCGCAACCCGCAGTTCGACGCCCAGCGCTCGGCCGGCAACACCAACGACCTGCGCGGCAAGCTCCTGCGCATCAAGCCGCAGCCCGACGGCACCTACACGATCCCCAGCGGCAACCTGTTCCCGCCGGGGACGGCGAAGACCCGGCCGGAGATCTACGCGATGGGCTTCCGCAACCCGTTCCGGATGAGCGTGGACAAGGCGACCGGCATCGTCTACCTCGGCGACTACGGGCCGGACGCCGGGGTGACCAACTCGAGCAGAGGGCCGAGCGGGCAGGTGGAGTTCAACCGCATCACCGGTCCCGGCAACTACGGATGGCCGTACTGCACGGGCACGAACACCACCAGCGAGACCTACAACGAATGGAACTTCGCCACCAACAGCACCGGTCCGAAGTACAACTGCGCGGGCGGCCCGACCAACAACTCCTTCCGTAACACCGGCCTGACCACGCTGCCCGCGGCGAAGCCGGCGTGGATCCGGTACGCGGGCGACGCCGGCAGCCCGCCGGAGTTCGGCTCCGGGTCGGAGTCGCCGATGGGCGGCCCGGTCTACCGTTACGACGCCGGCCTGAACTCGGCCGTCAAGTTCCCCCAGGTGCTCGACGGGCGCTTCTTCGCCGGCGAGTACGGCCGCCGCTGGATCAAGGCGATCGAGGTCAAGTCGGACGGCGGCTACGGGGAGATCTCGGCGTTCCCCTGGTCGGGGACGCAGGTGATGGACATGGCCTTCGGCCCTGACGGGGCCCTGTACGTCCTCGACTACGGCACCGGGAGCAACAACCAGGCGCTGTACCGGATCGAGTACATCGGCAGCGCCAACCGCAATCCGATCGCCAGGGCGTCCGCCGACAGGACGTCGGGGCCCGCCCCGCTGACGGTGGCCTTCTCCTCGGCGGGCAGCTCCGACCCGGAGGGCGGCGCGCTGACGTACTCGTGGAACTTCGGGGACGGCACCACCTCCACGGCGGCGAACCCGAGCAAGACCTACACCACCAACGGCGCCTACACGGCGACGCTCACGGTCCGGGACCCGCAGGGTCTCACCGGCACGGCGAGCGTGATCGTGAACGTCGGCAACACCGCTCCGACGGTCACCCTCACCGCCCCTGCCGACGGTCAGCTGTTCTCCTTCGGCGACACCGTGCCCTTCCAGGTCACCGTCAGCGACCCGGAGGACGGCACGATCGACTGCGCCGGGGTCACCGTCTCCTACCTCCTCGGCCACGACAGCCACCGCCACAAGATCACCTCGGCGACCGGCTGCTCGGGCTCCATCGCGGTGCCCTTGGACGGCGAGCATGACGCCGCGGCCAACATCTACGGCGTCTTCGAGGCCTCCTACACCGACAGGGGCGGCCTGACCTCCACCAGCGACCGTACGCTCCAGCCGCGGCACCGGCAGGCCGAGCACTTCGGCGCCCAGCAGGGCGTCCAGACGGCCGACCACGCCACCGCGGAAGGCGGCAAGACGGTGGGCTTCACCGACGACGGCGACTGGATCTCCTTCCAGCCGTACCACCTGGGCAACGCGACGAGGATCACCGCCCGGGTGTCCTCGGCCGGCGCGGGCGGCCGGATCGAGGTGCGGGCCGGCTCGGCGACGGGCACGCTGCTGGGAACGGTGAACGTGGCGAGCACCGGCAGCTGGGACACCTTCGCCGACGTCTCGGCGAACCTCAGCGGCGCCCCGGCCGGCACGACGACGCTCTATCTGGTCTTCCGCGGCCCGACCGGACAGGGCTACCTGTTCGACGTGGACGCCTTCACTCTCGACACCGGCACCCCGTCGGGGAGCACGACCGCGTTCAAGGGGGTGGCGTCGGGGCGGTGCCTGGACGTCAACGGAGCCTCGCAGGCCAACGGCGCGCAGGCGCAGATCTGGGACTGCAACGGGCAGTCCAACCAGCAGTGGACGTCGACCGCCGCGACCGAGCTGCGGGTCTACGGCAACAAGTGCCTCGACGTGAACGGCGCCGGCACGGCCGACGGCACCGCCGTGATCATCTGGGACTGCAACGGGCAGAACAACCAGAAGTGGCGCCTCAACGCCGACGGCACGATCACGGCGGTGGGTGCGAACAAGTGCCTGGACGTCAACGGCACCGCCAACGGCACCAAGATGCGCATCTGGACCTGCACCGGAGGAACCAACCAGCGCTGGACCCGCGTCTGAAAGGACTTCCATGCCGAGCGACAGAAAGACATCCGTGCTGCGACGTCTCGCAGTGACGGTGGCGGCGATCACCGTCGCCGCGACGGTGATCCCGGCCGTGCCCGCCCAGGCCGCCGCCTTCAAGGTGCTGGTGTTCTCGAAGACGGCCGGGTTCCGGCACGACTCGATCCCCAGCGGGATCCAGGCCATCCGCGAGCTGGGGACCGCCAACGACTTCGCCGTCGACGCCACCGAGGACTCGGGCGCCTTCACCACGGCCAACCTGGCCCAGTACAAGGCGGTGGTGTTCCTCAGCACCACCGGTGACGTGCTGAACGACAACCAGCAGGCCGCCTTCCAGTCGTACGTGGACGGCGGGGGCGGCTACGTCGGGGTGCACGCGGCCGCCGACACCGAGTACAACTGGCCCTACTACGGGCAGCTGATGGGGGCCTGGTTCAACAGCCACCCGGCGATCCAGCAGGCCACCGTACGCACCGAGGACCGGGCGCACGCCGCGACCGCTCACCTGGGGGCGACCTGGTCACGCACCGACGAGTGGTACAACTACCGCACCAACCCCCGCCCCAACGTCCGGGTGCTGCAGAGCCTGGACGAGGGCAGCTACAGCGGCGGCGGCATGGGCGACCACCCGATCACCTGGTGCCACCCGCAGTCCTCCGGCCGGGCGTTCTACACCGGCCTGGGGCACACCCAGGAGTCGTACGCCGATCCGAACTTCCGCGCGCTGCTGCTCGGCGGGATCAGGTACACGGCCAAGGCCACCAACGCCGACTGCCGCCCGGAGACCGGGTACACGACCTTGTACAACGGCTCGACGACGGGCTGGTCGCAGGCCGGGCCGGGATCGTTCGCCAACAGCGACGCCACGCTGACCTCCCAGGGCGGCATGGGCATGCTGTGGTACAACGCCAAGGAGTTCCGCTCCTACTCCGTCAAGCTCGACTGGAAGCTGACCGGCGACTCCAACTCCGGCGTCATCGTCGGGTTCCCGGCCACCAGTGACCCCCAGGCGGCGCTCGACACCGGATATGAGGTGCAGATCGACGCGACCGACACCCCGGACAAGACGACCGGGGCGATCTACGGGTTCAAGGCGGCCGACACCGCCGCCCGCGACGCCGCGCTCAACCCGCCGGGGCAGTGGAACACCTATGAGCTGCTGGTGGAGGGTGAGCGGCTGCAGGTGTTCCTGAACGGCACCAGGATCAACGACTTCACCAACACCGATCCGGTCCGCTCGCTCCAGCAGGGCTACCTCGGCATCCAGAACCACGGGTCCGGCGACGTGGTGTCGTTCCGCAACATCCGCGTCAAGGAGCTGACCGGCACGCCGAACGGTACAAGCGCGCTCAAGGGCGTGGGGTCGGGCCGATGCCTGGACGTCAGCGGAGCTTCCCAGGCCAACGGCGCGCAGGCGCAGATCTGGGACTGCAACGGGCAGAACAACCAGCGGTGGACGTCGACCGCCGCGACTGAGCTGCGGGTCTACGGCAACAAGTGCCTCGACGTGAACGGGGCCGGGACTGCGGACGGCACCGCGGTGATCATCTGGGACTGCAACGGGCAGAACAACCAGAAGTGGCGGCTCAACGCCGACGGCACCATCACGGCGGTGGGGGCCAACAAGTGCCTGGACGTCAACGGCACCGCCAACGGCACCAGGGCCCGCATCTGGACCTGCACCGGAGGGAGCAACCAGCGCTGGACCCGGGTCTGAGCCCGCGGCCTTCGCGCGGTCCCCGGCCGGGGGCCGCGCGAGCCACGGTCAGCGGCTCCGCCGGGCCAGGCCGGCCAGGAGATCCCTGACCTCGCTCGCCTCGTAGGAGTCACGGTCGAAGGGGCCGATGATCAGCGGCCCGTCGTCGGGGAGGTCGGGCAGCCGGCCGTGACTGCCCCGCACCGGTGCCGGGTCGAGCGGCACCACCCGCATCGCGTAGCGGAAGCCCAGCTTCTTCCTCGCCAGCGCCGCCGCCGCACGGAGCTTGACGAACGGATCGCCCGGGTCCATGAACAGCTCGGCCGGGTCGTAGCCGGGTTTGCGGTGGATGTCCACGAGCCTGGCGAAGTCCGGGGCGCGGTCGTCGGAGAGCCAGTAGTAATAGGTGAACCAGGCGTCGGGCTCCGCCACCGCGACGAGCTCGCCCGCGCGTTCGTGGTCGAGCCCGTACTTCGCCTTCCCCGCCTGGTCCAGCACCTCGTCCACGCCGGCGAGCTCGGCGACGACGGCGCGGGCGCGGTCGAGGTCGGCGGGGTCGCGCACGTACACGTGGGCCACCTGGTGGTCGGCCACCGCGAAGGCCCGGGACGTCCACGGATCGAGGTACTCCATCCCGGCCTGGGTGTAGACCTCCAGGAGACCCGCGGCGCGCAGCGCCCGGTTGATGTCCACCGGGCGGGACGCCGGAGTGATGCCGTACTCCGAGAGCACGACCACCTCGGCCTCCTCGGCCAGGAGCGGGGCCAGAGCGGCGTCGACGGCGCGGGCCGCCGCGACCGCCTCGGGACCGGCGGGGCCGTACCGCTGGAGGTCGTAGTCGAGGTGAGGCACGTAGACCAGCAGCAGATCCGGCCGCTCGCGGGCCAGGATGCGGCGGGCGGCGGCGACGATCCATTCGGAGGAGGCGATCCCCGCGTTGGGCCCCCAGTAACTGAACAGGGGGAACGGCCCCAGCGCGGCCTCGAGGTCGTCGTGGAGCGAGGGCGGGCGGGTGTAGCAGTCGGGCGACTTGCGGCCGTCGGCGTGGTAGATCGGACGCGGGGTGACGAGCAGGTCGGTCGCGGCGCCCATCGCGTACCACCAGCAGACGTTGGCGGTGCGCAGGCCGGGCACGGCGCTCCACAGCTGGTCGCCCTGGATGAGCGCGTTGTGCTGACGCCACAGCAGCACCTCGCCGAGGTCGCGGAAGTACCACCCGTTGCCGACGATGCCGTGGTCGCGGGGCATCCTGCCGGTCAGCAGGGTGGCCTGCATCGAACAGGTGACGGCCGGGAGCACGGGCCGCAGCGTGGCCGCCGCGCCCGCGTTCGCCACGTTCGGCATGTGCGCGAGCAGGCGCGGGGTGAGCCCGACGACATTGATCACGATCAGCGGCGCCATCACGTCTCCTTCAGCCCGAGGGCGGCGAGCTGCCCCCGCATCCAGTCGAGCTCGGCCGCGATGCCTTCGGCGAGGTCGGCAGGGGCGCCGGGAAGCACGTTCCAGGTGTAGGTCTCCACCTCGACGTGGCGGGTCAGCGGCCGTTCCCCGCCGAGGATCACGTTCAGCAGGTCCCGCAGGTAGGGGGCGCTGGTGGCGAGAGGAGGGGGCGGCGCGTCGTGCAGCGGGACGTGGAAGTGCACGCGCCAGCTCTCGTCCGCGGGCAGGCCGCCCGCCAGGGCCTCGCCCAGGTCGTCGGCGTATCCGGTGGCGGAGCGCGTCTGGTGGAGGAAACGGGCCTCGTCGAACGCGGCCAGCGCCCGCTGCGCCCCCGGCGGGGCCACCAGGGCGCACGACGCCTGGAGCTTCACGACGGGCAGCCCGGTGCGGGCGCCGGCGCCGGGCTCCTCGAAACCCACGGCCATGTGGCAGGCGTCCAGGCAGAGGCCGAGGTGGTCGTGATCCACGTCGCCCAGCAGGGCGGCGGCCTGGGGCGTCGTCTCGAGGACGCAGCCGGGCTCCGGCTCGAAGCCCAGCCGGATCACCTTGCCGGTACGGCCGGCCAGCGCGCGCAGCCCCTGGGCGACCGCGTCGACATTGGCCATGACCGCGGCCGCCTTGTCTCCCGTCCACCCGGTGCGCCAGGCGAGAGGCAGGGTCGAGATCGTGCCCTCGGTGACGTCGTCAGGCAGCAGCACGGCGAGGATCTCGGCGAGCCCGAGCGTGTGGCGCAGCCGCTCCGCGTCGGCCCAGTCAGGGGTGTAGACCCGGTACTTCACGATCTCGTCCTGGAAGCCGCGGTAGGGGAACCCGTTGAGGGTCACGACCTCCAGCCCGAGCGCGGTCAGCCGCTCGCGCAGCCCGGCGATCTCCCCGGGCCGGGCGAGGAGGTCCGCGGCGGCGTGCCGGGACAGCCACAGCCCGAGCCCGAGCCGCTCGACGCCGAGCAGCCGCCTGACCCGCGCGGCGACGCCGGACAGCTGACGGTGGATGCCGGGGACGTCCTCGGCGGCGTGGACGTTGGTGCAGTAGGACAGGTGCACCGTCGAGCCGTCCGGATGGCGTAACCGCACGGTCAGCCTCGCTTGATCGTGTTGCCGGCGTGGTCGGGCCCGACGTGCGGGTCCGGATCGAGGTCGAGGCGCCCGCTCTGCCCGTAGAAGGCGACCGGATTGCGCCACAGCACCCGATCCACCTCGTCCTCGCCGAAGCCGGTCGCGAGCATGACGTCGGCCACCTCGCGCGTCTTGAGCGGGTCGCTCCGGCCCCAGTCGGCGGCCGAGTTCACCAGCACCCTGTCCGTGCCGTACTCCTTGAGCAGGGCCACCATCCGGTCCGGGTCCATCTTGGTGTCGGGGTAGATCGAGAACCCCATCCAGCAGCCCGAGTCCGCCACCATGCCGACGGTCACCTCGTTGAGGTGGTCGATGAGCACCCGTTCGGGGGGTGTCCCGGAGTCCCGGACCACGTGGAGGGTGCGGCGGACGCCCGCCGCCTTGTCCCGGTGCGGAGTGTGCACGAGCACCGGGAGATCGGCCTCCCGCGCGAGGGCGAGCTGCGCCTCGAAGGCCCGTTCCTCCTCCGCCGTCATCGAGTCGTAGCCGACCTCGCCGACCGCGACGACGGAGTCCTTCAGCAGGTATCGCGGCAACTCGGCCAGCACCCCCGCGCACCGCGGATCGTTCGCCTCCTTCGGGTTGAGCGCGAGCGCGCAGTGGTGGTGGATGCCGTACTGCGCGGCGCGGTACGGCTCCCAGCCGAGCAGCGCGTCGAAGTAGTCGAGGAAGCTGCCCACGTTGGTACGGGGCTGCCCCAGCCAGAAGGCGGGTTCGACGACGGCCCGGACCCCCGCGGCGTGCATGCGCTGATAGTCGTCGGTGGTCCGGGAGGTCATGTGGATGTGGGGGTCGAAGATGCGCATTCAGATCCTCTCCAGGACGTCGTCCGGGACGGGCCGGCCGGCCGCCCGCAGCTCCGCCGCGTAGTCCGACAGCATCCGGGCCAGCTCGGCGTCGAAGCGGCGATCCAGCTCGGCGACCGCCGCCAGGGGGATCGACATGAAGACGCACTTGAGCACCCCATGACGGAAGGAGTGGTCGTCGAGCCACGCCGCGCCGTATGGCCCGAGGGCCGCGGCGACCAGCCGCGCGTCATTGGTGCGCAGCGCGTCCTCCACCAGCCCGACCGCCGTCCCTTCCGCGTCGAGCTCGTGCAGGACGGTCAGGATCGCCAGCCGCTCGCCGCTGTCGCCGGCCTCGTACAGGCTGCGGATCGTCGCGTGGTCGCCGTGCAGCGCGCCGAGCAGCGCGCGCCGCGCGCCTGGGCCGCCCCGCCGTCCGGCCTGCGGGAAGAGCCGGTGGATCGCGTGGGGGTCAGCCTCGACCTGCCGGACGGCCTGTGCCAGCCACTCCTGTGCCGGCTCCTTCATGTGCCCTCCTCAGGAACTCGATCGAGCGGCGGGCGACCTGCGGGGCCGCGTGGCTGTGCCGGGCCAGCTCCACGGCCACCAGGCCCGAGTAGCCGCGCAGCGCGGCGAGCACCGGCGGGAAGTCGATCTCGCCCTCGCCGAACTCCAGGTGCTCGTGGACTCCCCGGCGCATGTCCTCGATCTGCACGTGCACGGTGTACGGCAGCGCCCGGCGCACGCAGGTGACGAGGTCGTCCGGCTCCACGCAGTGGGAGTGGCCGATGTCGAGGGTGAGACCGAACCGGGCATGGGCGCCGAGCATCGCCCGCAGCCGCTCGAAGCCGTCCAGGCCGGCGACGAGCATCTCGGGTTCGGGTTCGAATCCCAGCGTGACGCCGACCCGGTCGGCCTCGTCGAGCAGCCGTGCGCACTGGCGGGCCAGCCGCGTGTACGCCTCCGCCTCCGTGATGCCGTCGGGCCGGACCCCGCTCCACAGGTGCACCACGGGAGCGCCCAGATCGGCGGCGACCCGCATCGCGGTGGTCAGGAACTCCACTCTGCGTCCGGCGTCGTCGCTGATCAGGGTCGGATGGTGTTCGCGCAGGGGATCGAGGGTGTAACGCCCGCCCGTCTCCACGACGACGTCGAGGCCGAGGCGTGCGAGGAGCCCGGCGATCCGTGACACCTCCGCGGCCAGGCCGGGGGAGTGGGGGTCGAGATGGCCGTGGTCGAGCGTGATCGCCGCACCGGCGTACCCCAGGTCGGCCAGAACCGTGAGCGCCTCGGGAAGCCGGTGGTCGGCGAAGCCGTTGGTGCAGTAGGCCCACTTCATGAGGTCGCCATCCGGTTTGAGAGCCACTTTCCCAAGGGCAGCGAGCACAGCAGCGCGCCCGCCGTCGCGAACCGCCCGCCGCCGGCGACCGCCGCCGCCTGGAGCGGGATCAGGCCGAGGATGCCGAGGCGGACGGCCTGCCGTACGTGCTCGGGCTCGGGACGGGTCCGCAACCCGGCCTGGACCGGGAGGGTGAAGGCGAGATAGCCGGCGATGAGGACGCCCGCTCCGGTCCGGGCGGCGTTCCGGTCATGCGCGCAGGCGGCGGCCCGGTCGCGCACGCAGGCGGCCGTCCGGTCATGCGCGCAGGAAGCGGCCCGGTCGCGCGCGCAGGCGGCGGCCGCGAGCCCGGCCGCCGCGGCGCTCGCCACGAGCGCGCGCTCGGCGGTGCCGCGTGCCGCCCCCGTGACCTCGGCCCGGCCCAGGACGCTGATCCCGTAGGTGTGCGCGCCTATCGCCAGGGCCGCGGGCACGGCGGCCCCGGCCTGCTCGCCCGCGCCGAGAAGCACGTCGAGCACGCGGCAGGCCGCCATCGACGCCGGTCCCGCCGCCGTGCGTTTGAGACCCAGGTCGTAGGCCCACACCGCGCCGGCCAGCAGTCCGGCGACGGTGAGACCGCGCCGGCCGCCGGCGAGGGCGGCGCTGGCGAGGCCCGCGCCGGTCAGGGCGGCCGCGAGCCCGAGCGCGGCGCCGGGGCGGACCCGGCCCGACGGGATCGGGCGCTCGGGACGTTCGGCGGCGTCCGTCTCACGGTCGGCCCAGTCGTTGAGCGCCATCCCCGACCAGTACATGAGCACCGACGCCAGGGCCAGGCCGGGCGCCGGACGCCGCCCCGCGGCGGCGGCCCCCGCCATGGTGTCCCCCGGCACCGACAGCGCGGCCGGTGCGCGGACCAGTTCGAGCAGCGCCCTCATGACAGCTCCTCGGCGAAGGCGCGCAGACGGGCGTACGGCACACGCGGCCGGGCGGCGAGTTCCGCCGGGGCGACCCCCGCTCTGCCCAGTTGCTCGGCGCGCTTGCGTAAGGAGGTCTCGGTGATGTCATGGCCGCCGAAGACCAGGCCGGCCGGCGGAGCCAGGTCACCGGGAAAGCCGGGGGCTTCGCTCACGCATCCTTGCGAGGTCGCGGCCCCCGCCCTGACGGCCGAGGCGCCCACGATGGCAGTGGTCGCCACGGATCCTCGTGCCCCGATCAGCCACACACCGAGCTTGTTCATGAAAGCTCCATCGTGTCGGGACCACCTCCGCATGCGGTAGGCATCCGGCAGGTAAGTCTCCGTGATGGTAAGAGCTATTTTCGCCGATGGTCAACTATAAGTAGGCCCATTTTCCGTCGTTCCGCCGCTTATGAGGCATCGATCCCTGGTCCACTTATGTCGTATTGGTCACGGCTTTTGCTTGACCATCGATATAAGCCCGCTTAGCATCCCGCAGTGTGCGGCCCTCAGGCCGCCCTCACGGCGCGACAGGCGGGGAGGTGGGCGGGTGCTGAGCATGCGCGGCATCGGCAAGGGCTTCCTGGGCGTGCGGGTGCTGTCCGGAGTGGACCTGGACGTGGCGGCCGGCGAGGTCCACGCCGTCGTCGGCGAGAACGGCGCCGGCAAGTCCACCCTCATGAAGATCATCTGCGGGGTGCACGCGCCGGACGAGGGCACGATCGAGATCGACGGCCGGCGCGTCTCCTTCGGCCATCCGCTCGACGCGCAGCGCTCCGGCATCGCGATCATCTACCAGGAGTTCAACCTGCTGCCCGAGCGCTCCGTCGCCGAGAACGTCTTCCTCGGGCGCGAGCCCGTCAGACGCGGCCTGGTCGACCGGGCGGCGATGGAGCAGGCGACCGCGCGGCTCCTCGACGAGCTCGGCGAGGACCCCTTCGGCCCCCGTGACGCCGTCAAGCGCCTGTCGGTGGCCCAGCAGCAGATCGTCGAGATCGTCAAGGCGTTGTCGGTGAGCGCCCGGCTCGTGGTCATGGACGAGCCCAGCGCGGCGCTCGCCGAGCACGAGGTCGAGCTGCTCCACCGGCTGATCGGGCGGCTGAGGGAACGCGGCGTCGCCGTCGTGTACATCTCCCACCGATTACGCGAGGTGTTCGACCTCGCCGACCGGGTCACGGTGCTCAAGGACGGCTCGCGCGTCGCCACACTCCCGATCGGCGAGGTGACCCCCGACGAGCTGATCCGCCTGATGGTGGGCCGCGACCTCGGCACCTACTTCCCGCCCCGCTCGAACGGCGCCGGCGAGGTACGGCTCAGCCTGCGCGGAGCGGGCAACCACAAGCTCCGCGACATCGATCTGGAGCTGCGGGCAGGGGAGATCGTCGGCATCGCGGGCCTGCAGGGGTCCGGCAGAACAGAGCTCGCCAAAGCCATCTTCGGCGCGGAACCCTTCACCACGGGAGAGATGACCCCCTCGCGCCCCCGCTCGGTCCGCGAAGGCGTGGCCATGGGCATCGGACTGGTGACCGAGGACCGCAAGGCCGAAGGGCTCGCCCTGCGCCAGTCCGTACGCGACAACGCCCTGCTCGCCGCCCGCGCGGCGGGCGTCCGCGAGGGCCGCGACGGCCTCCGCGCCCTGCTCGAACGGGTACGCCTCTCGCCTCCGCGTCAGGAACAGGAGGTCCGCTACCTGTCCGGAGGCAACCAGCAGAAGGTCGTGCTCGCCAAATGGATGACCATGGCGCCGCGCGTTCTGCTGTTCGACGAACCGACCCGGGGCGTCGACGTCGGGGCCAAGGCCGCCATCCACGACCTGATGCGCGAACTCGCGAACGACGGCATGGCCATCATGATGATCTCCTCCGAGCTGCCCGAGCTCATCGGCATGAGCGATCGCGTCGTCGTCCTGCGCGACGGCCGCGTCGCGGGCACGCTGCCGGCCGGGGCCTCCGAGGAGGCCGTCATGCGCCTGGCCGCCGGAGAGGTGGCCTGAGATGAACGTGCCCGTGCGCGCCCGCCGTCCCGCCCGCTCGGGCGCGGCGCGCGGCGGCCTGGCGGCGCGGCTGCGCGAACCCACGCAGGTGGTGTTCCTCGCGCTGCTCGGCCTGGTCGCGGTCGGCTGCGTCCTCGTCGCGCTCGACGGCGGTCAGTTCCTCACCTTGGAGAGCGTCGTCGGCATCCAGCAGCGTTCGGCGGCCCTCGGCATCGTGGCGATCGGGCAGACCCTGGTGATCCTGGCCGGGTCGCTCGACCTGTCGGTGGCGTACCTGATCAGCCTGGCCTCACTGGTCGCGGCGGAGACCATGGCGGGCCGGGACGGGAACATCCTGCCGGCGGTCGCCGCGGTGCTGGCCGTCAGCACGCTGGTGGGGCTGGCCAACGGGCTGATCATCACCAGGCTCCGGGTCCACGCCTTCATCGCCACGCTCGGCGTCGCCCTCATCGTCAAAGGCGTCGTGGACCACCTGTACGACGGCCCTGCGGGCAAGGTGCCCGAGTCGTTCCAGCTCCTCGGCTACTCCCGGATCGGGCCGATCCCCGTCTCCGCCATGCTCTGGGCGGGCGTGGCCGTCGCGGCCTGGTTCCTGCTGAGCAGGACCCGGCTGGGCTACCGGATCTACGCGGTGGGCGGGAGCGAGGAGGTCGCCCGGCTGTCCGGGATCCGCACGGGCCGGGTCGTCGTGATCACCCACGTGCTCTGCTCCGTCTGCGCCGGCATCGCGGGCCTGCTGCTGGCCGCCAGGCTCGGGGCGGGGGCGCCCACGGTGGGCACCGACGGCGGCTACGACCTGGAGTCCATCGCCGCGGTCGTGCTCGGCGGGACCGCGCTGGCCGGAGGCAAGGGCGGCGTCGCGGGAACCGTGGGCGGGGTCCTGCTGCTGGCCGTCCTGGACACCATCTTCAACCAGCTCGAGGTCAACTCCTTCGTCAAGGACGTGGTCCGCGGCGTGGTCATCGTCATCGCGGTGGCCGTCTACGCGCGGCGTGGAACAAGGCGGCCGGCATGAAACGGGCACTCCCCATCGTCGTGGTCCTCGTGGCGCTGCTGGCCGCGATCGCGGTCGCCAACCCCTTCTTCCTGGAGCCCGCCGGGTTCCTGGGGTTTCTCAAACGGGCCGCGCCGCTGGTGATCCTCGCCGCGGGACAGTATTTCGTCATCGTCTCCGGCGAGTTCGACCTGTCGGTCGGCTCGCTGGTGACGGCCGAAGTGGTGATCGCCGCGCGGCTCATCGACGGCGACGAGTCCGCCACGTGGCCGGTCCTCGCCCTGCTGATCGTCGTCGGGCTGCTCGCCGGGCTGGTCAACGGCGTGGTCACCACCAAGCTGCGGGTGCCGTCGTTCATCGTGACGCTCGGCATGCTGCTCGTTCTCAGCGGGGCGGTCTTCCTCTGGACCGGCGGCGCGCCGCGTGGCGCGCTGTCGGAGGGCTTCCGGGTGTTCGGCCGCGGCGGCCTCGGGCCGCTGCCGTGGTCGGTGCTGATCCTGCTGGCCGTGGGCGCGGCGGCGATCTGGCTCATGCGTACGGATTTCGGCAGGACCCTCATCGCCGTCGGCGACAACGAGCGGGCCGCGGCGCTGTCCGGGGTCCGGGTCGACCGGGCCAAGATCTTCGCCTTCATGCTCTCCGGCCTGGCCGCCGCCGTCGCGGCCGTCCTGCTCGGCGGTTTCGCCGGGGTGTCGGCACAGGCGGGCCAGGGACTCGAGTTCTCGGCCATCACCGCGGTCGTCCTCGGCGGCGTGGCGCTCGGCGGCGGGCGCGGCTCGGTGCCGGCCGCCCTGGCCGGCGCCTTCACGCTGGAGGCGCTGTTCACCCTGCTCAACCTGTACGGAATTTCGGGGGCGCTGGAGTTCACCGTGCAGGGCGTCATCATCATCGCCGCGGTCGCGGCGGGAGCCGTCCGGCTTCCCTGGAAGTTCACCCCCCGAAGAGGAGACGCACATGCCGCGTCATAAGGCCGCGATCGCGGTGTTGTCCGCGCTCGTTCTCGCCGGCTGCACCACCGACAAACCGGCGTCCACGACCCAGTCCGCGGCGCCCGCCACGAGCGCTCAGGGCTCGGGCACGGGCGAGCAGTCCAAGTTCTTCGTGCAGGCGGACTTCGACGCCCAGCTGGCCATGCGCTCCGAGACCCCGCAGGGCCCCTCCGGCAAGCCGTGGGAGCAGGCCATCGCCCCGCAGATGACCGACACCGCCAAGTACAAGAAGGACGGGCCGTACCACCTGTGCTTCTCCAACGCCGCGGTCAACAACCCCTGGCGGCAGGTCGGGTGGAAGACGATGCAGGCAGAGGTCGGCCTGCACAAGGAGATCGGGAAGTTCACGGCGCTCGACGCCGAGGGCAAGGACGACAAGCAGATCTCCGACATCGCCGAGCTGCAGGCCAAGGGGTGCGACGCGCTGATCGTCTCGCCGAACACCACGGCCACGCTCACTCCCGCCGTGACGGCCGCCTGCGGGAAGGTGCCCGTCATCGTGTTCGACCGGGGGGTGGAGACGGACTGCCCGGTGACGTTCATCAAGCCGATCGGCGGCTACGCCTTCGGCGCCGACGCCGCCGAGTTCCTGGTCGAGAAGGTGCCGGCGGGCGGGAAGGTGCTGGCGCTGCGCATCCTGCCCGGCGTGGACGTGCTGGAGACCCGCTGGTCGGCGGCAAAGGTGGTCTTCGACAGGAGCCGGCTCCAGGTGGTGGGGGTGGAGTTCACCGACGGCGACGCCGCCAAGACCAAGAGCATCGTCAGTGACTACCTCCAGCGGTACGGCAAGATCGACGGCGTCTGGATGGACTCGGGCGCCACGGCGGTGGCGGCGATCGAGGCGTTCGAGGACGCGGGCGTGCCGGTGCCGCCGATCAACGGCGAGGACCAGCAGGACTTCCTGCAGAAGTGGAAGGACGCGGGCCTCACCGCCGTGGCCCCCACGTACCCGACCTACCAGTGGCGCACCCCGATCATCGCCGCGCTGAAGATCCTCAAGGGCGAGGAGGTGCCCAAGCTCTGGAACCTGCCGCAGCCCAAGGTCACCGGCGAGAACCTGTCGACCTACATCAAGCCCAACATGCCGCCGCTGCACTACGCGCTGTGCGGTTGTGAGGACCTGCCCGGATTCCCGGAGACCTGGGGCGGGAAGAAGAGCTGACCAGATCCTGCACCGGCGACGAAGAGGGACGCCATGTTCTCCATCGGAGTGAACACCTGGGTCTGGGTCTCCCCGCTGACCGACGCCGAGCTGACGCGGCTCGCCCCCCGCATCGCCGGGTGGGGCTTCGACGTCGTCGAGCTGCCCGTCGAGCGGCCCGGCGACTGGGATCCCGGCAGGGCCGCGGCGGTGCTGGCCGAGCACGGGCTGGCCGCGTCCGTGGTGCTGGTCATGCCGCCGGGGCGCGAGCTCGTGACAGCCTCCCCGCGGACCGTCCGCGACACCCAGGACTATCTGCGGCACTGCGTCGACGTGGCGGTGACCGTCGGCTCGCCGGTGATCGGGGGGCCGGCGTACGCCTCGGTCGGCCGCACCTGGCGGCTGTCGCCGGACGAGCGCCGCAGCGTCTACGCGGAGCTGCGGGAGAACCTGCGGCCCGTCCTGGACCACGCGGGCGAGCGCGGGGTGAAGCTCGCGGTCGAGCCGCTCAACCGGTATGAGACCAGCCTCGTCAACACGGTCGAGCAGGCCCTCGACGCGCTGCCCGAGGACTGCCACCTGGCGCTCGACACCTACCACATGAACATCGAGGAGAAGGACCCCGCCGAGGCGGTGCGGGTCGCGGCGGACCGGATCGCGCACGTGCAGGTGTGCGGCACCGATCGCGGCACGCCGGGGGCCGACCGCTTCGACTGGCCCGGCTTCACCGGGGCGCTGCGCGACGTCGGCTACCAAGGGCCGCTCGTCATCGAGTCGTTCACCGCCCACAACCAGACCATCGCCACGGCGGCCTCCGTCTGGCGGCCCCTCGCGCGAAGCCAGGACGGGCTCGCCGTGGACGGCCTCGCCTACCTGCGCACCCTCTGATCGAGGCTTGAAAGTTTCATACTTATCTCCATGCTTCTTCTTGTCTCGCTGGCTACCGGTGGGGGCGGCGTGGATTCGGCAATGTCGCCTTCACCTGGAGATTTCTGGTAAACGAAGCGAGTTCTCGTCTCAGTGGAAGCGGAAAGACGGTCGTCAATTCGCTCGATAAGCATGCTTGACGCCCGTGTTTAGTCCGACCTATTTTCGTGGCGACTCGATTTGGGTGGGCCACTCCCAGGAGATCCTTCATGCGAACATCACGCCTGCTCCCCGCCCTCGCCGCGGTCCTGTTAGGGCTGTGGCTGTCCGCGGTGCCGCTGGTGGCGCACGCGGCCGCTCCGCAGTTCAAGGTGCTGCTGTTCACCAAGACCGCGAGCGGCGCCTACCGGCACGACTCCATCCCCGCCGGCATCGCGATGTTCCAGCAGCTGGCGGCCGACAACAACTTCCAGCTCGACCAGAGCGAGGACTCCGCCGTCTTCACGACCGCGACCCTGAACACCTACGACGCGGTGATCATGTTGCAGACCAGCGGCATGGTCTGGGACAACGACGCCCAGCGTCAGGCCTTCCAGGCGTACGTGCGCAGCGGCCACGGCGTCGTCGCGATCCACAACGCCACCGACATGAACATCGAGACGCAGTTCCCCTGGTGGGACCAGGTAGCCCTGGCCGGCGCGCACATGACCGCGCACTCGTCGATCCTCCAGGGCACCGCCAAGGTGGCCGACAAGGTTCACCCCTCCACGAAGGGGCTGCCGGATCGCTGGGTGCGCACCGAGGAGTGGTACAACTTCGACAAGAACATGCGCGGCTCGGTGCACGTGCTAGTGACCGCGGACGAGACCACCTATGACGCGGGGCCGAACAAGATGGGAGCCGACCACCCGATCTCCTGGTGCCACAACCCGGAGGGCGGCCGGTTGTGGGCCACCGCGATGGGCCACCAGGCGTCCTCCTACTCGGAGTCGTCGTTCAAGCAGCACCTGCTGGGCGGGGTGCAGTGGGCGGCGGGCGCGGCCCCGGGCGACTGCGGCGGCACCGTCGCGGGCCGGTTCCAGAAGGTCACCCTCGACGCCGCGCCGGACCAGCCGATGGAGCTGGACGTGGCCGGTGACGGCAGGGTCTTCTACATCTCGCGCTCGGGCAAGGTGAACCTGATCCCCGCGGGCGGCGGGGGCACGCGCGTCATCGCCACCCTGTCGGTGTACGACGGCGGCGAGGACGGCGGCGTCGGGCTGGCGCTGGACCCGAACTTCGCCACCAACGGCTGGATCTACGTCAACTATTCGCCGTCCAACGGCGGTGAGGTGAACCGGGTGTCGAGGTTCACCTTCAACGGCACCAGCCTCGACCTGGCGAGCGAGAAGAAGATCATCGAGGTCCCGGCCTACCGCAACGTCGACGAGCCCGGCCACACCGGCGGCTACCTCGCGTTCGGGCCGGGCGGGAACCTGTACATCGGCCCGGGTGACGACACCAACCCCAACGGGTCCAGCGGCTACGCCCCCATCGACGAGCGGCCGGGCCGGGAGCACTACGACGCCCAGCGGTCCGCGGCCAACACCAACGACCTGCGCGGCAAGATCCTGCGCATCCACCCCGAGGCCGACGGCACCTACACCATCCCGTCCGGCAACCTGTTCGCGCCCGGCACCGCCAAGACGCGGCCGGAGATCTACGCGATGGGCTTCCGCAACGCGTTCCGCTTCTCGGTCGACAAGGTGACGGGCTGGATCTCCGTGGGCGACTACGGCCCCGACGCCGGCGCCGCGAACCCCAACCGCGGTCCCGAGGGCACCGTCGAGTGGAACCTGATCAAGCAGCCGGGCTTCTACGGCTGGCCGTACTGCGTCGGCAACAACATCCCGTTCAACGACTACAACTTCGCCACCAACACCTCCGGCGCGAAGTTCAACTGCTCGGCGCCCGTCAACGACTCGCCCAACAACACCGGCCTGACCAATCTGCCCGCGGCCAAGCCCGCGACCATCTGGTACAACTACCACGCCTCGGCCGAGTTCCCCGAGATCAACTGCTGCGGCGGCGCCGCCCCGATGGGCGGCCCCTTCTACCGCTACGACGCCGCCGGCGGCTCCGACCGCAGGTTCCCCGAGTATTTCGACGGCACGCCGTTCCTCTACGAGTGGAGCCGCAACTTCGTCAAGGAGCTCCGGCTGGACTCCTCGGGCAACCTCCTGAAGATCAACCCCTTCGCGGCGCAGCTCGCCCCGCACGCGCCGATCGACATGAAGTTCGGTCCGGACGGCGCGCTGTACATGGCCGACTGGGGCAACGGCTTCGGCCACGCGAACACCGATGACAGCATCTACCGGATCGACTACGTGGCGGGAAACCGCGCGCCCCTGGCCAAGGCGAGCGCCAACCCCGACTCGGGCGCGGCGCCGCTGACGGTGGCGTTCTCCTCGGCCGGCTCGTCCGACCCCGACGGCGACGCGATCACCTACGCGTGGGACTTCGGCGACGGCGGGACCTCCACCAGCGCCAACCCGTCCCACACCTACAGCGCCAACGGGACCTACACCGCCAAGCTGACCGTACGGGACTCCGGCGGGAAGACGGGCAGCGTCACGTTGTCCATCGCCGTCGGCAACACCCGTCCCAAGGTCGTCTTCTCGGCTCCGCCCGACGGCGGGTTCATCGACTTCGGGGACCAGGTGGCGTACACGGTGAGCGTCACCGACCCCGAGGACGGCGCCGTCGACTGCACCAAGGTCAACGTGATCACGGCGCTCGGCCATGACCAGCACGCCCACGACACCGGCCAGTACACCGGTTGCACCGGCACGGTCACGACCACCGCGTCCGGCCACGACGAGGCCGCCAACGTCTACTACGCCCTGTCCGCCGACTACACCGACAAGGGCGGCCTGAAGGGCAGCGCCGGCGTCACCCTGCAGCCCAAGCACAAGCAGGCCGAGCACTTCACCGGCTCGTCCGGGATCCGGATCGTCGACGAGACGGGAGCCGAGGGCGGCAGGCGCATCGGCGACATCTCCAACAACGACTGGATCTCCTTCAGCCCGGTCAACCTCTCCGGGATCGACACGGTGTCCTTCCGCGTCTCGGCGCCGTCCAGCACCGGGGCGTCCATCGAACTGCGCGCCGACTCGCCGACGGGGACCCTGATCGCCTCCAGTCCCGTCGCGGCGACCGGAGGGTGGAACACCTACGTGTCCCAGCCCGCGGTGCGGGTCACCGACCCCGGAGGCACCCACACCGTCTACGTCGTGTTCAAGGCGCCGTCCGCGAACGCGTTCGACGTGGACTCGTTCACCCTCAACGGCAAGGGCGTCGGGCAGGGTGACGGCTCGTCCTCGGGCAGCGCGCTGCGGGGTGTGGCATCGAACCGGTGCCTCAACGGCGCTTCGCAGACGAACGGCACACAGGTGCAGATCTGGGACTGCAACGGGCAGCCCGGCCAGCAGTGGACGGCGACCGCCGCGGGCGAGCTGCGGGTGTACGGCACCAAGTGCCTCGACGTGAACGGGGGCGGGACGGCGGACGGCACCGCCGTGATCATCTGGGACTGCAACGGGCAGAACAACCAGAAGTGGCGGCTCAACGCCGACGGCACGATCACGGCGGTGGGAGCGAACAAGTGCCTGGACGTGTCCGGCGCCGCCACCGCCAACGGCACCAGGGTGCAGATCTGGCCGTGCAACGGCCAGAACAACCAGAAGTGGACTCGCGTCTGAACGCCCTGTGACGTCCGGACCCTGGAGCCGCCCTTCTGCGGCGGCTCCAGGGTCCGGACGACCGTGTCAGCCGCGCGGGCCGTCCCGGAGCAGGAGCGGCAGCGTGCTCCACCCGTGGGCGATGAACGACGGGACATGCCTCAGCTCGCCCTCGCCCACGGCCAGGGACAGATCGGGGAAGCGGTCGAACAGGGCGGGCAGCGCGGTGAGCGCCTCCTGCCTGGCCAGCGGGGCGCCGATGCAGCGGTGCACGCCGATGCCGAAGGCGAGGTGCTCGTCCTGGGGCCGCGTGGCGTCGAAGCTGCCGGCGTCCTGGCCGTGCTGAGCGGGGTCGTGGTTCGCCGACAGATAGGTGGTGAGGATGGCGTCGCCCGCCGCGATCCGCGCGCCGCCGATCTCGATGTCCTCGATGGCGAAGCGCAGGGGCAGGTTCGCGATGGAGGGCGCCCAGCGCAGGGTCTCCTCCACCACCGCCTCCCACGAGATCTCTCCGGCCAGCACCCGCCGGAGCTGCTCGGGATGGGTGAGCAGGGCGTGCACCGCGTTGCCGATCAGGTTGACCGTGGTCTCGTGCCCGGCGGCGATGAGCAGCAGCAGCGTGTCACGCAGCTCGTCGTCGGTGAGCCGGTCGCCCTGGTCGCGGGCCTGGATGAGCTCCGTGGTCAGGTCGTCGCCGGGATGTTCGCGCTTGTACGCGACCAGCGCGGGCAGCACGGTCATGATCCGCTGGAAGTTGGCCGCCGCCGCCTCCGGCGTGGCCGTGGTGTCCATGACCGCTTCCATAATTTGCGCCATCTCGGCCCGCATGTGGTCGGGCACGCCGAACAGCTCGCAGATCACCCGCATCGGCAGCGGATGCGCGTACGCCGCGCGCAGATCGACCGGCTCCCCGGCCGGCGCCGCCGCCATGTCGTCGAGCAGTTCGCCGATGACGCGCTCGATGGTCGGCTGCAGGGCCTTGCTGCGGCGCGCGGTGAAGCTCGGCGCGATGAGTTTGCGCAGCCGCCGGTGGTCCGCGCCGTACGTGCTCAGCATGTTCCGCACGCCGAGCCACGTGGCGATCCACATCCATTCGGGCCGGGAGCCGACCTCCTCCCACAGCCGCCAGTGCCGCTTGTCCTTGCTGACCAGCGGGTTGAGTATGAGCTCCTTGAGCAGCTCGTGCCCGTTGACCGCCCAGGCCGGGATGCCTCCGGGAAGCTCTACGAGGACCAGGGGGCCGAGGTCGCGTAGTCGGCGGGTCTCGCCTGGGAGGTCTGCTCCGAAGGGGTCGAGGACGACGGGTGGTGCGCTGACCAAGGGGATTCTCCTGGCTGGTCTGGACGGATGGGGGTGAAGCGGACGGGCAGGCCGGCCAGCGACCGGATGAAGGGCCCCGGCCGCCATTCCAGCTCCTCACGCGGCACGGTCAGTTCGAGGTCGCTCAGGTGGGAGGTCAGCCGCTCGATGGCGGTCATCGCGATGAGCGTCGCCGGGTCCGCCGCCGGGCAGCGGTGCGCGCCCGCGCCGAAGCCCAGGTAGGCGCCGCCGTCGGAGCGCAGCTCGTCCGGGACGTGCGTGGGCTCGGTGTTGGCCGCCGCGTAGGAGACCAGGACCAGCTCGGCGGGCTGGATCCAGGTGCCGTGGAAGTCCACCGCCCGCGTCGTGAAGTACGGGCCGTAGTTGGCCATCGGCGGCTCGGCGCGCAGCGCCTCCAGCAGCGCGTCGTACGTGCTCAGCGCGCCGTTGGACAGCGAGTTGTAGTAGCGGTCGTCGCTGACCATCCGCGAGATCGTGTTCGAGATGAGGCTGGCCATCGGGTCGAAGCCGGCGGCCAGGGTGACCACGAGCGCCTCCAGCACCTCCTGCCGGCTCAGCCCGACGGGATGGTCGATGAACCACGAGGTGAGGTCGTCGCCCCGGTCGGCGTACTTGGCCTCGATGAGCTCGGTGATGTAGCGGTAGTAGGCTTCGGTGCCGCGCGCCCCGGCCTCGCCGTCGGCCTCCATCATGTCGTACAGGGCCGAGATCAGGGCGGCGCTGTCGGCGTCCGGGCGCCCCAGGAGCAGGTTGAAGACCCGCAGCGGGATCGGCCTGGCGAACTCGGTGGCCAGGTCGGCCGACCCGGTCGCGGCGAAGCGGCGGATGAGCGAGTCGGAGACCTCGATCACCATGTCGCGCAGCTTGTGCGGCTGGATCATGCCGTAGCAGTCGGTCATCACCTTACGGTAGCGGGCGTGATCGGCGCCGTCCGAGTACAGGACGTTGGTCCGGTGGGCGAGCATGCCGAGCGCGGCCGCGGCCCCGGGCGTGTCCGGCAGCCTGACCTGCCACGGGCGCGAGTCCTTGCTCCAGACGCCGCCGGCGTTGGTGAGCACGTCCACCGCGGCCTGGTATCCGATCACCAGGTGGGCCTGGACGCCGGGGGCGATCTCCACGGGCGCGACGGGGCCGTGGCGCTCGCGCAGTCTCGCGTAGACCGCCTGCGGGTCCCGGGTCCACTCGGGGCCGTACAGCTTGCCCGCGTCGGGCAGATAACGCAGGGTCATGACACCATCAGTTCCTTGATGTGCTCCACCAGAGCGATCAGCGAGGCGCGGGCGGAGGCGGGGTCGCGGGCGTCGCACACCAGCAGCGGGGTGCGCGGGTCCAGGTCCAGCGCCTGCCGCAACGCCTCGGCCGGGTATTCGGGCGAGTCGGGGAAGTGGTTGACCGCGACTGCGTACCGGATGCCGGCGTTCTCCACCAGATCCAGCACGGCGAAGCTGTCGTCGATGCGCCGCGTGTCGGCCAGCACGAGCACGCCCAGCGCGCCGCGCGCCAGCTCCTCCCACAGGACCTGGAAGCGCGTCTGGCCAGGAGCCCCGAACAGGTACAGCACCACGCCGGGCAGCGTGAGCCGGCCGAAGTCGATGGCGGTCGTGGTCGTGGTCTTCTCGTTGACGCCGGTGAGGTCGTCGACCAGCGTGCCCGCCTGGGTCAGGACCTCCTCGGTGTTGAGGGGCTTGATCTCCGACAGGGCGCCGACCATGGTCGTCTTGCCCACGCCGAACGGCCCGGCGATGATCAGTTTGACCGGGATGTGGTCGACGCTGATCCGGCTTTCAGAGAGCGCGGAGGCCACTCAGAACCAACTCCAAGATTTCTAGGTCAGGACCGTCCGCGCGGGGCGGATCCCGGGTGAGCAGCGTGCCGGAGGCCGCCAGCCCCGCCACCAGCAGCCGCACCACGCAGTACGGCAGGTCCAGGTGCGCCGCGCACTCGTAGACGGACAGCGGACCCTCCCTCAGGAGGTTCACCAGGTGGACGCCCGGAGGGTCCAGCGCGTCGGCGGCCACCTCGGGAGCGACGTGGACGAGTGTCGTCCGCTCGACGTTGATCTGTTCGGGCACGGCCAGCTTGGCGGCGGCCATGAAGTCGGGGACGACACGCCGGCGCTGTCGTCCGGAGGTCATGCGGGGATTTCCGGTGTCCTGGCCGCGCTGGCGTCGTTGAGCGCCTTGATGAGCTTCTGCACCTGGAGCTGCACCTCGTAGGCGAGAGACCCGACGTTGACGGCACCGGTGGCGGCCACGACGATGGCGGCGCGGTCTCCTGCCGGGGCGATGTAGTAGTAGCCGTTGCCCGCGGAGATGACGATGTCCACCACCTCGCCGTCGGCGCCGTTGCTGAGCCCCTCGCACAGGGCGCGGGCCGCTCCCAGCACCGAGCTCGTCATCGCGGCCGTTCGCTCTCCCGCCTCGACGCTCACGTCGGCGGAACCGCCGAGGATGAGCCCGTCGCGGCTCAGCACCACGCCGCTGGCGACACCGGGCAGCGCCAGGAGCGGCGACAGAACCCAGGACACGTCGAGCGTCAGCGGCCGGCGGCTCGGGCGGGGAGTGGCGGCGGGGGTGTGGTCCATGGAGCGGTCAGTTCCCTTCGGTCGCGTCGTCCTGGTGAGACGGCATTGCTTCGCGGCGGCCCGCTTCGGCGCCCGTCTGGAAGTCACCCCACCGCTTCTGGGCCTCCTCCGGGGTGGTGAGCGGGCCGGCGGCGGCGCTGGACGGAGCGCGCCGCGGCGACTGACGGCGGCGCTGCGGCAACCCGGGAAGACCTTCGGCCCCGGCAGGGCCGGCAGCCGGGCCGGCCGGGACATCGGCCAGTGCGGTCGCGCGCGCGGACATCGCCGCAACCGACGCGTGCGCCGGTTGCGGCGCCGTCTCGGGCTCCGGCGCGCGGCGCTGGTACGGCGGCGCCGCCGCCACGACGGCCCTGACCGGCTCGGGCGCGAGCACGGAGGGGCGGGTGCCCTCGGGCATCTCCACCAGCAGGGCCGCGGGTACGCTCACCACGGCCTGGACGCCGCCGTAGGCGCTCTTCTTCACCGTCACCTGCATGCCGTACTGGGCGACCTGCCGCCCGATGGCCGCCCATCCGGTGTGGGGCGGGCTGCCCAGATCGACCAGCCGCACGGCGTGCCGGCCGCTCAGCAGCCGGCTGGCCCGCGCGTACTGCTCCTCGTTGAGCCCCACCCCGGCGTCGTCGATGACGATGGCCGCGCCCGTGTTGGTCTCGTGCACGGCGATGGTCACCTTGAGCGTGCCGTGGGAGTGATGGACGGCGTTGGCCAGCAGCTCAGAGGTGACGAACAGGATCGGCTCCGCGGCCCTGGCGGCCACGCCGACGCGGCGGCGCAGGTGGTTGGCCGGCCCCTCGATGCGCTGATCGAAGTTCTCGACCCGCGCGATGGCTCCCACCACGAGGTCCACGAGGTAGGTGTCATCGCGGGACAGGCCCGTCGTGGCGCCGCAGGCGATGCCGGTGGCCTGGGCGCGGCGCACGATGAGCTCGTTGAACATGTCGAGCCCCAGCACCTCGCGCAGCAGCTGGGTGTGCTCGTCGCCGCTGTAGCGCCGCTGCACGGCGGCCAGCAGGTCCTGGGCGCGCAGCGCCTGGGTCTGCACGCGGGCCATCGCGCCCCGGACGACCGCCTGGGCCGCCTCGTCGATGCGGACCGCCTCCTCGCGTACGGCGTTGGAGATCGCGTCGAGCAGGGCGTGGTGCTGGCGGTCGACGTCGGTGCCGGCCAGCGCCGGATTCTGCAGCCCCGGGACGGTCACGTGCGAGGCGCGCAGGTGGGAGACCAGTGCCGGGATGCGGGTGGACAGCAGGTGCTCGGTCTCGACGCGCGTCAGGTCCTGCTGGGCGCGCAGCTCGCGGGCCTCCTCGGCGGCCTCTCTGGCCTGATGCTCGGCCTGCCGCATCCGCTGTTCCCGCTGCGCGTTCTCGCGGGACAGGTGTTCGTACGCGTCCCGGGTCTCGGTCAGCTGCGCACGGGTTCGGACGAGCTCACGGCGTACGCGGTGGCGGTAGATCAGCACGCTTGCGAGGGCGACGGCGACGACGCCTGCCACTATCGCGACGCTGGCAAAATCTGGCGGCATGACAGTCCTGAGCTAGGGGGAAAGAGCGAATCGGCGCCGTTCGATCACCCAGTATTCCGAGGACGTCTAGATAGTCAAACCATCAGGAAAGCCCCGAAAAGCAGCCTAAAGCATGAGTAAAGGGCATTAATCGGTCATATTCCTCGCGATTCAATCACACCCAGTGATCAACCCGCGACGAGAGGGGCTGATTGTGGCTCTGAACTGCGGAAACGTCTGACCGCGCACAGGGGATCGTGCGGGCCGAATCTGGGTCTTCCTGGCTCCTTCTTGATCACCCTCATGCTCGATCGTCATCCGCCGGTCACGCAAAGTAGTTGTCATGATGTGTTCGCCTACGTTCAGGAAAGAGTCTTGGGCTCGATTTGCGCGGGCGATAGAGTCGGCCCCGGAGCGCAGCCGTGCCGGGGTCGAGGAGGGGGATGTCCATCACGCCCTTACCCCTGCCGCAGCCTCCCGCGAAGGCGCCGGAGTTCGGGCGGGACGCGCTGATCGTGTGCGAGAGCCTGGTGCGGATCTACCAGTCCGGGTCGGTCGAGGTGCAGGCGCTGCAAGGGCTTGACCTGGTCGTGGACGGCGGGGAGATGGTGGCCGTCGTCGGAGCGTCCGGGTCGGGAAAGTCGACGCTGCTGTCCATCCTGGCCGGGGTCGACGCCCCCACCGCCGGGCGGGTGCGGGTCGATCGGTGGAACCTGCTGGACATGTCGCGGGCCGATCGGGTCCGGTACCGGCGGCACACCGTCGGACTCGTACGCCAGCAGACCGCCGCCAACCTCATCCCGTACCTGACCGCGCGGCAGATGGTCGACCTGCCGATGACCGCGGCCCGCGCTCCCGGCCGGGTACGCCGCAAGCGCGCCGCCGAGCTGCTGGACCTGCTCGGCGTCGCCGAGTGCGCCGAGCGGCGGCCTGCGCAGCTGTCCGGCGGGCAGCAGATGCGGGTGGCCATCGCGGTGGCCCTCGCCAACGAGCCCAGGGTGCTGCTGGCCGACGAGCCGACCGGGGAGCTGGACAGCGCCACGTCGGCCGCGGTGTTCGGGCTGCTGCGGGACGTCAACCAGCGGCTGGGCGTCACCGTCGTCGTCGTGACCCACGATCCCTCGGTCAGCGGGCAGGTGGAGCGGACGGTGGCAATCCGCGACGGGCGTACGAGCAGCGAGGTGCTGCGGCGTACCGCCACCGGGGACGACGGCGCCCAGCAGGTGATCGCCGAGGAGTACGCGGTGATGGACAGGGCCGGGCGGGTTCAGGTGCCGCGCGACTACCGGGAGGCGCTGGCGCTGACGCGACGGGTCCGGCTGGTGCTGGAGGCCGATCACGTCGCGATCCGTCCCGACGGCGGCGGGCCCGCGTGAACGACGGCCCCCTGGTGAGCGTGCGCGGCGTCCATCGCCGGTACGGCAGCGGGGCGACCGCCGTGCACGCGTTGCGGGAAGTGACGTTCGAGCTCGCGGCCGGCACCATGACCGCCCTCGTCGGGCGGTCCGGCTCCGGCAAGACCACGCTGCTCAACATCATCGGCGGTCTGGACCGCCCGGACTCCGGCACGGTCCTCGTCGACGGGACGGACGTCACCGCCCTCGACGAGGACGGCCTGTCCCTGCTGCGGCGGGAGAAGGTCTCGTACGTCTTCCAGACCTTCGGCCTGATCCCCGTGCTGTCGGCCGCGGAGAACGTGGGCGCCCCGCTGCGGCTGGCCCGCGTACCCCCGGTGGAGCGTGAGCGGCGGGTCGCGCTGCTGCTGGAACTGGTCGGGCTGGCCGCCCACGCCGAGCAGCTGCCCGCCGAGCTGTCCGGCGGGCAGCAGCAGCGGGTGGCGATCGCCCGGGCGCTGGCCGCCTCGCCCCGGCTGCTGATCGCGGACGAGCCGACCGGGCAGCTGGACGCCGAGACCGGGCTGTCGGTGATGGCGCTGCTGCGCGGGGTGGTGGAGTCCGAGGGGGTGACGGCGTTGGTCTCCACGCATGATCCGACGATGCTCGCGCTGGCGGATCGGGTGATCCGCATCAATGACGGGCATCTCGCCGAGCACTCCGCGAGCCGGGGCGATTCGTGATCGGTGAGGGTCGTCCGTGCTGAGGCTGGTCGCCCGGCGGGCCCGTGCCCAATGGCCGTTGCTGGCGGCGCTCCTGGCCGTCGCCGTGGTCGGCCCCACGCTGCTGGGCACCTGCGCCCTCCTGCTCACCCGTACCGCCGAGCGGGCGCTGGAGACCGCCGCCTCGCGCGCCACCCCCGAACAGATCGACGTCACCGCCTACGCCGTCACCATCCGCGGGGAGCACGCGAGATCCGTCGCCGACGACACCCGCGCCGTGCTGACCTCGGCCCTCGCCCCGTTCGCGACGACGACGGCCGCGCGTGCGTCGTCCGCGATGCGGTCGCTGCCCGGCTCCGGTGTCCCGGCTGTGGCGTACCTGTCGGGGGTGGAGGACCTGCCGGCCCGCACCCAGCTGGCCGCCGGACGCCTGCCGCGGGCGGGCGCCGCGCCGGCGGAGGCGGTCGTCCTGGAGAGCACCGCGCGGCAGCTCGGCCTGACCGCCGGCAGCCGGGTCCGCCTCGGCAGAGAGCTGGCCGACGATCCCGACCAGGAGGCCGAGGTGCGCGTGGTCGGGATCGTACGCCCGCTGCCGGGCGCCGGCTGGGAGCGTGACCCCCTCGCCGCCGCCGGCTACGACCCGGCCTACCGCGACGGCCGCTCCGCCCATCCGGTCCACGCGTACGGGCCGTTCCTCGTCGACCTCGCCGACCTGCTCGGCGGCGGCTCCACCCTCGACCGGCTGGAGATCGCCGCCCGCCCCGACCTGTCCGCGCCGGCCGTCCGCGACCTCGACGCCGTCACCCAGGCCGTGCTCGGCGCCGACCGCCGCCTGGGGCGGACGCTCGGCGACCGGGTACGCATCCAGCGCGTCGCCTCCCGGCTGCCCGCGACCCTGCTGTCCGCCCACGAGCAGCAGCGGGTCACCACGGCCGCCGTGCTCGCCGTCGCCGCCATCGGACTCGTCCTGACCGCGACCGCCCTCGCCCTCGCCGGCCGGCTCAGCGCCGGTGTGCGCGGCGACGAGACCGCCCTGCTGTCCGCGCTGGGCTTCGGCCGTGGCCAGCTCGCCGGCGCCGCGCTCGTCGAGGCCGGCGCGCTCGCCGTGCTCGCCGCCGCGGTCGCGATCCCGGCCTCGTCCGCCCTGCACGCCGGGCTGACCCGGCTGCCGCCCATGGCCGGGGCCGGGCTCGCCACGCCTTTCTCCGTGAACGCCGTACAGGTGCTGTCCGTCGCCGGCGGCGCGCTGGCGCTGGCGGCGGTGCTCGTCGTGCCCGCGCTGCGGACCCCCTCGGGAGGTGTGCGCGGGCGGCGGGAGCTGCTCGCCCGCTCCGGCGCGGACCTGCTGCTCGTGGCGTTCGCCGCCGTCGGCTGGTGGCAGTTGCGCGATCAGCCGGCCGGTTCGGGCTCTGCCGTCGACGCCGTACGGGTGCTCGCTCCCGCGCTGCTGCTCATCGCCGGATCCGCGCTGGCGTTGCGCCTGGTGTGGCCCGCGTTGCGTCTGGTGGAAAGGCTGGCCGGACGGGCTCGCGGGCTGATGGTCGCGCTGGCCGCGTTCGAGGCCGCCCGCAGGCCACAGGCGGTCGCGGCGGGGCTGCTGATCGGGCTGGGGTGCGCGGCGGCCACGTACGGGGTCGGGTTCGACGCCACGTGGCAGCGCTCCCAGCAGGACCAGGCCGATCTGTCCGTCGGCACCGATCTCGCGCTCACCCTCACCGCCCCGCCCGCCGCCGGGCAGGGCAGCCTGGTCGGCGCGGCCAGTGGGGGAGAGGTGAGCCCGGCCACCGATCGCGGCATCGCGGTCGGGCAGTGGCTCGGCGGCGCCGGTGACCCGCCCCGGCTGATCGCCGTGGACACCACGCGTGCCGAGGCGCTGCTGCGCGGGCGGCTGGACGACGGCCGCACCTGGAGCGACGTGGGCGCCCTGCTCGCGCCGCAGGCGCGGGCCGCCGGTGTTCCCGTCCCGGCCGGGGCAGCGCTCTCCCTGACCGGGAAGGCGACCGGTCCGACGCCGCTCACCGTGACGCCCCGGCTGCTGCTGCAGGACGCGACCGGGCTGCGTACCCCGTGCACGGGCGCGCCCGTCCCGCTCGACGGCGCGGCGCATCCGCTGCCGGACTGCGCGACGGCCGAAGGGCTCCAGTTGGTCGCGGTGTCCCTTCCGTTCGCGATCGCGACGGGGAACGTGGGCACCGGCTACTCCGACGCCCTGGCGGAAGCCCCCGAGGGGGACAGCCGCGTCGCCGTCACGCTCACCGTCGCGGGGACAGGCTCCGGGGCGTCGCCCTGGACCGCGACCTCAGCCGGGCCGGCCCCCGGGCAGCTCGGCAGTCCGGCCGTCGCCCTGACCAGCACCTCCGCGGGCACCGAGCTGAGGATGACCACGACCGTCGCGCTGAAGGGCCCGCCGGAGGCCGCCAGGAACCTCATCGCCACCGCCTTCCCGGCCCCGGGACCGGTGCCCGTGGCCGTCTCCGCCCGCTTCGCCGACGAGGTGGGCGCCCGGCGCGGCTCCCGGCTCGACCTCACCGTCGGCCTCACCCCCGTACAGGTCGACGTGGCCGAGGTGCTGCCGGCCGTGCCGTCCGCTCCGGGCGCGGCGGCCATCCTGGCCGACTTCGACGCCCTGTCCCGTGCCCTCGCCGTCAGCGGCGACTTCGACGTGCCCGTGGACGCGTGGTGGGTCGGCCGTCCCGTCAGTGGTGACGCGGCCGGTCTCCGCCTCGGCGACGTCACCACGCGCGCGTCCGAGACCGCCCGGCTCACCGGCGGCCCGCTGCGGGCCGGGCTGCCGGCCGTGCTCCGGCTGCTCGTCCCGGCCGCGGTGCTGCTGATGATCGCCGGGATCGTCCTGCACGTGACGTTCGACCTGCGGGCCCGCGCGGTCGAGATCGCGCGGCTGCGGGGGCTCGGGATGACCCGGCGCGAGATCCGTGCCGTGCTGCTCGGCCAGCACGTCGGCATCCTGGTGCCGCTGCTCGCGGTGGGGGCCGTCGTCGGCGCGGTGGCCACCCGCGTCGTCGCGCCGCTGCTCGTCCGCTCCGACACCGGCGCCGCGCCCGTTCCCGAGGTCCTGCCCGTCTGGCCGTGGGCCGCCGAGGCCGTCCTGCTCACCGGGCTGCTGGCCGGGTGCGCGCTGGCGGTGAGCGCGGTGGTCGTCGTCCAGGCCCGGCTCGCCGACGCCGCGCATCTGCGGGTGGCGTCGTGAGGGTCCCGGGACCGCACTGGCCCAGCGTCGCCGGCCGCGCCCGCGCCGACGCCGGGCCGTTGCTCCTGGCCGCGGTCGTGGTGGCGGTCGTCACGTTGCTGGCCGGCGCCGTACCGCCGCTGTTGTCGGCGACCGCCGACGCGGCCGTACGCGACGCGGTACGCAGGGACGGCGGCGACCTCCAGGTCCACTCCCGCATGGAAGGCGACGACGGGCCGGACGGCAGCCGGGTCCGGCACCCCCGCCTCGCCGAGGACGTCGACGACTTCCGTACCAGGGCGACGGACGAGCTCGGCCCCGGCCTGCGCGCCGTCCTGCGCCCACCGGTCGCCACCGTCACCAGCCCCACCCTCAAGATCACCGATGGCAGCGTGCTGCGGACGTTCCAGCTCGCCTACGTGGCCCGCGACGGCGGGCCCGACGTGACCTGGATCGCGGGCGGCCCACCCCGGCCCACCGCCTCCGAGACGGCGGCGGTTCCCTACGGCGCGCCGCCGTGGCCGGTGCAGGTGGGCCTGTCGGAGGCGGACGCCGCCGCTCTCCAGCTCCGTCCGGGCGCCCACATCCCGCTGACCGACGACCAGGGGAACGTCAAGAAGGTCCAGGTCAGCGGCGTCTTCCGGCCTCGGGACAGCGCCGATCCCGCCTGGCGGCTCCTCCCCCCGCTGCTCCGTCCCGTCGCCGGCGCGGACGGCACCGGATCCATCCGGCTGGCCGGGCTGCTGTCCCGCGAGTCGCTGCCCGACGCGCGGCTCGCCTTCGGGCCGGACGAGTTGCGGCGTACCGTCTCGTTCACGCCCGACCCGGCCCGGCTCACCTGGGACCTGGTCCCGTCGGTCGCCGCGAAGGTGGTCGCGCTCAAGGCGTCCTCCGGCTCCTCCGGCGCCCGGGACGGCTCACTGAAGTGGGAGACCCGGCTCGACGGGGTGTTGCGGAAGGTGAGCGCCCAGGTCGAGGCCGCGTTCGCGCAGGCGTCCGTCCTGCTCGTCACCCTGCTCGCCGTCGCGGTCCTGGTCCTGCTGCTCGCCGCCGACCTGCTGGTACGCCGCCGCGCCTCCGCCCTGACGGCCGCCCGGCAGAGGGGGATGTCGCTCCCGGTGATCGGCGGCGAGCTGCTGCTCGAATCCGCCGCGCTGGCGCTGCTGGCCGCCGCGGCCGGGCTCGGTCTGGCCCGGGCCGTCGCGCCGGGGGTCTCCTGGGAGTGGACGCTCCCCGTGGTCGTCACCGCCGTCGCCGCCGGGCCGGCGTTCGGCACGCTCGCCGCCGCCCGCGCCACCCGGGATCGCCGCGTCCCTGCCAACCGGAGTGCGCGGCGGTGGGTGCGTGACACCGTACGACTGCGGCGGGCCGCTCTTGAGCTGGGGGTGCTGGCGGTCGCGGCCGGCGCCCTCGTCGCGCTGTACCAGCGTGGGATCGGCGGCGGGGTGCTGCCCGCGAGCGCGCCCGCCCTCTGCGCGCTCACGGGCGCGCTCGTGCCGGTGCGGGCGCTGCCCCTCGCGATGCGCCTCGTGCTCAGGCGGCTGCTGCGGTCGAGCCGGCCGCTGGCGGTGTTCGGGGCCGCGCGGGCGGCGGTGGCCTCGGCCCGGGTGCTGCCGCTGCTGGTGCTCGTGACCTCCGTGGCCTTGGCGTCGTACGCGCTCGTCTTCGCCGCCACCGTCGGCCGTGGGATCGCGGAGGGGCCGCTGGCCTCGGGACTGCTGCGCTTGGCGTGGGTCTCGGCCGTGACCCTGCCGGTCCTGGGCCTGCTGGGACTCGCTCTCGGCACGGCGGCCGGCGCGCCGGAGCGATGGCAGACCCTCACCCGGCTGCGCACCCTCGGGCTGCGGCCCCGGGAGGCCCGCTGGGTCGCCGCGGGAGAACTGCTGCCGCCGGTGCTGGTCGCCGCCGTGGGCGGTCCGCTGCTCGGGGTGCTGCTCGCCCGCCTGACGTTCGGCTCGCTCGCCCTGCGCCTGCTCACCGGCGACGATCCGGCCCCGGCGGTGCCGTGGTGGGCGCTCGGCCTGGTGGCGGTCGTGTTCCTGGCGGCGGTCGCCGTCGTGGTGCCCGTCGAATCGGCGCTGCGCCGGCGGCGACGGCTGAGCGAGGTGCTCCGCGCGGGCGACAGCTGAGCCGGCCGGGAGGGCGGGTTTCCCGCGACAGGATCGGACTCCTGCCCCCTGGCCCGCAGCGCGCCGTGGTCCAGGAGCTGCGGACGGGGAGGCCGAGGCTTCCGTTCCTTTAGGCATCTATCGGTTCAAGTGGTTTGCAAGTGGCACAATGCAGACTCTTCTCATCAAGCACGCTGCCGTCCGCTCGGACGGTACGAAGGGAAAGACATCCATGCTGCTAGGCAAGAAGCTCACTGCGATGGCCGCTTGCGTCTTTATGGCGAGCGGGGTGCTGGCTACGGCGTTTCCCGGAGCCGCCAGTGCCGCTACATCGGCTACTGCGGGCGCAAGTCACGCACGTTACTATTACGGTGCCATCGCCGTGGCCCCGAGCGGCCGTAACGGCAGGTCCTGGAACTATGCGAGTGCGGCTGCCGCCAAACGGCGGGCGCTGAAAGAGTGCGGCCGCTCCAGCTGCAAAGTCCTTGTCACCTTCGTCAACGGGTGTGGCGCTGTCGCCTACAACGCCAGGCGAAACGTCTATTGGGGCGGCAGGGGGAGCACGCCTGCCAAGGCGAAGAGGAACGCCGTGGCCAATGCGGGCGGCGGCCGCTGGGTCGTTTATCAGTGCACCGACCGATGACGCCGGCACGGCAGACATCTTCCGGAAAACGGGGTCTGGCGCGAATCCCGTGTGAAGGGCTGGGCACAGCCGGCGAGCAGGACGCGTTCACGCAGTAGGTCAGGGTCGGCTCGCTCGTACATCTGCCGCCATAAGGCATGGCCGAGGTCACCGGCCTCGGCGGCACTGGCGCGGTCTGCGTCACGCCACCATCGGGCCGGGGGAAGGGTGCCGTGAGGTGTGGATCTCGCGGGGCTTCGTCCCGGCCCGAAGACGGCACTCGGGTGCTGCGGTGTCACGCGTGCGATGTCGGGGTGGTGGCTCGGGCCGGGCCTGATCGGGCTCGGCCGACGCCTGACGCGCGCTACTCGCTGCTCGCGCGTTTTCCGGTGTCGAGCACGTCGGCCAGGCGGTCATGGGTGAACTGGTAGTACGGGCCCGTCCGGCGAAGCAGCCGCCGCGTGTGCAGCTCCTCCAGGAACAGCACCGTCCGCCACGGGAGCTTCCTGCTCCCTGCCAGCCAGAGCTGCCCGACCACGACGGCAGGCCACACCGTGTGCAGGGACGCCAGCACCACGCCCAGGGTGAGGCCGAACAGGATGCCCTGCCAGGGTTGCACGCTGAAGCCTCCGCTCTGCCCCTCGACGACCTTGATCAGGCTGTCGCCGGGGCCGCGCAGCACCATGATCCCGGCCGTGGCCACCAGGGCGACCGCGGCCACGCAGCCCAGCGCCGCCCACCGGTCGCCGCGCCGGATCGTCCTGGCCGAGGCGGCAGGCTCGCTGGGCAGCGACTGGGCGAGCCAGTTGATGGTGCCGACGACCAGCGCGATCGGCACGCCGAGCACGAGGCCGAAGACGATCACTATTTGCGTCCCGTACGCCGCGCCGCGCCAGATGCCGGTCAGCCCCGCCATGACGCCGATCAGCACCACGGGTGGGATGGCCTTCAGCAGGTATGGCAGCGGCGACCTGAGAATCCCCCGGATCCGCGGGGCGAGCCTGCACGGGACGGGCGGCGCGGACAGGTCCACGGCCATCATCCGCCCGGCCATCGTGGCGATGCCGACGCCCGTGGCCATCGAGACGAAGATGGGCGGGAAGCCGCCGCCGTACTTGAACTCGGCGCCGAGCCGGCCGGCCACCTCACAAGCCAGCGCCGACCCGCAGGCCACCAGCGCCACAGCAGCCGTCCCGACGACCCGCCCGGGGACGCCCAGGCCACGGCCCCGTGGGAGGGGAAGGCGCAGGGGATGCCGGCGGATCAGCAGGGGACGGCAGGCGAGCGCCAGCGTGAAGGCCGTGCCGAGCTCGACCGCGTCCCCCGCCGCCTGCGCCGGGGACAGGTGGAACAGACCGATTCCCCAGACTCCCGCCGTGGCCGTGAGCCCGGCGATCACGACCGAGCGCGCGTCCGGTGTGACGCCTCTGAGCAGCCCCATGACCACTCCGGCCGCCAGCCCGATGGCCAGCCCGCGGGTCAGCCCGAGCGGCATGACGAGCGCGAGCTGATAGGCGGGCAACAGCACCAGCGCGGTGGCGAACATCGGCACGGCGGGCGGGATCGCGGTGTGCACCTCCCACCACGCCATGCGCCGGTCCTTGCGCCCGCGCAGCACGGCGGCCAGATTGCGCAGCCAACGGCGGGCTCCGGGCGTGTCCAGCCGTAACCGGAGGCCGGGGTTGAGTGCCGTACTGGTGGCCATGGCGACCTGCTCGTTCAGCAGGAATTCCTCGGCGGAGGTGCGTCCATGCTCGTCCACGAGGGTGACAAGCCGCCCCGGATCGCGCCCGGACCCGGGGTCGTCGCACACCTGCCGTGCCAGGCCCAGGAACAGCGGCGTGGACAGCAGCGCGGTCAGGTCGTCGTCCTGTCGCCGGTTGATCCGGTCCAGCACCGGACGCCACCTGCCATCGGCGGCGGGTTTGCCCACCAGCTGTCGCAGGTGCTTGTGCAGCAGGCCCGGCCTCGGAGGCGCGAGCGTACGGACGGTGTACCCCGCCGGCAGGATGGACGGATCGATCGTGCCGCTCCTGGCGAACAGGATGAGGGGGCGGGTGTGCAGGGCACTCCGCTCCAGTTGTCCCACCGCCTCCTTCGCGTGCGCGGCCAGGGCGTCGAAGTCGTCGATGATGACCACAGTGGTCGCTTCATGGCCGAGCACGTCGTAGAGGTTGCCCTTGTGCTCGTACCCCGGGCCGAGCACGGAGGAGACCTCCTTGTCGAACCAGTCGGCGAACGAGTCGCGTACCGGGTCCCACGAGGAGCCGTCCAACAGCAGCGGCACGTAACCCTCGGACAGCAGGCCCAGAGCCATCATCAGCGCCAATGTCGACTTGCCGCTGGACGGGGGACCGTAGATGATCATCCGGCCCGGGGTGGCGCCGGTGACGAGACCGGCGGCATGTCTCTGGAACTCGCCCGCCGCCCACACGGGGCCACCGGAGTCGCGCCGGGCGTCCCTGCCGCTGCGGTCGAGCAGGCGCACGGGCAGGAGCTCGGGACGCAGGAGGCCCCGTAGCTGGGCGTCGCGGTGCAGCACGCTCTTCATCTCGGTACGAAGACGTTCGCGCAGGTCGGCCGGGGTCACGGCTTTCTGCTGCGGGTTGACGACAAGGCCCAGCAGGGTGAGGAACAAGCTGGCGATGCCGGCCAGGCCGTTCGCCATGTCGATCTTGTCCAGGGCCACCGCGACGGCTATGGCGACGGCCGCGGTCGCGAACACGAAGATCTTGGCCCAGCGGCGGGCTTTCGCGCCCAACGTACGGACCTCGCTCTCTCTCACGGAGCATCAGGCCGGAAGGAAGGAGGCAGCAGGTGTCGCTGTTGAGCAAGCCGATGACCCGGCGGTCGCCTGGGCTCGTGCCTACGTCGGGCCCCGGATCGGTGGGCGGCGCCTGACGGACTGAGTGCGGTCTTGCACCTTCATCATGCCTCCGGCATCGCCTCGCCGCGCGCGCCCTGCCGGGGCACTCGTGGCTACATCGGGAAGCGGCCGCGGCGGATGCGCCAACTGCGGCCGGCCTTCAGGTGGTCGATGATCGCGCGCTGGAGCGCGGTGCGGCGCGGCAGCTGGTCGAGCGGCGTCGTCAGGGTGCGGAAGACGAACCGCAGCACCTCGACGTCGGCGTCCTGCCCTTCCGGCTCCTGGTAGGGCTCCAGCTCGAACCGCCGCTGGAACCGGACGATGTTGGAGTCTTCAGGCAGGTACTCCAGCAGTTGCGGGTCGAGCAGCCACGAGCCGCAGGCGAACTCCGTGTAGCGCTCGTCGGGGAAGTGGCGCGGGAAGAAGGCGCGGGCCTCGTCGAGCGACGCCTCGACCGCCTCCGGGGTCAGCGGCCCCGTCTCGGGGATGTGCAGGTCGATGGTGGCGCCGCCGCGATGGTGCTGCAGCCGGCCCAGCTCGTAGATGGCGCCGCGCGCGTGCAGGGTCAGCCAGCTCTGCATGACCGGCCAGCCCTCGCCGCCCATGCGCCGGTCCACCGCGAGGTTGCGGCCCAGGTCCGCGAGCGTCGCCCACGACACGGACTCGTCGATGCCGTGGTCGCGGTGGTACTTCATGACGACGTCGACCAGGGCCAGGTACGCGTACACGTAGAGGTGCCGCCAGGCGGGGCCCCGTTCGCGCGGCAGCGCCGGGCCGGGCGGCAGCCAGCCGTGGCCGCTGAGATCGGCGCTGACCAGGGCGATCGAGCGGTCGAGCAGCCAGCGCAGCTCCGGTGTCCACAGAGGGGAGCCGGGGTCGGGCCAGCCCTCCATGATCTCGGCGGCGTCGTCCGGGGGGACCGCGAGCCGGTTCAGGAGCGCGGGCGCGTCGGCCTTGGCGGGTAACGGAGCCGATGGCCGGTCGCCGGCGAGCCGGTGCACACGCTCGACGTCCTCGACGGGCACCCCGAGCCGGGCGGCGGTTTCGTCAAGATCCACGCGGCTGATCCTACGGGCCGATGGGGTCGCCCTTCCAGGTTGCGTGGGATGCGCCTCGCCGGCCGATTGCGCCCCACCTGTTCCTCAATAGAAAAAGGTTTTGCGAGCTCCATTGGGCGGCTGGTGATTGCCGCAGGGGCGACGGCAGGACAAGGGCTGGCGAAAGGATGTCATAGTACTTTAGAATCCACACTATGGGCGGATACCGGGAAAAACGCACAGCGGTCGATTGTCGGCCGCTCCTGGCGCCCGCGGCGCCGTAGTCCCAGCTGGACGAAGGCGCAGCTCAGTGCCTTCGAATGTCGCCTGACCTGATAGTCCGACAGTGGATTCCAGCGACTCCGGGAAGAGGTGCTGAGTTTCTTATTTGGCTCGGACCAGAAAGGACCGCCGTGCGGACGACGATCCTGATCACCTCCCATGCTCTGAAAGACCCCTCTGGGCAATGGACTGCTCCCGGACTGGAACTCTTCGAGTTTCCGCCGATCCTTCCCGGCGGCCCGGAATGGTTCACCAAACCTGTGCTCATCGCCCTGCTGAGCTCGGCCGTCGCCATCGCCCTGTGCTGGGCCGCGTTCGCCAACCCGAAGATCGTCCCGGGCGGCCGGCAGAGCCTCGGCGAGTACGCGTACGTGTTCGTACGCGAACAGATCGCCAAGCCCAACCTCGGCAAGGACGCCGACCGCTGGATGGGCTTCCTCTTCACGGTCTTCCTGACGGTGCTCGTCTGGAACCTGATGGGCATCATCCCGTTCATCCAGTTCCCCCTCGCCGCGCACATCGCCTTCCCTCTCGTGCTGGCGCTCACCGTGTACGGAATCAAGGTCTACCTCGGCGTCCGCCACCACGGCGTGCGTGGCTACCTCAGGGGGATCGTGCACCTGCCCGGGCTGCCCGGCTGGGCGTACGTGCTCTACGCCCCCCTGATCCTGGCCGAAGTGTTCGTCACGTCGCTGTTCACCCACTTCATGCGGCTGTTCGCCAACATGTTCGCCGGGCACGTCCTCGTGGCCTTCTTCAGCTCGGTGGGCTTCTGGTTCCTGTTCGAGCGGCTGACCCCGCTGGGCGCGGGCCTCGGCGTCCTCGGCGTGCTGATGACGATCGTGATGACGGCTTTCGAGATGTTCATCCAGTTCCTGCAGGCGTTCCTGTTCGCCATGCTGGCCGGGATGTTCATCGCCAGCGGGCTGCGCGGAGAGCACTGACGGGCATTCGTGAACGCTGCGTGCAGGCCGCTGAACGCGAGCATGATTCACGTAACGTATACCAAAACGACCGCTTGTCCCATCTGACACATCACAAGAGGGGGGAGATAGGGGGGGCGTTAGGGGTCGTGGCGTGATCTACCCACATATACTGCCGTCATGTTGTCCGACAGATCCCCTCTTCAGCCAGTCTGTTAGGAATCATGTCAGCAACAATGTGCAGCCTGTCAGGGTGGCGTCGGAAGGGGAGGACGATCCTCGGGGGTGACGGGGGACTCGTGACTACGTATAGTGACATCGCCAATTGCCGGTGAACCGGATGCTCCGGCAAATATCGCGTTCTATGCCCTTCTTCCAGCATGTGGTGGAAGAAGAGGATTGCGGGGGCACGCACGTGCGGGAGAGAGACGGGCGCGCCGACGACAGGACCGTGGCGTCGGCGGCATGCCTCGTAGCCGAGACGAAGCTCATGGCGGCAGTGCTTGAGCCGCCGCAAGGGCGGGAGGCCCGCCCCGGCCGTCATGCACCGTCCGCGACGGTAAGGCCACGCACCAGAATCATGCATCCCGACGTCGAAATCCGGACGGCCGAATATTCACCTGTCCTCCGCGTGTCACCCTGCCCCGCAATCCCTTCTCTCGGGCCGAGAAGGCCGAGGGAACGCTGAAATTCGGTTGAAAAAGAAAGTAACTCATCGAGAACGACGACTAGGGTGGCTGGCTGGAGGCATGGGCCATGCAGCTCATCGAACGTGCAGAGGCACTGGCAAACTTCCGTGACCTTATGGAGAAGGCGGTGGGCGGGACCGGGGGAGTCATGGTGATGACCGGTTTCGGCGCCATGGGTAAGAGTGCGTTACTGCAGGCCTGCGCCAATGAGGCCGGTGCGGCCGGGTTCCTTCTGATGAAAAGTGCCGGGTCGCGTGCGGAACGAATGTTTCCTTTGGGGACCCTGGGACAGCTGTTCCGTTCTGCCGAGTTACCCCCGGAGCTGGCCGACGAGGTGGAGCAGACGCTCGCTCCGGAGCCGATCAACGGGATCTCCGGGGTGCCCGACCCGGTGATGCTCGGCAAGAACCTCACGAACGTCGCGGCGCGGCTGTGCGGGGTCCTCGTGGAGCTCACCAAACGACAGCCGATCCTGCTGTCCGTCGACGACGTGCACAACGCGGACGGCCCGAGCCTGCAGGCCCTGCTCTACATCCAGCGGCGCATGGCGAACGCGCCGCTGCTGCTGGCCGTGACCTCGCTGGCGCAGCGCCGGGCGGTGGACTCCCTGTTCAGCGCCGAGCTCACCGGGCGGCCCAACTGCGTGCAGACGCGGGTCGCCGGATTGTCGCCGGCGGGGGTGGAGGAGCTGCTCCGCGACACGGTGGGCGCCGAGCCCGCGGTCCGGCTGGCCCCGGAGTACCACCGGCTGAGCGGCGGGAACCCCCTCCTCCTGCACGCCATGGTCCAGGACTACTGGGACGTGGCGCAGGGCGGCTGGTCGCCGGAGGGCTCCCAGCCGGGCGTCGGCCGCCATCTCCACCAGGCGGTCCTGTCCTGCCTGCACCGATGGGACCCGCGGATCCTGGACGCGGCCCGCGGCGTCGCCCTGCTCGGGCGCTCGGCCAGCACCGGCTCGGTGGCGCAGCTGCTCGGCGTGAAGCCCGCCTACGTGCTCCCCGCCCTGGAGGCCCTCGACGGGGCGGGGCTGCTGCGGGGCTGCCAGTTCCGGCACCCGACGATGCGCAAGGCCGTACTCCGGGATCTGAGCCCGGACCGGCAGTCCGTCATGTACATGCGGGCGGCGCGGATCATGTACCAGCTCGGCGCCGAGCCGGGGGACATCGCCGACCACCTGCTGGCCTCCAGCCCGGCCGCGCCGGCCGAGGCGGAGCCGTGGATGGTGGCGGTGCTGCGCGAGGCCGCCCAGGTGGCGCTCGTGCAGGACGACCAGGACCGGGCGATCAGCTGCCTGGAGCTGGCCAGGCTCATCAGCGACGACGAAGGCGCGAAGGCGGCGATGCTGACCGAGCTGGCCCAGGCGAACTGGGCCCATCGGCCCGCCGGGGCGCTGCGCTTCCTCGCCCCGCTGGAGGACGCGTACGGACGCGGCCAGCTCGCCACCGCCGACGCCCGCGCCCTCAGCCGCTATCTGCTGTGGCACGGGTGGACCCGCCGGGCGGCCGTCGTCTACGACTGGACGGCGTCCCCGTGCGACACCCCGTCCAGGGAGCACTCCCGGCTCTGCTTCACCCGGGAGTGGGTACGGCTGATCTTCCCGACCATGTTCGTCGAGGGCGAGACCGACGGGCCGGCGGGCGAGGCCGGCCCGGCCGGCCGGGAGTTCTCGCTGAGCAACCTGCTGCTGGGCAAGGCCGAGGAGGACATCGTCGGCGCCGCCCAGGAGCTGCTGGAGAGCTGCAACCTGACCGAGGCGGAGCCGGAGGCGGTCTTCGTCGCGCTGCTCGCCCTCAGCCACACGGGCCGTTACCAGGAGGCGGTGCGGTGGTGCGAGTCGCTCGGCACGGAGGGGGCGGCGCGCGGGCTTCCCCGGTGGACGGCCGCCCTCGCCGCGATCCGGTCGTGGCTGGCGGTCCAGCACGGCGAGCTGGGCGAGGCCCGGCGGTACGCGCGGCAGGCCCTGGGCGCGATGTCGCGGACGAGCTGGGGGGTGGTCCTCGGGTTGCCGCTGATGGTGCTGCTGCGGGCCGCCGTCGCCATGGGTGACCTGGACGAGGCGGGGGAGATCATCAAGCGAGGGGTTCCCGCCGACATGGCGCGGACCACGCTGTGGCCGCTCTTCCTGCAGGCCAGAGGCGACTACTACCTCGCCACGAACCGCCCGCGGGCGGCGTTGAGCGACTTCCACGAGTGCGGTGAGCTGCTGCGCGAATGGGACCTCGACATCCCCGCGCTCGCGGACTGGCGGTGCGCGATCGCCCGTACGTACCTGCAGATCGGCGCGGTCGAGGAGGCGCGGCAGAAGATCACGGAGCAGTTGTCCATACCCGGCGGCACGCACCCGCGGGTGCACGGCCGGGCGTTGCGGCTGCTGGCGTCGGTCACCGAGCTGCGGCAGCGGCCGGCGAGGCTGCAGGAGGCCATGACCCTGCTGCAACGCTCGGGCGACCTGCTGGAGCTCGGCTGGGCATACGCGGATCTGAGCTACGCCTACCAGGAGCTCGGCGACATCACCCGGGCGCGGCTGATGGCCAGGCGGGCCAAGCAGATCGCCAAGGCGTGCGAGGCCGGCCCGCTGTCCGCGCGGCTGCAGCCGCGCGAGGAGGACGGCGGCGGGGACCTGGGCGAGTCGGCGGCGCTCAGCGACGCCGAGCGCCGCGTCGCCGCGCTGGCCGCGTTCGGCTACACCAACAGGGAGATCAGTGAGCGCCTGTTCATCACGGTCAGCACGGTCGAGCAGCACCTCACCCGGGTCTACCGCAAGCTCAACGTGAAGCGGCGCGCCGACCTGCCGACCGAGCTGTCCCTGGGCACGGGGCTGGGCGAGACGGACGTGTCCCGCATGACGGGCCGCGGCACGGGTCAGCCGAGGCGGGCGGTCGGCGGAATGGAGCGCTGATCACACGCTCATCCAGGACTTCGAGGAGTGGCCGGCGTCGCTCAGCAGCGTGTCGAACGCCAGCGGCTGCGGCTCCGGCAGAAGGGTGACCAGCAGGCTGATCTTCCTGATCATGTCCGGTGAGTATTCGCGCACCGGGGTGATCTCTGCCTCGGCCAGGTCCCAGGGGCCGAGGAGCTCTTCCGCGCGCTGCGCGGCCAGCACCGGGTCCAGCCCGTACCAGAGGATGACCGAGGTCAGCAGGTCGCGGCCGGTCCAGTGGTCCGGGATATCGGTGTTGTCGACGAGGGTGGATGGCGCAGTGACCGACGAAAGGAGCATTTGGAACACAGGAGTCCCCCAAATATCAACTCAACTGTTGTTCGCCATGGATGCGGTGCCGATTGCCTCGTGTACGGGGTGCGGATCGCTCCCGCGCCGATGGATCGGGGGCTGGCGGAGCAGCACCCGCAGCCCGTCGGTCAGGTCGGTCACGGACACCAGTCCGGGATTGATCAGCCATTGCGCCATCAGCCCTTGGAGCAGGGTGAGGTAGAGCCGGCCCACCGCGCGTGCGGACTCCTCGTCGAGCGATTCGTCCGCGCCGAGCAGCTTGGCCAGTCCTTCGGGGGCGGCGGCTGACGCGAGCGCGATGCCGAGCCTCTCCCGCAGGTCCGGCGCGTGCTCGGCGATGGTGAGCGCCTCGAAGTTGGCGGCCAGCAGCGGGCGGTTGTGCTGGAAGCTGTCGACGATCTGCTGCCAGGTCCTCTCGAAGCCCGCCAGCGGGTCGGCCGCGTCGTTGTGGACGGTGATCTGCCACAGGTCGGTCCAGTCCTGGACCATCTCGATGAGGGCTTCGCGAAGGAGTGCCTCCTTGGAGCCGAAGTGGTAGCCGATGGAGGCGAGGTTGGCCCCTGAGGCGGCGCTGATGTGCCGGGCGGTGGTGTGTGCGTAACCCCGCTCCACGATGCATCGCTTCGCGCCCTCAAGGAGCTGCTCTCGATGTCCCATGATGTCGATCATAGCACGGTTTATTCATACGTCCGTTCTGTACGCTTGTATGATTCTGGGCATGACGCAGATGAATCCCCCCATCGCGGGCCGTCGCGAATGGCTCGGTCTCGTCGTACTCACCCTTCCCGTGATCTTGCTGTCCAACTCGATCACCATCTTGTTCCTCGCGGTTCCCTGGATCACCGAAGGGCTCAGGCCCGGTGCGTCCGAACTGCTGTGGATCATGGACATCTACACGTTCGTGCTGGCCGGGCTGCTGATACCGATGGGCGCGCTGGGCGACAGGATCGGCCGGCGGCGGGTGCTGCTGGGCGGCGCGGTGCTCTTCGGCATCGGCTCGGCCGCCGCGGCGTACGCCTCCTCGCCCGACCTGCTGATCGCCGCGCGGGCGCTGCTGGGCGTCGGCGCCGCCACCCTCATGCCGTCCACGCTGGCGCTCATCCGGACCCTGTTCCAGGACCCCGCGCAACGCAAGATGGCGGTGGGCATCTGGACCGCCGGCTCGTCGGGAGGCGTGGTGCTGGGGCCGCCGCTGGGCGGCTTCCTGCTGGAGTACTTCTGGTGGGGCTCCGTCTTCCTGCTCAACGTGCCGTTCATGCTGCTGCTGCTGGTCGCCGGGCCGATGCTGCTGCCGGAGTCCAAGGACCCCAGCAAGAAGGGCCGCTTCGACCTGCTCGGCGTGGTGCTGTCGCTGGCCGCGATGCTGCCGCTGATCTACGGGCTGAAGCAGCTGGCCCTGGAGGGGCCGTCGGTCCCGTCGATCGTCACGCTCCTCGCGGGCATCGCCTTCGGCGTGGCGCTGATGTACCAGCAGCGCCGGCGGGCCGACCCGATGATCGACATCGACCTCTTCAGGCGGCCGGTCTTCGCGACCGCGGTGGGAGGGTACGCGCTGGTCATGTTCGCCCTCACCGGCGGCACCTTCCTCGCCTCGCCGTACCTGCAGCAGGTGCTGATGCTGAGCCCGCTGCCCGCGGCGCTGTGGCAGATGCCCGCCGGGGTCGGGGTGATCGTCGCCGCGGTGGTCGCCGGCTACCTCGCGCAGCGGGCCAGGCCCGGTCTGATCTTCGCGGCCGGCCCCCTGCTCATGGCCGTCGGCCTGCTGGTCATGTCGCAGGTCCAGGTGGACTCCGGGCTGGCGGTGCTGGTGCCGGGGATGATCCTGGTGGGCGCGGGCACCGGGATCGTGGCCACGGTGGCGGTGGACATCGTGCTCGGCAGCGTGCCGCAGGAACGGTCGGCGCGGGCCTCCGCGCTCTCGGAGACCAGTCTGGAGCTGGGGACCGCGATGGGCATCGCGCTCATGGGGCTGATCAGCACCGTCGTCTACAGCCGTACGCTGCTGGACACGATGCCGCAGGGGGTGCCGGAGACGGAGAGCGCGGCGGCGTCCGAAACCCTGTCGGCGGCGCTCGCGGTCGCCGCCGACCTGCCCGGGCAGGTCGGCGCCCAGCTCGCCGACGCGGCCCGCTCCGCGTTCACCCTCGGCATGCAGGTGCCGCTCTACCTGACCGCGGCGCTCATGCTGGCGCTGGCCGCCGTCGCGCTGTTCGCGCTGCGCCGCGCCGACATCAAGCACGCGGACGAGGAGCCGTCCGAAGCGCACTGAGGCGCAGGTACGCGGGCTGCTCCGCCGGACGCCCCGGCCCCATACGTGGTTCGCCGGGCCGGGGCGAGGTCCATTAGGGGTTGATCTAGGGGGAATGTCCGCCTCTACCGTGGCGATCGTCCATACGATCGCCGGCTAGGTGGAGGCACCATGCCCGAAGGCGCCAACCCGGCAGCCGACTACGACTTGGGACTGCGCCTGCTCAACGCCCGCGCCATGCAGCGGGTCCTGGGCAGCATGGGCGACCCTTACGCCCTGGTCCTGCGCGGCGCCGACGATCCCTACCCGCTCTACGCGGCGATCCGCGAGCGCGGCCCGATCCACCGCAGCACGACAGGCAGCTGGGTGACCGCGGACCCCGGGGTGATCGCCGAGGTCCTGGCGGACCCGCGGTGGCGGATGTCCGGCCCGGACGGCTCGCCGGCCCCCGAGCAGCCGCTGCCCTTCTACGGGTACGGCACGCCCGGCGCCGAGGCCGACGAGCACACGCGGCTGCGCCCCCACTGGCAGCCCCTGGTCGACCCGGAGGCGCTGGCCGCCCACCGCAAGACCGTCGAGCGGGAGTGCCTGGCCCGCCTCGACCGGCTCGCCGGCGGCGATCTCGTGGCCGACCTCATGGCCGGCTACGCCTGGCCGGTGGCGACCGCCGCCACCGGTGCGCTGCTCGGGGTCCCCGCCGAGGCGCTGCCGCGGTACGCGGAGCTCTGCGCGGACGCGGAGGCGCTGCAGGACTCCCTGCTCGCCGCCCAGCCGCTGGCCCTGGTCCGCCGGATCGAGGACGCCGTGGCCGGGCTCGACGAGCTGTTCGGCGCGGCAGGGGCGGAAGGTTCCGACCGGGCCGTGCGGGTGCTGCTGTCCGTCGCCGCCGTCCCGGCCACCGCGCACCTGGTGGGCAACGCGGTCCACGCGCTGCTGGCCGAGCCCGGAGGATGGGCGGCACTGAGCCGCGATCCCGACCTGGCTGAGGCGGCCGTCGCGGAGACGCTGCGCTACGACCCGCCGGTGCAGGCGGAGATCCGGGTGGCCGCCGCCCCCGTCGAACTGGCCGGGGCGGAACTCCCGGCGGGCGGTCACCTGGTGATGATCACCGCGGCCGCCGGCCGGGACGAGACCCGGCACCCGGAGCCCGGCCGCTTCCGCCTCGACCGGCGGGCCGAGCCGGAGCCGCTCACCTTCGCCGGCGGGCTCCACCACCTCCCGGTCGCCCCGGCGGCGCGTACGCAGGCCGAGGTGGCGCTGCGGATTCTCGCCGAGGCGCGGCCGAACCTGCGGCCGTCCGGCCCGCCGGTGTACCGGCGGCGCGCTCCCGTGGTGCGCGGCCCCGTCGAGCTGCCCGTGCTCGGGCTTGGAGAGTCCTGATGCGTGTCCTGCTGACCTCGTTCGCCCTCGCCTCGCACTACAACTGCCTGGTGCCGCTCGGCTGGGCGCTGGCCGCCGCCGGACACGAGGTCCGGGTGGCCAGCCAGCCCTCGCTGACCGACGCGATCACCGCCTCCGGGCTGACCGCGGTCCCGGTCGGCACCGATCCTGAGCTGGAGGAGGTGCGGGAGCGGCCGGCCGCGGCGATGGGCCCGCCCCAGGTGCACGAGGACCGCGACGAGCCGGTCACCTGGGAGCAGGCTCTGGACTTCGACCTGGTGATCGCGCCGCTGCTGCTGGCCGCCACCAACAACACGGAGATGGTGGACGAGCTGGTCGCCTTCGCCCGGAGCTGGCAGCCCGACCTGGTGATCTGGGAGCCGTTCACGCTGGCCGGCGCGATCGCGGCCGAGGCGTGCGGGGCGGTGCACGTCCGGGCGCTGTGGGGCCTCGACGTGCTGGGCAGCGCCCGCCGTGCCCTCCTGGATCTGCGGGCCCGGCAGCCGAAGGCGCACTGGGAGGACCCGGTGGCCGAGTGGCTGACGCTGACCCTGGCGCGCTTCTCCCGCCCGTACACCGAGGAGGTGACCACCGGGCGGCTCACGATCGACACCACGATGCCGGCCAGCCTGCGGCTGCCGGTCGGGGTGCCGGTGGTGGGCATGCGGACGCTGCCGTACAACGGCCGCTCGGTGATGCCGGACTGGCTGGCCGAGCCGCCCACCCGCCCCCGCGTCTGTTTCACGCTGGGCGGGACCGGCGGCGACTTCCTGCACGACTGGGCGCTCGGCCCGGCCGAGCTGGTGAGCGCGGTGGCCGAGCTGGACGTCGAGGTGGTGGCCACGCTCGACGCCGGGCAGCGCGCCCGCCTGGGCGAGGTGCCGGACAACGTACGCATCGTCGACTTCGTACCGATGAACCTGCTGATGCCGACCTGCGCGGCCGTGGTGCACCACGGAGGGGCCGGCACGTTCAGTGCCGCGCTGCTCAACGGGGTGCCCCAGCTGATGGTCGCGAACACCTGGGACACCCCGGTGAAGGCCAAGCGGCTGGCCGACCAGGGCGCCGGCATCTACATCCCGCCGCCGAAGCTCGACGCCGACGGCTTCAGGGACGCGGTGGCGTCGCTGGTGCACGACCCCGGCCCGAGGGCCGCCGCCGACCGGCTGCGTAAGGAGATGCTCGCGGAGCCCACCCCGGCGGAGCTCGTACCCCGGCTGGAGCGCCTGGTCGCGGAGCACCGCGGTGCCTGAGCCGAGCCGGCGGCCGACCGCGAAGGGCACCGTGCCGTTCGGGGAGTACCGCACCTGGTACCGGGTGAGCGGCGACCTGTCCGGCGGGCGCCCGCCCCTGGTGGTGCTGCACGGCGGGCCCGGCAGCACGCACGACTACCTGGTGCCGCTGTGCGACCTGAGCGACGCCGGCCACCCGGTGATCCTCTACGACCAGCTCGGCAACGGCGGCTCCACCCACCTGCCGGACAAGGGCGCGGACTTCTGGACCGTGCAGCTGTTCCTCGACGAGCTGGACAACCTGCTCACGCGGCTCGGCGTGGCCGGCGACTACCTGCTCTACGGCCACTCCTGGGGCGGCATGCTCGGCGCCACGCACGCCGCGGCCCGCCCGCCCGGCCTGCGCGGGCTGGTCATCGCGAACTCGCCGGCCTCCATGACCACCTGGCGCGCGGAGATGGTACGGCTGCGCGCCACGCTCCCGCCCGAGGTGCAGGAGACGCTGGCCCGGCACGAGGCCGCGGGCACCACCGGCACCCGCGCCTACTTCGACGCCATGCGCGTCTTCTTCGACCGGTACGTGTGCCTGGTGAACCCGTGGCCGCGGGAGTATCAGGCGTCCTTCATGGAGATGCACAACAACCCCACCGTCTACTACACGATGAACGGGCCGACCGAGTTTCACGTCGTCGGCACGCTGCGCGACTGGTCGGTCGAGAAGCTGCTGCCGTCCATCGAGGTGCCGACCCTGATCATCTCCGGGCGGCACGACGAGGCGACCCCCGAGACCGTCCGCCCGTTCGACGACCTCATCCCGGACTCCCGCTGGGAGATCCTCGAGAACTCCAGCCACCTTCCGCACCTGGAGGAACCCGACCGGTTGCGTGAAGTGCTGCTGGCCTACCTCGCCACTGTTGACGGGACCCAACCCGGGACCCGCGCAAGCGACGCCGCGACAGGGAGTTGACATGCCCCGCGTATTACCCGACCTGAACCCGAGCCCCCGTACGGGCCGCCCACGCGCCCTGGTGAGCGGAGTGGCCTCCGACTCGCACACCTGGAACCTGGTCTTCCTGCAGCTGGTCTGCGAGGAGGAGGGCCTGGACGTGGTGAACCTGGGCCCGTGCGTCCCGGACGAGCTGCTGGTCACCGAGTGCGTGGACCAGCGCCCCGACCTCGTCGTGCTCAGCACCGTCAACGGGCACGGCTACCGGGAGGGCCTGCGGGTCCTTCCCAAGCTGCGGGCCCGGCCGGAGCTGGCCGGCGTCCCGATCGTGATGGGCGGCCGCCTCGGGGTGACCGGGCGGCGGGAGGACGACCTCGCCGACGAGCTCACCGCGGCCGGCTGTGACCGGGTCTTCGACCGCGGCGGCCCCGAGGACATCGAGGAGTTCAGGACGCTGGCCGCCGCGGTGGCCTGGAAGGCGGACGACGCCGCGGCGCGGACGCCCGTCCAGTTCGGCTGAGTCCACGGTGGCCGCGGAATTCGGCGGTTTCGTGACCGACACCGCCGCGAGCGGCGAACTGGTGGTGCAGCCCCGGATGGGGTTCGGCGACGTGGCGACCATGCGCGCCGGGTTGCTCGCCACGAAGCGCGCCCGCGCGGCCACCGCCGGCACGATCACCGTGGACAGCTACACCCGGGTGGGCGACCTCGACTCGGCGGCGGCGGCGCTGGCCTCCGGCGCCGCGCTCAACGGCTACCCCCTGGTCAGCCAGGGCGTCGCGGTCAACCGGGAGCTGCTGAGCGGGGTGCGGGACGCCACCTTCCCCGTGCAGGTGCGGCACGGCTCCGCCAACCCCGTCAAGATCTTCGAGGCGCTGCTGGACGCCGGCCTGGACGCCACCGAGGGCGGCCCGGTCTCCTACTGCCTGCCGTACAGCCGGATCCCGCTGAGCCAGGCGGTCGACCACTGGGCCCGCGGCTGCGAGCTGCTGGCCACCCGGGGGCAGGCGGCGGGGAGGGAGCCGCACCTGGAGACCTTCGGCGGCTGCGTGCTGGGCCAGCTCTGCCCTCCCGGTCAGCTCGTCGCGCTCAGCATCCTGGAGGGGATCTTCTTCCAGGCGCACGGCCTGCGTGACATCTCGCTGAGCTACGCCCAGCAGACCAGCCCGGAGCAGGACGTCGAGGCGGTGCTCGCGCTGCGCGCGCTGGCCGAGGAGTTCCTCGCCGGCGTGCGCTGGCACGTGGTCGTCTACGCGTACATGGGGGTCTACCCGGAGACCCCGCGCGGCGCCGCGTCGCTGCTGACCGCCGCCGCCGAGCTGGCCGTGCGCACCGGGGCGGAGCGGCTCATCGTCAAGACCGAGGCGGAGTCCCGGCGCATCCCCACGATCGAGGAGAACGTGGCCGCGCTGGAGCTGGCCGGCACGGCCGCGCGCGCCGCGCGGCCGGTGACGCCGCCGCCGAGCCGTACCGACTCGCAGGTGTACGCCGAGGCGCGGCGGCTCGTCGAGGCCACGCTGGAGCTGCACCAGGACGTGGGCAGGGCGCTGCTGCGCGCGTTCAAGCGGGGTTACCTGGACATCCCCTACTGCGTGCACCCCGACAACAGGGGTGCGGCGCGCAGCCACATCGACGACGACGGCGCGCTGCGCTGGGCGGACGTCGGGGCGCTGCCGCTCGACGGGCTGGTGGCGCGGCGCCGCTCCCGCCCCGTCGGCTCGGCCGAGCTGCTGGACGCGCTCCACTACATCCAGCGCAGGCACGACGGCCGGGCGTACGCGGATGGTGGGGGCGGGCCGGATCACGATGAGGGGTACTAGGGGTGGGGCCGGCCGGTCGGCCGCGGTTAGCGTGCCCTGGTGGACAACGCATCGAGTCACGAGATCGCGATGGTTTTTCCAGGAATGGGACCGACCGGGTTCGCCGACATCGAGCGGTTCGCCACCGAGGTCCCGGTGGCGTGGCGGCTGTTCGCCGAGGCCGACGAAGCGCTCGGCTACCAGGTGCTGGACCGGTTCCGCCAGACGGAGGGCGACTACTCCGAGTACGCCCAGGTGGCCTTCCTGGTCACCTGCCTGGCCCTGGCCGAGTGGGCGGAGCAGGAGGCGCTGCCCGCCCGCCCCGGACTGTGCACCGGGCCGAGCTTCGGGGGCAAGGCGGCCGCCGCCTACGTGGGCTCGCTGAGCTTCGCCGACGCGGTGTGGATGACCGCCCGGCTGGCCCGGTGCGTGGCGGACTACTTCAGCCGGGAGCACCGGAACCTCGTCACCCACTCGTTCGTCCGGGTGAAACCCGAGGTGGCGGAGGAGCTGCTCGGCGAGCTGACCGCGCGCGACCGCGTCGCTGACGTGGCCTGCCGCGTGGACAGGGACTTCTTCATGGTCACGCTGTCGGCGGACGACCTGCCGGGCCTGGAGAAGGGGATCCGCGCCGCCGGCGGCCTGTCGCTCTACACGATGCGGCCGCCGATGCACAGCCCGGCCTTCGCCGGGCTGCGGCGACGAGCGGAGAAGGAGGTCCTGGACGAGCTGGAGTTCGCCGAGCCGCGGCTGCCGGTGATCTCCGACCACGACGGGTCGCTGCTGACCACCGCGGAGCAGGTGCGGAACCTGCTCCTGGACGGCTTCGTCCGCCAGATGCACTGGCCGGGAACGGTCGAGGCGCTGCGCGCCAGGGGAGTGCGGACGGTCTGCGTGGCCGGGCCCGACGCCCTGTTCAGCCGGGTGCCGGCCACCGCGCGGAACTTCGAGGTGGTGCCGGTCGGTCCGAAGCGGCCGCTGCTCGTCGCCGCGGCCCGCGGTGCCGAGCCCCGCTCGTCGCGCGGCGCTGAGTCCGGTGCGGAGCGTGGCTCGGCGGCGGGGTGACCCGGCGGCCTCAGGAGCCTGAACGGGCCGCGCTGAGCGCCGCCCACAAAGCCCCGGGGGTGGTGAAGGTGTCCAGGACGAGTGCCTCCTCGTCGAACTGTACGGCGTAGTCGGCTTCCAGCGTGCTCAACAGTTCCACCGCGCCCATGGAATCCAATCCGAATTCCCGGAGGTTGGTGTCCGCGGTGAGTTCGTCGCCGGAAGACAGCAAGGGGAGGCGGTGCCGCAGCAGCGCCTCAAACTGTTTGTCCCACATGGCCTGCATTATGCCTCAATAACTCGCGCTGAGGAAAAGAAAATGGGCGAAGAAATTCACCGGAACCTCCACGGGCGATTTCTGGGCGGCCTCGCCGCCGCGCCGCGCGGAGCGGCGCTGCGGCTCGGCGAGCGCGCGGTCACCTTCGAGGAGCTGCACGAGCTCGCCCTCGTCTGGGCCGGGTCGCTGCTCCACGGCGGCGTCACGGGCCGCGTAGGGGTGCTCGCGGAGAAGGGGACCACCTCCTACGCAGGGGTGCTCGCGGCGCTGTACGCCGGGGCGACGGTGGTGCCGCTGCACGTCGACTTCCCGCCCGACCGGACGGCGCGGATGATGGCGGCGGCCGGCGTCACCGCGCTGATCGCCGACGGCCGCGGCGCCGCCCTGCTGCCCGAGCTGCGGGAACGCGGCTATTACGGGGCCGCGCTGCTGCCCGAGGGCGGCGGCGAAGGGGGGATCCCGGTGTCGGCCGCGTACGCGTCGGCCGAACCGGTCGCGGTGCCGCCCGACGCCCCCGCCTACATCCTGTTCACCTCCGGCTCGACCGGCCGGCCCAAGGGCGTCGTGCTCACCCACGGCAACCTGCACCACTACTTCGGCGTGCTGGACGGACGCTACGACTTCACCCCCGACGACGCCTTCTCGCAGACCTTCGACCTCACCTTCGACTGCGCGATCTTCGACCTGTTCTGCGCCTGGGGCGCGGGCGCCCCCGCGGTGCCGGTGCCCCCGCGCGGCCACGCCGACCTGCCCGCCTTCCTGGAGCGTCACCGGGTGACCGTGTGGTTCTCCACGCCCAGCGGCATCAGCCTGGCCCGCCGGCTCGGCTCCCTGCGCCCGGACACCCTGCCCGGCCTGCGGTGGAGCTTCTTCGCCGGAGAGGCGCTGCGCTGCCAGGACGTCGAGGACTGGACCCGGGCGGCGCCTTACGCGACGGTCGAGAACCTGTACGGGCCGACCGAGCTGACCGTCACGATCACGGGCCACCGCTGGTCGCCGGAGGGCTCCCCGAAGCTCGCGGTCAACGGCGTCGTGCCGATCGGCGCCGTGCACCCCGGACACCAGGTCCTGCTCGTCACCGAGGACGGCCGGCCGACCGAGGAGGAGGAAGGGGAGCTGTGCGTCACCGGACCGCAGCTCACCCCCGGCTACCTCGACTCGGAGGACGGCGCGGGCCGCTTCCTGGAGCACGAGGGGCACACCTGGTACCGCACCGGCGACCGGGTGCGGCGGCTCCCCGGGGACGAGCTGTGCTACCTCGGCCGCCGGGACGCCCAGGTGCAGGTGCAGGGCTGGCGGGTGGAGCTCGCGGAGATCGAGCACGCGCTGCTGGCCGCCGGCGACGGGGTGGCCGAGGCGGCCGCGGTGGGGGTGGACGGCGCGGCCGGCACGGAGCTGGTGGTGTTCTACACCGGCGAGCCGCGCCCGCCGGTCGAGCTGGCCAACCGGCTGCGCCGCACGCTGCCGCACGGCATGGTGCCCAAGCGCTATCACCACCTCGACGAACTCCCGCTGAACGCCAACCGCAAGGTGGACAGAAAGGCGCTCACCGAGCGCGCAGGCGAACTGCTACACGCCGACAACAATTGGTCTTAGGGGGCGGCTAGGGGTTAGTCGGACTCCCAACACTTACGTAGTTTGGTGGCGCAACCGAAAGGGTGAGAACCATCAAGCCCGGTGAGCTCAACGCTCCTGATAATCCTAGGTTGGTAATGGACAACGAAGAGAAACTTGTCAATTACCTGAAAAGGGCGACGGCGGATCTGCGGGAGTCCAGGCGGCGGTTGCAGGCCGCCGAGGACCGCCTGCGGGAGCTGGGCGCAGGCCCGGACGGCGGCGTGCCGATCGCGATCGTCGGCATGGCCTGCCGCTACCCGGGCGGGGTGACCGCGCCCGAGGACCTGTGGCGGTTGCTCACCGACGAGGTGGACGCGGTCACGCCCATGCCCGCCGCCGACCGCGGCTGGGACGTCGACGCGATCTACGACCCGGAGCGCGGCAAACCGGGCAAGACCTACACCCGCGAGGGCGGCTTCCTCCGCGACGTGGCCGACTTCGAGCCGGAGTTCTTCGGCATCGGCCCCAACGAGGCCACCGCCATGGACCCGCAGCAGCGGCTCCTGCTGGAGACCACCTGGGAGGCGGTGGAGCGCGCCGGGATCGACCCGACGGCGCTGCGCGGCAGCCGTACCGGGGTGTTCGTCGGCGTCATGTACGGCGACTACGGCTCGCGCAGCGACCGGATACCCCGCGGCGTGCAGGGCTTCATCGCGCACGGCAGCCACCACAGCGTGGCGTCCGGGCGGATCTCCTACCTGTACGGCTTCGAGGGGCCCGCGGTCACCGTGGACACCGCGTGCTCGTCGTCGCTGGTGGCGCTGCACCTGGCGGCGCAGGCGCTGCGCGGCGGCGAGTGCGAGCTGGCGCTGGCCGGCGGCGCCACTGTGCTGTCCACCACCGAGCTGTTCGTCGACTCCGCCCGGCAGGGCGTGCTCTCCCCGGACGGCCGCTGCAAGTCGTTCGCCGACGCCGCCGACGGGGTCGGCTGGGGCGAAGGCGTCGGCCTGCTGCTGCTGGAACGGCTCTCCGACGCGCGGCGGCACGGGCACCCCGTACTGGCCGTGATCCGCGGCTCCGCAGTGAACCAGGACGGCGCCAGCAGCGGCCTGACCGCGCCGAACGGCCCCTCCCAGGAGCGGGTCATCGGCGCCGCGCTGTCCGCGGCGGGCCTGACGCCCGCGGACGTTGACGTCGTGGAAGGGCACGGATCGGGGACCGGGCTGGGCGACCCCATCGAGGCCCAGGCGTTGCTGGCGACCTATGGGCAGGGCCGCGACCGGCCGCTGCTGCTGGGGTCGGTGAAGTCGAACATCGGCCACGCCCAGGCGGCGTCCGGCGCCGCCGGCGTCATCAAGATGGTGCTCGCGATGCGGCACGGCACGCTCCCCAAGACGCTGCACGTGGACGCGCCGAGCCAGGAAGTGGACTGGTCCGCCGGCTCCGTGGAGCTGCTGACCGAGGCCCGGCCGTGGACCCGCGACGGCCGTCCGCGCCGCGCCGGGGTCTCCGCGTTCGGGGTCAGCGGCACCAACGCCCACGTCATCCTCGAAGAGGCGCCGGACGAGGCCGCCCCGGCGGAGCCCGCTGACCGCACGCCTGCCGTGCTGCCGGTGGTCGTGTCGGCCAAGTCCGAGGCGGCGCTCCGCGCACAGGCCGACCGGCTGGCCGCTTTCCTCGCCGAGCCCGGCGCCGGCGCCGACGCCGACCTGGCGGACGTGGCGGCGGCGCTGACCCGGCGGGCGGCGCTGCCGCATCGCGCCGCGCTGGCGGCCGACGACCGGGACGCTCTGCTCGCCGCGCTGCGCGGCCTGGCCGCGGGCGAGCCGCCGTCCGGCGTGACCGTCGAGACGGCTCGGACCGGGCGGCTGGGCCTGGTGTTCTCCGGACAGGGCGCGCAACGGCTCGGCATGGGCCGCGGCCTGTACGCGCGCTTCGGCGTGTTCGCGCGGGCCTTCGACGAGGCGGCCGAGCTCCTGACGGCAGAGCTGGGCACGTTCTCCGGCGGGTCGCCCGGGCTCGGGCTGCGTGAGGTGCTGGCGCCCGCGTCCCAGGACGAGGAGACGGCCGCCGCCCTGAACCAGACGGTGTTCGCGCAGGCGGGGCTGTTCGCCTTTGAGACGGCGTTGTACCGGTTGCTGGAGTCGTTCGGGGTCCGGCCTGATTTCGTGGCCGGGCATTCGCTGGGGGAGATCAGCGCGGCGCATGTGGCCGGGGTGCTGGATCTGGCGGACGCGTGCCGGTTGGTGGCGGCTCGTGGCCGGTTGATGCAGGCGTTGCCGGCTGGTGGCGCGATGGCGGCGATCGGCTGTGGCGAGGACGAGATCGTCCCGGTGCTGCACGGCGACGTCTCGGTGGCGGCGGTGAACGCGCCCGGTGCGGTGGTGGTCTCGGGTGCGGCCGATCAGGTCGCCGAGGTCGTGGAGTGGGCGCGGGAGCGCGGGTACCGGACGCGGCCGTTGCGGGTGTCGCACGCGTTCCACTCGCCGTTGATGGAGCCGATGCTGGCCGAGTTCGAGCAGGTCGTGGCGGGGTTGACGCTGCGGCGGCCGGAGCTGGCGCTGGTGTCGAACGTCTCGGGTGAGTTGGCCGGTGACGAAGTCATCGAGCCTGGCTACTGGGTGGAGCACGTGCGGCGGCCGGTGCGGTTCGCCGACGGCGTCCAGGTCATGCGGCAGCGCGGGGTCACCCACTTCCTGGAGGTCGGCCCCGACGCGCAGCTCGCCCCCATGGTCGAGGAGATCCTCGCTGACGGCGGCCGAACGGCCCCGGTGGTGCCGCTGCTGCGCCGCGACCGCGACGAGGTGGCCCACTTCGGCGCCGCGCTCGGCGCGGCCTGGGCCGGCGGCGTGGGCGTGGACTGGGCTCCCTGGTTCGCCGACCGGGAGACCCCGCCCCGGCCCGTCACCCTGCCCACGTACGCGTTCCAGCGGCGCCGGTTCTGGCTGGAGGCGCACCGGTCGGGGGACGTGTCGGCGGTCGGTCAGTCGCCTGTCGAGCACCCGCTGCTCGCCGCCGCGGTGACCCACCCGGACGGCGCCGTCACCCTCACCGGGCAGCTGTCCCCGCGTACCCAGCGCTGGCTGACCGACCACACGATGAACGGCACCGTGATCTTCCCCGGGACCGGCTTCGTGGAGCTGGCGATCCGCGCCGGCGACGAGGTGGACTGCGGCCGGCTGGACGACCTCGTCCTGGAGACCCCGCTGGTCGTCCCCACCGACACCGGGGACGGCGTGGCCGTACAGGTCGCCGTAGGGGCCCCGGACGATGAGGGCCGCCGCACCGTGGAGATCCACTCGACGGCCGGCGAAGGCTGGATCCGGCACGCCCAGGGCACGCTGGCCCCCGCCACGGCCGACGGCGCGACCCTCACCGCGTGGCCGCCCCCGGACGCGCGGCCCGTGGACGTCGACGGGCTCGACGACCGGCTGGCCGAGCGCGGCTACGAGTACGGCCCCGCGTTCCGCGCGCTGCGCGCCGCCTGGCGACGCGGCGACGAGCTCTACGCCGAGGTGGCGCTGCCGGAGGGGGTGGAGTCCGCCGGGTACGGCGCGCACCCCGCGCTGCTGGACGCCGCGCTGCGGGTGGGCCTGCTGCCCGAGATGGACGCGGAGACGCCCGAAGGGCGGCCGGTGGTCCCGTTCGCCTGGCGCGGGGTCGAGCTGCACGCCACCGGCGCCGCCGCGGCCCGGGTACGGCTGCGCCCCGACGACAGCGCCGGCGCGGGAGCCGTACGGCTGGACCTGGCCGACGCGACGGGCAGCCCGCTGGCCACGGTGACCTCGCTCGAATCCCGCCCGCTCGCCGCCGACCTCCCGGCCGGCGTCGGGACGGCGACGCGCCCGCTCTACGAGGTGGAGTGGCGGCCGCTGGCCGCGCCCGAGGGCACGCCCGCGCGGGACGCCGTCGCCGCGGCCGAGGTGCACGTGGCCGCCTGCGACGACACCGTGGCGGCCACGCCCGAGCGGGTACGCCACGCCGTGGCGGCCACGCTGGAGCGCGTACGGAGCTGGCTGGCCGCCGAGCCCTCCGCCGAGGACACCCTGGTGATCGCGACCAGGGGCGCGGTCGCCCTCGACGGCGCGGCGCCGGACGTGGCGCAGGCGGCGGTGTGGGGGCTGGCCAGGGCCGCCAGGGAAGAGAGCCAGGGACGGATCGTCCTGGTCGACCTGGACCCCGAGCTGGACCCGGACCGCGCCGCGATCGACGAGGCCGCGGCGGCCGCGCTGCACGCCGGAGAGCCCGAGGCTGCGGTCCGCGCCGGCCGGTTCTGGGCGCCCCGGCTGACCCGCCTCGACGCCGGGACCGGCGGCGCGGCCTGGCCCGCCGAGGGCACCACGCTGATCACCGGCGGCACCGGCGGCCTGGGCGCACTGCTGGCCCGGCACCTGGTCACCGAGCACGGGGTGCGGCACCTGGTGCTGACCAGCCGCCGCGGCCTCGACGCGCCCGGCGCGGCCGAGCTGCGCGAGGAGCTGACCGGGCTGGGCGCCGAAGTGACCGTGGCCGCCTGCGACGTGGCCGACCGCGCCGCGCTCGCCGCGCTCCTGGACGAGGTTCCCTCGCTCGCCGCCGTGGTGCACGCGGCCGGAGTGCTGGCCGACGGCACCGTCCCCGCGCTCGACGACGAGCGGCTGACGCGGGTGCTGCGGCCCAAGGTGGACGCCGCCTGGCACCTCCACGAGCTGACCCGCGACCACGACCTGCGGGCGTTCGTGCTGTTCTCCTCGACGACCGGGCTGATGGACTCCGCCGGGCAGGGCAACTACGCGGCGGCCAACGCCGCGCTGGACGCGCTCGCCGTACGGCGGGCCGCCGACGGGCTCCCGGCGATCTCGATGATCTGGGGGGCGTGGGAGACGGAACGCGGCATGGCGGGCCGGTTGGACGGCCGTCAGACCGCCCGTCTGGCCGCCTCCGGGATGCGACCGCTCACCGCCGCGGAGGGGCTGGCCCTGTTCGACGCGGCGCTGACCGCGGGGCACCCCGCGCCCGTGGCCTGCCGGCTGGACCTCGCCGCGCTGCGCGGCCGGGACACCGAGCCGCCCGCGCTGCTGCGCGCGCTCGCCGGCCGCCGGCCCGCCCGTGCCGCCGCGGCCGCGCCCGGCTCGCTCGCCGACCGGCTGGACCGGATGTCCCCGGCGGAGCGGCGCGAGCTGCTGCTGGGCGTGGTCCGCGCCGAGGCCGCCGGCGTGCTGGGGTACGACACGGCCGAGTCGGTGCCGGTGGACCGGGCCTTCCAGGAGCTGGGCTTCGACTCGCTGTCCGGGGTGGAGCTGCGCAACAGGCTGGGCCGGCGGGTCGGCGTGGCGCTGTCGGCGACGCTGGTCTTCGACCACCCGACGGTGACCGCCCTGGCGGCCTTCCTGGCCGACCGGTCCGGGGAGAAGCCGGAACCGGCGCCGGTGGCGGCACCCGCCGTCACGGCCGATCCCATCGCGATCGTGGGGCTCGCCTGCCGGTATCCGGGCGGCGTGGAGTCCCCGGAAGACCTCTGGCGGCTGCTGACCGAGGGCGGCGACGCCGTGGGCGAGTTCCCCGCCGACCGCGGCTGGGACCTCGGCTCGCTGTTCCACCGGGACCCCGCGCACGAGGGGACCTCGTACGCGAGGGAGGCCGCCTTCCTGTACGGCGCCGCCGACTTCGACCCGGACTTCTTCGGGATCAGCCCGCGCGAGGCGGCGGAGATGGACCCGCAGGAACGGCAGTTCCTTGAGGTGTCCTGGACCGCGCTGGAGCGGGCCGGGATCGACCCGACGTCGCTGCGGGAGACCAGCGCCGGGGTGTTCGCCGGCGTGATGTACCACGACTACGTGCCGGCCGGCGCCGGCGGCGCGACGGTCTCCGGGCGGGTCTCCTACACTCTCGGCCTGCGCGGCCCCGCGCTCTCCGTGGACACCGCCTGCTCGTCCTCGCTGGTGGCGCTGCACCTGGCCGCCGACGCGCTGCGGCGCGGCGAGTGCGACCTGGCGCTGGCGGGCGGGGTGACGGTGATGGCCACCCCGGGCGCGTTCGTGGAGTTCTCGCGGCAGCGGGGCCTGGCCGCGAACGGCCGCTGCAAGGCGTTCGCCGAGGCGGCTGACGGTGTCGGCTGGGGCGAAGGCGTCGGTGTGCTGGTGGTGGAGCGGCTTTCGGACGCTCGCCGCAACGGGCACCAGGTCCTGGCGGTGCTGGCCGGCAGCGCGGTCAACCAGGACGGTGCCTCCAACGGGCTGACCGCGCCGAACGGCCCCTCTCAGGAGCGGGTGATCGCTCAGGCGCTGGCTTCGGCGGGGATCGGTCCCGCACAGGTGGACGTGGTCGAAGGACACGGCACCGGCACCGCGCTGGGCGACCCGATCGAGGCCCAGGCGCTGCTGGCCGCCTATGGCCAGGACCGGCAGTCGCCGTTGTGGCTGGGGTCGGTGAAGTCCAACCTGGGCCACACCCAGGCGGCGGCCGGAGTCGCCGGCATCATCAAGATGATCTTGGCGATGCGGCACGGCGTGCTGCCCAAGACGCTGCACGTGGACGCGCCGTCGTCCAAGGTGGACTGGTCGGGCGGGGCGGTGGAACTGCTCACCGAACCTCAGCCCTGGCCGCGCGCCGCGGACCGGCCGCGCCGGGCGGGAGTGTCGTCGTTCGGCATCTCCGGCACCAACGCCCACGTGATCCTGGAAGAACCACCCGCTGAGGAGCCGTCGCCGGCGAGCGTGCCGGACACGCTCCCGCTGCTTCCGGTGCTGCTGTCGGCCAAGAGCGAGGCCGCGCTGCGGACGCAGGCCGACCGGCTGGCCGGTTTCATGGATGAGCACGACGACGCCGAGCTGCTGGACGTGGCCGCCGAGCTGACCCGGAGGGCCGGCCTGCCGCGGCGCGCGGCCGTACTGGGCGAGTCCCGGGACGCCGCGGTGGCGGGGCTGCGCGCGCTGGCCGCCGGTGAGCAGGCCGCGGAGCTCGTCCGCGGTCTCGTGCACGACGGCGCCGACCAGCCGGTGTTCGTCTTCCCCGGGCAGGGCGGTCAGTGGCCCGGCATGGCGGTCGAGCTGCTGGAGTCCTCGCCCGCGTTCGCCGAGGCTCTGGAGCGCTGCGCCGCGGAGGTCGAGGCGCTGGTGGACTGGCGGGTGCGCGAGGCGCTGGGCGACGCCCGGATGCTCGACCGGGTCGACGTGGTCCAGCCGGTGCTCTGGGCCGTCATGGTGGCGCTGGCGGAGACCTGGCGCGCGGCCGGCGTCGAGCCGGCCGCGGTGGTCGGCCACTCGCAGGGAGAGATCGCCGCCGCCTGCGTGGCCGGGGCGCTGTCGCTGGCCGACGGGGCGCGGGTGGTGGTGACGCGCGCCCGCGCGGTCGCCGAACGCCTGTCCGGCCAGAACGGCGGCATGATGTCGGTGGCGCTGCCCGCCGAACGGGTGACCGAGCTGCTCGCCGAGTACGGCGACGCCGTGTCGGTGGCCGTGGTGAACGGGCCCGGCTCGGTGGCGCTGGCCGGCGACGGCGCGGCGCTGGACGCGCTGGAGGCCCGGCTGCGGGCGGAGGGCGTCCGCGTCAAGCGGCTGGCCGTGGACTACGCCTCGCACGGCGCGCAGGTGGAAGTGCTGCGCGAACCGCTGCTGCGCGACCTGGCGGGGCTGCGCCCGCAGACCGCCCGGGTGCCCTTCTACTCGACGGTGGTCGCGGCCGAGCTGGACACCGCCGGGCTCGACGCCGAGTACTGGTACACGAACCTGCGGCGGACCGTACGGTTCGCGGAGACCACCCGGGCGCTGCTGGCCCGCGGCCGCCGGCTGTTCCTGGAGATGAGCCCCCATCCGATGCTCACTCCGGCGATCGAGGAGACCGCCGCAGCGGACGGCGTGGACGTGGCCGCGCTGGGCACGCTGCGCCGTGACGAGGGCGGCCGGTTCACCACGGCGCTGGCCGAGGCGTGGCTGCGCGGCGTGCCGGTGGACTGGCAGAAGGTCCTGCCGGCCGCGCGGCGGCGCGCGGAACTGCCCACCTATCCCTTCCAGCACGACAGGTACTGGAAGCCGGCCACCCCGGCAGGACCGGCCGGGCTGAGCGCCGCAGGGCTGGACTCCGCCGACCACCCGCTGCTCGCCGCCGTGCTGGACGAGCCGGACGGCGACGGGCTGGTCTTCTCCGGCCGGCTGTCCGTCGCGGGTCAGCCGTGGCTCGCCGACCACAAGGTGGCCGACCGGATCGTGGTGCCCGGCGCCGCGCTGGTGGAGATGGCGTTGCACGCCGCCGACCGGGCCGGCTGCGACCTGCTGGAGGAGCTGATCCTGGAACGCCCGCTGGTGCTGCCCGACGACGGCGCGACCAGGGTGCGCGTGGTGGTCGGCGCCGCCGAGAACGGCCACCGGCAGATCTCCGTGTACGCCGCGCCGGCCTCGGCCGACCCGGCCGCCGCGGCGACCACCGCGTGGACCCGGCACGCCACCGGAACCCTCGCGAAGACCGCCGACGCCGAGCCGCCCGCCACACAGCAGCCCGGCTCGGCCTGGCCGCCGGCGGACGCGCGGCAGCTGGACGTCGACGAGCTGTACGAGACCCTGGACGCCGGCGGGTACGGCTACGGGCCGGCGTTCCGCGGTCTGCGCCGTGCCTGGGGCCGTGGCGACGAGATCTTCGCCGAGGTCGCGCTGCCCGATGCGGTCGCCGCCGAGGCGGACCGGTTCGGGATCCATCCGGCGCTGCTCGACGCCGCGCTGCACACCGCCGGGCTCCTCGACGACGACGCCTCCGGCGCGCCCCGGCTGCCGTTCACCTGGCGCGGCGTACGGCTGCGCACCACAGGCGCCACGGCGGCACGGGTACGGCTGCGTGGCGTCGCCGACCGGCCCGGTTCCGACCCGGGGACGACGGACCGCTTCGCCATCGAGCTGGCCGACTCCGCAGGGGCCCCGATGGCCTCGGTGGACGCCATGGTGGTGCGCGCGGTGACCGATGGAGAGCTGGCGCACGCCGCGGCGGTGAACGTCGCGCTGCCCCGGCTCACCTGGACACCACTGCCCTCGGCGGCGTCGGCGCCCGAGCCGCTCGTCAACGGCGCGGGTTCGGCCAACGGAGCGGGCTCGGCCAACGGAGCGGCCCTCCTGCGGGCCGACGGCGCCGTACCCCCGGATCTTGAGGTGTTCGACGTTCCCCGCGACAGCGGCGAGGACCCGGTGGCCGCCGCTCACGCGGCCACCGGGGCCACCCTGGCCGCGCTGCGCGGGTGGCTGTCCGGCGACCGGCCGGACGGCGCCCGGCTGGCCGTGGTCACCCAGCGTGCGGCGGCGGTCCTCCCCGGAGAGGACGCCGACCCGGCGCACGCGGCGGCCGCCGGCCTGGTGCGTGCCGCGCAGGCGGAGCATCCCGACCGGTTCGTCCTGGTCGACACCGACGGGCAGGAGCCGGCGTGGGCGGCGGTACGGGCGGCCATCGACGCGGGCGAGCCGGAGCTGGCGCTGCGCGCCGGCACGGTTCACGCGCCGCGGCTGGCCCGCGACGCCGACGCGCTCGTGCCCCCGGCCGGGCCGTGGCGGCTGGCCACCACCGGCAAGGGCACGCTGTCCAACCTCGCCCTGCTGCCGGCGCCGGAGGCGAACCGCCCGCTGGCTCCCACCGAGGTACGGCTGGCGCCCCGCGTCGCCGGGATCAACTTCCACGACCTGGTCGTCGCCCTCGACATGATCACCGAGGAGGACGACGGCCTGATCGGCGAGGCCGCCGGCGTCGTGCTCGAAGTCGGCTCCGCCGTCACCGACCTGCGCCCTGGCGACCGGGTGACCGGCCTGGTCGACGGCGGCGCCGGCACCGTGGCCATCAGCGACCGGCGGCTGCTCGTCCCGATCCCGGACGACTGGTCGTTCACCACGGCCGCGGTGCTGCCGATCGTCAACCTCACCGCCTACTACGGCCTGGTCGACCTGGCCGGCGTGAGCCCGGGGGACCGGGTGCTGGTCCACGCGGGCGCGGGCGGAGTCGGCCTGGCCGCGATCCAGCTCGCCCAGCACCTGGGCGCGGAGGTCTACGCGACCGCGTCGCCCGCCAAGTGGCCCGTGCTGCGCGCGCTCGGCCTGGACGAGGCCCACCTGGCCTCCTCCAGAGACCTCGGTTTCCGTGAGAAGTTCCTGGCCGTCACCGGCGGCGCGGGGATGGACGTGGTGCTCAACTCGCTGGCCAGGGAGTTCGTCGACGCCTCGCTGGAGCTGCTGCCTCGCGGCGGCCACTTCCTGGAGATGGGCAAGACCGACATCAGGCAGGCGGACGAGGTGGCCGCCGCCCATCCGGGGGTCGTCTACCGGGCGTACGACATGGTGGCCCAGTCACGCACCCAGCACCCGGAGGGCACCCCGGAGCGCGTCCAGGAGATCCTCGCCGAGGTCGTGCGGCTGTACGAGCACGAGGTGCTGCGGCCGTCCCCCGTCACCGTCTGGGACGCCCGGCGCGCCAAGGACGCCTTCCGTCACCTCCAGCAGGCCCGTCACGTCGGCAAGCTCGCGCTGACCGTGCCTCGGGAGCTCGACCCGGACGGCACCGTACTGATCACCGGCGGAACCGGCGTCATCGCCGGCCACGTCGCCCGCCACCTGGTGACCCGGTACGGCGCGCGGCACCTCCTGCTGGTCACCCGGCGCGGCATCGACGCGCCCGGAGCCGCCGAGCTCCGCGACGAGCTGGCCGGGCTGGGCGCCTCGGCACGGGTCGAGTCCTGCGACGTGGCCGACCGGGACGCCCTCGCCGCGCTGCTCGCCGGCATCCCGGCGGAGCACCCGCTCACCGGGGTGGTGCACGCGGCCGGCGTGCTCGACGACGCCACGATCGCCTCGCTCACCCCTGACCGGCTCGCCGCGGTGCTGCGCCCCAAGGCCGACAGCGCCTGGCACCTCCACGACCTGACCCGGAGGCACGACGTCGCCCTGTTCGTCATGTTCTCCTCGGCCGCCGGGCTGCTCGGCTCTCCCGGGCAGGGCAACTACGCCGCGGGGAACGCCTTCCTGGACGCCCTCGCCCAGCACCGCCGCCACCTCGGCCTGCCCGGCCACTCGCTGGCCTGGGGGCTGTGGGCGGAACGCAGCGCGATGACCGCCCACGTGGGCACGGGCGACTCGGCGCGGCTGGCCGCGAGCGGGCTGCGTGAGCTCGACACCGAGACCGGACTGCGCCGCTTCGACGCCGCCGTCTCCGGGGACGCCCCCGTGGTGCTCGCCGCGGACGTGGACGCGGACGCGCTGTCCGGCCGGCCGGTGCCGCCGGTGCTGCGTGGCCTGGTGGCCGCGCCGGCCCGGCGACGGGCCGCGGCCGACGCGCCCACGGCCGAGGAGTCGCTGGCCGACAGACTGGCGGGGCTGCTCCCGGCCGAACAGCGCCGCATCCTCCTCGACCTGGTCCGCTCGCACGTGGCGGCGGTGCTCGGGCACGCGAGCGTGGACGCGGTCGCGGCGGATCGGGCCTTCGCCGAGCTGGGCTTCGACTCGCTGACCGCGGTCGAGCTGCGGAACCGGCTGGCCGAGGCGGCAGGGCTGCGCCTCCCGGCGACGCTGGTCTTCGACCACCCCAACCCGGAGGCGCTGGTGACGTTCCTCCTGGAGGAACTCGACCCGGAGCACGCCGACCCGGCGCGCGCCGTGCTCGACGAACTCGAACGGCTGGAGGCCACCATGGCCGAACCGCTCGCCGAGGCCCCGGCCGCGCAGGCCGACGTGGAGGCGGTGGCGGCCCGGCTGGAGGCGCTGGCCCGCCGGTGGCGGGAGGCGCACCGCCGTACCGACGGCGACGGAGCTCCGCGCGACCAGGTGCGGGATCTCGCCGCGGCGACCGACGAGGAGCTGTTCGCGATGCTGGACAGCGAGCTGGGCGGCCCGGACGGGACGTCCTGAACACGGGGGAGATGACTCATGTCGGGCGATGACCGGCTGCGTGACTACCTGCGCAGGGCCACCGCGGATCTCCAGGAGACCCGGCGGCAGCTGCGCGAGGTGACGGAGCGGGCCCGGGAGCCGATCGCGATCGTCGGCATGGCCTGCCGGTACCCGGGCGGGGTGGCCACCCCGGAGGAGCTGTGGACCCTGGTGGCGGACGGTCGGGAGGGCTTCTCCGGCTTCCCGACCGACCGGGGCTGGGACGTGGACGCGCTCTACGACCCGGACCTGTCCCGCCCGGGAACCAGCTACGTGAACCGTGGCGGGTTCCTGGAGAGCTCCGGCCAGTTCGACGCCGACTTCTTCGGGATGAGCCCGCGCGAGGCCACCGCCACGGACCCGCAGCAGCGGCTCATCCTGGAGACCTCATGGGAGGCCCTGGAGCACGCCGGCGTCGACCCGTCCGGGCTGCGGCGCAGCCGTACCGGGGTCTACGTCGGGGTGATGGCCCCGGACTACGCGATCGGCTACGGCCGGGACGTGCCCGAGGCCGAGGGCCTGCTCAGCACCGGATCGCACGGGAGTGTGGTGTCGGGGCGGGTGGCGTACGCGTTCGGCCTGGAGGGGCCGGCGGTGTCGGTGGACACGGCGTGTTCGTCGTCGCTGGTGGCGTTGCACCTGGCGGCGCAGGCGCTGCGTTCGGGCGAGTGCGATCTGGCGCTGGTCGGCGGCGTGACCGTCATGTCCACGCCGGAGACGTTCACCGAGTTCGCCCGGCAGCGGGGGCTGGCCCCGGACGGCCGGGTGAAGGCGTTCGCCGACGCCGCGGACGGCACCGCCTGGGGCGAGGGCGTCGGGGTGCTGGTGGTGGAGCGGCTTTCCGACGCCCGCCGCAACGGGCACCGGGTGCTGGCGGTGGTGCGCGGCAGCGCGGTCAACCAGGACGGGGCGTCGAACGGGCTGACCGCGCCGAACGGTCCTTCCCAGGAGCGGGTGATCGCTCAGGCGTTGGCCGCTGCCGGGTTGGTGTCCGCGGACGTGGACGTGGTCGAGGCGCACGGTACGGGGACCGCGCTGGGCGATCCGATCGAGGCGCAGGCGCTGCTGGCCACGTATGGGCGGGGGCGGCGGTCGCCGTTGTGGCTGGGGTCGGTGAAGTCGAACCTGGGGCACACGCAGGCGGCGGCCGGCGTGGCCGGTGTCATCAAGATGGTCATGGCGATGCGGCACGGGCTGTTGCCCAAGACGCTGCACGTCGATGCGCCGTCGTCCAAGGTGAACTGGTCCGGTGGCGCGGTGGAGCTGCTGATCGAGGCCCGGCAGTGGCCGCGGGTCGAGGGGCGGCCGCGTCGGGCCGGGGTGTCGTCGTTCGGGTTCAGCGGCACCAACGCCCATGTGATCTTGGAGGAGCCGCCGCCTGCCGAGGAGCCGTCGGTTGAGGAGGCGTCGTCAGGCCCGGCCGTGCCGGTGCCGGTGCCTGTGGTGGTGTCGGCCAAGAGTGAGGCGGCGTTGCGGGCGCAGGCCGGGCGGCTGGCCGGGTTCGTGGCCGAGCATGGTCAGGTCGATGTGCTGGATGTGGCCGTCGCGTTGACCCGGAGGGCCGGCCTGGAGCATCGAGTGGTGGTGCCGGTCGCGGCTGCGGACCGGGAGGGTCTGCTGGCCGGGTTGCGGGCGCTGGCTGCCGGTGAGCCGGCGGCTTCGGTGGTGCAGGGGCGGGTGCGGCCGGGCCGGGTCGCGGTGGTGTTCTCCGGTCAGGGTGCTCAGCGGGCGGGGATGGGTCGTGAGCTTTATGCGGCTTTCCCGGTGTTCGCCCGGGCTTTTGATGAGGCTTGTGCGCTCCTAGAGGCGGAGTTCTCCGCCGCCGATGTCGCAGGGGACCTGCGGGAGATCATTCTCGGCGAGCGTGGTGCCGATGGGGTGCTGGATCAGACGGTGTTCGCGCAGGCGGGGCTGTTCGCTTTTGAGACGGCGTTGTACCGGTTGCTGGAGTCGTTCGGGGTCCGGCCTGATTTCGTGGCCGGGCATTCGCTGGGGGAGATCAGCGCGGCGCATACGGCCGGGGTGCTGGATCTGGCGGACGCGTGCCGGTTGGTGGCGGCTCGTGGCCGGTTGATGCAGGCGTTGCCGGCTGGTGGCGCGATGGCGGCGATCGGCTGTGGCGAGGACGAGATCGCCCTCGTGCTGGCGGGGCTCGACCGGGTGGCTGTGGCTGCGGTGAACGCGCCGGGCGCGGTGGTGGTCTCGGGTGCGGCCGGTCAGGTGGATCAGGTCGTGGAGTGGGCGCGGGAGCGCGGGTATCGGACGCGGCCGTTGCGGGTGTCGCACGCGTTCCACTCGCCGTTGATGGAGCCGATGCTGGCCGAGTTCGCCGCGGTGGCGTCCTCGCTTGCGTTCCACCCGCCGGCCGTGGCGCTGGTGTCAGGGGTGAGCGGGCAGCTCGCCGGGCCGCAGATCACCGAGCCCGGCTACTGGGTGGAGCACGTACAGCGGCCGGTGCGGTTCGCCGACGTCGTCACCACCCTGCGCGGGAACGGGGTCGGCTGCTTCCTGGAGGCCGGTCCGGACGCCCAGCTGACCCCGATGATCGAGCAGACCCTCGCCTATGAGGACGGCGAAGAGCCCTCCGTGGTGGCCCTGCTGCGCCGCGACCGGGACGAGACCGCCCAGCTGGTCGCCGGGCTGGGCCAGGCCTGGACGTTGGGCACCGGTGTGGATTGGACCGCCTGGCCGGCCTGGGCCACCGGGGCCGGAAGGGCCGGCGCCCGCATCGGCGATCTGGACCTGCCCACCTATGCCTTCCAGCGGCGGCATTACTGGCTGCTCCCGCCGGGCCGTCCGCAATCGGGTGGAGCCGCCGGCACCGACCGGCCTTCCTTGTTCGAAATGGCGTGGCGGCAATTAAGAACGGCATCGGCACCCCTCGGTGCGGCGGACGCCAGTGACACACTCGTCATCGACGCCACCGACGGAGCCCAGGACGCCGGCGATGTGATCGAACGGGTGCGTAGCGCTCTGCGTACGGTCCTGGGCGACTTGCAAGGCTGGTTCACCGAGGGGGACCCGCGGCCGGTGGCGGTGGTGACCCGGGGCGCGATCGCCGTGGCCGACGGGGAGACGCCGGACCCGGCGCAGGCGGCGGTCTGGGGTCTGGTGCGGTCCGCCCAGTCGGAGGAGCCCGGCCGGATCACCCTGATCGACCTCGACCCGGAGCCGGGAGGCGCGCAGGCCGCTCTCGGTGAGGAGGAGGCGTCGGCGAGTGCTGTGCTGGCCGCCGTCGACGGTGGTGAGGACGGCCTTGCGGATGAGGTGCGGGCCGCGCTGGCTTGTGGCGAGCCGGAGGTGGCGCTGCGCGGCGGCGGGTTGTGGGTGCCGCGGTTGTCGCATGTGGAATCTGTCGATCCGGATGGTGGAGCTTCCTCGTCGCCCTTGGAGGGCGAGGAGGGCGTGGCGGCTTGGCCGGTCGATGGGACCACGCTGATCACTGGTGGCACCGGTGGGTTGGGTGCGCTGGTGGCGCGGCATCTGGTGGCTGAGCATGGTGTGCGGCGGCTGGTGCTGGTCTCCCGGCGTGGTCTGGATGCCCCTGGGGCTGCCGAGCTGCGTGAGGAGCTGGCCGGGCGGGGTGCCGAGGTCGCCGTCGCCGCCTGTGACGTGGCCGATCGGGATGCGCTCGCCGTGCTGCTGGAGGACATTGCCGACCTGTGTGCCGTGGTGCATGCGGCGGGGGTGGTCGATGACGGGGTGATCACGTCGTTGTCGGTTGAGCGGGTGGAGTCGGTGCTGCGGCCGAAGGTGGACGCGGCCTGGCATCTGCACGAGCTGACCCGTGATTCCGGTCTGGCTCGGTTCGTGGTGTTCTCCTCGCTGGCCGGGGTGGTGGATGGGGCCGGGCAGGGGAACTACGCGGCGGCCAACGCCTTCGTCGATGCTCTGGCGGTGGCGCGGGCGGCTGCTGGCTTGCCGGCGGTTTCGCTGGCGTGGGGGCCGTGGTCGGAGGAGCGGGGCATGGCCGGCCGCGTCAGTGCGCGGGATGAGGCGCGGATGCGGGCGGCGGGGCACATCTCGTTGACCGCGGGGCAGGGCCTGGCCTTGCTGGACGCCGGCCTGGAAGCCGGCCAGCCGTTTTTGGTGTCGGCGCGGTTCGATCCCGCCGCGCTGGGCCGGCGTGGCGATCTGCCGGCTCTGTTGCGTGAACTTGCGGGTCCTGCCGCGCGTCCCGCCGCCCCTTCCGAGGCCTCGGCCGATGACGCGGATGGTGGGGTGCGGCCGGTGGTGGCGGAGCTGGCGCATCTGTCGGCTCAGCAGCGGCAGCGGCGGTTGCTGGACGTGGTCTGCGGCGAGGCGGCGGCCACCCTCGGCCATGACAGTGCTCAGGCCATCGATGCCGACCGGCCTTTCCAGGAGTTCGGGTTCGATTCGCTGACCGCGGTGGAGCTGCGTAACCGGCTGCACGCGGTAACGGGGCTGCGGCTCACTCCCACGCTGGTGTTCGATCACCCCACTCCGCGTGCGCTGGCCACGCACCTGGACGCGGCCCTGTCGGGTACCGTGGCCCGCCGCCCGGTCCAGGCCGCCCCGTCCAATGGTCCTGCTGGTGATCCGATCGTGGTTGTCGGGATGGCTTGTCGGTTCCCCGGCCAGGTCACCAGCCCCGAGGACCTCTGGCAACTGCTGATCGACGACCGTGATGGCATCACGGGTTTCCCCACCGACCGAGGCTGGAACCTGGGATCGCTGTTCCATCCGGATCCCGACCATGCGGGAACGTCGTACGTACGCACTGGTGGGTTCCTGTCCGGTGCCGCCGACTTCGACCCGGAGTTCTTCGCGCTCAGCCCCCGCGAAGCGGTGGCGATGGATCCCCAGCAGCGGCTCATCCTGGAAACCTCGTGGGAGGCCCTGGAGCACGCCGGCATCGACCCAGCCGGACTGCGCGGCACCCCGACCGGGGTGTTCGCCGGAGTCATGGCCAACGACTACGGTTCCGGCGCGGTCGCCACACCGGAGGCCGAGGGCCTGGTGGCCACCGGAACACAGGGGAGTGTGGTTTCCGGGCGGGTGTCGTACGCGTTCGGCCTGGAGGGTCCGGCGGTGTCGGTGGACACGGCGTGTTCGTCGTCGCTGGTGGCGTTGCATCTGGCGGCGCAGGCGTTGCGTTCGGGTGAGTGTGATCTGGCGCTGGCCGGTGGCGTGACGGTGATGGCGACGCCGGATGCGTTTGTGGAGTTCTCGCGGCAGCGGGGTCTGGCTGCTGATGGGCGGTGTAAGTCGTTCGCCGAGGCGGCTGACGGTGTCGGCTGGGGCGAAGGCGTCGGTGTGCTGGTGGTGGAGCGGTTGTCGGACGCTCGCCGCAATGGGCATCGGGTGCTGGCGGTGCTGGCCGGTAGCGCGGTCAACCAGGACGGGGCGTCGAATGGGCTGACCGCGCCGAACGGTCCTTCTCAGGAGCGGGTGGTCGCTCAGGCGCTGGCGGCCGCTGGGCTCACGCCGGGCGATGTGGACGTGGTCGAAGCGCACGGTACGGGAACGGCGCTGGGCGACCCGATAGAGGCCCAGGCGCTCTTGGCCGCCTATGGCCAGGACCGGCAGTCGCCGTTGTGGCTGGGGTCGGTGAAGTCGAACCTGGGTCACACCCAGGCGGCGGCCGGTGTGGCCGGTGTGATCAAGATGATCCTGGCGATGCGGCACGAGCTGCTGCCCAAGACACTGCACGTCGATGCGCCGTCGTCCAAGGTGGACTGGTCCGGCGGCGCGGTGGAGCTGCTCACCGAACCCCAGCCTTGGACGCGCGCTGCGGACCGGCCGCGTCGGGCGGGAGTGTCGTCGTTCGGCATCTCCGGCACCAACGCCCACGTCATCCTGGAAGAACCGCCAGTTGAAGAGCCATCGGCCGTCGGCACTGTGCGGGACGATGAGGAGCCCACGCAAGAGCGAGCGGCCATCCCCGACGCAGTCTCCGAAGACACTGTCGCGCTTCCGGTGGTGGTGTCGGCCAAGAGCGAGGCGGCGTTGCGGGCGCAGGCCGACCAGCTGGCCGGGTTCGTGGCTGAACACGACGAGGTTACTCCGGTGGAGGTGGCGGCCGGGCTGACGCGCCGGGCCGCGCTTGAGCACCGGGCGGTGCTGCCGGCAGCGGACCGGGAGGAGCTGCTGGCCGAGCTACGAGCGCTGGCGGCTGGGGAGTCGGCAGCTGCGGTCGTGGGCCGGGTGCGGCCGGGCCGGGTGGCGGTGCTGTTCTCCGGTCAAGGTGCCCAGCGGCCCGGGATGGGCCGCGGCCTGTATGCGGCTTTCCCGGCGTTCGCCCGGGCTTTTGATGAGGCGTGTGCGCTCCTGGAGGCCGAACTCGATACCGCAGGGAACCTGCGGGAGATCATCCTCGGCGAGCGTGGCGCCGATGGGGTGCTCGATCAGACCGTGTTCGCGCAAGCCGGGCTGTTCGCCTTCGAGACGGCGCTGTACCGGCTCCTGGAATCACTAGGGGTCCAGCCCGACTTCGTGGCCGGGCATTCACTGGGCGAGATCACCGCCGCGCACGTGGCCGGGGTGCTGGATCTCGCGGACGCGTGTCGGCTGGTTGCCGCTCGCGGCCGGTTGATGCAGGCGCTTCCGGCTGGTGGCGCGATGGCGGCGATCGGCTGCGGTGAAGACGAGATCGCCCTCGTTCTGTCCGGGCTCGACCAGGTGGCTGTGGCTGCGGTGAATGCGCCGGGCGCGGTGGTGGTCTCGGGTGCGGCCGGTCAGGTGGATCAGGTCGTGGAGTGGGCGCGGGAGCGCGGGCATCGGACGCGGCCGTTGCGGGTGTCGCACGCGTTCCACTCGCCGTTGATGGAGCCGATGCTGGCCGAGTTCGAGCAGGTCGTGTCGGGGCTGACGCTGCGGCGGCCGGAGATGGCGCTGGTGTCGAACGTCTCGGGTGAGCTGGCCGGTGAGGAAGTCATCGAGCCCGGCTACTGGGTGGAGCACGTGCGGCGGCCGGTGCGGTTCGCCGACACCATCACCACCCTGCGCGAGCACGGAGTCAGCTGCTTCATCGAGGCCGGCCCGGACGCGCAGCTCACCCCCATGATCGAGCAAACCCTCATCGACGACGAGCCCTCGGTGGTGGCGCTGCTGCGCCGCGACCGCGACGAGACCACCCAACTGGTCACCGGACTGGGCCAAGCCTGGACCTGCGGCACCGCCGTGGACTGGACCGCCTGGCCGACCGGGCCGGCCAACGCCCGCACCGGCGATCTGGACCTGCCCACCTATCCCTTCCAGCACCGCCGCTACTGGCTGCAGTCGGCTCCATCCGGCGACCCGGCCGCGCTCGGCCAGACGGCCGCCGATCATCCGATCCTGGGTGCGGTGGTGGAACAGCCCGACGGCGGCGCCATCCTGACCGGCCGGTTGTCGGCCACGGCCCAGCCCTGGCTGGCCGATCACGCCATCAACGGCACCGCGATCCTGCCCGGCACCGCCTTCGTCGAGCTCGCCCTGCGCGCCGGCGACCAGGTGGGCTGCCCGGCCATCGACGAGCTCACCCTGCACACTCCGCTGCCCATCCCCGACACCACCAACGACACCAGCGGCGGCGTAGTCGTACAGATCACCGTGACCGGACCGGACGAAGACGGCCGTCGTCAGATCGGCATCCACTCCAAGGACGAGCGCGGGAACTGGACCCGGCACGCCACCGGCACCCTCACTCCGACCCCCTTCATGCCCGCCGACCTGCGCCACGCCTGGCCACCGCCAGACGCTCAGCCGCTGGAGGTCGCCGGCCTGTACGACCGCCTGGTCGATCACGGCTACGGCTACGGCCCCGCCTTCCACGGTCTCACCAACGCCTGGAGACACGGCGACGACCTCTACGCCGAAGTAACCCTCCCCGAAGCAGCCGGACAAACAGCCCGATACGGCCTGCACCCCGCCCTCTTCGACGCGACGACCCACGTGGTGCTGCTGGCCGGAGAGGACGCCGGGGAGGGCGTCCCGCTGATCCCGTTCAACTGGAACGGCGTCACCCTGCACGCCATCGGAGCCACCGCGCTGCGCGTACGGCTGCACCCGGAGCCGGATGGCGGGTTCCGGCTGGACCTGGCCGACCCCACCGGACGGCCGGTGGCCACCGTGGAGACGGTGGCGTCCCGGCCGGTGGCCGAGACGGATCCGTCGGCACCGACCGCGGCGTCGGTGGCGCGCTGGCTCACCGAGGTCGTGTGGCGACCGCTGACCGGAGCCTCCACCGGCGAAGGGGGAGAGCCGGCGCTGCGTGACGGCACCGTCGTCGTGGACGCCACCGGCGACGACGACGCCGGCGACCTGCCCGACAGGGTACGGCGCCGCGTCGCAGCGGTGCTGGCGGAGCTCCAGGACCGGCTCGCCGAGGAGGATGAGCGACCGGTGCTGGTGGCCACCCGGGGCGCGGTCGCCGTGGCCGACGGAGAGACGCCGGACCCGGCGGGCGCGGCGGTCTGGGGATTGGTACGTGCGGCCCAGCAGGAACACCCCGGCCGGATCACGCTGGTCGACCTGGAGCCGGCGCGCACGGGAGGGCCCGCCGCACTGGAGAGCCTGGCGCTACCCGGCGACGAGCCAGAAGTGGCCATCCGCGATGACCGGACATGGGTACCCCGGCTGGAGCGCGCCCGCCTCGGCGAGGAGTCCGGAACGGCCTGGCCGGTCGATGGGACCACGCTGATCACTGGCGGCACTGGTGGGTTGGGTGCGCTGGTGGCCCGGCATCTGGTCGCCGAGCACGGCGTGCGGCACCTGCTACTGGTCTCCCGCCGTGGTCTGGACGCCCCCGGCGCGGCCGAACTCCGTGACGAGCTGGTCGGCCAGGGTGCTGAAGTGATGGTCGCCGCGTGTGATGTGGCCGATCGGGATGCTCTGGCCGTTCTGCTGGAGGAGATCCCCGACCTGCGCGTTGTGGTGCATGCGGCGGGGCTGGTGGATGACGGGGTGATCGGTTCGTTGTCGGCTGAGCGGGTGGAGGGGGTGTTGCGGCCGAAGGTGGATGCGGCCTGGCATCTGGATGAGTTGACGCGTAAGCGGGATGTGGCGCGGTTTGTGGTGTTCTCTTCGCTTGCGGGCACGTTGGGCGCGGCGGGGCAGGGGAACTACGCGGCGGCGAATGCTGCGTTGGATGCGTTGGCGGTGTCCCGGGTTGGGGCTGGTTTGCCGGCGGTTTCGCTGGCGTGGGGTGTGTGGGATGCCGAGGAGGGGATGGCCGGTCGGTTGTCCGATCGGGAGCGCGAGCGGATGGTGCGGGAGGGTTTGATCCCGCTGTCGGCTGGTGTGGGTCTGTCGGTGCTGGATCGGGTGGTGGCCGAGGGTCGTCGGGGTGTGGTGGTGGCGGCCGGTTGGTCGTTGGGGACGTTGCGTGCGGGGTCGGCGGAGCGGTTGCCGGCGTTGTTGCGTGATCTGGTGGGTGTGCGTCGCAGGGCCGCGGCGGATGCTCCGGTGGGCGGTGGCTCGTTCGCCGAGCGGCTGGCCGAGTTGCCTGCCGCTGAGCGCCAGGCAGCGGTCATGGAACTCGTACGCGCACAGGCCGCCGCCGTGCTGGGGTACGGCGCGGCCGAGTCGGTCCCGGTGGACCGGGCCTTCCAGGAGCTGGGCGTCGACTCGCTCATGGCAGTGGACCTGCGGAACCGGCTGGGCCGGGCGGTCGGCCTCACCCTGCCGGCGACGCTGATCTTCGACCACCCGTCGGTGAAGGCGCTGACGGAGTTCGTACTGCGCCGGCTGGTGGGCGGGCAGGCCGACCAGCGGAGGACGCGGCGTCCGGCGGCGGTCACCGACGATCCCGTCGTGATCGTGGGGATGGCCTGTCGTTATCCGGGTGGGGTGGATGACCCGGAGCGGTTGTGGCGGTTGCTGGTCGACGGTGTGGACGCGGTGGGTGGCTTCCCGGGTGATCGTGGCTGGGATGTCGCCGGTCTTTATGATCCGGAGCCGGGGAAGCCGGGGCGTAGTTATGCGCGGGAGGGTGGGTTCCTGTACGGCGCGGCGGAGTTCGATCCGGCGTTCTTCGGGATCAGTCCGCGTGAGGCGGCGGAGATGGATCCGCAGGAGCGGCAGTTTCTGGAGGTGTGCTGGGCGGGGCTGGAGCGGGCGGGGATTGATCCGACGTCGCTGCGGGAGAGCAGTGCCGGGGTGTTCGCCGGGGTGATGTATCACGACTATGCGCCGTCGGGCACGGGTGGGGCCACGATCTCGGGCCGGGTGGCGTACACGTTGGGCCTGGAGGGGCCGGCGGTGTCGGTGGACACGGCGTGTTCGTCGTCGCTGGTGGCGTTGCATCTGGCGGCGCAGGCGTTGCGTTCGGGTGAGTGTGATCTGGCGCTGGCCGGTGGCGTGACGGTGATGGCGACGCCGGATGCGTTTGTGGAGTTTTCGCGGCAGCGGGGGTTGGCTGCTGATGGTCGGTGCAAGTCGTTCGCCGAGGCGGCTGATGGTGTCGGCTGGGGCGAAGGCGTGGGCGTGCTGGTGGTGGAGCGGTTGTCCGACGCCCGCCGCAACGGGCACCAGGTCCTGGCGGTGCTGCGCGGCAGCGCGGTCAACCAGGACGGTGCCTCCAACGGGCTGACCGCGCCGAACGGTCCTTCTCAGGAGCGGGTGATCGCTCAGGCGCTGGCTTCGGCGGGGATCGGTCCCGCGCAGGTGGACGTGGTCGAAGGACACGGCACCGGCACCGCGCTGGGCGACCCGATCGAGGCCCAGGCGCTGCTGGCCGCTTACGGTCAGGACCGGCAGTCGCCGTTGTGGCTGGGATCGGTGAAGTCGAACCTCGGCCACACCCAGGCAGCGGCCGGGGTCGCCGGCATCATCAAGATGATCCTGGCGATGCGGCACGGCGTGCTGCCTAAGACACTGCACGTGGACGCGCCGTCGTCCAAGGTGGACTGGTCGGGCGGGGCGGTGGAGCTGCTGACCGAACCCCAGCCCTGGACACGCGCTGCGGACCGGCCGCGTCGGGCGGGAGTGTCGTCGTTCGGCATCTCCGGCACCAACGCCCACATCATTCTCGAAGAGCCCCCGGCCGAGGACGAGCCGCTCTCGAGGGACCCGTCGGGCGAGCAGGACGGCCGCCCGGCCACAGCGGCCGAGGGCGACCCTGCGGTCTCGCCGGTGACGGTCCCTGTGGTGGTGTCGGCCAAGAGCGAGGCGGCGCTGCGGGCGGCGGCCGGCCAGCTGGCCGGATTCGTGGCTGAGCACGACGAGGCAAGTCCGGTGGAGGTGGCGGCCGGGCTGACGCGCAGGGCCGCCCTGGAGTACCGGGCGGTATTGCCGGCGACTGACCGGGAGGGTCTGCTGGCCGAGCTGCGAGCGCTGGCCGCCGGTGAGCCGGCGGCTGCGGTCGAGGGCCGGGCGCGGCCGGGCCGGGTGGCGGTGCTGTTCTCCGGTCAGGGTGCTCAGCGGTCGGGTATGGGCCGCGAGCTGTATGCGGCTTTCCCGGTGTTCGCTCGCGCCTTTGACGAGGCGTGTGCGTTGCTGGAGGCCGAGTTCTCCGCCGCCGATGCCGCAGAGGTGGTGAGCGGCCTGGCCGGTGGTGTGCGCCTACGGGAGATCATCCTCGGCCAGACCGACGGGTCTGAGGCTGCCGCGTCTGGCACTGCTGCTGGTGGCGTGCTGGATCAGACGGTGTTCGCGCAGGCCGGGCTGTTCGCCTTCGAGACGGCGCTGTACCGGCTGCTGGAATCGCTGGGAATCCGGCCTGACTTCGTGGCCGGGCATTCGCTGGGTGAGATCAGCGCCGCGCACGTGGCCGGGGTGCTGGATCTGGCGGACGCGTGCCGGTTGGTGGCCGCTCGCGGCCGGCTGATGCAGGCACTGCCGACCGGCGGCGCGATGGCCGCGATCGGCTGCGGCGAAGAAGAAATCGCCCCCGTGTTGGCCGGGCACGACCAAGTGGCTATCGCGGCGGTGAACGCGCCCGGCGCGGTCGTGGTCTCCGGCGCCGCCGACCAGGTGGAACAGGTCATCGAATGGGCACGGCAGCAGGCTCACCGCACCCGGCCGTTGCGAGTGTCGCACGCGTTCCACTCGCCGCTCATGGAGCCGATGCTGGCCCAGTTCGAGCAGGTCGTAGCGGGGCTGACCTTGCGGCGTCCGAAGTTGGCGCTGGTGTCGAACGTCTCGGGCGAGCTGGCCGGCGAAGAGATCACCGAGCCCGGCTACTGGGTGGAGCACGTGCGGCGGCCGGTGCGGTTCGCCGCTACCGTCGCCACCCTGCGCGGGCACGGGGTCGGCTGTTTCCTGGAGGCCGGTCCGGACGCCCAGCTCACCCCGATGGTCGAGCAGACGCTAGCCCACCACGAAGACGGTGACGCCGGCAGTGCTGACGGCGATGACCCCACGGTGGTGGGGTTGCTGCGGCGCGACCGGAACGAGACCGCTCAACTGGTCGCCGGACTGGGTCTGGCCTGGACGCGTGGCCTCAGCGTGGACTGGACCGCCTGGACCACCGGGAACGGATCGGCCGGCACCCGCATTCGCCATCTGGATCTGCCCACCTATCCCTTCCAGCACCGCCGTTACTGGCTGCACACGGCTCCGGCTGGGGACCCGGCCGCGCTTGGTCTGGGTGCCGCTGATCATCCGATCCTGGGCGCGGTGGTGGAGCAGCCCGACGGTGGCGCCATCCTGACGGGGCGGTTGTCGGTCGCCGCTCAGCCGTGGCTGGCCGATCATGCCATCAACGGCACCGCGATCCTGCCCGGCACCGCCTTCGTCGAGCTCGCCCTGCGCGCCGGCGACCAGGTCGGCTGCCCGGCCATCGACGAGCTCACTCTCCACGCCCCGCTGCCCATCCCCGACAGTGATGGCACCACTCTCCAGATCATCCTGAGCCCACCCGACGAGGACGGCCGGCACCAGATCGGCATCCACTCCAAGGACGACCACGGGAACTGGACCCGGCACGCTTCCGGCACCCTGACCCCCATCCCCAGCGTTCCCGCCGACCTGCTTCACGCCTGGCCGCCGCCGGACGCCCAGCCGCTGGACGTCACCGGCCTGTACGACCGGCTGGTCGATCACGGTTACGGCTACGGCCCCGCCTTCCACGGCCTCACCCGCGCCTGGGAACACGGCGACGACCTCTACGCCGAGGTCTCACTGCCGACCGACGTCGCAGATCCCTCGGGCTTCGGCGTGCACCCCGCGCTGCTCGACGCGGCGATGCACGTCGGCATGCTGGCCGGGCAGGACGCCGGACAGGAAGAGGCCGGTCCGCTGATCCCGTTCAACTGGAACGGCGTCGCCCTGCATGCCGCCGGTGCCACCTCTTTGCGGGTGCGGCTGCGTCGGCTGGAGGGCGAAGCGGTCACCCGGCTGGACGTGGCCGACTCGTCCGGTCGCCCGGTGGTGTCGGTGGAGGAGCTGACCGCGCGACCGCTGACTCCCGAGCAGTTGAGCGGCGCGATCCCGGACAGGTGGCTGTACGAGGTGGCCTGGCGGCCGCTGGCGACGAACGAGCGTGAGGCCGCCGCCGGGGCGCTGGATGTCACGATGCTGGATGCCGCTTCTGCGGTGGGAGCGGGATCTGCTGCCCGAGGTGCGGGGGCTGGTGACGGCAGGGCGGTGGACGGTGACGTACCAGTGCGGGTACGGCGGGCCGTCGGACACGTGCTGGGTGAGTTGCAGACCTGGCTGGCCGAGGGCGACACGCGGCCGATGGTGGTGGTGACCCGAGGCGCGGTGGCCGTGGCCGATGGCGAGGTGCCGGATCCGGCGCAGGCGGCGGTCTGGGGCCTGGTACGGGCCGCTCAGGCGGAGGAGCCTGGCCGGATCACCCTGATCGACCTCGACCCAGAGCTCGAAGGCGCGCAGGCGAGTGCTGTTCCGGTCACCACGGACGGCGGCGAGGACGGCCTTCAGGGCGGTGTGCGTACCGCGCTGGCACTTGGCGAGCCGGAGGTGGCGCTGCGCGGCGGCCGGCTGTGGGCGTCCCGGATGACGCACATCGCATCCCCCGGTGGAGCCTTCCCCTCGCCAGGGGCTGCCGGCCAGGATGCCGACGTCGTGTGGCCGGTCGATGGGACCACGCTGATCACTGGGGGCACCGGTGGGCTGGGTGCCCTGGTGGCCCGGCATCTGGTCGCCGAGCACAGCGTGCGGCATCTGGTGCTGGTCTCCCGCCGAGGCTTGGACGCGCCTGGCGCGGCCGAACTCCGCGACGAGCTGGCCGGCCAGGGTGCCGAGGTGACGGTTGCCGCGTGTGATGTGGCTGACCGGGATGCTCTGGCCGTTCTGCTGGAGGACGTCGCCGACCTGCGTGCGGTGGTGCATGCGGCGGGGCTGGTGGATGACGGGGTGATCGGTTCGTTGTCGGCTGAGCGGGTGGAGGGGGTGTTGCGGCCGAAGGTGGATGCGGCCTGGCATCTGGATGAGTTGACGCGTAAGCGGGATGTGGCGCGGTTTGTGGTGTTCTCTTCGCTGGCGGGCACGTTGGGCGCGGCGGGGCAGGGCAACTACGCGGCGGCGAACGCTGCGTTGGATGCGTTGGCGGTGTCCCGGGTTGGGGCTGGTTTGCCGGCGGTTTCGCTGGCGTGGGGTGTGTGGGATGCCGAGGAGGGGATGGCCGGTCGGTTGTCCGATCGGGAGCGCGAGCGGATGGTGCGGGAGGGTTTGATCCCGCTGTCGGCTGGTGTGGTTCTGTCGGTGCTGGATCGGGTGGTGGCCGAGGGTCGTCGGGGTGTGGTGGTGGCGGCCGGTTGGTCGTTGGGGACGTTGCGTGCGGGGTCGGCGGAGCGGTTGCCGGCGTTGTTGCGTGATCTGGTGGGTGTGCGTCGCAGGGCCGCGGCGGATGCTCCGACCGGCGGTGGCTCGTTCGCCGAGCGGCTGGCCGACTTGTCTGCCGCTGAGCGCCAGGCAGCGGTCATGGAACTCGTACGTGCACGGGCAGCGGCCGTGCTCGGCCACGACACGCCCGCGTCCGTGCCGGTGGATCAGGCATTCCAGGAGCTGGGCGTCGACTCGCTGGCGGCGGTGGAGCTGCGCAACGGGCTCGGTTCCGCGCTGGGGCTCCGGCTACCGACCACCTTGGTGTTCGACCATCCATCGGTCCGGGCGGTCGTCGACTACCTGATCAAGCGGATCGCGCCGAAGACCGACGGCGGGGGTCACGGCGCCGCCAACGGCCGGGACGAGACGGCGATCCGCGCAGCGCTGCAGACCGTGCCGCTGGCGACACTGCGCGCCGCCGGGCTGCTGGACGCGCTGCTGGAGCTCGCCGGAGCGCACCCCGAGGGTACGAACGGAGCCGCAGCCCCGGACGAGACGGCGGACCTCGACGCGATCGACGAACTGGACGCCGAAAGCCTGATCAGGATGGCCCTGAACAACGGGGAACCGGATGACGAGATCGAGGAGGGCTGAGGAGATGGCGGAGGGTGACGGAAAGCTCGTCGAGGCACTGCGCGCTTCTCTCCGGGAGACGGCCAAGCTGCGCCAGCAGAACCGTGCGCTGACGGCCCGCGCTCGGGAGCCGATCGCGATCGTGGGGATGGCCTGTCGTTATCCGGGTGGGGTGGATGACCCGGAGCGGTTGTGGCGGTTGCTGGTCGATGGTGTCGACGCGGTGGGTGGCTTCCCGGGTGATCGTGGCTGGGATGTCGCCGGTCTTTACGATCCGGAGCCGGGGAAGCCGGGGCGTAGTTATGCGCGGGAGGGTGGGTTCCTGTACGGGGCGGCGGAGTTTGATCCGGCGTTCTTCGGGATCAGTCCGCGTGAGGCGGCGGAGATGGATCCGCAGGAGCGGCAGTTTCTGGAGGTGTGCTGGGCGGGGCTGGAGCGGGCGGGGATTGATCCGACGTCGCTGCGGGAGAGCAGTGCCGGGGTGTTCGCCGGGGTGATGTATCACGACTATGCGCCGTCGGGCACGGGCGGGGCCACGATCTCGGGCCGCGTGGCGTACACGTTGGGCCTGGAAGGGCCTGCGGTGTCGGTGGACACGGCGTGTTCGTCGTCGCTGGTGGCGTTGCACCTGGCGGCGCAGGCGTTGCGTTCGGGTGAGTGTGATCTGGCGCTGGCCGGTGGCGTGACGGTGATGGCCACGCCGGATGCGTTCGTGGAGTTCTCGCGGCAGCGGGGTCTGGCTGCTGATGGTCGGTGCAAGTCGTTCGCCGAGGCGGCTGATGGTGTCGGCTGGGGCGAAGGCGTGGGCGTGTTGGTGGTGGAGCGGTTGTCCGACGCCCGCCGCAACGGGCACCAGGTCCTGGCGGTGCTGCGCGGTAGCGCGGTCAACCAGGATGGGGCTTCCAACGGGCTTACGGCGCCGAACGGTCCTTCTCAGGAGCGGGTGATCGCTCAGGCGTTGGCGGCTGCCGGGCTCGCGCCGGGTGATGTGGACGTGGTCGAGGCGCATGGTACGGGGACGGCGCTGGGCGACCCGATCGAGGCGCAGGCGCTGCTGGCCGCCTATGGTCAGGACAGGCAGTCGCCGTTGTGGCTGGGGTCGGTGAAGTCGAACCTCGGCCACACCCAGGCAGCGGCTGGAGTCGCCGGCATCATCAAGATGATCCTGGCGATGCGGCATGGATTGCTGCCCAAGACGCTGCACGTGGACGCGCCGTCGTCGAAAGTGGACTGGTCCGGCGGGGCGGTGGAGCTGCTGACCGAACCGCAGCCCTGGCCCCAGATCGAGGGTCGGCCGCGCCGGGCGGGTGTGTCGTCGTTCGGCATCTCCGGCACCAATGCTCATGTGATCGTGGAAGAGCCGCCCGCTGAGGAGCCGTCGCCGGCGAGCGCGCCGGACACGCTTCCGGTGCTGCTGTCGGCCAAGAGCGAGGCCGCGCTGCGGGCGCAGGCCGACCAACTGGCCGCTTTCATGGCCGAGCACGACGACGCCGCTCCGGCAGAGGTGGCGGCCGGGCTGACGCGCCGGGCCGCCCTGGAGTACCGGGCCGCGCTGCCGGCGACGGACCGAGAGGGTCTGCTGGCCGAGCTGCGAGCGCTGGCCGCCGGTGAGCCTGCGGCTGCGGTCGTGGGCCGGGCGCGGCCGGGCGGGGTGGCGGTGCTGTTCTCCGGTCAGGGTGCTCAGCGGCCTGGGATGGGCCGCGGCTTGTATGCGGCTTTCCCGGTGTTCGCTCGCGCCTTCGACGAAGCGTGTGCGCTCCTGGAGGCCGAACTCGATGCCGCAGGGAACCTGCGGGAGATCATCCTCGGCGAGCGTGGCGCCGATGGGGTGCTCGATCAGACGGTGTTCGCGCAGGCCGGGCTGTTCGCCTTCGAGACGGCGCTGTACCGGTTGCTGGAGTCGTTCGGGGTCCGGCCGGATTTCGTGGCCGGGCATTCGCTGGGTGAGATCAGCGCGGCGCATGTGGCCGGGGTGCTGGATCTGGCGGACGCGTGTCGGCTGGTGGCCGCTCGCGGCCGGCTGATGCAGGCACTGCCGACCGGCGGAGCGATGGCCGCGATCGGCTGCGGCGAAGACGAGATCGCCCCCGTGCTGTCCGGGCACGACCAAGTGGCTATCGCGGCGGTGAACGCGCCCGGCGCGGTAGTGGTCTCCGGCGCCGCCGACCAGGTGGAACAGGTCATCGAATGGGCACGGCAGCAGGGTCACCGCACCCGGCCGTTGCGGGTGTCGCACGCGTTCCACTCGCCGCTCATGGAGCCGATGCTGGCCGAGTTCGAACAGGTCGTGGCCGGACTGACGCTGCGGCGACCGGAGCTGGCGCTGGTGTCGAACGTCTCGGGCGAGCTGGCCGGCGAGGAGATCACCAAGCCCGGCTACTGGGTCGAGCACGTCAGGCGGCCGGTCCGGTTCGCCGACGGCGTCCACGTCATGCGGCAGCGCGGGGTCACCCACTTCCTGGAGGCCGGCCCCGACGCGCAGCTCACCCCCATGATCGAGCAAACCCTCATCGACGAAGAGCCCTCGGCGGTGGCCCTGCTGCGCCGCGACCGCGACGAGACCACCCAACTGATCGCCGGACTGGGCAGGGCCTGGACGTGCGGCACCCACGTGGACTGGACCACCGGTGCCCGCAGCAGCCACCTGGAACTGCCCACCTACCCTTTCCAGCACCGCCGCTTCTGGCTGCAGCTGCCTTCGACCGGTGACCCGGTCGCGCTCGGCCAGACCTCCGTCGATCATTCGATCCTGGGTGCGGTGGTGGAGCAGCCCGACGGCGGCGCCATCCTGACCGGCCGGTTGTCGGTCGCCGCCCAGCCGTGGCTGGCCGATCACGTCATCAACGGCACCGCGATCCTGCCCGGCACCGCCTTCGTCGAGCTCGCCCTGCGCGCCGGCGACCAGGTGGGCTGCCCGGCCATCGACGAGCTCACCCTGCACGCCCCGCTGCCCATCCCCGACTCCGACGGCATCACTCTCCAGATCATCCTGAGCCCACCCGACGAGGACGGCCGGCACCAGATCGGCATCCACTCCAAGGACGACCACGGGAACTGGACCCGGCACGCCACCGGAACCCTCACCCCCACCCCAGCCATCCCCGCCGACCTGCGCCACGCCTGGCCGCCGCCGGACGCCCAGCCGCTGGACGTCACCGGCCTGTACGACCGCCTGGTCGATCACGGCTACGGCTACGGCCCCGCCTTCCACGGCCTCACCCGCGCCTGGGAACACGGCGACGACCTCTACGCCGAGGTCTCACTACCGACCGACGTCGCAGATCCCGCGGGCTACGGCGTGCACCCGGCGCTGCTCGACGCGGCGATGCACGTGGGCATGCTGGCCGCACAGGGAGCGGGGGAGAGCGGCCCGCTGATCCCGTTCAACTGGAACGGCGTCACCCTGCACGCCGCCGGCGCCGACACCCTACGAGTACGCCTGCGCCGCCTGGACGGCGACGCCGTCACCCGGCTGGACGTGGCCGATGGGTCCGGCCGCCCGGTGGTGTCGGTGGAGGAGCTGACCGCGCGACCGCTTGCTCCCGGCCAGTTGAGCGGCGGGGTCCCGGCCCAATGGCTGTACGAGGTGGCCTGGCGGCCGGTGGGCGAGCGCGGTGCCGAGACCGTAGGGGTTACTCCCGAGGTGCTGAATGTCGCTCCTTCGACAGGAGCCGAAAGCACAGAGCCGGTGCGCGTACGGCGAACTGTCGGCCAAGCGCTGGACGAGCTCCAGACCTGGCTGACGAACGGGGAAACGCGACCGCTGGTGGTGGTGACCCGCGGCGCCGTCGCCGTGACCGGCGCGGAGACGCCCGACCCGGCCCAGGCAGCGGTCTGGGGCCTGGTACGGGCCGCCCAGTCAGAGGAACCCGGCCGAATCACCCTGATCGACCTGGACCCCGACCAAACAGACGCGCAGACAGCCGACAGCGCGTCGGCCGCAGCACTACGGAGCGGGGAGCCCCAGGCGGCGTTGCGCGGCGACCGCCTCTGGGCGCCGCGCCTGGAGCGGGCCCGCCTCGGCGACGAGCCGGAGGCGCCCTGGCCGACCGACGGAACCACGCTGATCACCGGCGGCACCGGCGGCCTGGGCGCCCTGACGGCCCGGCACCTGGTCGCCGAGCACGGCGTACGGCACCTGCTGCTGGTCTCCCGGCGCGGCCTGGACGCCCCCGGAGCCGCCGAGCTCCGCGACGAACTCACCGAACAGGGCGCCGAGGTCACCATCGCCGCCTGTGACGTGGCCGACCGGGACGCCCTCACCGCACTGCTGGAGGGCATCCCCGACCTGCGCGCCGTGGTGCACACCGCGGGGACGAGCGCGAACGCGGTCCTCGCCGACCTCACGCCCGAGCTGGTCGACCAGGTGGCCGGCCCCAAGGCGGACGCCGCCTGGCACCTGCACGAGCTCACCCAGAAGCACGACCTGGCCGAGTTCGTGCTGTTCTCGTCGTCGGCATCGCTCGTGGACAACCCCGGCCAGGGGAACTACGCGGCGGCGAACGCCTTCCTCAACGCGCTGGCCGAGCAGCGCCGGGCGGCGGGGCTGCCGGCGCGGACGCTGGCCTGGGGCCTGTGGGGCGGCGAGGCGGGCATGCAGAGCCTGCTGCGTGACGACGACCTGGCCAGGATCCGCCGCTGGGGCATGCTGCCGCTGCCGGTGGACGCGGGGCTGGCGTTGTTCGACGCGGCGCGGCGGTCGGACGCCGCCGTGCTGGCGCCGATCCGGCTGGACCCGGCCGCCGTGCGCGCCCGCGCGGACGGCGTCCCCGCGCTGCTTGAGGACCTGGCACCCGCCGTACGGCAGAAGGCCGCGCAGGGCGGGAACGAGCTGGAACCGCTGGCCGCGCTGCCCCCGGAGGAGCGCCTGGAGCGCCTGGTCGAGCTGGTACGCAAACGGGCGGCCCAGGTGCTCGGACACGCGGACCCGGAGCCCGTCGAACCGGACGCCGACCTGGTCGGGCTGGGCCTGGACTCGCTGGCCGCCATGGAGCTGCGCAACGCGCTCAACTCGGCCACCGGCGTCCGCCTGCCGGCCACCGCGGCCTTCGACTACCCGTCGGTCAGGGCGCTGGCCCGGCTGCTGGACGAGGAGATGGCTCCGGCCGCCGTACCGGCCACGGCCCACGGCGACGCACCCCCCGCACCGGACCTGCAGGGCGCGACGGAGACGTTGAGCGGCCTGTTCCGCGCGGCGGTCGCCGCCGGCAAGATCGAGGAGGGGATGCTGCTGCTGCACGCCGCCGCCGCGGTCCGTCCCCAGTACGGCGCGGCCGACGTTCCGGCCCGCGCCCCGGTGGTGCTGTCCACCGGCCCGAGCCGGCCGCGGCTGTTCTGCCTGAACTCGCCGATGGCCTTCGGCGGGCCGCACCAGTTCGTCCCGCTGGCCGCGGAGTTCCGCGAGGTGCGCGACCTCGCCGTGCTGCCGGTGCCGGGGTTCGTACGGGAGGAGAGCCTGCCGGAGTCGCTGGACGCCCTCGTGCAGGGCCTGGCCCGGACCGTGACCAGCGGCGGGGAGCCGTACGCGCTGGTCGGGTACTCCGCCGGCGGGGTGTTCGCGCACGCGCTGGCCGGCGCGATGGCGGAGGCGGGCCAGGGCCCGGCCGCGGTGATCCTGCTCGACACGCACGTGCCGGGCGCGGGGGAGAGCCCCGCCGTGTGGTCGTCGATCGTGGGCGGCCTGCTCGACAGGGAGGCCGTGTTCGGCCCGTTCACGGCCGCCCGGCTGTCCGCGATGGGCTGGTACGCCGCGCTGCTCTCCCAGTGGCGGCCGGGCGAGCCGGCCGCGCCGACGCTGTTCATCCGCGCGAACCAGGGGGTGGCGACGCCCGGCGGGACGACCGCGGGCGTCGGCGCGGGCTGGCATCCGGCCATCACCCCCGGTACGGCGGTGCGCGAGGTGGCGGCAGACCACTTCAGCATCCTGGAGTCCGAGGCGCGGCAGACCGCCGCCGTGATCGAGGAATGGCTGGCTCAGACGGCCGGGTGACTCACGTGGACAGCGCGACGAGCGCGTCGGTCACCTCGGCCACCTGGTCGTCCACGAAGAAGTGGCCCCCGGGGAAGATCCGCAGGTCGAAGGGGCCGGTGGTGTTCCGGCCCCAGGCGCGCGCCTCCTCGACCGTGGTCTTGGGGTCGTCGTCGCCGACGAAGGCGACCAGCGGGCAGCCGACCGCGGTGTCCGGGGCGCACTGGTAGGTCTCCACCGCCCGGTAGTCGGCGCGCAGCGCCGGCAGCACCATCTCGAACAGCTCCGGGTCCTGGAGGAACACCGGGTCGGTGCCGTTGAGCTTGCGGAGCTCGGCCGCCACGCCGGCCGGGTCCCGCCGGTGCACCCACTCGTCGCGGTAGGTGGACGGGCCGCGCCGGCCGGAGGCGACCAGCGTGTGCGGCGGCGTGCCGCGCCGCTCCAGGAGCAGGGCGAGCTCGAACGCGACCAGCGCGCCCATGCTGTGCCCGAACAGCAGCGTGGGCCGCTCGTCGCCGGGGAGCGCGTCGGCGACGCCGGCGGCCAGCAGGCGCACGTCCGTCAACGGCGGCTCGTGCCGGCGCTCCTGCCGGCCGGGGTACTGCACCGTGTAGGCGTCCAGCGCCGGGTGCAGCGCGGCGGACAGCTTGAAGTAGGCGCTGGCCGCGCCTCCGGCGTGCGGCAGCACGATGACCCGCGCCGGGGCGTCCGGCGCGGGGTGAAACCGCTTGATCCAACGCTCGTCCACGTCGTTCCTTCCGCAGTGATCCGTTCGCCGGCTCCCGGTGAGCGAACCCTCCGGGAGCCCGGCGATCACCCGCGGCCGGACGCCGCGGGCACCAGAGTGATGACGCTTTCCGTGTTCCGCGCGACCGCGGCCGCGCTGTACAGCAGCGGCACCTGCGCGCCGGACGTCCAGGCGGCGGCGAGGTCCGCGTAGTGCGGGCTCGACGGGTCGCCGGACTGCCCGGGGGCGCTCACGAAGGTGGAGTTGTCCCAGGCCCCGACGTCCAGCACCATCCGGTACGCGGCCCCGGACTGCGACCGGTAGAACCCCCGGTAGTAGGTCGAGGCGTCCACCGTGGTCACGGAGCCGCCCCGGGGGAATGGGCCCACGCTGTCGCCCAAGGGGTTGGCGAACAGCGCCTGGTGCAGGCTTCCCCAGCGCCAGGCGGCCGGGTCGGCGCCGAGCCGGCCGCGGACGTCGGCGTAGGCCGCGCGCAGCGTCTCCTGCACGAGCCGGTCCCGCACCGCGACGGCGTCCGCTCCGAACCAGCGCTCCGGATGCTCCAGGGCGTCGATCACCTGCCGGGCGTCGGCGCGCGGCACCCGGGCGGCCACCCCCGCGGGCATGAACCGGGCGAGGAACGCCGGGCCGAGATGCCCGATGAGCCAGGGCTCGAACAGCGCCGCACCGGCGGAGTCGGCGCTCGCCGTGCCGTCGTAGTCGCGCAGGAGCCGCAGCGCGGCCGCGGTGTCCGGGTCGTCACCGGACGGGATGTCGCGCAGCGCCGCGACGATGCGCCGGGCGTACTCGTCGACCTGGTCGCGCTGGAGCCGCGCCATCTCGGGCACGGTGTGCCGGGTCGAGCCGGACAGCACGTCCTCGATGCGCTCCTTGCGGGCCGACGGCTCCCACTCGTAGCCGACGCGCACCGGGTGGCCGTCCGGCATGTCGTACTCGTTCGCCGAGGCGATGAAGCCGCTCTTGGGGTTGCTCACCCTGGGCAGCTCGGCGCCGTCGTGGAAGCCGTCCCATTCGTAGCGGCCGTCGCCGGGCACCGGCAGCAGCCCGTCGTGCCGGGGCCGGCGGGGGACCAGGGCGCCGGGCACCCAGCCGATCGTGCCCGAGGTGTCGGCGTAAATGAGGTTCTCCGGCGGCGCGGCCCAGCGCCGCACCTTGGCGGCGAACTCGGGGTAGCTCCGCGCGGTCATCGCGTCGAGCCCGGTGAGGTACGGCGCCGCCCCCGGCTCCGACCACGCGGTCCGCAGGCCGAACGCGAGACCCCGCTCCGCGTCCACCTTGAGCACCGGCCCGTGCCGGGAGAAGGTCAGCTCCACCTGGCGGGGCGTCGAGCCGGCCACCGGCACCTCCTCCCGCACCGTGGTGAAGGGCACCCAGCGGTCGCGGTAGCGGTAGCGGCCCGGGTCGTCCGGGTGCAGGCGGTACACCTGAAGGTCTTCCTGGTCCGCCGCGAAGACGGTGAGCGAGAAGGCGGCGCGGTCGTTGTGCCCCAGGGAGATGCCGGGCAGCACCGGCTCGCCGGCGCCGATCACGTCCAGGCCGGGCGCGGACAGGTGGGCGACGTAGCGCAGCGCGGGCGCCGGCGTGGCCCGGTGCGGGTCGCCGGCGAGGATCGGCCGGCCGGTGGCGGTGCGCGACGGCGCGAGCGCCCAGGCGTTCGACCCTCCGGGCGCCGGAGCCGGCGGCTCCGACCGGAGCGCGACACCGTCGAAGGTGACCGACGAGATGCCGAGCAGGTAGGTGTCGAGCACGTCCGCGGGCACGGTGCACGGGTCGAGCCCGTCCGGCACCCGGGGCTCGTGCGCGGGCTCCAGCTTGACGAGCGCCCGCGCGGCGGTCTGTCCGTTGGCGCACATCGCGGCCGCGCGCAACGCCTCCGGGTACGCGTTGAGCGCCAGCCCGTGGCTGCGGATGCGCACCACGTCCTCGGGCCGCCAGCGGTCCGGCCGGTGGCCCAGCCGCCGGAACTCCGGCGGCAGCGCCTCGGGGTGCGCGTCGACCCAGTCGATGTAGGCGTTGATGCCGCTGACGAACGCGGTGACGGCGCGGCGCGTGTTCGGCCCGTAGGCGGCCCACTCCCGCTGCATGTCACCGCGGTACAGCAGGAGCCTGGCGGCCCGGTCCTGGTCGACGTAACGCGGCCCGAAGGCGGCCGACAGCAGGCCGAGGCCGCGCCGCCGCCACAGGTCGAGCTGGAACAGCCGGTCCCGCGCGGCGTTGTACCCCTGCGCCAGGAACACGTCGTCGGTGTTGCGCGCGTACAGGTGCGGCACGCCGTAGCGGTCCACCACCAGCCGCACCGGCTCGCGCAGCCCTGGCACCTCGCGCGTGGAGGCGTCCGCCGCGTCCCGCTCCGCCTGCGCGGAAACGGCCGGTGTGAGTGCGCACACCGCGACCACCATCGCGGTGACGGCACGGCGTAAAGTGGAATTCCGCACCGGCGGACTCCCTCCCCCGGAGACGTCAATGTGGGGAAATTCTCGTCGCCGGGCGGAGACCGGGTAAGCCCCTACCCTCCCCTAATCCGGGTGTCCGTCGCCGATACCCCTGATGCGCCCCCTCTCTCCGGTCATCGACCTTGCCGCTCCGCTGCGCCCCTGCTTAGCCTCGGGACACTTCCACGCAGCAGAGAGGTATAAGGCCGTGAAAGGAATCGTTCTCGCGGGGGGTCGCGGAACGCGGCTGCATCCGATCACCGCCGTGGTCTCCAAACAACTGCTCCCGGTGAGCGACAAGCCGATGATCTATTACCCGATATCGGTGCTCATGCTGGCCGGCATCAGGGATATCCTCCTCATTTCCTCGCCCGACCAGGTGCCGAACTACGTCCGGCTGCTGGGCGACGGCGCCCGCTTCGGGCTGAACATCTCCTACGCCCCCCAGGAATCGCCGGACGGGATAGCCCAGGCTTTTCTCATCGGCGCCTCCCACATCGGCGGCGGCCCGGCCGCGCTGATCCTCGGCGACAACATCTTCCACGGACCCTCGTTCTCCGAGGTGCTGGAAGAGAATGCGCGGGAAGTGCGGGGGTGCGTGCTGTTCGGATATCCGGTGAGCGATCCCGGCCGATACGGAGTGGGGACGACCGACGAGAGCGGGCGGCTGATCTCGATAGAGGAGAAACCGGAGAATCCGCGTTCCAACAGAGCCATCACCGGCCTCTACTTCTACGACAACGACGTCATCGACATCGCCAAGAATCTCAAGCCGTCCGAACGGGGCGAGCTGGAGATCACCGACGTGAACCTGGCCTACCTGCGGCAGGGCAGGGCCCGGCTGGTGGACCTCGGCAGGGGATTCGCCTGGCTGGACACCGGCACGCCGGAGACGCTGCTCCAGGCGGGACAGTACGTGCAGACCCTCGAACAACGCCAAGGCGTGCGCATCGCCTGCCTGGAGGAGGTGGCGCTCCGCATGAACTTCATCGACGCGGAGCAGTGCTATCGGCTCGGAGCCGAGCAGTCGCAGTCCGGCTACGGCCAGTACGTCATGAGCATCGCGAGCAGTTACACGCCATGAGGATCCTGGTCACCGGCGGCGCCGGTTTCATCGGCTCCCACTACGTCCGCACCCTCGCCGAGCGGGGCGACTGCACGCTCACGGTCCTCGACAAGCTCACCTACGCGGGCAACAGGGCCAACCTGGAGCCCGCCGAAGGCCGTTTCACGTTCGTCCAGGGAGACATCTGCGACGCCGGCCTCGTCGGAGAGCTGGTGGCCGCGCACGACCAGGTGGTGCACTTCGCCGCCGAGTCGCACGTCGACCGGTCCATCAGCGGTGCGGGGGAGTTCGTCCGCACCAACGTGACGGGGACGTACACGCTGCTCGCGGCAGCGGCCGAGCACGGGCTCGGCACGTTCGTGCACGTCTCGACCGACGAGGTGTACGGCTCCATCCCCGAGGGCTCGTGGGGGGAGGAGCAGCCGCTGGCGCCCAGCTCGCCGTACTCGGCGTCGAAGGCGTCGTCGGACCTGCTCGCCCTCGCCTACCACCGGACGTACGGGCTGGACGTGCGGGTGACCCGCTGCTCCAACAACTACGGGCCGTACCAGTTCCCCGAGAAGGTCATCCCGCTGTTCGTCACCAACCTGCTCGACGGCGGCAAGGTCCCGCTGTACGGGGATGGCCTGAACGCGCGCGACTGGCTCCACGTGGCCGACCACGTCGCGGGCATCGAGCTCGTCCGGCAGGGCGGCCGGCCCGGAGAGGTCTACAACATCGGCGGCGGCACCGAGCTGACCAATCGCGAGCTGACCCGCCTGCTCCTGGAGGCCTGCGGCGCCGGATGGGAGCGCGTGGAGTTCGTCGAGGACCGCCTCGGCCACGACCGCCGCTACTCCGTCGACGACGGCAAGATCCGCGCCGAGCTGGGGTACCGGCCGGCCGTGGACTTCGAGAAGGGCCTGGCCGAGACGGTCGAGTGGTACCGGGACAACCGCCCCTGGTGGGAGGCCCATAAGGGTGCCGTAGGGGTTGCCGCCGCTGATCAGGGCAACCGAACATAACGTCGAAGGAGGGATCCGATGCGGATTCGCGAACTCGGCATCGGCGGGGCGTTCCTCGTCGAGCCCAAGGTCTTCCCCGACTCCAGAGGATTGTTCTTAGAGGTCTTCAAACAGCCTGCCTTCACCGAGGCCGTCGGCCACCCGCTGAGCGTGGCCCAGGTCAACTGCTCCGTCTCCACCATCGGCACGATCCGCGGACTGCACGCGATCCACCTGCCGGGACAGGCCCGCTACGTGAGCTGCCCGAGCGGCGCCGTCCGCGACATCGTGGTCGACATCAGGCAGGGCTCGCCCACGTACGGCGAGCACGTCGTGGCGGAGCTGAGCGAGGACAACCGGCACGCGCTCTACCTCGCGGAAGGGCTCGCGCACGGGTTCGCCCCGCTGACCGAGCAGGCCACCGTCTTCTACCTGTGCTCCAACACCTGGTCGCCGGAGAGCTCCTTCGAGGTGAACCCGCTGGACCCCGACCTCGACCTGCCCTGGCCGCGCGACCGCGAGCCCGTCCTGTCGGACAAGGACCGCGCCGCGCCCTCACTGAAGGAGGCCGAACGGCTCGGCATCCTGCCTTCCTACGCCGACTGCCTGGCCCGTTACGCCGAACTCGCCACACCGGACGGAGCGCCCCGTTGATCCCGCTGTTCAAGGTCGCCATGTCGGAGTCGGCTCCGGCCGCGGTCGCCGAGGTCGTCGGCAGTGGCCAGATCGGCCAGGGCGCCAAGGTCGCCGAGTTCGAGCGGGCGCTGGGGGAGCGGATCGGCAACCCGCGCGTCGCCACGGTCAACAGCGGCACCTCGGGGCTGCACCTGGCGCTCCACATGGTCGCCGCGTCAGGGGACGACGAGGGCGAGGTGCTCTCCACGCCCCTGACCATGGAGGCCACCAACTGGACCATCCTCGCCAACCGGCTGCGCATCAAGTGGGTGGACGTCGATCCCGCCACGCTCAACGTCGACCTCGACGACCTGGCCCGCAAGATCTCCCCCCGCACCCGCGCCATCGTCGTCGTGCACTTCGCCGGCTATCCGGTCGATCTCGGGCGGCTGGCGAAGATCCTCGACGAGGCCGAGGCGACCTTCGGGTTCCGCCCCGTGGTGATCGAGGACTGCGCCCACGCCTGGGGCGCCACCTACCAGGGCGGCCGCATGGGCACCCACGGCAACGTCGCGGTGTACAGCTTCCAGGCGATCAAGCACCTGACCACCGCCGACGGCGGCGCCCTGGTGCTGCCGGACGACGAGCTGCACGAGCGGGCCACGCTGCTGCGCTGGTTCGGCATCAGCCGCGGCGCCGACCGGCTGCGCAACCCGCCGGACGTCGCCGAGTGGGGCTACAAGTTCCACATGACCGACATCAACGCCGCGATGGGGCTGGCCAACCTGGACTGGTCGGAGGAGGTCGTGGCCCGGCACCGGGCCAACGCCGCCCACTACGACCGGGAGCTCGCCGGCGTGCCGGGGCTGGAGCTGACCGAACGCGCTGCGGACCGCGAGTCGTCCTTCTGGATCTACCCCGTCAAGGTCGAGGACCGCGCCGGCTTCATGAAGCGCATGGACGAGGCCCAGATCATGGTCAGCAACGTCCACGAACGCAACGACACCCACACCTGCGTCCGCCGGTACGCCACGCTGCTGCCCGGACTCGACAGGGTGGCCGAGCGCGTCGTCTGCCTGCCCGTGGGCTGGTGGGTGACCGAGGAGCAGCGCGCCCACATCGTGGAGACCGTACGGCGCGGCTGGTGAAATAAGCCGTAACCCCCCAGGGCTTGCCATCCAGGCGATGTGCAGGCCCTTTCTCTTTGGCCGGACACAGATGCCGGTGCGGCGGGCGCTGGGGTGGAACCCGCGCCCGCCGCACCGGCTTTTCAAGAACCTCGGCTACCCGTTGCCGCCCAGCTCCCGGTCGAGAATCTCGAACAGCTCCTCGGCGGAGGCCGCGGCGAGCAGCTCGTCCTCCTCCGCCTTCGCCGAGGAAGGATCGTCCGTCACGGCGGGAGCGGGCTCGGGGGCCTCCGGCTCGGCCGGGGCCAGCCGCTCGGCCAGGTACCGGGCGACCGCGGTGGCGTTCGGCTGGTCGAAGGCGAGCGTGGCGGGCAGCGGAAGCCCCGTACGCCGGCGCAGCCGGTTCCGCAGCTCGACGGCGGCCAGCGAGCTGAAGCCGAGCTGCACGAAGCCGCGCTCGGCGTCGATCACGTCCGCGCTGTCGTGCCCGAGCGCCATCGCCGCCTCGGCCTGGACCAGCTCAAGCAGCATCCGGTCCCGCTCCCGCGCGGGCATCCCGGCCAGCCGCTCCCGCAGCTCCGTCGTGCCGTTCGACTCGCCGGCCCGTTCGGCCGCGGCGGCCGTACGGCGCGCGCCCACGAGGTCGCGCAGGAGCGCGGGCAGGTCGTCGCCACGGGCCCGCAGCGTGCGGACGTCCGGCTGGATCGGCGCCAGCACCGGCGCGGGCACGCGCAGCGCCGCGTCGAACAGCGCCAGCCCCGTGTCCGCGGAGATCGCCGGTATGCCCAGGTTGCGGACCCGGGCCAGGTCGCTCTCCTGCAGCGGCCCGCCGAGCCCGGTGTCCACCGCCCACATTCCCCAGGTCAGTGAGGTGGCGGGCAGCCCGGCGGCGGCGCGCTCCGCGGCGAGCGCGTCGAGGAAGGCGTTGGCCGCCGCGTAGTCGCCCTGCCCGGCGGCCAGCACCATCCCTCCGGCGGAGGAGAACAGCACGAAGCGGGCGAGGTCGTGCTTCTGGGTGAGCTCGTGCAGATGCCAGGCGGCGTCCGCCTTGGGCCGCAACACCCGGTCCAGCCCTTCCTCCGTCAGCGTGCCGAGCACGCCACCGGCCACCACACCAGCGGTGTGCACCACGGCGCGAAGGTCGGGGATGCCCTCCAGCAGTGCGGTGAGGGCGTCCCGGTCGGCCACGTCGCAGGCGGCGACGGTCACTTCGACGCCCTGTCCGGTCAGCTCGTCGCGGAGCTCGGCGGCTCCGGGGGCGTCCAGGCCACGGCGGGAGACCAGCAGCAGGTGCCGTACGCCGTGCTCGCCGACCAGGTGCCGGGCCATGAGGGCGCCCAGGCCGCCGGTGCCGCCGGTGATGAGCGTGGTCCCGTCGACCGGCCAGGTCGCGTCGTACGGGTCCACGGCGCGGGACACCCGGTCGGCGAGACCGGCGCGGGTCAGCCGGGGGACCCACGGCCGGCCGTCACGGATCGCCAGCTCGGGCTCGCCGGCGGCCAGGGCGACGCGTACGCCGTCCGCCTGCTCGCCGGCCCGGTCCAGGTCGACCAGGATGATCCGGCCGGGGTTCTCCTCCTGGGCGGCCCGCACCAGGCCCCAGACCGCGGCCCGCGCCGGATCCGGCGCCTCGGTGTCGCGCACCGCCACGGCACCCCGAGTGACCACCACCACCGGCCGGGCGTCCCCCGCGGCCGACCAGTCCTGCAGGCCGGTGAGGACCGGACGCAGGGTACGCCGCACCCGATCCGGCACACCGCCGCCCGACGGCTCGCCGGTGGCGTCGATGACGAGCGCGTCGGAGGCGTTCACCGGGCCGAGAGGAGCCGACGGCGCGGCCGGCCGCCACGTCACCGCGAGCAGCGAGTCCGAGGACGGACGGGCCTGCGCCAGCTGGTCGGCCTGGACCGGCCGGGACACCACCGTCTCCACGGTGGCCACCGGCCGTCCGGTGGGGTCGGCCAGGTCCAGCCTGGTGACCTCGTCGCCGTCCAGCCGGCGTAGCCGTACCCGCAGCGTGTCGGCGCCGGCGGCGTGCAGGGTGACGCCGTGCCAGTTGAACGGGATCAGCGTCGCCTTCGGCCCGGCCACCAGGTCCACGTGCATCGCGGCGTCGAGGAGCGCGGGGTGCAGGCCGTACCGGGTGGTCTGTCCGGCGTCTTCGGGGAGCGTCACTTCGGCGTAGAGGTCGTCGCCGTGTCCCCAGGCGTTGGTGAGGCCGTGGAAGGCGGGGCCGTAGCCGTAGCCGTGGTCGACCAGGCGGTCGTACAGGCCGGTGACGTCCAGTCGCTGGGCGTCGGGCGGTGGCCAGGCGTGGCGCAGGTCGGCGGGGATGGACGGGGTCGGGGTCAGGGTTCCGGTGGCGTGCCGGGTCCAGTTCCCGTGCTCGTCCTTGGAGTGGATGCCGATCTGACGGCGGCCGTCCTCGCCGGGTGCGGTCACGGTGACCTGTACGACGACGCCGCCGCTGGTGTCGGGGATGGGCAGAGGGGTGTAGAGGGTGAGCTCGTCGATGGCCGGGCAGCCCACCTGGTCGCCCGCGCGCAGGGCGAGCTCGACGAAACCGGTGCCGGGCAGGATCGCGGTGCCGTTGATGAGGTGGTCGGCCAGCCAGGGCTGGGCGGTGACCGACAACCGGCCGGTCAGGATGGCGCCGCCGTCGGGCTGTTCCACCACCGCACCCAGGATCGGGTGGTCGGCGGCCGTCTGGCCGAAGGCGGCCAGGTCGCCGGTCGGGGCGGGCTGGAGCCAGTAATGCCGCCGCTGGAAGGGATAGGTGGGCAGGTTGAGATGGCCGGTGCGGGTACCGGTGGCCCAGTCCACGCTGGTCCCGCAGGTCCAGGCCTGGCCCAGCCCGGTGACCAGTTGGGTGGTCTCGTCGCGGTCGCGGCGCAGCAGCGCCACCACCGAGGGCTCGTCGTCGATGAGGGTTTGTTCGATCATGGGGGTGAGCTGGGCGTCCGGGCCGGCCTCGATGAAGCAGCTGACTCCGTGCTCGCGCAGGGTGGTGATGGTGTCGGCGAACCGGACCGGGCGTCGTACGTGCTCGACCCAGTAGCCGGGCTCGGTGACTTCCTCGTCGGCCAGGTCACCCGAGACGTTGGACACCAGCGCCATCTCCGGCCGCCGCAGCGTCAGCCCCGACACGACCTGCTCGAACTCGGCCAGCATCGGCTCCATGAGCGGCGAGTGGAACGCGTGCGACACCCGCAACGGCCGCGTCCGGTGCCCGCGCTCCCGCGCCCACTCGATCACCTGCTCCACCTGGTCGGCCGCGCCGGAGACCACGACCGCGCCGGGCGCGTTCACCGCCGCGACCGAGATCTCGCTACGCCCGGCCAGAGCCTGGGCGATCTCTTCTTCGCCGCAGCCGATCGCGGCCATCGCACCGCCGGTCGGCAGTGCCTGCATCAACCGGCCGCGAGCGGCCACCAGCCGGCACGCGTCCGCCAGATCCAGCACCCCGGCCACATGCGCGGCGGTGATCTCACCCAGCGAATGCCCGGCCACGAAGTCGGGCTGGACCCCTAGTGATTCCAGGAGCCGGTACAGCGCCGTCTCGAAGGCGAACAGCCCGGCTTGCGCGAACACGGTCTGGTCCAGCACCCCATCGGCGCCACGCTCGCCGAGGATGATCTCCCGCAGGTTCCCTGCGGTATCGAGTTCGGCCTCCAGGAGCGCACACGCTTCGTCGAAGGCGCGGGCGAACACTGGGAAAGCCGCATACAGGCCGCGGCCCATCCCGGGCCGCTGGGCACCCTGACCGGAGAACAGCACCGCCACCCGGCCCGGCCGCACCCGGCCCACGACCGCAGCCGCAGGCTCACCGGCGGCCAGCGCTCGTAGCTCGGCCAGCAGCTCCTCCCGGTCCGCTGCCGGCAGCACCGCCCGGTGCTCCAGCGCGGCCCGGCGCGTCAGCCCGGCCGCCACCTCCACCGGAGTAACCTCGTCGTGTTCAGCCACGAACCCGGCCAGCTGGTCGGCCTGCGCCCGCAGCGCTGCCTCGCTCTTGGCCGACAGCAGCACCGGAAGGAACGGGAGCGTGTCCGGCGCGCTCGCGGCCGGTGGTTCCTCAGCGGGCGGCTCTTCGACAATCACATGAGCATTCGTGCCGGAGATGCCGAACGACGACACTCCCGCCCGGCGCGGCCGGTCCGCGGCGCGCGTCCAGGGCCGGGGTTCAGTGAGCAGCTCCACCGCGCCGCCGGACCAGTCCACCTTGGACGACGGCGCATCGACGTGCAGTGTCTTGGGCAGCAGCTCGTGCCGCATCGCCAGGATCATCTTGATCACACCGGCGACCCCGGCCGCCGCCTGGGTGTGGCCCAGGTTGGACTTCACCGATCCCAGCCACAACGGCGACTGCCGGTCCTGGCCGTAGGCGGCCAGCAGCGCCTGGGCCTCGATCGGGTCGCCCAGCGCGGTGCCGGTGCCGTGTCCTTCGACCACGTCCACCTGCGCGGGACCGATCCCCGCCGAAGCCAGCGCCTGAGCGATCACCCGCTCCTGAGAAGGACCGTTCGGCGCCGTAAGCCCATTCGAGGCCCCGTCCTGATTGACTGCGCTGCCGGCCAGCACCGCCAGCACCTGGTGCCCGTTACGGCGGGCGTCCGAAAGCCGCTCCACCACCAGCACACCGACGCCTTCGCCCCAGCCGACACCGTCAGCCGCCTCGGCGAACGACTTGCACCGCCCATCAGCAGCCAGCCCTCGCTGGAGACCGAAGTCGGTGAAGGTGTCCGGCGTGGACATCACGGTCACGCCACCGGCCAGCGCCAGATCGCACTCACCGGCGCGCAACGCCTGAGCCGCCAGATGCAGCGCCACCAGCGACGACGAACACGCCGTGTCCACCGACACCGCCGGCCCTTCCAGGCCGAACGCGTACGCGACCCGCCCGGACACCACGCTGGCCAGGCTGCCGTTGCCCAGGTAGCCGGCATACTCCTCCGGCACCCGGCCCGGCCGAGTGCCCCAGTCGTGGTACATCACTCCGGCGAACACGCCGGTCGAGGTGCCGCGCAGCCCGGACGGGTCGATGCCCGCCCGCTCCAGGGCCTCCCACGAGGTCTCCAGGAGAAGCCGCTGCTGCGGGTCCATCGCGGTGGCCTCACGCGGGCCGATATCGAACGGAGCAGGATCGAAGTACGCCGCGTCGTGCAGGAACCCGCCCTGCTGGGTGTAGGTACGACCCAGCTTGCCGGGCTCCGGGTCGTAGAGGCCGGCGATATCCCAGCCTCGGTCGGTGGGGAAGCCGGTGACGCCATCACGGTCGTCGATCAGCAGTTGCCAGAGGTCTTCGGGGCTGGTGACCTGGCCGGGGAACCGACAAGCCATCCCGACAACCACGATCGGATCACCAGCAGGGCCATTGGACGGGGCGGCCTGGACCGGGCGGCGGGCCACGGTACCCGACAGGGCCGCGTCCAGGTGCGTGGCCAGCGCACGCGGAGTGGGGTGGTCGAACACCAGGGTGGGAGTGAGCCGCAGCCCCGTCACCGCGTGCAGCCGGTTACGCAGCTCCACCGCGGTCAGCGAATCGAACCCGAACTCCTGGAAGGGCCGGTCGGCATCGATGGCCTGAGCACTGTCGTGGCCGAGGGTGGCCGCCGCCTCGCCGCAGACCACGTCCAGCAACCGCCGCTGCCGCTGCGGAGCGGACAGATGCGCCAGCTCCGCCACCACCGGCCGTGCCTCATCATCCCCAGAGGCGTCGGCGGAGGCGGCTGCGGCGGGGCGGGCGGCGGGACCGGCCAGCTCACGCAACAGCGCCGGCAGATCGCCACGCCGGCCCAGCGCGGCGGGATCGAACCGGGCCGGCACCAAAAGCGCCCGACCGGTTTGCAGGCCGGCGTCCAGCAGGGCCAGGCCCTGCCCCGCGGTCAACGAGATGTGTCCTGCGGCGCGCATCCGCGCCTCATCCCGCGCACTGACGCGGCCGGCCATGCCGCGCTCCTCGGACCACGGCCCCCATGCCAGCGAGACCGCCGGCAAACCGGCAGCGGTCCTGGTCACGGCCAGAGCATCGACGAAGGCGTTGGCCGCCGCGTAGTTCCCCTGCCCGGCCCCGTCCACGACCCCGGCCAGCGAGGAGAACACCACGAACCGGGCCAGATCAGCATCGCGGGTCAGCTCGTGCAGATGCCAGGCCGCGTCCACCTTCGGCCGCAGCACCGACTCCACCCGCTCAGCCGACAACGACGTGATCACCCCGTCATCGACCACCCCCGCCGCATGCACCACGGCACGCAGGTCGGCGATGTCCTCCAGCACCACGGCGAGCGCATCCCGATCAGCCACGTCACAGGCGGCGACGGCGACCTCGGCACCCTGCCCGGCCAGCTCCTCACGCAGCTCGGCAGCCCCAGGGGCATCCAGACCACGCCGGGAGACCAGCGCCAGATGCCGCACGCCATGCTCAGCCACCAGATGCCGCGCCACCAGCGCACCCAGCCCACCGGTGCCGCCGGTGATCAGCGTGGTCCCATCGACCGGCCAGGCCGCCACGCCCTCCTCGCCGCCCACCAGACCAGCCTGGCCAGGCGCGTCTTCCGAACCGGGCGACGTGACCCGCCTCAGACGCGGCGCCCACAACTGACCGCCGCGCAGCGCCACTTCCGGCTCACCGGAAGCCAGCGCCGCCGCCACCGCGTCGTCGCTCGCCTCACCGGCTGCCGTTTCCACATCCACCAGTGTGATCCGGCCCGGATTCTCCGCCTGCGCCGCCCGTACCAGGCCGAACACCGCGGCCTGAAGCGGATCCACCTGCCCGCCGTCGGTGGCGACCCCACCTCGGGTCATCACCACCAACCGGGCGTCGTCGACCGGTTCACGAGTCAGCCACTCCTGCAAGCGAGCCAACACCGAACCCACGCCACGGCGCAGGCGGTCCAGCAGCTCACTGTCGGCGGTTCCGGCCCACTCGGTGGCATCGATCACCAGGTCCGCGCCGACGCCGCCCGACGACACCGTGGCGTCCACCGGCCGCCACACGATCTCGTGCAGCCACTGGTGCGCCGCTGAGCGCGAACTCGACCACTGCGCGGGCACCGAACGGTAAGCCAGTGACGTCACCGTGGCCAGCGGCCGGCCCACGGGGTCGGCGAGGTCGAGCCGCACCGCGGCATCGTCGTCCGGGCGCAGCCTGACCCGCGCCGCCCGCGCCCCGTCGGCATGCAGCGACACCCCGCGCCAGGCGAACGGCAGCGCCGTGTCCTGGTCGTGGCCGGGCAGCAGGTCGGTGGCGTGCAGGGCCGCGTCGAGCAGCGCCGGGTGCACGCCGAAGCCCGTTGCCTCGATCCCGTCCGGCAACGCCACCTCGACGAACACCTCTTCGCCGCGGCGCCAGGCCCGGGTGAGACCGCGGAAGGCGGGGCCGTAGTCGTAGCCACGGTTGGCCATCGCCGCGTAGAGGCCGCTGACGTCGAGCGGCTCCGCGCCCGGCGGCGGCCAGTCAGCGAGCTCCTGTGCCGACGCCGGGACGGGAGAGAGGAAGCCGGTGGCGTGCCGGAGCCAGACACCGTCTTCGCCGATGGAGTGGATCTCCACGGGCCGCCGCCCGTCAGCGTCGGATCGGCCGGCGATCACCTGGATCGTCACCTGACCCCGGCTCGGAAGCTCCAGGGGGGCGTGCAGGGTGAGCTCGTCGATGGCCGGGCAGCCGACCTGGTCGCCCGCGCGCAGGGCGAGCTCGACGAAGGCGGTGCCGGGCAGGATCGGGGTGGCGTTGATGGCGTGATCGGCCAGCCACGACTGCGCGGTGGCCGACAACCGCCCGGTCAGGATGGCGCCGCCGTCGGGCTGCTGCACCACCGCGCCCAGGATCGGGTGGTCGGCGGCACCCAGACCAAGCGCGGCCGGGTCACTGGCCGGGGCGGGCTGCAGCCAGAAGCGGCGGTGCTGGAAGGGATAGGTGGGCAGTTCCAGGTGCCTGCTGCGGGCCCGGATGGTCCAGTCCACGTGGGTGCCACACGTCCAGGCCCGGCCCAGACTGGCGATCAGTTGGGTGGTCTCGTCGCGGTCGCGGCGCAGCAGCGCCACCACCGAGGGCTCTTCGCCGATGAGAGTTTGCTCGATCATGGGGGTGAGCTGCGCGTCGGGTCCGGCCTCCAGGAAGTGGGTGACCCCGCGCTGCCGCATGACCTGGACGCCGTCGGCGAACCGCACCGGCCGCCGCACGTGCTCCACCCAGTAACCGGGTTCGGTGACTTCGTCGCCGGCCAGCTCGCCCGAGACGTTCGACACCAGCGCCAGCTCCGGCCGCCGCAGCGTCAACCCCGCCACGACCTGCTCGAACTCGGCCAGCATCGGCTCCATGAGCGGCGAGTGGAACGCGTGCGACACCCGCAACGGCCGCGTCCGGTACCCGCGCTCCCGCGCCCACTCCACGACCTCGGCGACCTGATCGGCCGCACCCGAGACCACCACCGCGCCCGGCGCGTTCACCGCCGCCACCGAGACGTCGCCGTGCAGCACCGGGACGATCTCGTCCTCGCCGCACCCGATCGCCGCCATCGCGCCGCCGGCCGGCAACGCCTGCATCAACCGGCCACGAGCCGCCACCAACCGGCACGCGTCCGCCAGATCCAGCACCCCGGCCACATGCGCCGCGCTGATCTCCCCCAGCGAATGCCCGGCCACGAAATCAGGCCGGACCCCGAACGACTCCAGCAACCGGTACAGCGCCGTCTCGAAGGCGAACAGCCCCGCCTGTGCGAACACGGTCTGATCGAGCATCCCATCGGCACCACGCTCGCCGAGGATGATGTCCCGCAGGCGCACGTCACCGGCCAGGCCGGTCACGGCCTTACCGAGTTCGGCCTCCAGAAGCGCACAAGCCTCGTCGAAGGCCCCGGCGAACACGGGGAAAGCCGCAGACAGCTCACGCCCCATCCCAGCCCGCTGAGCACCCTGACCGGAGAACACCACCGCCACCCGGCCCGGCCGCACCCGCCCCTGCACCACCGAAGCCGCCGACTCACCGGCAGCCAGCGCCCGCAGCCCCGCCAGCAGACCCTCCCGGTCCGCCACCGGCAGCACCGCCCGGTGCTCCAGCGCGGCCCGGCGCACCAGCTCGGCCGCCACCTCCGCCGGATCGGCCGCGTCATGCTCGGCCACGAAGGCGGCCAGCCGTTCGGCCTGCGCCCGCAGTGCCGCCTCGCTCTTGGCCGACAGCAGCACCGGAAGCGCGGCGGTGTCCTCAGCGGCCACGCCCGCGGGCTCCTCGACGGGCGGCTCTTCCAGGATCACGTGAGCGTTCGTGCCGGAGATGCCGAACGACGACACCCCCGCCCGGCGCGGCCGGCCCTCGACCCGCGGCCACTGCCGGGCCTCGGTCAGCAGCTCCACGGCCCCGCCGGACCAGTCGATCTTCGTCGACGGCGCGTCCACGTGCAGCGTCTTGGGCAGCAGCTCGTGCCGCATCGCCATGACCATCTTGATCACGCTGGCGATGCCGCCGGCCGCCTGGGTGTGGCCCAGGTTGGACTTGGCCGAGCCCAGCCACAGCGGCGTCTCCCGGTCCTGCCCGTAGGTGGCCAGCAGCGCGTGCGCCTCGATCGGGTCGCCCAGCCCGGTGCCGGTGCCGTGCGCGTCGACCGCGTCCACGTCCGCCGGCTCCAGCCGGGCGGCGGCGAGCGCGTCCCTGACGAGCCGGCGCTGCGCGGGCCCGCTCGGCGCGGTCAGCCCGTTGGACCTGCCGTCCTGGTTGATCGCGGTGCCGCGTACCACGGCCAGCACCCGGTGCCCGTTGCGGCGGGCGTCCGACAGCCGCTCCACCACGAGCACCCCGACGCCCTCGGAGAACCCGGTGCCGTCCGCGGCGTCGGCGAACGCCTTCACCCGGCCGTCCGGGGCCAGCCCCCGCTGCCGGCTGAACGCGGTGAACATGCCCGGGCTGCCCATCACGGCCACCCCGCCGACCAGGGCCAGGGAGGATTCGCCCGAACGCAGGGAGGCGCAGGCCAGGTGCAGCGAGACGATCGCGCCGGAGCACGCGGTGTCCACCGTGATCGCCGGCCCGGACAGGCCCAGCAGGTAGGCGAGCCGGCCGGTGACCACGCTCGGCGCGTTGCCGGTCATCAGGTAGCCGTCCAGGCCCTCCGGCGCCTGGTGGACGCGTACGCCGTACTCGTGCACCTCGGCGCCGAAGAACGAGCCGACGGGCTGGTCGCGCAGCGACGTCGGGTCGATGCCCGCGTGCTCCAGGGCGGCCCAGCAGGTCTCCAGCACCACCCGCTGCTGCGGGTCCATGGCCAGGGCCTCGCGCGGGTTGATGCCGAAGAAGTCCGCGTCGAACCCGGTCGCGTCGGGCAGGAAGCCGCCGCGATCCACGTAGCTCTTCCCTGGGGCGTCCGGGTTCGGGTCGAAGAGGTTCTCCAGGTCCCAGCCGCGGTCGGTGGGGAAGCCGCCGAGCACCTCGCGTTCCTCGGCGAAGATCCGCCACAGTGCCTCGGCGGAGTCGGCGCCGCCGGGGAAGCGGCACCCGATGCCGACGATGACGATCGGGTCGTCGTCGGCGGCGGCGTCGGGAGCGGCGTCCGCGCGCCCCGACCCCGGCTCCGGCACGGGCAGACCGAGTACGGCGGCCCTCACGTACTCGGCGACCATTTCGGGCGTGGGGAAGTCGAAGGCCAGGGTCATCGGCAGCGTGACGCCGGTGGAGGCCTCCAGCCGGTCGTGCAGGTCCACCGCGGCCAGCGAGTCGAGGCCGAGCTCGCGGAACGGCCGGCTGGAGGTCACCTCGGCCAGCTCGCCGCCCTCCACGCCGAGCAGCGCCTCCCGGGTGTCCCGGAGCACCAGTTCCAGGAGCACCCGGCGCTGCTCCGCGACGGGCAGCTCGTCGAGTCCGTCGAGCCCGGCCTCGTTGGGGCCGCCGTGCTCGCCTGGAAATGCCATCATGCGCTCCGGGGGTCGGGGTTCAGCGGCGGGTCGTAGACCCGTTGGCGTTGCAGCTGGGAGACGGAGACGACCTCGCCCCCGCGGATCACCACTTCGGTGGGCGCGGGGCGGCCGAGGAACAGCGACAGGCTGGCGGTGAGGCCGTACGCGCCCGCGTGCGGGATGGTCACCAGATCGCCGGGTGCCGGGTCGGGCAGCTCGACCTCGCGGGCGAGCAGGTCGCCGGGCGTGCACAAGGGCCCGGCCAGCGCGGCCTTGCGGCCGGGCGCGGCGGCCTGCGGCGTGTCGCCGTCCGGTGGCGTGGGCTTGACCTGGACCGGGAGCAGCCGGCCGAGCCCGGCCATGCCGCCGAACGCGTTGATCCCCGCGTCCAGGATGGCGAAGGTGCGGCCCCGGCTCTCCTTGATGTTGATCACGGTGCTGTGCAGCTCGCCGCAGTCGGACACCAGGTAGCGGCCGGACTCGCAGGCGATGCTCGGCCGGCCCTCCCGCCACTGCGGCAGGTGCCGGTCCAGCGCCTCTTCCAGGCCCTTGCGCAGGTTCGGGTAGCCGGGCCGGGTGCCCGGCACGCCGTACGGCGCGGAGAACCCACCGCCGAGATCCACCAGCTCCAGCGGTTCGCCCAGGATGCGCTGCACCTCCGCGGCGACCGTCACGGTGTGCTGGAACTCGCCGATCAGGCTGTCCTCGTCCGCGGCGTTGCTGAGCGGGAAGAAGTGGGCGCCGATGATCCGGACGCCGGGAACCGCGCGCATCGCGTCGACCTGCGCCGGCAGATCCTCCATGTCGTTGCCGAACTGGGAGGGCGTGCCGGTCATCCGGATGCTGGTGGCGGCGGCCGCGGTGGCGCTGTTCACGCGGAGCAGGCACTTGGCGACGACGCCCTGCGCGGTGGCCGCGGCGCCGACGTGTTCGAGGTCGGTGAGCGACTCCACGGAGAACAGCCGCACCCCGGCGGCGATCGCCTCGGCCAGCTCGCCCGCGGTCTTGCCGGGGCCGGTGTACATGCACTCCGCGCCGGTGAAGCCCGCGGCCAGCGCGGCGGCCAGCTCCCCGGTGGAGCTGATCTCCGCACGGCAGCCGCCGCCGGGGGCCGTACGCAGCGCGCGGGCCACGTCCGGGTGCGGGTTGGCCTTGAGCGCGTAGTAGATCGCGGTGCCTTCCGGCATGAAGTCGGCCAGGTCCCGGTACGCGGCCGTGACCCGGTCCAGGTCGTACACGTAGAGCGGGGAACCGAACCGGCGGACCAGCTCCTCACGGGGGATTCCCGGCGGCTTGCGGTGGGGCTCCGCCTGCCGCGTCGCGTCCGGGAGCGACCCCTGGGGAGCGGACGCGGCCGGGCGCGCGTCCTGCGCGTGCAGGTCGCGCAGCCGGTCGCGGGCGTACTTGCCGTGCGCGGACTGCGGGATCTCCTCGACCACCCGGCAGACCGCGGGCACCTTGGCCGGCTCCAGCCGGGCGGCCAGCTCGCGGAGGACGGCGTGGGGCTCCAGCTCCGCCCCGTCGGCGGCCTCGACGAAGATCGCGAGGTCGTGCTCGCCGTCCGGGGGCAGCGCGGCGGCCGCCCTGACCCCGGCGATGTCGAGCGCCGCCGCCTCGATCTCCACGGTGCTCATCCGGATGCCCTTGCGTTTGAACATGTCGTCCCTGCGGCCGTCGAAGTAGAGGTAACCGTCCTCGTCGAGGTGGCCGTAGTCGCCGGTGTGCAGCCGCAGCTCCCCCGTCCGCGGGTCGCGGCGGAACGTCCTGGCGGTCACCTCGGGGTTGCGCCAGTACCCCGGCATCACGTGCGGGCCGGTCACCACGATCTCCCCGGTCGTCCCGGTGGGCACCGGGTTCCCGTCGGGGTCGAGGATGTGTACGGCGGTGCCGGCCAGCGGCCGTCCCACGGAGTCCGGGCGCTCCCGATCCTCCTCGGGAGGCATGACGGAGATGCGCTTGCACTCGGTCTGGCCGAACTGGCGGACCACCCGCGCGCCGGGGAAGTGGGTCCGCAGCGCCTCGATGGTGGTGGCGGGCAGCGCCGCGCCCGTGTTGGTGAACAACCGCACCCCGGTGGTGGGCTCGCTCTTCCGCTGCGCCGAGGCGATGATCATGTTGGCCAGCGAGGGCACGATCGGCACCACGGTCGCCCGGGTCTTCCTGAGCTGGTCGACCAGCCGCAGGTCGGCGCCGGCGTCGGCGAAGACCACCTCGGCGCCCACGGCGCAGGTCATCAGCAGCTTGTACAGCCCGTAGTCCCAGGACATCGGGAAACGGCAGAAGACCACGTCGTCCGGGCGGTAGCCGAGCGCCTCGACGAGCGCCACGGTGGCGAAGCAGACCTGGGCGTGGGGGAGGATGACCGCTTTCGGCTCCGCCGTACTGCCCGAGGTGTACACCAGCGCGGCCAGGTCCGCGGGGTCGAGCTCACTCGGCACGGCCACGCGCGCCCGCCGGCTCGCGAGCTCGGTCACCTCGGCCCAGACCGTTTCGAAGTCGTGGACCGGTGCGCCGGTGAGAGCGCGTACGGCGTCGGGTTTTCCGCCGGCGGATTCGACGATCACCAGCGCGGGTTCGGCGTTCTCGAGCACCGAACGCAGGTGGAAGCTCTTCATCGCCGGGTTGAGCGGCACGAAGACGGCGCCGCGGCGCGAGACGCCGAAGAACAGCGCCGCCAGCCGGCGGTCGGTGGGGGCCTGCACCACCACGCGCATGCCCTGGCCAACGCCCTGCCGGTCCAGCCAGTAATCCACCGCGTGGCCGAACGTATCCAGTTCGTGATAGTTCCAGATCCCGGTGGAGTCCCGTACCGCTGGCGACTCGGGAAACTCCGCTGCGCTTTGGTCGAGAAAATCGTGGATGAATGTCCCGTTGTATCTCGGCCGGTTATTCCGCATAATCGACGATCTCCCTCAGGCGGCGGAGTTCAGGCTAAGCCGGGGCCGCGCCCCAGATGTACCCCTAGCCGCCCCTAACGTCGGGGCCGGTCGGCCTATGGTGGCGTTCAATAAGTCGCTCTCTTTCCAGCGGGTTTACGCGGGGATTTCGCGGCATTCGAGCCGTCTTTCATGAGCAGGGCTCACCAGGCCGGCGCGCGGCGCGGCCGGCGGTCGAACGAGTGGCTACGACCCGGCGCTCTCGGTCAGCGGGTCCACGTTCCACTGCGCGGGCAGATCACCGCCGCAGAAGACGCAGACGAAGTCGCCCTCGCGGACGATGTTGTGCTCCTGGCACCCGGGACAGCGCCGGAACACCACCTCATGGGTGAAGCCGGACGGACGCCCGACCCCTGCGCGATCGAGGGCCTGGGCGACCGACGGCCACGAGCTGACGTCCGGGCAGTACCCGGTCGAATGGTTGCTGACGTCGCCCACGACCCATCGGCCCGCCTCGCGGGCGAAGCCGATCTCGCCGGCGCTCAGGACCGGTCGTCCGCCCGCACAGGCCACGTGCTCGCTGCGTCGCGGGGCCAGCAGCAGCACGCCGTCCGCGCCGACCACGAAGGTGAACGGCTCGGCCAGCTCGGCGGCGGAACGCCCGGCGACCCAGCTGTCGAAATCGGCCGCCGAGCCGATCCGGCGGCCGCCGCTGCCGGGCGGGACCGCGGCCTTCAGCTCGGCCGGTCCCACGTACCGATAGCTCCGCCTCACACTGTCATCCGTCCGGCCGCGGGAGGTCGCGGGAGGTCCCCCGCCTGGATCCAGGGAGCCGTACGGCGGGCCGGGCGCGGCGGGGCGGCGGCGGTGGCACGCAGCCGGAGCGCGCAGATCAGCGCGCAGATCTCCTCGGCCGTGGGCGCTCCGGCGAGCACTTTGATCTCGTTCACATCGGTGGGTTTCCGTGCTTGCGGTAGGGCGGGGGCACGTGCTTGGCACGCAGCAGTTCGAGCGCCCGGCCCAGCCGCGCCCGGGTGTCGCGGGGGTGGATGATGTCGTCCACCAGGCCGCGTTCGGCCGCGTAGTAGGGGTGCATGAGCGCGCGGCGGTACTCCTCCACCCGGGTGACCCGCTGCTGCTCAGGGTCGGGTGAGGAGGCGATCTCCCGGCGGAAGATGACGTTCGCCGCGCCTTCCGCGCCCATGACCGCGATCTCGTTCGTGGGCCACGCGAAGGACAGGTCCGCGCCGATCGAGCGGGAGTCCATCACGATGTAGGCGCCCCCGTACGCCTTGCGGACGATGACCTGGATGCGGGGGACGCTGGCCGCGCAGTACGCGTACAGCAGCTTGGCCCCGTGCCTGATGACGCCGCCGTGCTCCTGGTCGGCGCCGGGCAGGAAGCCCGGGACGTCGACGAGGCTGACGAGCGGGATGTTGAAGGCGTCGCACATCTGGATGAAGCGGGAGCCCTTCTCCGAGGCCGCGATGTCCAGCACGCCCGCCAGATGGGACGGCTGGTTGGCCACGATCCCGATCACGTGACCGCCGAGCCTGCCGAGCCCGCAGATGAGGTTGGGCGCCCAGCCCTGGTGGAACTCGAAAAACTGGCCGTCGTCGACGATCTCCTCGATGACGGCCGCCATGTCGTAGCTCTGCGCGGGGTCGCTCGGGACGAGGTCCACGAGCGGGTCGTTGGGGCGGTTCACCGGGTCGGCGCAGGGGGCGACCGGGGGCAGCTCCTGGTTGTTGGGCGGCAGCATGGAGAGCAGGAAGCGTACGTCCTCCAGGCACATCAGCTCGTCGTCGTAGACGAAGCCGGCCACGCCCGAGCGGGTGCCGTGAACCCCGGCGCCGCCCAGCGCCTCGCGGCTGATGTCCTCGCCGGTCACGGCCCGCACCACGTCGGGTCCGGTGATGAACATCTGCGCCGTGCCCTGCACCATGAAGACGAAGTCGGTGAGCGCGGGCGAGTAGGCCGCGCCTCCCGCGCAGGGCCCGAGCATGACGCTGATCTGCGGGACGACGCCGGACATGCGGACGTGCCTGCGGAAGATGCCGCCGTAACCGGCGAGCGCCGTCACCCCTTCCTGGATGCGTGCTCCCGCCCCGTCGTTGAGGCCGATCAGCGGCACCTTGGCGGAGGCGGCCAGATCCATGACCTTGTGGATCTTGTCCGCGTGGGCCGCGCCGAGCGCGCCGCCGAAGATGCGGAAGTCGTGGGCGTACACCATGACGTCCTGCCCGTGCACCTTCCCCCACCCGGCGACGACACCGTCGGTGTACGGCCGCCGGGCCTCCAGCCCGAAGCCGGTGGCGGTGTGCCTGCGGAACGGTTCGACCTCGACGAACGATCCCGGGTCGAGAAGGGCGTCCAGGCGCTCCCGTACGGTCAGCTTGCCCGCGGCGTGCTGCTTCTCGGTGGCCACAGGATCCGGCCCCTGGATGATGCGGTCCCGCACCAGTTCGAGTTCGGCGATCCTGTCGCGCATGGTTTCCTGCGGCAGCTGGCTCACAGGAGTCGGCGCGGTCTTGCTCATACAACCCCCACCGTGAAAAGCCAGTGAAATGAATATCGGCAACGCCTGCCAGGCGGACATTACGGGGAGTGCTGAAACAGGCCAACCCCTAACCATTAGGGGTGTCCCGGCGGTGACGGTCTTCCGTATCGTCCCTCATGTCGGCTAGAGGAACTGTGCCGCCAGGAGGGTACGCGAACAATGACCGCCACTGATCGGAGTTCATGGGCGGCGTTTCAGCCCAGCCTCAGCACATTCGACCCGACTTATCGTTCTTTCTCATGATAGAGGACCTCATGCCGCCCGGCGTGATCACCGCCGAGGTCTTCGCCGACCCACCGGACGCCGCGCTGTTCCCGGAGGAAGCGGCTCTGGTCGCGCGCGCCGTGGAGGCACGGCGGACCGAGTTCACCACGGGACGCCACTGCGCCCGTACGGCCCTCGCCGGCCTCGGACTGCCGCCGACGCCGATCCTGACCGGACCGCGCGGCGAGCCGCTGTGGCCCGACGGCGTGGTGGGCACCATCACGCACTGCCGCGGCTACCGCGCGGCCGCGGTGGCGCGCACTCCGGACGTCCTCAGCATCGGCATGGACGCCGAGCCACGCGAGCCGCTGCCCCCCGGAGTCCTGGACGCCATCGCCCTGCCCCAGGAGCGGACCTGGGCGGAGAGCGCCCAGGAACGGGGCCGCCTGCTGTTCACCATGAAGGAGTCGGTCTTCAAGGCGTGGTACCCGCTCACCCACCGCAACCTGGGCTTCGACGAGGCCGAGATCATCGTCAACGACACCGGCACGTTCACCGCGAAGCTGCTGGTTCCCGGCCCCGTCGGCGAGTTCACCGGCCGATGGGCCGTCTCGGACGGATTCGTGGCCAGCGCGATCGTGTGGGGCACGAACCCGCCGTCAGGCATGTGACCGCCGTCGAGGGCAGGGTCAATTGACCTCCTGGATCCGGCCGCCCGGCCGCACCATCGGCCCCTCCCCGGTCGCCGCGCCGGTCGCGACGTTGCCGCCGGAGAGGACCGCGACCACGGGCCCCGGCGGCAGGTGCGTCCGGTGGGCGAGGTAGGCGGCCGTGGTGACCGCGCCGCTGGGCTCGGCGCGTTCCCCCAGCTCCCGCCAGAGCAGGCCGGCGGCGGCGTCGATGGCGTCCTCGGTCACGGTCACCATGTCGTCCACGTACCGGTGGATGTGCTCCCAGGCCAGGGCCCCCAGCACCGGGCCGCGCAGCCCGTCGGCCCGGGTGCGGTAGGTCAGCTCGACCGGCCATGCCGTCCGCGTGCCGGAGCGGAAGCTGGCCGCACCGTCGGCGGCCAGCTCGGGCTCGACGCCGATCACCCGGATCGCCGGGTCGGCGGCCTTGACCGCCACGGCGACCCCGGCGAGCAGGCCGCCGTTGCAGACGGGCACCAGGACGGACCCCGCGTCCGGCAGATCCCGGCCGATCTCGGCCCCGGCGCTGCCGTGCCCGGCGATGACGTCGAACGCGTCGGAGCCGATCACCGTCGCGCCGAACCGTTCGGCCAGCGCCAGGCAGGCCTCCTCCCGCAGGGCGGGCGGCACGATCACCACCTCGGCGCCGAGCCGGCGCGCGGCGCTCACCTTCAGCTCCGGCGCCGTGTCCGGCAGGACGACGGTCGCCCGGATGCCCTGTTCGGCAGCGGCGTAGGCGATGGCCTGGGCGTGGTTGCCCGACGACTGCGCGATCACGTGCCGTACGCCCTGCCCGGCCAGCCGGACCACGGCGTTGACCGCGCCGCGCACCTTGAACGAGCGGGTGGGCTGCCGGTTCTCCGGCTTGACCCAGAGCCGTTCGCCGGGCAGCCGCAGCAGCGGCGTGCGCCGGACGTACGGGGCGATGCGCTCGCCCGCCGCCCGGATGTCGGCCGCGGTGACGAGCCTCGTGCTCACTGCGAGTTCCATGTTCACGCGCTCAGCACCCTCTCCTGAATGGCGTCCAGGTCGGCCGCGGCCTCGGACGGCGGCGCGGCGTCGGGGACGAGGTCCTCCAGGTGGTGCAGCGGCCGGTACCGCAGCCCCAGCAGTCCCCACACCACCAGGAACACGCCGCTGGCCAGCAGCACCGCCCCCGCGCCTCCGCCGGGCCCGTCGGTGAACCGCCCGGCCCACTCCGCCAGTGGATCGGCGGCGAGGAAGCCGATCGGCTGCATGGCCGTGGCGATCATGATGTTCACCGCGAGCACCCGCCCTTGCAGCTCCGGCCCCACCTTGACCTGGATGATCGACAGCCAGTGCGCGTTGCCGATGCTCATGCACGCCAGCCGGATGAACAGCCCGGCCGCGACCAGCCACACGACCGGCCACACGCCCATGAGGATCACGCCGAGCCCGGACCCGGCCACGAAGCCGATCATGCCGGTGGCCCGCCGCCGGGTGCCGCCCCACACCAGCACCACGCCGGTGCCGAGGGCCGCGCCGACACCGCCGATGGCGGTCACCGCGCCCAGGTCGGCCGAGTCGCCGATGGACAGCACGACCGGGGTGACGAGCACCCACATCAGCGCGGTGCAGAAGTTCACCACCGCGAAGTAGAGCGCCATCACCAGCAGCGGCCGCCGCCTGCGCAGGAACCGCCACCCGCCGGTGAGCGCCGCCGTGAACGTCTCCTCGCGCCGGTGGAACAGCCGGTCGGGGAAGCGCACCAGCAGCAGAGTCACGACGCCGACCGCGAACGTGGCCACGTCCACGGCCACCACCGCCGACAACCCGAACAGGCCGATCAGCGCGCCGCCCGCGAGCGGCGCGACCACGTTGCCCACGCCGAAGCCCACGTTCGCCAGCGCGTTGGCCTGCGGCAGGTACGGTTTCGGCACCAGCTGCGCGACCGCCGCCAGCCAGGCGGGCTGCTGGAACGCCGACACGACCGAGGTCACGCCCACGATGAGGCAGACGTTCCAGAACTCCAGCCCCCCGGTGGTCAGCAGCAGCACCAGCGCCACCATGGCGAGCCCGGACAGCGCGTCGCAGGCCAGCATGATCTTGCGCCGGTCCACCCGGTCGGCCAGCGCGCCGCCCAGCGGGGTGAGCAATACGGCCGGGATCTGCGCCAGCATCGTGACCAGCGCCAGGTCCAGGATCTCGCCGCTGCGCTGGTAGGCCCACACGCCGAGCGCGAACGAGCTCAGCGCCGTGCCCAGTGCCGAGACGATCTGCCCGCTCGCGACCGTGTAGAAGGGCCACAGCCGCGTACGTTCGGGTGGTCGTACCGGTTCCGGCAGTGTTCCGGCCGCCCAGCGGGTCAGGTGCTCCAGCACCAGGGCGGCCAGCGGCTCGGCCTGGTGGCGCAGGAAGTAGTGGCCGGCCCTGGGCAGCACGGCCCGCTCCACCCGTGGCGCGAACGCCGACCACTCGGCGTAGCGCTCCTCGTGCAGCTCGGTGGCGCGGTCGCGCTCGCCGACCAGGCTGAGGATCGGGGCGCGCAGCGGCGTCCCCTCGCCGGCCAGCTCCTGGCTGAACCACTCCTGCGCCTGGTCGGCGTCGTGCCGCATGGCGCGTACGGCGGTCCGCTTGGCGGCCTCGTCCATGTCGTCGAGCAGCCCGCCCGAGGCGCGCAGCGCGTCGCGGAACATCCGGTCCGACACCCAGCGGTCGCCGCCGAACAGCCGCCTGATCGCGCCGGGCAGCCGGGCCGCGGGGAAGCTCGCGGCGGCGATCACGCCCAGCACGGGCACGCCGTCCGCCTCCAGCCGGCGCGCGAGCGCGACGGCGGGCGCGGAGCCCACGCAGTGGCCGTAGATCGCGACCGGGCCCGACGCGCTCTCCGCCACCTCGGCGGCCAGCACGTCCACCAGCTCCTCCAGCGGCAGCGGCGGCTCGTCGGGGCGGGCGGGGTCGTGGCCGGGCAGTTCGGCCGAGAGCACCTCCACCCGGTCGCCGAGCGCCTTGGCCAGCGGCTGGTACACCGCCGCGGAACCGCCGCCGTACGGCACGCACACCAGCGTGAACTCGCTGGTACGGCCGCCGCCCAGGCGGTGCAGCAGCCCGCCGCCGTCCTCGCGCCCGAGGAACGCGGCCAGCTCGGCGACGGCGGGCCGGGTGAACAGGTCGATCACCCGCAGCCCGCGACCGATCTCCTTGACCGCGCGCACCGCGGCGAACGAGTCGCCGCCGAGGGCGAAGAAGTCGTCGCCCGCCCCCACCCGCTCGACGCCGAGCACCTGGGCGAAGACCCCGGCGACCAGCTCCTCGTTCGGGGTCGAGGGCGCCGCGTACGCGGCCTGCTCCGCCACCGGCTCGGGCAGGGCGGCCCGGTCGATCTTCCCGTTGGGGTTGAGCGGAAGCCGGTCGAGCGCCACGACGTGCGCCGGCACCATGTAGTCGGGCAGCCGCTCGCGCAGCGCCGAGCGCACGGCCGCGGCCTCCACGGTCGCGGGCGTCACCCAGGCGGCGAGCTGCCTGGCCTTGCCCTCGCCGACGGGCAGCACCACGGCCTCGGCGACCTGCGGCAGCGCCCGCAGCGCGGTGGTGACCTCGCCCAGCTCCACGCGGTAGCCGCGCACCTTGACCTGGTCGTCCACCCGGCCGCGGAACTCGATCCGCCCGTCGGAGGTGACGCGCAGCAGGTCGCCGCTGCGGTAGCAGCGTCCCTCCCCGGTCAGCGGGTCGGGGACGAACCGCTCGGCGGTCAGCTCGGGCCGGCCGATGTAGCCGCGGGTGACGCCGGGGCCGCCGACCACCAGCTCGCCGGGCACGCCGGGCGGCACCGGCCGCAGCGCGGCGTCCACCAGGTGCCCGTACACGCCGGGCAGCGGACGGCCCAGCGGCACGATGCCGGTCCGCCGGTCGGCGGGGATCTCCTCGGTGTCGCACACCAGGCAGATCATCGTGGACTCGGTGTGGCCGTAGTGGCTCTGGATCCTGAGCCCGGGCCGGGCGGCCCTGGCCCGCTCCACCAGGTCCCACGGGCACGCCTCGCCCGCCAGGATCAGCAGCTCGCGCGGCAGCACGGCGGCCAGGTCGCCGCCCGAGGCCAGCAGCTCCAGGTGGCTCGGCACGCACTTGACGACGTCCACCCGGTGCTCGGCGAGGTAGCCGGCGAACGCGGCCGGGTCCATCGCGGTCTCGCGCGGCACCAGGTGCACCGTCCCGCCCGTGGTCAGCGCGCCGAACACGCAGGTCAGGCCGAAGTCGGCGGCGGGCGTGGAGACCACGGCGAACGACCCGCCGGGCACGCCGATGCGCGGCAGCATGCCGCCCAGGTAGTTCAGCACGCCGCCGTGCTCGGCGGCCACCGCCTTGGGCGTGCCGGTGGACCCCGACGTGAAGATCACGTGGTGCAGGTGCTCGGGACGTACGTCGACCTCGGGGCGGGTGTCCGGCAGGGACGGCGGCCGGTCGAGCGTCAGCACCCGCCTGCCGTCCCCGATCAGGTGCGCGAACTCGCCCACCGTCACCACGGCCCGCACCCCTGCGGCCTCCAGCATCGCGGCGATCCGCGCCGCCGGGTACGCCGGGTCCATCGGCAGGTAGCCGCCGCCCGACTTCTGGATGCCGAACAGCGCGCACGCCAGGTCCGCGCCCGGCTCCAGCAGCACGCCGACCGGCTCGTCCGCGCCCACCCCGGCCTCAAGCAGCCAGTGCGCGATCCGGTTCGCGGCCGACTCCAGCTCCGCGTACGTCAGGGCACGGTCGGCGCCCACCACGGCCGGGGCGCCGGGAGTCTCGTCCACCCAGCGCTCGATCAGGTGGTGCACCGCCCCGGCGGCCGGCTCGGGCGGCGGCCCGCCGGCCACGACCGGGCCGGTCACCGGCTCCAGCGGCACCGCGCCCACCGGCGCGTCCAGGTCGGCGAGCAGCCCGTCGAGCAGCGCCGTGTACCAGCGGGTCAGCTTGGCCGCGGTGCCCGGCTCGAACAGGTCGGTCCGGTAGGCGAGCCCGCCGCGCAGCGGCACGCCCGGCCCCTCGTCGACGACGTGCCAGCTCAGGTCGAACTTGGTGGTCAGCTCCGGCAGGTGGATCTCGGACGCCTCCAGGCCGGCCAGCTCCGGCCGCGCCACGCCGGAGATGTAGTTGAGCATCACCTGGAACAGGGGCGTGGCCGCCAGGTTCCGCTCCGGCCGCAGCCGGTCCACCACCCGGTCGAACGGCGTGCCCGCGTGCGCGAGCGCGCCCAGCGCGGACTCCCGCGCGCGGGCCAGCAGGTCGCGCCCGGTCGGGTCGCCGCCCACGTCGGTCCGTACGACGACGGTGTTGAGGAAGCAGCCCACGACGCCTTCGGTGTCGGGGTGGTCGCGGCCGGAGACCGGCACGCCGACCGCGATGTCCGCGCTCGCCGACAGCCTGGCCAGCAGCGCCTGCAGCCCGGCCAGCAGCACGATGAACGGCGTGGACCGGTAGGCGGCGGCCACCGCCCTGACGCGCTCGCTCAGCCCGGCCGGCAGCTCCAGGTCGAGCGCGGCCCCGCCGGGGTCGGGCACCGCGGGGCGCGGCCGGTCGGTGGGCAGGTCGAGCACCGGCGGCAGGCCGTCCAGGTGCCCGGCCCACCAGTCCAGGTCGGCCGGGTCGGGGACCGGCGACACCTCGGCGTACTGCGCGGGCGGCGGGTCGAGCGGGGGGCGCAGGCCGAGGCGGGCGGCGTACAGGCCGGACAGCTCCGACAGCAGCAGCCCGCGCGTCCACGCGTCGGTGGCGATGTGGTGGAAGGTGAGCGAGAGCACGTGCTCGTCGTCGCCCCCAGCATCGCCGCCAGTATCGCCGACCGTGAGCAGCACCGCCCGCATCGGCGGCTCGCGGTCCAGCGCGAACGGCGTGGCCAGGTGCACGGCCAGCACGTCCTCGACCTCCGACCGGTCCACGCGCGCGGTGGACACGGGCACCTCGCCGGCGTCGCGCACCACCATCACCGGCTCGGGGCCGGAGTCGTCGATCACGCCGCGCAGCACGTGGTGCCGCTCGGCCAGGTCGCGTACCGCGCCCAGCAGCGCCTCCGCCCGCAGCGGGCCGCGCAGCCGCAGCGCCACCGGCACGTTGTAGGCGCTGCTGTCCGGTTCGAGCTGCGCCAGGAACCACAGCCTGGCCTGCACCCCGGACAGCGGCACCGGCCCGTCCGCCGGCGCGCGCCGCACCCGCGCGGCCTCGGCCGGGCGGGGGAGCGCGGCGGCCAGGTCGGCCAGCACCGGGTGCTCGAACAGCAGCCGCACCGGCACCGCCGCGCCCAGCCGCTCCCGCAGCCGCCCGGCCACCCGGGTCGCCGCGAACGAGTGCCCGCCGAGGGCGAAGAAGTCGTCGTCCGCCCACACCTCCGCGAGGCCGAGCACGTCGGCCCAGACCTCGCCCACCAGGCGCTCCGCCGGAGTGCCCAGCGGCACCCGCACCGCGGGCCCCGCCTCGGGCACGGGCAGCGCGGCCCGGTCCACCTTGCCGTTCGGGGTGAGCGGCAGCGCCTCCAGCACGCCGATCGCGGCCGGCACCATGTAGTCGGGCAGCCGCTCGCGCAGCGCCGCCCGCACCTCGGCCGCGTCCACCGTCGCCGGGGTCACCCAGGCGGCCAGGCGCCGCTCCATGCCGGCGCCGACCGGCTGCACGTACGCCTCCGCGACCTGCGGCAGGGCCCGCAGCGCCGCGGCGACCTCGCCCAGCTCGACGCGGAAGCCGCGCACCTTCACCTGGTCGTCGATCCGCCCCAGGAACTCGACGATCCCGTCCCCGGTCACCCTGACCCGGTCGCCGGTGCGGTACCAGCCGCCGGTGAAGCGCTCCGCGGTGAGGTCGGGGCGGCCCAGGTAGCCGCGGGCCACGCTGGGCCCGCCGATCCACAACTCGCCGGGAACGCCGGGCGGCAGCGCCCGCCCGGACGGGTCGGCCACCCGGCACACCACGTCGGCCAGCGGCCGGCCCAGCGGCGCCCGGCCGGGTGAGCTCTCGCTCGCGTCGCAGGCCAGCACCGACACCGTGGTCTCGGTGGGGCCGTAGTGGATCTGCACCTCCAGGTCCGGCCGCGCCTCACGGACCCGCGCCACCAGGTCCGCCGGCACCGCCTCACCGGCGAGGATCAGCAGCTTCTCCGGTAACGCGGCCGTGCCGAGGAGTTCGAGCTGGCTGGGCACCATCTTGATCGCGTCCACCGGGTGCGCCGCCAGCCGGGCGGCGAACGCGGCCGGGTCGGTGGCCGTCTCGTGGTCGATCAGGTGGAGGGTGGCGCCCGTGGTCAGCGCGCACCACACGTTCGTCATGCCGAGGTCGGCGGCGGCGGTGGAGACCAGCGCGTACGAGGTCAGCCCCGAGGGGACGACCTCGGCCACCGCGCTGAGATAGTGCGTGATGTGCCGGTGCTCGACCGCGACCCCCTTCGGCCGCCCGGTCGAGCCCGAGGTGTAGATCACGTACGCCAGATGCTCCGGCCGCACGGTCACGCCGGGGCGCTCGGCGGAGGCGTCCGCGGCGGCGGCCAGCTCGACGTCCGTGAGCACGAACCGCGTCCCGGCGTCGGCCACCACCGCCTGGTTGCGCCGCTCCGGATAGACCGGGTCGAGCGGCAGGTAGGCCGCGCCCGCCTTGAGCACGCCGAGCATGGCGACCACCAGCTCGGGCCGCCGCTCCAGCAGCACGCCGACCGGCTCCTCCGGCCGCACCCCGCTCGCCAGCAGCCACTGGGCCACCTGGTTGGCGCGGCGGTCCAGCTCCGCGTAGGTCAGCGAGCCGACCGCGACCGCGTCCGGGCGGGCGTCGGCCACCCGCTCGACCAGCGTGTGCAGCGGCACGTCCACGGGCAGGTCCGCGTCCCGGCCGCGCAGGTCGTCGCCGGCCGGCAGCCGCACCGGCGCGTCCGGGTCGGTGAGCATGCCGTCCAGCAGCTCCAGGTACCAGGCGGCGAGCCGCCGCACGGTGGCCTCGTCGAACAGGTCCGTACGGTAACGCAGCTCGCCCGCGAACCCGGTGCCGTCGTCGCCGAGCTCCAGGTTCAGGTCGAACTTCGCGGTCGGCGCGTCCGGCGACCCGGCCTCGACCTCCAGCCCGGCCAGCGACACCGGCGCGCCGGTGTCGTAGACGTTGAGCATCACCTGGAACAGCGGCGTGACCGCGAGGTTCCGCTCCGGCTGCAGCCGCTCCACGATCCGCTCGAACGGCGTGCCGGCGTGCGCGTACGCGTCCAGCGCCGCCGTGCGCGCCCGCGCCAGCAGCTCCGCGCCGGTCGGGTCGCCCGAGGTGTCGCCGCGCACCACCAGGGTGTTGACGAAACAGCCGACGACCCGCTCGGCGTCGGGATGGTGACGGCCCGCGTGCGGCACCCCGATGGCGACGTCCTCGACGCCGGACAGGCGGCTCAGCAACGCCTGCAACCCGGCCAGGAACACCATGAACGGCGACGTCCCCGCCACCGCGCGCACCTTCGCGGCCAGCGGCGCGGGCACCTCCAACGGGACCGCCGCGCCCTCCCATCCGGGCACGGACGGGCGCGGGCGGGCGAGCGGCAGGTCGAGCACCGGCGGCAGGCCCGCCAGGTGCCCGGCCCACCAGTCGAGGTCGGTGTCCGGCCGCCCGGCCTCCCACGCGGCCACGTCCGCGTACTGCAGGGCGGGGGGAGCGGGGGGCGGCTCCAGGCCGAGGCGGGCGGCGTACAGGCGGGCGAGATCGTCCAGCAGCACGCGTTCCGACCAGGCGTCGGTGGCGATGTGGTGCAGGGTGAGCGCGAGCACGCACTCGTCGCCCGCGAGCCGGAACACCGTGGCCCGCAGGGGCGGCTCGGCCTCCAGCCGGAACGGCCGCCAGGCGTGCGCGGTCAGCTCGCGCTCCAGCTCCGCCGGGTCCACGTCCACCACGGGCACCGGCACGGCGGCGACGGGACGCACCCGCCCGTCCTCGATGACGCCGCGCAGGACCCAGTGCCGCTCGGCCAGGTCCGCCACCGCGCCGGTGAGGGCGGCGACGTCCACCGGGCCGCGCAGCCGCAGCGTCAGCGGCACGTTGTAGGCAGGTGTGTCCGGTTCGAGCTGGGCCAGGAACCACAGCCGCTCCTGCGCCGGCGACAGCGGCATGTCCGTGGCCGACGTCGCCGGGATGCCGGGGGCGGCGGCCTTCTCGTTCTGCTTCAGCGCGGCGGCGAGCCTGGACCGGACGAGTTCGGCGATCCGGTCCTCACGTACTTCGGTCATCCCTCGTTCCCCTCCATCAGGTCGGCGGCCAGCAGCTCCTCCAGCGCGGCGGCGAAGTCGGCGAGCACCGGGCGGTCGAACAGCAACCGCACGGGCACGGCGAGCTGCAACATCTCGCGCAGGCGGGCGGCCACCCTGGTCGCGGCGAACGAGGCCCCGCCGAGGGCGAAGAAGTCGTCGCCGGCCCAGACCTCGGGCCGTTCGAGCACCTCGGCCCAGACGGCGGCCACCAGGCGCTCGGCGTCGGTGGCCGGCGCGACCCGCGCCGGGTCGGGGCCGGTGTCCGGCTCGGGCAGCGCGGCCCGGTCCACCTTGCCGCTGGGCAGCGTGGGCAGGGCCGGCAGGGCGACCCAGCGGCGCGGCACCATGTGGCCGGGCAGCCGGGACCGGGCGTGCCGCTCGATCGCGGCCAGGTCCGCCGTCTCGGGCGCGACGTAGCCGACCAGGTGGGCTTGCGCGTCGGTGCCCGCCACGGTCACCGCGGCGTCGGCGAGCTCGCGCAGCACGGCCTCGATCTCGCCCAGCTCGATCCGGTAGCCGCGGACCTTCACCTGGTGGTCGCGGCGGCCGTGGAACTCCAGCGTCCCGTCCGGCCGCCAGCGCACCAGGTCGCCCGTGCGGTAGCACCGGCCGCCCGGCGTGAACGGGTCGGCCACGAAGGCGGCCGCGGTCAGCTCGGGGCGGCCCCGGTAGCCGCGGGCCACGCCGGCGCCGCCCAGCAGCAGCTCGCCGACCGCGCCCGGCGGCACCAGCCGCAGCCGCGCGTCCACCACGTACGCCCGCTCGCCCGGCATCGGCGACCCGATCGGCACCCGGTCGGCCTCGTGCGCGCGCACCCGGTGCAGCGTCGAGGTGACGGTGGTCTCGGTGGGACCGTAGGCGTTCCACAGCTCGCCGACGCGGAGCAGGATCTGCTCGGCCAGCGCCGGGTCCAGGGCCTCGCCGCCGGCGACGGCGCGCAGCGCCGGGCCGCCCGCCCAGCCGGCCGCGACCAGCATCCGGTACGAGGTCGGCACCAGGTCGATCACCGTGGCCCCGCTCGTGGTGATCAGCTCCGCCAGCGCGTGCCCGTCGGCGGCCGTGGCCCGGTCCACCACCACCGACGTGCCGCCGGCGGTCAGGACGCTCCACAGCTCGGAGGCCGAGGCGTCGAAGCTCAGCGGCGCGACCGCGGGCTGCACGTCGGCCGGGCCGAGGCGGAGCGTCGAGATCATCCCGGCCACGAGGGCGGCCAGGCCGCCGTGGGTGACCTCGACCCCCTTGGGGGCGCCGGTGGAGCCGGAGGTGTAGGTGAGGTACGCCAGGTCGTCGGCGCGGACCTCCGGCAGGTCCGCACGCGGACCCGCCGCGAGCCGGTCCGCGTCGAGCGCCACCGGCCCTGTTTCAGTGGGCGTTTCGCCGCGCGTGAGCACCACGCGGGCGCCCGCGTCCTCGGTCAGCAGGCGCAGCCGCTCGGCCGGGTGGTCCGGGTCCAGCGGCAGGTACGCCGCCCCGGCCCGCCACACGCCCAGCAGCACCGCGGGCAGCATGTGATCGCGCGGCACGCGGACGCCGACCACGTCGCCCCGCGACACCCCGTGCGCCAGCAGCCCGGCCGCGATCCGGTCGGCGCGGTCGTTCAGCTCGGCGTGGCTCAGCGTGGCGCCGTCCGGGCCGACCGCCGCCGTGCCCGCCGTGTGCGACGCGAGCGCCGACGGCACCGGCGGCAGGCCGTCGGGCAGCCGCGGCCCGGCCGCGCGGGCCAGCAGCGCGGCGCGCTCGTCGGGGGTGACCGGCTCGAACGCCGCGATCACCAGGTCCGGCTCGGCCACCGCGCGCCGCAGCAGCCACAGCAGCCGGTCCAGGTACGCCTCGGCCGCCTCCCTGCCGAGCAGCGCGACCGCGTACTCCAGGTGCAGCTCGGCGCCGGCGGCCGTCCGGTTGACGAGGACGCTGAACTCGTGCACCGCCGCGCCCGAGCCGACCTCGGTCAGCAGTTCGAGGCAGCCGGCGCGCACCGGCACCTCGGCGTGCTGCATGGCCAGCAGCACCGGGGCGCGGGGCAGGTCGGCGGGCGGGACCTCCTGATGGACCAGCGCCCGCGTGCTGGCCTCCCCGGCCTGCCTGACCAGGTCGCGGAAGGTCGGCGCGGCATCCGTCCGCAGCCGCACCGGCACCGTGTCGATCAGCGGCCCGACGATCCGGGCCAGCTCCGGCTCGGCGCGCCGCGCCGCGACCATGCCGATCAGCGTGTCGGGCTCCCCGGCGGCCAGGGCGAGAGCGGCCAGGTACACCGCGAACGGGGTCGCACCGCACGCTCGGGCCAGCGCGGCCACGCCGTCCGTGAACTCCTCGGGCAGCGGCCTGATCACCCGGCCGGTCGTCAGGTCGCCGGGCGGCGGCCCCGCCACCGGCGCCCCCTCCAGCTCGGTGCGCCAGAACTCCCGCAGCCGCGCGAGGTCGGCCCGGCCCTCCTGCTCGCGCGCCGCCACGTCGCCGAGCTGCACCGCAGGCTCGGCGACGGGCTCACCCGCCAGCTCGGCGGCCAGCTCCTCCATCAGCACGCCGACGGAACCGCCGTCGAAGGCGAGGTGGTCCGTCACGAGCACCAGCTCGGCCACGTCGTCCCCTGCCGGGCACAGGCTCGCGCGCAGCAGCGGCACCTCGTTCGTCACGTCGAACACGTGCTCCGCGGCGGCCCTGGCCACCTTCACCGGGTCCGCGCCCGCCGGGTGCTCGACCAGGGGGACGGGGACGGGCGGGTGCACGACCGCGTACGGGACGCCGTCCTCGCCGACCGAGACCGTGCTGCGCAGGGCCTCGTGCCGGCGCAGGATCGTGTCGAGCGCCGCGCGCAGCGGCGCGCTTCCACCGAGGCCGCGTACGCGGAGCCGTACCGACACGGTGGTGACCGGGCTGTGCGGGTGCAGCTGGCGCAGCGTCCAGAACTCGCGTTGCGCGGCGGTGAGCGGGTGCCGGGTCGCGCCGGTCCGCCGCACCGGCGCCGACCCTGGCTCACGCAGGCGCGCCGCGAGGCCGGCCGCGGTCGGCTCGGTCAGGAACGCCGCCAGCGGCACGGTGTGCCCGAGCCGCCGTGACAGCTCCGTCACCACCCGTGCGGCGGCCAGCGAGTGCCCGCCGAGGTCGGCGAACCGGTCGTGCACGCCCACCTCAGGCAGGTCCAGCACGTCCGCGATGACCTCGGCCACCTGGCGCTCGTCGTCCGTCCGTGGCGCGACCGGCGCCTCGCTCCCCGTACGGGCGGCGCGCAGCTTGGGCAGGGCCGCGCGGTCCACCTTGCCCATCGGGGCGATCGGCAGGTCGGCGGTCACGCCGATCCTGGCCGGGACCAGGTGGTCGGGCAGGCGGTCACGCAGCCAGTCGCGCAGCTCGGGCTCGGTCACGCCGGAGGCCGCCACGTGGGCGGCGAGGTAGGCGATGCCGTCGTCGTCGGTGTCCGCCAGCACGACCGAGCGGTGCACGGCGGGGTGGCGGTCCAGCGCCGACTCGACCTCGCCCAGCTCCACCCGGTAGCCGCGGATCTTGACCTGGTCGTCGGCGCGGCCCACGTAACGCAGCAGCCCATCCACCCACCGGACCAGGTCGCCGCTGCGGTAGACGCGGGTGCCGTCCGGCTCGGTGCGGAACGCCTGCGACTCGTGGCCCAGGTAGCCGCGGGTCACGCCGGGCCCGCCGATCCACAGCTCGCCCACGTCTCCGTCGGCGACCGGCCTGCCGTCGGGGTCGCGCACGCTGAGCAGCGCGTTCGCCATCGGCCCGCCCAGCGGCGGGTCGTCCTGGGAGTCGCGGCTCACCTCATGGATGGTGCAGCCGGTGGTGCACTCGGTGGGGCCGTACATGTTGAGCACGCGGCGTACGCCCGGGTTGGCGTACATGCGGGCGACCAGGGCGGCGGTCAGCCGCTCGCCGCCGGACAGGATCATGCGCACGCCGTCCGGCAGCGGCTCGCGCAGCAGCACCGACAGCGCGGACGGGACACCGAAGACCGTGCGCACCTCGTCGCGGGCCGGCAGCGTCGGCAGCGACAGCACGTTGTCCGCCATGATCACGGTCCCGCCGGCGCAGAGCGGCGTGAAGATCTGCGTGATCGAGGCGTCGAAGCAGATGGAGGAGCCGGCCAGCATGCCGCTCAGCTCCTCGGCGGTGTAGGCGGACGCCTCCCAGCGCACGAAGTTGAGGGTGTTGCGGTGCTCCACGACCACGCCCTTGGGGCGGCCGGTGGAGCCGGAGGTGTAGATGACGTACGCGGCGTCGCCCGGCTCGCCGGGCACCTCGGGCCCGCGCGCCGCGGGCGTCGTGTCGTCGACGAGCACGGTGCCGGCGCCGGTCAGCGCCGCGGTGTCGCGCTGCGCCGCCGAGGTGACCACCACGCCCGCGCCGGAGTCCTCGGCCATGAACCGTAACCGCTCCGCCGGATAGGCCGGGTCCAGCGGCACGTAGGCCGCCCCCGCCTTCAGCACCCCGATCAGCGCGGGCACCAGCCACTCGTCGCGGCTCAGGCAGATCCCGACCAGGTCGCCGCGTCCGACACCCCTCGCGACCAGGGCGTCGGCGACCCCGTTGGCCATGCGGTCGACCTCGGCGTAGGTCAGCCGGCTCGTGCCCGCGACGACGGCCACACGATCGGGCGTACGCCGGCACTGCGCCTCCACGGCCTCGTGGAGGCGGCCGGGCGAGTCGGTGAGAGGACGGTTCGCGCCCGTCACATCCGTGTTCATGTGTCCTCTTTCCAGCAAAGGTCGAACGTGCCCGGGCGAGGTCGTCGCTGGGCGCGCGAGGTCGCGCGGGCGGCTCACCGGCGCATGGTCGGCGCGTGCGTCCGCGGCGCGGGTCTTCTCCGTGGGGTCATCTGCTCGCTTCGCAAAGGATCATTATCCTCCGCAGATCAGCATCAATGACCCGGCTTGCTACTGACTTGGAACCTGCTTGATCTTGCTTGCAGGTCAGGTCAGGGCGAGCCCGGAGGGCTGTGCTCTGCTGGTCACATGGAGCTGGGGAAAGGCCCGGTAGAGGTGGTAGCGAGCGGCTTTCTTGTTCCGTTCCCTGCGCAGCCGCTCGCCGTAGAACTGGCCGCCGTCGCGACCGTGCTCGGGCTGCTCGGCCTCTGCTGTGTCCTCGCGGTGCTGGCGGCGGCCGTGCTGGCCGCCGCCCGGATCAAGGCGGTGGCGATGCCCCGGGCCTGAGCGGCTTCAGGCGCAGACCGAGGGCAGCGCGCACACCTTGGCCGCCATACGGGTGGCGGTCTTGCGCAGCGCCTTGACGGCGCGGGCGCGGGAGTGGCCGAGGGTCTCCTGGTCGCCGGTGTAGACCATCAGCGCGCGGCCCTTGCGGGCGACGATGCCCGACAGCAGGGGCGTCCATTCCTTGTTGAGCTTGTCGTACATCATGAGGTGCATCAGCGCGGCCTCATCGCCGACCCGCGTGGGGCTCACGACCCAGCGCGTCCTGCTGTCGCGGGCCCAGCTGTACGGCGCTCCGTACGGCTTGGTCCGGCACCGGCGGGCGTCGGCGAGGAGGGTGCGCAGGGCGGTTCTGGCGGCGCCGGCGCTCCGGTGGACGAGGAGCTGCTCGCTGGAGTGCGAGGGCGCTGTGGTGTCGTGGAAAATCGTGCGTACGGCCGAGCGCTCCGCCGGTGAGACGCGTTTGCGGCGGCAGGGGTTGAGCGCCAGGGGAGCGGTCGTCTTGTCGCTGATGCGCCACGAGCTCTCGGCCCTGTCGTCCTCCGACTGCGGGGCACGGGCGGCCTTCTCGGTCAGCAGGAAGTTGTCGGGGATCTGGACGGGGCCGAGGGCCAGCGCCGCCACCAGGAGCGTGATCATGTCACGTTGGATGCGGCAAGTGCCGGAATTGTTCGGAGCTACCTGGTGAGCGCGGCGCGGAGCCCGAACCAGCCGATGGCGGCGACGAGCGCGACCTGCAGCAGGTATCCGACGACGGTGACCGCGCGATTGAACGCCGGTAGCCCCGCGAACACGTCCCTCGGCCTCGGGCAGCACCGCGGGGTCGGCTGCGTAGGCGAACGGCAGCGCCTCCGCGGTGATCGTGAGCGCGAAAAGAATCCCGCCGACGCCCGAGAGCAGGGCGCCGAGCAGGTTCAGCACGCCACTCCGGCCGCGGGCGAGCAGCACGAGGAAGATCGCCGTGGCGACCCAGGAGACCGCGTAACCGTGAGCCGGGCGGCGGTGACGGCCGCGCCGGTCGAGGCCGCCGCCAACGCGAGCACGCCCACGGGGTCGGTCGGGAAGCCGTCGTCGCCGGCCGGCCGGAGCGCGAGCAGGGCGGCCGCCGTGACGGCCGCGGCGGACCCGGCGGCCACGGGGAACGCCCGGCCCGTCAACGCCGGCAGGCCGACGGCGGTCAGGCGGTCCGTCGCATCACGTGGAACTGCCGGGTGACCTCGTAGCCCGCCTTCGTGTAGAGCCGGCCGGCCGGGGTGGCCTCGCCGGTCCACAGGAACCACGACGAATGCAGTCCTTCTGCGCGCATCCTGGTCATGGTGAGGTGGAGGAGGATCTTGCCGAGGCCGGTGCCGCGCCGGCCGGGATCGACGCCGAAGGGGCCGAAGCGCTCGGGGGTGCCGCGGTAGGCCCCGTACAGGGCGAAGCCCTCTATATGGTCTTTTTTCGCGATCACGACGCGTTCGGGGTCGCGGTGCTGCCGGATGGCCTCGCCCCAGTCGGGGTTGAAGGCGCCGGCCGCGAAACGGATCAGCTCCGGCAGCTCGCCCACGGTGGGGCTGCGGAAGACGTACCCCTCGCGCTCCCGCTCGCGCAGCAGCCCGTGCACCTCGGGCGGGGCCTGGTAGCCGACGAGGGTGCGGTCCATGGCGACCGGCGAGTAGAGCGTACGGAAGCCGAGCTCGCCCAGCAGCCGGTAGGCGCCGGGATAGAGCTCGGCGTCCACGCCCGGCAGCACGTAGTTGGGGGTGTACGACGAGAAGTCCACCGTCGTGCGGCCGAGGCCCTCCAGGAACGCCACCGCCTCGCCGACCAGCCGCCGCCCCAGGCCGCCGCCCCGGTGCTCCGGGACGACGAAGAAGAACGGGATCCAGCCGGCGTCCGGCTCCAGGCCCGTGCCGGGCGCCAGGGGGACGAGGCGGCGGACGGCGTACGCGCAGCCCACCACCTCGTCCCCGTCCACGGCCACGCGCAGGCCCTCGGGGTCGAAGTTCGCATCGAGCAGCACCCGGTCACCGAACCAGCGGGACGTCGTCGGGTCGGCGGGCATGCTGCGGTTCCAGGCGGCGACGAGGGGGACCTCGTCGCCGGACCGGAAGGGGCGGACGGCGACCATGGGGGAGAGCCTATGCCCGCGTCAGGGCGTGGTGAGATCGAAGCGGCGTACGGTCACCGCCCCGCCGAGCGACTGCGTCGCGTAGTTGAAGATCCCGAACCGGTAGCCCATGAAGAACTGCCAGGCGTTGTTCAACGTGAAGGCCGGCCCGAGGCTCGTGAACGTGCTGCCGTCGGTGCTGTAGGAGAAACGGGCCTGCCTGCCGGACCCCGGCCGGATGTCGGCGGTGGCGCGCAACCAGATCCGGCCGCCCGAGACGTTCGCGCTCGCCGCCTCCGTGCCGGTGCCGGTGGTCTGCCACGAACTGTTCATGGTCAGTCCGTTGGTCATCACGACCCGGTTGACGCCATTGTCGCGTTTGACGCCGATCCAGGCCGACTGGTCGCGCAGCATGGCCAGCCCGGCGCGGTCGCCGTTGCTCATCTGCGAGTAGTCGAGCTCGATCGTCGCCGTGGACGAGGGGCCCTGGATGCGGTGGGTCAGCGTGTTCCTGGCGTTGTAGAGGTCGTTCGTGACGGCCGCGGTCTGCAGGCGCAGGCCGTTGCCGGTGGAGAAGCGGCTGGTGTCGGGGTTGTGGTTCCACTCCCAGCGGTGCCCGAGGCTGCCCGAGGTGAAGGTGTCCGGCCCGATCATGGACGAGACGGTGCGGCTGGTCTGGATGTTCGGCTTCGGGTAGGTGGCTCCCCAGCCGCCGTTGACGGTCTGCACGGTCGGCCAGTCGCCGCTCCAGGTGATCGGCGCGAGCGCCGGCACCCGGCCGCCGGGGTAGGCGTCGACGAACGACATGTAGTACCAGTCGCCGTTCTGGGTCTGGACGAGGCCGCCCTGGTGGGGGACGCCGCCGCCGGAGATGGGGCTCGGCATGTTCAGCAGGACCTGGCGCATCTCGTACGGGCCCCACGGCGAGGTGGAGCGGAGCACGTACTGGCCGTTGGCGGGGCGGGTCAGCCAGATGTAGTAGTAGCCGTTCCGCTTGTAGAAGCGGGAGCCCTCCAGGGTGCCGACGCTGCTCGGGGTCTGGAACACCTGCTGGGCGCGGACCTGGCTGAGCCCGTCGGCCGAGAGCTGGGCGACGCTGATGGTGCCGTTGCCGTAGGCGACGTACATGGTGTCGTCGGTGTCGACCAGCAGGCCGGCGTCGTAGTAGCAGTTGTTGATCTGCGAGCGTTTGGTCCACGTGCCGTCCACGGCGGAGGCGGTGTAGACGTAGGTCCGGTTGAACTCGATGCAGCCGATCCAGTAGTAGGTGCTGTTGCTGGGCCGGTAGTTCAGGGTGGAGGCCCAGATGCCCTTCACGTACGCCCGGCCGCCGTTGAGGTCGTAGGCATTGGAGCCGAAGTCGAGCCTCGGGACCGAATGTCCCGCGTACTCCCAGTCGACCAGGTTGTAGGAGCGCAGGATCGGCGCGCCCGGCGAGTAGTGCATGGTCGAGGCCGAGTAGTAGTAGGCGTCGCCGACCCGGATGATGTCGCCGTCGGCGAAGTCCTGCCAGACGACCGGGTTGGTGTAGCTGCCGTTTCCGTTGCCGCTGCCGTTGACCGGGACGAGTTGCCATTGCTGGTTGGCGCCGCCCCAGTCGTCGTACTGGACGATGTTGCCGCCGTCGGCGGTGGAGGCGCCCTGCACTTCGAGGGCCTTGTTGCTGTGGCGGGCGATGAGCCGCACGTAGCCGTCGGGGCTGTCGGCCAGGCGCCATTGCTGGTTGGCGCCGTTGGTGTCGGTCCATTGGACGATGGCGGCGCCGTTGGCGGTGGACTGGTTGGAGACGTCGAGGACCTTGCCGGAGTGGCGGGACTTGACGCGGTAGTAGCCGCCGCCGGAGTCCACGAACTGCCACTGCTGCTGGTTCTGGTTGTTGCGGGTCCACTGGGTGATGCGGCCGCCGTCGGCGGTGGACAGGTTGTAGACGTCCAGGGCCTTGCCGCTGTTGCGGTTGACCAGGACGTACCAGGCGTTGGTGTCGACGGTGGCCGCGTTGGCCGGCTGGGTCTGCAGGGCGACGAGCAGGCCGGCCAGTAGGGCGGTCACCGTCGCCAGGATGGACAGAGGTCTGTGCTTCATCGGGCGCTCCGCTGTTAGCGCTAACACGAACGGGGCTTCGTCGCGGAGTACATCCGACGGGCGGCCCGGCGTCAACGAGCGGGTCGCCCGCCGAGCGGGGGTTTCGCCGTCATCCGGCCTTCCCTCCTGGAGTTTCGCCTCCGGGGAGGGCGGAGCGGCAGCGCTCGTACGCATGAAAGTTTCATGGAATTCGCTGGGCGGCACTCCTTAAGTTGCGAAAACCGAGCCATTAAGTTTCCGGCCTCACATGGTTGACGGGCCGGAGTCAGGGCTTTACGTTCCTCCGGAAAAGCCACCAGGAGGAACCATGACAGAGCCCGCGCCCGGAGATCGCCGATCGCTGAGCCGGAGAGCCGTCCTGACGACGATGGGAGCACTGCCGGTCCTCGCGGCCACGACACGGCCCGCGACCGCCGCCGCGGCGGTGGTCATCGACCCGTCGGCGCGCAGGCAGACGATCCGGGGCTTCGGCGGCATGGCCCACGCGGCCTGGATCGGCGACCTGACGGCCGCCCAGAGGGAGACGGCGTTCGGCGCCGGCGAGGGGCAGCTGGGGTTCTCGGTGCTGAGGATCCCCGTTCCCGAGAACCAGGCGGACTGGAGCCGTGACCTGGCGACGGCGCGGCGCGCGGCCGAGCTCGGCGTGACCGTGATCGCCTCGCCGTGGAACCCGCCCGCCGGCATGGTCGAGACCTTCGTCCGCGGCAGCCAGACCAACGCCAGGCGCCTCAAGTACGGCTCGTACGCCGCCTACGCCCAGCACCTCAACGACTTCACCACGTACATGCGGAACAACGGGGTGAACTTATACGGCATATCCGTGCAGAACGAGCCCGACTATGCGCAGGAATGGACGTGGTGGACCCCTGCCGAGATGGTGCGCTTCCTGCGGGAGAACGCCGGCTCGATCAGCACCAGGGTCATCGCGCCCGAGTCCTTCCAGTACCTGAAGAACATGTCGGACCCGATACTCAACGACCCCACGGCGCTCGCCAACGTGGACATCATCGGGGCCCACCTCTACGGCACGTCGTACGCGAACTTCCCCTACCCCCTCTTCCAGCAGAAGGGCGCGGGCAAGGAACTCTGGATGACCGAGGTCTACTACCCCAACAGCAGCGACTCGGCGGACCTCTGGCCCCAGGCGCTGGACGTGGGGGAGCACATCCACCACGCCATGGTGGACGCCGAGTTCCAGGCGTACATCTGGTGGTACATCCGGCGCAGCTACGGCCCGATGCGGGAGGACGGGCAGCTCAGCAAGCGCGGTGCCAACATGGCGCAGTTCGCCAGGTTCGTCCGCCCGGGGTACGTGCGGATCGCGGCGACGGCGAACCCGGTGTCGAACGTCTACGTCTCGGCGTACCGGGGCGGTGACGGCACGGTCGCCATCGTCGCCATCAACAAGACGACCTCCGCGGTGAGCCAGCAGTTCACCCTGGCCGGCGGCACCGCCTCCAGCGTGTCGTCCTGGGTGACCGACGCGAGCAGGAACGTCGCGCCCCAGGGCGCGGCCGGCGTGTCGAACGGCTCCTTCACCGCCACGCTGCCCGCCCGCAGCGTGACGACCTTCGTGACCGGGGTGACCCAGGCCCCCGGCGGCGTGGTGGACACCACCGCCTGGTACGTCCTGGTGAACCGCAACAGCGGCAAAGCGCTGGACGTCTACAACCTGTCCACCGCCGACGGCGGCCGCATCACGCAATGGACCCGCAACAACCAGAACCAGCAGCAGTGGCAGTTCGTGGACTCCGGCGGCGGCTACTACCGGCTCAAGTCCCGCCACTCCGGCAAGGTCCTCGACGTCTCCAACCAGTCCACCGCCAACGGCGCCGCCATCGTCCAATGGACCGACACCAACGGCGCCAACCAGCAGTGGCGCCTGGCCGACAGCCCCGACGGCTACGTGAGACTCATCGCCCGCCACAGCAACAAGGCCCTCGAAGTGCAGGGCGCCTCCACCGCCGACGGCGGCAACATCGTCCAGTACGACGACTGGGGCGGCACCAACCAGCAATGGCAGCTCGCGCGCGTGGGCTGACCGAACGCCGAAAGTTTCACAGCAAGCCCGAGTCCCGCAGGACCGGAAAATCCGAGGTGAGCGCATTCACCCGCTGCCGTCTCCATTCGGCCGCAAGCTAAGGCGCTCTTGACAGTACCTTTCTGCCCCGTATTTGCTCCGTCCTGCCACCACCTCCAGCACATTGTTAGCGCTAACACAGGAAAGGCGAACCGATGAAGCGTACGAGAAGACGCGCGGGCATCGGAACCGTCCTGGCGGTCCTGATCACGGCGGCGGTCACCGCGCTGTCCGCGTTCCTCACGGCCACGCCGCAGGCGTCGGCCGCGGTCCTGACCGAGGTGACGGGCTTCGGGACCAACCCCGGCGGCCTGCGGATGTACCTCTACGTCCCCGACAGGGTGGCATCCCGGCCGGGCGTCCTGGTCGCGATGCACGGCTGCAACGGCTGGGCGCCGGGCTTCCACCAGGGGACCGAGTTCGCCTCGCTGGCCGACAGGTACGGCTTCGTCGTCATCTACCCGCAGGCCAACAAGAGCGCCAACGGCATGTCGAACTGTTTCGACGTCTGGTCGAACGAGGCCCTGCGCCACGGCGGCGGCAGTGACCCGGTGTCGATCGTCTCCATGGTGAACCACGTGCTGCAGCGCTACAACGGCGACCCGCAGCGGGTGTTCGCCACCGGGTTCTCCTCCGGCGCGATGGAGACGCTCAACCTGCTGGCCACGTACCCGGACGTGTTCAAGGCCGGCGCGCCGTACGCGGGAGTGCCCTACGGCTGCCTCGGGCCCGCCGGGTGCGGCGACAAGACGCCGCAGCAGTGGGGCGACCTGGTCAGGAACGCCTACCCCGGCTACACCGGGCCCCGGCCCCGCGTGCAGGCCTGGCACGGCACCGCCGACTCCGTGCTGCAGTACACGATGCTGCAGGAGGAGGTCGACCAGTGGACGAACGTGCACGGGCTGAGCCAGACCCCGGCCTCCACCGACAGCCCGCAGTCCGGCTGGACCCGGCGGGTGTTCGGCTCGGGCCAGGTCGAGGCGTACACCATCTCGGGAGCCGGCCACGACCTGCCGCGAGCGGGGATGGCCGCGTACGCCATCCGCTTCTTCGGCCTGGACGCCGGCGGCTCCCCGACGACGACGCCCACGTCCGGTGACGCGACCGGGCCGCTCAGGGGAGTCGGCTCCGGGCGCTGCCTGGACGTGCCCGGCGCCGCCACCACCGACGGCACGCAGGTGCAGCTGTGGGACTGCAACGGGCGGAGCAATCAGCAGTGGGCCGCCACCTCGGCCGGCGAGCTCAGGGTCTACGGCAACAAATGCCTCGACGCGGCCGGCAGCGGCAACGGCGCGGCCGTCCAGATCTACTCCTGCCACGGCGGGGCCAACCAGTCGTGGCGCCTGAACTCCGACGGCACCATCACCGGCGCGCAGTCCGGGCTGTGCCTCGACGCCGTGGGCCAGGGCACCGCCAACGGCACCCGGATCCAGCTCTACACCTGCCACGGCGGCGCCAACCAGCGCTGGACCCGCACCTGACCCCCCTAACAGAAGGTGATCATGAATCTTCGGTTCGGCGCTCTCTCCGGGCGCGCTGCGCTCGTGATCGCGGCGCTGCTCTGCCTCGTGGCGGTGATCCCCGGCACGGCCAGGGCGGACAACCCGATCGTCCAGACGATCTACACGGCCGACCCCGCTCCGCTGGTGCACAACGGCCGGGTCTACCTCTACACGGGACACGACGAGGACGGCTCGACGTACTTCACCATGAAGGAGTGGCGGGTCTGGTCGTCCGCCGACCTGGTGAACTGGACCGACCACGGCTCGCCGATGAACGTGGCGACCTTCAGCTGGGCGAGCGCGGACGCGTGGGCGGGCCAGGCCGTCCAGCGGAACGGCAAGTTCTACTGGTACGTCCCGGTCAAGGACCGGGCGAGCGGTCAGATGGCCATCGGCGTGGGGGTCTCCGACAGCCCCACCGGACCCTTCAGGGACGCCATCGGCCGCCCCCTCGTCAGGAACGGTGAGATCGACCCCACGGTCTTCATCGACGACAACGGGCAGGCGTACCTGTACTGGGGCAACCCCAACCTCTGGTACGTCCGGCTCAACGCCGACATGATCTCGTACTCCGGCAGCCCCACCCAGATCCCGCTCACCACGGCCGGCTTCGGCACCCGCACCGGCAACGCCAGCCGGCCCACGCTGTACGAGGAGGGCCCCTGGGTCTACAAGCGCAACGGCCTCTACTACAACGTCTTCGCCGCGAAATGCTGCTCGGAGTTCATCGGCTATTCGACGGCCCCCGGCCCCACCGGCCCCTGGACCTACCGCGGGACGGTCATGCCCACGCAGGGCAGCAGCTTCACCAACCACGCCGGCGTCATCGACTTCAACGGCGGTTCCTACTTCTTCTACCACAACGGCGCACTGCCGGGCGGTGGCGGCTTCACCCGTTCGGTCGCCGTCGAGAAGTTCACCTACAACGCCGACGGGACCATCCCGACGATCAACATGACCACGACCGGAGCGCCCCAGGTCGGCACGCTGAACCCCTACGTCCGCCAGGAGGCCGAGACGATCGCCTGGGAGTCCGGCGTGGAGACCGAGCCCGCCAGCGAAGGCGGCATGAACGTCGGGTGGATCGAGAACGGCGACTACGTCAAGGTCAAGGGTGTCGCTTTCGGCTCCGGCGCGAGGTCCTTCAGCGCGCGGGTCGCCTCGGCGGCCGGCGGCGGCCGCATCGAGCTACGCCTGGACGGGCCCAACGGCACCCTCGTGGGGACGTGCACCGTGGCGGGCACCGGCGGCTGGCAGACGTGGACGACGGTCACCTGCCCGGTGAACGGCGCGACGGGCACCCACGACCTGTACTTCAGGTACGCCGGCGGCAGCGGCTACCTGTTCAACGTGAACTGGTGGCAGTTCACCTCCTGAAGGGAGGAATCGGATGCGTAAATTCATGAGCTGGCTCCTGACGGTGTCACTGGCCGCCGCCTCGCTGGTCGCGGTCGGCGGCGCCACGTCGCCCGCCCTCGCGCTGGACAACGGGCTCGCCCGCACCCCGCAGATGGGCTGGAACGACTGGAACTCCTTCTTCTGCAACGTCAACGAGAGCCTCATCCGGCAGACCGCGGACATCATGGTCTCCAGCGGCATGGCCGCGGCCGGCTACCAGTACGTCAACATCGACGACTGCTGGTCCACGAAGAGCCGCGACGCCGGCGGCAACCTGGTGCCCGACCCGCAGAAGTTCCCCAGCGGCATGAAGGCCCTCGCGGACTACGTCCACGGCAAGGGGCTCAAGCTCGGCATCTACTCCTCGGCGGGCACGACCACGTGCGCGGGCTACCCGGCCAGCCTCGGCTACGAGCAGCGCGACGCCGCGCTGTGGGCGTCCTGGGGGATCGACTACCTGAAGTACGACAACTGCGGCGACCACCAGGGCAGGACCGGATTACAGCGCTACACCGCCATGCGCGACGCGCTGGCCGCCACCGGACGCCCGATCCTCTACAGCCTGTGCAACTGGGGCCAGGAGAACGTGTGGACCTGGGGGATGCCGGTGGGCAACTCCTGGCGCACGACGGGTGACATCGCCGCGAACTGGAACTCCGTCATGGGGATCCTGGACCAGCAGGTCGGGCTCGAAGCGTACTCGGGGCCCGGAGGCTGGAACGACCCCGACATGCTGGAGGTCGGCGTCGGCTCGCTCACGGCGACCGAAGGACGGGCGCACTTCAGCCTGTGGTCCCTGCTGAACGCGCCGCTCATCGCGGGCAACGACCTCCGGTCGATGAGCGCCGAGACCCGTACCATCCTGACGAACACCGAGGTCATCGCGGTCAACCAGGACTGGGGCGGCAGGCAGGGCCACAAGATCAGCGACAACGGCAACCTGGAGGTCTGGCGCAAGCCGATGTCGAACGGCTCGGTCGCGGTCGTCCTGCTCAACCGGGGCACCTCCACCTCGACCGTCTCCACCACCGCCTCGGCCCTCGGCCTGGGCTCGGCGTCCTCCTACTCGGTACGCGACCTGTGGGCGCACACGACGTCCTCCTCCACCGGGACCATCAGCGCGTCGGTGCCCGGGCACGGGGCGGCCATGTACACCGTCACCGGCGGCGGCATCGTCCCCGCGGTCGCGTTCAGAGGGGCCGGCTCGGGCCGGTGCCTGGACGTCGCGGGCGCCTCGCCGACCAACGGCGCGCAGGCGCAGATCTGGGACTGCAACGGCCAGCCCAACCAGCAGTGGACGCCGACCGCGAGCGGCGAGCTGCGGGTGTACGGCAACAAGTGCCTGGACGCCTACGACCAGGGCACCGCCAACGGCACCCAGGTGATCATCTGGGACTGCAACGGCCAGACCAACCAGCAATGGCGGCTCAACGCCGACGGCACCATCACCGGCGTGCAGTCGGGCCGGTGCCTCGACGTGCCGAACAACGCCACCGCCAACGGCACCAAACTGGTGCTCTGGTCCTGCAACGGCGGCGCCAACCAGCGGTGGAGCCGCGTCTGACGCGTGGCCTGGGACATGACGGCTAGGGTGGCCCCGTGCGGTACCTATTGATCTTGCTTGGGGTTCTCGCCGGGGCCCTCGCCGTCGCCCGCCGTCGCTTCGTGGTCGTCCAGGTGACCGGGCCGAGCATGGAGCCCGCGTACCGCTCCGGCGACCGGGTGCTCGTCCGCCGCGTGGCCGGCTCGCAACTCGGGCGGGGCCAGGTGGTGGTCTTCGAGGCGGCGGCGGGCGGGCGGTGGCGCACCGGCCCGCTGTCCGCCCCGAAGGACGCGAAGTGGCTCATCAAGCGGGTGGCCGCGCTGCCCGGCGATCCTGTGCCGCCCGCGGTCAACGCCCCGGAGGGGGCGCTGGTCCCGGCGGGCCGGCTGGTCGTGATCGGCGACGGTCCGCTGAGCGCCGACTCGCGGCACTGGGGTTATGTACCGGCGGACCGGGTGCTGGGCGTGGTCGTGCGCAGGCTCTCCCCGGCACCTGGCCCGGCGGCGGCGGGCTCGTAGCCGCTGGCCTGCAGACTGAACAGCCGCGCGTACTCGCCGCCCAGCGCCATGAGCTCGCCGTGGGAGCCGCGTTCGCGGATCTTCCCCTCGCTCAGCACGACGATGAGGTCCGCGTCCCGCAGGGCTCCGAGCCGGTGCGAGATCAGCACGCTGGTACGTCCCGCCCGATGCCGGCGCAGCCCCAGGTGGACGGCGTGCTCGGCCTCCGCGTCCAGGCCGGAGCTCGGCTCGTCGAGGATGAGCAGGTCCCGGCGATGACGCATCAGCGCACGGGCCAGCGCCAGCCGCTGCCACTGCCCGCCCGACAACGTCACCCCCGCCTGCCGCTCGTCCCCCTCACCGAAGAAGATCCGGCTGAGCAACGTGTCATAGCCCTTGGGCAGCGTGTCGAGCGCGTCATGTATCCCGGCCCGCCGGGCCGCGGCCCTGATCGCCTCCGGGTCGGCACCCGCGGCCAGGTCACCGAGCATGATGTTCTCGGCGGCGGTGAGGTCGTACGCCATGTAGTCCTGGAAGACCACGCCGAGCCGGGCGCGCAGGTCGTCCGGGTGCACCTCACGCAGGTCCACGCCGTCCCAGAGGACGGCGCCGCGGACCGGGTCGTACAGCCGGCACAGCAGTTTGACCAGGGTGCTCTTGCCCGCCCCGTTCAGCCCGACCAGGGCGACGGCTTTGCCGTACGGGATGAAGAGGTTCACCCCGCGCAGCACCCAGGGGTGCTCGTCGTCGTAGCGGAACCACACGTCGCGCAGCTCGATGCCCTCGCGCAGCGCGGGCAGCGCGGCGGGCTCCGCGGCCACCGGAAGGCCGGGCCCGGCCTGGACGACGCCGACGTAGTGCCCGAACATCAGCAGGGCGTTGTGCGCGCCGGCCCACTGGCTGACGATCGAGGTCAGGGCCGTCTGCACCCCGGCGACGGCGGCGACGAACACGGAGACGTCCCCCACGCTCAGGCTGCCCGACGCGGCGGCCAGCACGGCCCAGAACAGGCCGCCGGCCGCGACGGCGGCGCCCAGCAGGGACATCAGCCCCTGGCTGCGCAGCGTCCGCCGGTCCAGATCCCGCTCGGCCTCGTTCACGGTCCCGAGCTCCTTGAGCATCCGGGCGCGCAGGAAGTCGCCGAGGCCGAACAGCCGCACCTCCTTGGCCGCGTCGGGGCTGGTGAGGAGGGCGCCGTAGAAGAGCTGGCGGCGCGTGTTGGAGCTGATGCCCCACATCGTGCGGGCCCTGCGGCGGCTCAAGGCGAGCTGTACCCGGGCCGACGGCAGCGCGGCCGCGATGACGATGACGACCATGACCGGGCTGAGCACGGTCAGCGTGACCATGAACCCGAGCAGCGTCAGGACGCCCTGGAAGATCGCCAGGGATGAGCCGACGATCTGCTGCGGTGCGTTCTGGCCGGCCTCATGGGCCAGCCGCAGCTCGTCGTGGAAGGAGGGGTTCTCGAACCGGCTGAGCCCGGGGTCGGCGTTGACGGCCCGGAACAGCCGATCGTAGATCAGCCGCTGCAACCCCCGGTGCAACTGCCCGTTGAGGTACTCGGCGACGTGCGGCAGGACGACCAGGGCCAGGCCCGCCACCCCGAGGGCGGCCGCGAGGAGGAGGATGCCCCCGCCGCCGCCACTACCACCGTCGCCGCTGCCGCTGCCACTCGCCAGGCTGTCGAGCACGAGCTTGGTCAGCCACGCGGTCGCCACCGGTGCCGCACCCATGAGCAGCACCACTGCCAGCGAACCCAGCACGGCGGCCGGCTGCGCCCGCCAGGCCAGCTCGGCCGCCACCCGTCCGCGACGGAGCAGGGAGCCCGCCCCGGCGTCCCTCACGTGAGGGCCGCCAGCGGCAGCTCGTCAGGGGTGAGCGCGGCCGCGGAGATCACCGCTCGGCCGTCGACGAGGTAGAAGGCCGGGAAGAACGACACCTGGAACGCCCTGCCCAGCGGCCCGTCCGGCGGCTCGACGACCACGGTCGCCACCGGGGCGAGGGCGGCCGCGAACGCGCCGGCGTCCTGTTTCTCGTCCACGACCACCGCGAGGGCGCGCCCGGGGCCGAGGGACTGCGCCCGGCTGGTGAACTCGGGCAGTCGCTCGTGACAGGCCGAGCAGGTGGTGGAGAACATCGCCACGAGGGTCGGCCCGGTGAAGAAGTCCCGCGACACCGTCGTGCCGTCGGCCGCGGCAGTGGTGAACTCGGGCAGCGCGGTGCCGGCCGGCACGAGGGGCGGTCTCGCCGGCCGGCCGGCGGCGAGCTGGGCCGCATGCTCGCGGAGACGGCGGATGACCGCCAGGGTCAGCAGCAGGTTCACGGCGCACAGGGCCCCGACGAGGACTACGGCGACAACGAGGTACGACATCGAATTCCCTTCACAGGCCGGCCCGCCCGGAGAACGGCGCCGACCGGCACGCAGCCGGCGCCGTGCACCGCATGACGATCACTCGGTGCGGATCTCGATCAGCGCCAGGGGGTGCAGGCCGTGTAACCGGCGGCGATGCAGCACGTCCTGCGCATGGTGTAGCCGACGAACTTGATCTCGTCCCAGCAGGTGTCGGCGGCGGCGGAGGTCGTGGGGAGCAGCTTGTCGAGCAGCCGGTCGCCCAGCTTGCCAAGAGAACGGATCATGAACTCTCCTCTGTCGAGCACCTCGTCCGTACGCTGTCACCGCGTTGCGGAAGTCGGTGATCATTGCTTGTGGCGCCTGCAACCTATGCCGGACCAAGATCAGAACTTAACGATGAAGATCGCCGCAAGGCGCAACCTTGTTTCGATGACTCTTGCCGTTGACATGATCATCCGGCTTGTGTAAAGGCGCGGGGCCGTGCGGGCGCGGCAGCGTCAGGATCGACCTGACGGCAACCCCCCTTCTCCGAAAATCGGAGAAAGTCAATTACGGTGTTGACACACTTGAGTGAAGATCCGTAGCGTGTTGCGCAAAGGTCGGCAAAAGGGGCGCAATCGGGTGCCCTGCGGAAAGGAAAAGTGTGCGACGCAGATTGGCGCAAGCCGCTTCAACGCTCCTGGCAGCAGTATTCCTGACAGCGGGAGGAAGCTTCCTCGCGACCGCTTCCGCACAAGCTCAAACCGCACAGCAGGCAAAGGTCGCGGCGCCGCCTGCGGTCTGGGTGGACTACAAGAACTACGCCACTTATGAAGCCTGCCGTCAGCAGGGCCGGGAAATGCTCGGCGGCGGAGTCGTCATCGCCTACACCTGTGACTACGACAGCCCGTTCTGGCTGCTCCGCGTACGTATCGAATAGCCAGCCAACAGTCTGATGGAGGGTGACGGACCGCGCTCCGTCACCCTCCATCAGCCTTTCGCGGAATTATTTGTAGACGCTCAACAGCCAGTAGGGGCTGTCCCACGAACAGTCGTAGTTCTTGACGATGCCCGCATTCAGCAGTTCCTTCCCCTCCTGCTGGCAGGCCGCGTAGGTGGCGTAATTCTTGTACGGCGTCCAGCCGGCCGCGGCGTAGGCCTGCTGCGTCGATCCGGCCTCCGTGGAAGCGGCCGCGATGGAGGCTCCGCCGACCGTCAGGAATGCCGCTGCCATGAGCGTGGAGGTTGCTTGCGCCAGTCTGCGTCGCACACTTTTCCTTTCCGCAGGACGCTGCAAAGCGCCCCATATGTCGCACTTTTCACAACACGCTACGGATCTTCACCAAGATCTGTCAACGCCGACCGGCACCCACGACAGCTTCAGCCCAAGCACCCCCAGCCCCGCGTGGAAGCCTTGCCTGCGACATGAGGAGGACGGGAAGAGTGCGCCGCCGGAAACCATCGGCCGCCCGACGCGCCTGCCACGGGATGACGAGCACCCCGCCGAACCGGCTGGCCCCGTACACAGCTGGCCGGGCGCTAGGCCCGCTCGAAGGCGGGGACCTGCTGGTTACGCCGGCCTACGACGTGCACGCCGCCGTGGCGCGGGCGGCCTATGCCATCCTGGACGGCCTCTCATCTCCATCGATTGAGCGGCCGTGCTACAGCGGAAAACACAAGCAGCACGGTCGAACGTGCAAGTACTGGCCGATCCCGCAGGGCGCGGCTCAGTGGGGCGTCGCCTGCGCTTGGGCGTCGTTCATGACCTGACCACCGCTCGGCAGACGGCCTGATCGATGCCTTGGCCCGATGCGGGCGTGAAGGCCTCCGCGGCAGGGCTGTCAAGGGGCGGGCGGTACGATCCGGACGTCGCTGAAGCGGCATCGCCACCGTTGTTCATGGCTGTCGCGTGGGCAACGGGACTTCAACCGTGCCCGTACCCGCATTCGCGCCTTCGGCGAGTGCATCGTCGCACTCTTGGAGCAACGGAAGGTACTCACGAAGCTGCGCTGCCGGCCATCCCGGCCCTCCAGCTCGCACTACGGCTCAGGTGAGCACAAGGATAATCAGCAAAATGAGCAGGATGAGCATCTGGGCGATTGCCAGCCACCCCAGGTGGTTGCGTTGGTGGCGATAGAAGTTCGCATCCTTGATGGCCCATGTTGCGGCCTTGCGCACATCCCGCAGGTTCTTCAGCTCTGTAGTGAGAGCCGACGGCCCGCCATTATGGCGCACGCGGTGTACGGTGTGAGGAAGATAGGCCAGCGCGGCGCAGATGCCGTCAAGCCAGGGCCACCATGTCGTTTCTCCTGGCCCTTCCAATTTTCGGCCCATATCCCACGCCACCCTTCCCACCACAGCCCTGGCGATCGGCCAAGGCAATGTGTGTACGACTTCGATGGCCGCCTCCTGTGAGACCTCGGTCATGGCCGTCAGCAGGTCCGCCGCAGAGATGAGCGGGAGGAGGAACAAGCACTTCGACCTCTGATCAGGGGGAAACTGCACGATAAGGCGTATGGTTCGCTCGTCGTCCACATTCAGCAGTCGAATCAGCACCGTGTATGCTTCGCGCGTGTAGCCGTATGTCTGCGGGCCGGCATTTCTGTGGTCAAAGATAAGTGCTTCTAGGAGTCTGACTGCGAACCAATCAGGTAAGCTCAGGGCGAAGTCATAGCTAGGGAGCAGCTCAAGGGCGCGACCGGGTCCTGCTTCTGCCATGCAGGCGACGTTGATCAACAGGTGAGCGGTGCGAATCTGATCAACAGCCGCGTAGTCGCGAACATAGTACTCAGCGACCTTCCCGTCCTGGGCGAGCCGTATCGACAGTTCGAAGAAGGCTGCTTGCTGGTGCTTCTCATCCAGACGCTCCAGTAGCCACATCAGTCGCTTCGGATTCATGTGATAGATGAGTTCTACGGCCAGCGCGGCACCTTGATGAGCACATATGTCATTGAGAATCTCGTGTGCCTTCTCGTACTCGTTCAGCACCGTTCTTCGCAGCTTGGCATCCTGATCCAATATCCATTGCCGAGCATGAGCGCGATTATGTGCACGAAGTGATCGAAGCTCATCATCCAGGGATGGCGCTGCAAAAGTATTTGTTTGATGAACGTAGCCTCCATAATTGATTTGGAGGCCCTGAAATCGTGCCCTCTGCTCGCCCGTCATAGCGACCCGAAGAAGTTGTTGTTCTGCGTGTTGGTGCCGCCCTGGTTCACCTGCACTCCATGCGAGTTCCTCATGTCGACAGGAGCGTCAGAGTCCTTGAGTTGCCGGGCGGCTAGATCGCTGTCCGAGTCTTGACCGCCGCCGGACAGCTCTGACTTCGGCAGCAGGAACGGCCCCACGAGCGCGCCTGATGCCAGTAAGAACGCGAGGACGCTGGCCAGCTTGTCGGCCTTTTCCAGGCCGATGACCATGAAGTATGCGATAAGTCCAGCGATGACGATTCCGAACACGATCCGCCCAACCCATATCCAGCGTTGGTTGCGACGCGCCGCCGACATGACTGCCTCCGTGTGGCATCACTCAGGTGCTGTCGATACCTTCCTCCGGTGCGCCCGAGTTTGTCTAGGTGCTCTTCCAACCGTGAGCGGCGCGCCTCGTCAGGCGAAGGTTCCTGCGGTCGCTGGGTATGTCGTTTACCGGTGGGAGCACAACGTGCTGTTACGTCACGCTGAGCGATTCGTGAGGCGAGGATCTCGCCCTGACAACTCGCCGGCTGTCTGCACTCCGAGGCGAACGGTGCGGATGAACGGCGATCATCAGTGCGGTGCAGGCGATCGACGGACGCCGGACACGGGTGATGATGCGGATGCGCCGTTGAATCTGCCAACCCATGGCTGTGGCCAAGCCTTACGGGAACAGGCGCGCAGGGTGCTGCGCTGGCAGGCTACCAACGCAACGCCCTTCGTGACCTCCCAGGTTGGAGCAAGGGTCCGCGAACCGGCCGTATACGCCGCGATACGGACGTTAGCCGCGATGCCCTCATTGCGGCGCCACGTCCTGCACCTGCTGCTGTGGGCACTTCGAAGACCGCGCTGCAGGCCTCACTCATCTCCGTGCCTTCATCCGCGCCTCGAACAGGACTGTGCGCCGTATGGGCAGCTGCCACCCTGCCCCTTCCATAGGGTTGCCTGTCGTCAGCCCGACGCGAGGAGGGAGATGTAGGCGTTGGAGTGCTGCTGTCCGGACATGAAGGAGACGAACTGTCTGACGAAGGCGGCGCGGGAGTAGCTGTCGTCGTTGCCGGCCAGGTCGCGGTGGAAGGCCGTACGGAACAGGTTGAGGTATTCCTCGCTGTCGATCTTCTCGTCGTCGTCCACGTCGGTGACGTCGAACAGCACGTCGGCGATCTTGACGAGGCCGGTGCTGGGCAGGCGGGCGGCCGAGGCTGCGTATTCGGCGCGGGTGACCCGTCCGTCGCCGTCGCTGTCGAGGGCGCTCTGCAGCTCGCGCCACCAGGCGGCATACGCCTGGAACAGCCGGTCTTCCTCCTGCTCGCCCAGGTCGAGCCGGGTGGCGATCTCCCGGGCCATCGCGGCCAGGTCGGGCCAGCGCAGATAGCCGTCGCCGGTCTGGTCGAGGACCTCGGCGAAGAACCGGTCGGCCGATCGGGTCACCTGGCCGTCCTCGCCGCCGGAGGCGGGGGTGAGGAGGCGGGCCAGGGCCGCGGCCTTGCCGGCCCGGCGGCGTACGGTCTCCCACGGGCCCGCGCCCTTGTGGTGGGAGGGGTCGAGCAGGCCCATGAAGAACTCCACCCGCGTCCAGCTCTCCGGCAGGTGGCGGGTGGCGAGGGCGGTGCTGAGGTAGGCGGCCTGCATGAGGGTGCGGGCGCCCGGCAGGTCGGGCAGGGCGACGCGCCGGCTGAAGGCCTCGGGGAGCGAGGCGATGGTGATCGCCGTGGCCAGCGGGCCCGCAATGGCCCGGCCCGCGGCCCACACCACGGGGTAGGGGCGCAGCACCGGAGGCGCGGGCACGTTGGCGAACAGCCGGTAGAGGATGGCGCCCACCGCCTCGTTGTTCTCCAGCTGGTGCTCGACGATGTCGTCGTAGTAGGGCCAGAACTCGTGCAGCGTCGCGGGAAGGTGGTCGCTGGTGCCGTCGATCAGGGCCAGGAACGTGCGGTGCTCGGCGTAGAGCCGCCGCATCTCGTCGGCGTCGAGCGCGTCGCCGCTCAGCCGGCACATCGTCACCGTCGACTCGAACAGGGTCGCCGCCACCCAGGCGCGCGCCGCGGGGTCGGTCGCGTCGTAGGGGCGGCCCTGGGCGTCGACGCCGGACATGCGGGAGTGGAGGCGGTTGAGCCGGGCCGCTTCGCGGTCGCGTACGCGCGGATCGGGGTCGAGGAGCCGCCGCGAGCTCGTCGCGGTGTTGCGCAGCCGCCGCCAGGGGTTGGTGAGGAACGTGGAGTTCTCCATCAGCGCCGCGCCGATCTGCGGGTGGGCGGCTTCCAGCAGGGTGGCGCGGGTCACCGCGAGGCCCCAGCGCGCCTCGCCGACCAGGCGGCGCAGGATGGAGTCGGGTCCGAAGACGTCGATGTTCTCCTGGGGGATCGTGTGAGTCATCGAAGGCCCTTTCCTGTCATGGTGGCGGGGCTGACGTCGCCGAACCGGCGCTGGCGCCGGAGGTAGGCGTCGAGGCATTCGCAGAAGTGGGCGGCGCGGAAGTCGGGCCAGAGCACCTTGGGGAAGACCCACTCGGCGTAGGCCACCTGCCAGAGCATGAAGTTGGAGATGCGCTGCTCGCCGGAGGTGCGGATGACCAGATCCACGTCGGGGGTGTCGGCGTAGGGCAGGTGCTCGGCGAAGCTCGCCTCGGTGACCTGGTCGGCCGGCGTCGAGGACCGGATCAGCGACCGGGCGGCCTCCACGATGTCGCGGCGGCCGCCGTGGTCGAAGGCGACGGTCAGCGTCATGCGCTTGTTGTCGCGGGTGAGCGTCATCAGGTCGGTGATGTCCTGGACCAGCGGCGCCGGGATGCGCGGGTCGGTCATGCCGAGGAACCTGCAGCGGATGCCCCGCGTGTGCAGCACCGGCGCGTGTTTGCGGATGGCGCGGCGGACGAGCCGCATGAGGATGTCGACCTCGCCGGACGGCCGCCGCCAGTTTTCCGTGGAGAAGGCGTAGAGGCTCAGCCAGGAGACCCCGGAGGAGCGCGCCGCCTCGATGACGTCCATCACGGCGGCCTCGGCGGCCTCGTGACCCGCCGTGCGCGGCAGCGACCGCTGCGCGGCCCAGCGGCCGTTTCCGTCCATCACACACGCCACGTGACGCGGCACGACCATGACCACCCCCATAGCTGTACGTGACTATACCAATACTCTAGGTGCTCCTTGGAGTCATGGCAGCCCCACGTACGGCCACCGGTCGCGTCAGGGGGTGAGTTCCCGTACGGACACCGGTGCGATCGGTCCGGGCAGGCAGAGGTGGGCCGCGCCGAGTGCGGACAGCTCCGGCTCCGCGAGAATCCGGTAAGGCAGACCCGCCGCGGCGGCCTTCAGGCGCATCCACCCTGGCGCGCGGGTCCATCCGCCGGCCGCGTAGGCGGCTTCGGCGTCGGGTGCCAGGGCACGCAGAGCCGTCGCGCCGGCCTGCGCGAGCTGCCAGGCCGCGCCGGCCGCCCGCGCCTCGGCGGACAGGTCGGCCGCGGCGGGTGTCCAGCGGGGCGGTTCGCCGCCTGCCGCGCCGGGCGCGAACACCGGCCGGTCGGGCCGTTCCGCGACGAGGCGGCCGGCCAGGACGGCGTCCAGGCAGGGGCCGAGGCCGTTGTCGCGGAGCCAGGTCATGTTGCGGTCCAGCTCCAGCACGGTGAGAGCGGTCAGACCGTCGCCGAGCACCGCAGGGGAGAGGTCCACCCCAGGAGGCGGGTTCCCCCCGGTCCGACGATCCCCGGTCCGGATGTCTCCGCGATCCCCGCGGTCTTCATTCCGGAGGTCCCCGGTTCGGAGGACCCCGGTCCGGAGGTCTCCGCGATCCCCACGGTCCTCGGTCCGGCGATCCCCGGTGCGGGCCGGTCGGTTCGCGGGTTCGAGGGTGCGGACGAGGACCTCTGCGGTGCCCATCGAGTCGAGGGGCGCGCCGGGATCCTGCCGGTGCACGACGGAGGCGCCCACCGGGTGGTCGTGTCCGCCCGCGACCACCACCGCGTCGGACGCGAGCAGGTCCGCCAGCCGCCTGCTGCGCAGCTCGCCGACCACGGTGCCGGCCGGGACGACCGGCGGCAGCAGGTCGGCGGGGAGGAACCGGCCGGCGCGTTCGATGTCCCACTCACCCGGATCGAGCAGCCAGGCGCCGGTGCGCGGGGCGAGGCTGCTGGACATGATCGCCCGGCCGGTCCAGCGCAGCGCCGGGTAGTCGGTGCACGCCACCCACCCGTCGGCCGCCGCCAGGTCGGCGGACGGGATCAGGGCCCAGGCCGCGACGGTGCGGGCGGCGTCCAGCTCCACCCCGTAGCGGAGCCGGTCGCCCGGCCGGGCGAGCTCGGCCAGACGGTCCAGGGCCACACGCCGGGACGGGGCGAACCACGGCAGCGCGGTGCCGAGCGGCCGCCCGCCGGCGTGCAGCACGCCGTCCTCGCCGACCCCGGCCACGCACACCCCGCGCAGCCGGGGACGCGACACCGCGCCCGCGGCCAGCAGGATCAGCTCCTCGAGGACGTCGACCAGCTCGTCCGGGCGGACGCGCAGCCCGGCCCTGGGGGTGGGCCTGGCGGCGCGAGCCAGTACGGTGCCCTCGGCGTCGGCGAGCAGCACCTTGACGTTGGTGCTGCCGAGGTCGGCGCCGGCCCACACGTCCGTCATGGTCAGACGGTCTGCAGCGCGCGGCCGCCGGAACGCGAGAGCGCGGCGAGCTGCCCGACGATGGTGTGCGCCTCGGGAAGGCTGCGCTGCCAGACGTTGCGGCCCACGATGATGCCGCGGGCGCCGGCCACGACGGTCTGCCTGACGGCCTCGACGGTGTCGGCCGCGTCGCCCTCCCGGGGCCCGCCGGCGATGACGACGGGCAGGCCGAGCTCTTCGACCAGGCGGCGGGTGCCCTCCTCGCCCGGGAACGCGATCTTGATGATGTGCGCGCCGAGGTCGAAGGCGATCCGGGCGGCCAGCTCCTCGGCGGCGACGACCTCGGGGGTGCGCGGCGCGCCCAGCATCACCGGCTCCAGCATGAGCGGGATCTGCCAGCGCTCGCAGTCGGAGACCACCTTGCCGACGCGGGTGACGAGCGCGGCCTGCTCCGCCTTGGTGGTGTTCCAGGGCATCAGCATCTTCACGCAGTCCACGCCGAGCCGTACGGCGTCCTCCACGCTGTGCTGCAGCGCGCCGACGCCGGCCGGGGCGTCGGTGTAGTGGTAGAACGCGTCGATCGCCATCACCCGGGACAGGTGCGGTCGCTCGGCGAAGTACCGCTCGGTGCGCACGACGAGCCCCGGGCTCATCATGAAGCCGGTGATGTCGTCACCGCCGAACTCCTCCACCACGGCGGCCGGGTTCTCCAGGCCGGGCAGGCGGTCGAAGATGAGCCCGTGGTCGACGGGCATGATGATGGCCGCCCGGTCCGCGGGCAGCGTACGGGTCATGCGGTAGGCCATGGTCATGGGTGTTGCCTTCCAATCAGGTGTTCATTGAGGGGTCGATGTGGACCTTGAGCGCCTCGGGGGAGGCGGCGACCGCGAGCGCCTCGGCGTACGCGGTGAGCGGCAGCCGGTGCGTGACCAGCGGCCGGACGGCCGCGGCGAGGTCGCCGATCTGCTCGACGGCGGCCGGGTAGCAGTCGGCGAGGCTGTTGGAGCCGAGCACCGTCAGCTCCTTGTCGAAGACCTCGAACGGGCGCAGCGGCACGGCCGTCTCCGGCGCGGTGACGCCCATCTGCACGAGGGTGCCGCGGATCGCGATCCGCTCCAGCGCGTCGGCGACGGCGGCCGGGTGCCCGCTCGCCTCGACGACGACCTGGGCCCCGTCGGGCAGGTCGAGTTCGGCGCCGCTCGCGGCGACGTGGTCGGCGCCGAGGCGGAGCGCGGCGTCACGGCGTACCGCGTGCGGTTCGACGACCTGGACGCGGCCTGCTCCGCGCTGCCGGGCGACGGCGCACAGGAGCAGGCCGATGGAGCCGGCGCCGTACACCAGGACGTCCAGTCCCCGCAGGTCGGGGGCGCGGTCGAGGGCGTGCAGGACGCAGGCGAGCGGCTCGATCAGCGCGCCGACCGTGGGATCGAGGCCCGCGGGCAGCCGGTGGGCGACGCGGGCGGGGACGGCGACCTTCTCGGCGCACGCCCCGGCGCGGGTGACGCCGACCGGTTCGAGGCTGAGGCACAGGTTGGGGGCTCCCGCCCGGCACCAGCGGCAGCGCCCGCAGTTGACGTTGGGGTCGACGCCGACCAGGTCGCCGGGCGACAGGCCGCGGACGTCCGCCCCGACCTCGACCACGGTGCCGGCGAACTCGTGGCCGGGCACGACCGGATGGCGTCCCGTGGCGTAGCTGCCCTCGACGAGGTGCAGGTCGGTGCCGCAGATGCCGACCGCGGCGGGGGCGATGACGACGTCCTCGGGGCCGGGCACCGGGTCGGGCACCTCGGCCGGTTCGACGCCGCCTTTTCCGTCCAGGATGATCGCGCGCATCATTTCACCGCTCCGAACAGCAGGCCGCGCACCAGGCTGCGCTGGCAGATCCAGCCGAGGATCACGACAGGGACGCTCACGACGGTGGCCACGGCCGCGACCTGGGCGGTGTAGAGCTCACCGAAGGACAGGAACTTCTGCATGAACACCGGCAGGCTGGAGGTGGTCGTGGTGAGGTTGACCGCGTAGAAGTACTCGTTCCAGGAGAACACGCACGACAGCAGCGCGGTCGCCCACAGGCCGGGGCTGATCAGCGGCAGCACGATGCTGCGCATGATCCGCAGCCGGCCGGCCCCGTCCATGGACGCGGCCTCCAGCACCTCGCCCGGCACCTCCTGCAGGAAGGAGCGGATCATCCACACCGCGAGCGGCAGGTTCATGCCGAGGTGCAGGACGATCAGGACGGTGACCGTGTTCAGCAGGTTCAGTTGCTGCGCGACCACGTAGATCGGGATGATCCCGGCCGCGATCGGCATCATCTTGGTGCTGATGAAGAAGAACAGCGCGTCCTGCGCCTTGCGGACCGGCCGGACCGACAGCGCGTACGCGGCCGGCAGCGCGAGCAGCAGGACCAGGACCGTCGAGACCACCGCGATGGCGATCGAGTTGCCGGCGTACGCCCAGAAACCCGCGCCGAAGGCGTTCCTGTAGTGCTCGAACGTCGGCTCGAAGATGAGCTTCGGCGCCGGCGAGGCGGCGTCCGTCTCGCTCTGGACGCTCTTGAGCAGCATGTACGCGACCGGCGAGAACAGCAGCAGCGAGCCGAGCCAGCCGAGCACGGCGACCGGCCAGCGGGCCCGGTCCTTGTCCGGAGCGGTGGTGACGGTCATCGCCGTCCCTCCTGTCGGAAGATGCCGGACAGCAGGCGCAGCGCCGGCAGCGCGAGCGCGATCGTGAGCACCAGCGTGACCAGGCCGTAGGCGGACGCCGTGCCGAAGTCGAACGAGTTGAACGCGCGCAGGTAGACGTAGTAGGTGATGTTGGTGGTGCCGTACGCGGGGCCGCCTGCCGTGAGCAGCGCGATCTCGCCGAACGTCTGGATGACGTTCATGCTGAGCAGCAGCGCGGTCAGCTCCATGAACGGCCGCAGATGCGGCAGGACCACGCCGCGGAACTGCCACCACCAGCTCGCGCCGTCCACCCGCGCGGCCTCCAGCTGCTCGTCGGGCATCGCCTGCAGCCCGGCGAGCAGGACGAGCATCGCGAACGGCGTCCAGCGCCAGGACGTGATGAGCACGATGGACGTCATCGACTGCTCGCTCAGCCAGTTCACCCGCGGCAGCCCGGCCAGGTCGGTGAGCCAGCCGAGCAGGCCGAACGAGGGGTCGAACATGGCGCTGCGCCAGAACAGCGCGGCCGCCACCGGCATGATGAAGAACGGCGTGATGGCGAGTGTGCGGGCGACGCCCCGGCCGGGGAACTTCTTCTGCAGCAGCATCGCCAGCACCAGGCCCACGAGCATGCTGAGGATCGTCGCCCCGGCGGTGAGCACCACCGTGTTGCCGATGGCCTTCCAGAAGGTGCCGTCGGCGAACGTGGCCCGATAGTTGGCGAGCCCCGCGAAGCCTCCCTCGCCGGGGGCCAGCAGGTTCCAGCTCCGCAGCGAGTACCAGATCGTCATGACGAACGGGATCTGCGTGAGCGCGAGCGTGATGACGAGGGCCGGCAGCAACGGGGCGCGTCTGCTCCACGCCCCGCGCCGGCCGCGGGCCCGCGCCGGGCCGGTCGTTGACGCGATGGCGGTCATGTCCCACCTCCTTCTGGGTTGTCGGGTGGCGTCGCGGGGTGGCCTTCGCGACGCCACCCCCGGCGGCTACTTGAGGTAGCCGGCCTTCTTGACGGCCTCCGCCGCGTACTCCTGGGACTTCCTCAGCGCGTCGGCCACGGTCTGGGTGCCGCTGATGGCGCCCGCGACCTGCTGGGAGACGTAGTCGCCGATGTCGGTGAACTCGGGGATCTGGACGTACTGGACGCCCGTGTAGGGCACCGGCCGCACGGTCGGCTGCTTCGGATCGGCCGCGTTGATCGACTTGAGGGTCAGGTCGGCGTAGGACCTGGCCGCTTCCTGGTACTCAGGCAGGTCGTAGGTCGAGGTGCGCGAGCCGGGCGGGATCGAGTCCCAGCCGGCCTTGGCGCCGGCCAGCTTGATGTACTCCTTGCTGGTCGCCCACGAGATGAACTTCCAGGCGGCGTCCTTGTTCTTGCTGGACTCGGTGATGCCGAGGGCCCAGGACCACAGCCAGCCGGAGGCGTCGGTCTGCTCGACCGGGGCCAGGGCGAAGGCCAGGTTGTCCTTGATCTCGGGGGTGGCCTGCTGCAGGGCCGAGCCGGCGAAGACGGTGTCGTCGTACCACATGGCGGTCTTGCCCTGGGTGATCTGCTGCAGGCAGCCCTCCCAGCCGTCCTTGGCGGCGTCCGGCTGGCCGTGCTCGCGCAGCAGATCGACGTAGAACTGCACGGCCTTCGTGGTCTCGGGCGAGGTGAGCTGGGGCTGCCACTGCTCGTCGAACCAGCGGCCGCCGAAGGTGTTGATGACGGTGGTCAGCGAGGCCAGGTTCTGTCCCCAGCCGGGCAGGCCGCGCAGGCAGATGCCCGAGACGCCGCCTTTCTTGTCGTCCATCTTGGCCGCGGCGTCGGCGACCTGCTTCCAGGTCGGCTTCTCCGGGATCTTGACGCCCGCCTTCTCGGCGAGGTCCTTGCGGTAGAAGAGGAAGGAGCTGGAGCCGTAGAAGGGGGCGCCGTAGAGCTTGCCGTCCGCGGAGACGATGTCCTTGATGGGCTGGAGCACGTCGCCGGAGTCCCAGGCGGTGTCCTTGGCGACGTAGTCGTCGAGTGGAACGATCCAACCGTTCTTCGCCCAGATCGGCACCTCGTAGCTGCCGATCATCGTGACGTCGTACTGGCCGGCCTTGGTGGCGACGTCCTTGGTCACGGCGGGGCGCAGGTCGTTCTCCGGCAGGGTGGTGAACTTGACCTTGAGGCCGGGGTTCTTCTGCTCGAAGTCCGCGATGAGGCTCTCCGCGGTCTTCATCTGGGGGTTCGCGGCGAGCGCCACGGTGATCGTGGTCTCGCCCGAGGCCGAGGTCTGCTCGGCGGTGGGGTCGGAGCAGGCGGAGACGGTGGCGAGGGTGGCGACGGCCAGCACGGCCGCGCTGAGTGGTCGGGTACGGAGTCGCAAGAGATCCTCCAGGAGGGGGTGGGGGGACCGGCCCGCCGTCGGCGCGGCGGACCGGGCAAGCGGGTTCAGGGGCTGGCGATCCGGCCGATCTCGGGGTGGCGGGCCGAGGTGGACGACGGGGTGGGGGCGCCCACCTGGATCTCGACGTGCACGACGTCGCTGCGTACCCAGACCTCGTAGTGGTCGAAGGCCACCAGGTTCGCGTCCCAGGACGTCGACTTGATCTTCAGTAGCGGAGTGCCCTCGGGCACGTGGAGCAGGCGGGCGATCTCGCCCTCCGCGGCGACCGCCTCGACCGTGCGCGAGGCGCTCGCGACGGCGTAGCCGGCCCTGCGCAGGATGCCGTTGAGCGAGCCGGTGCCGGTCGGGACCTCGCCGCGCGACACCAGCGTCCCGATCTGCGGTGGCAGATAGTTGATGGAGAACAGGGCGACCTTGCCGTCGAGCTCGCGCACCCGTTCGAGGACGTAGCCGTGGCTGCCGGGCGGCAGGTGCAGCGCCTCCAGGGCCGACTGCGGCAGCGGGGCCTGCTCGGCGCGCAGCACCTGGGTGGTGACCTGGCGCTGACGCCCCTCGACCTCGTCCTCGAAGAAGCCCTCACGCCCCTGCAGCAGCCAGCCGCGCTGGGGCGGCATCGAGGCGAACGCCCCGCGGCGGGGGATGCGGATGACCCAGCCCTGCTCCTCCAGCAGCCGGAGCGCCTCGCGAACGGTGGCTCGCGACAGGTTCCAGGTGGTGGCCAGCTCGCCCTCGCTCGGCAGGCGGTCGCCCATCGCGAGGTGGCCGTCCGAGATCTGCTTGCGGATCCGGTCGGCCAGCTGGAGGTAGTAAGGCTCGACCGAGACGCGGTCGATGGCCTTGCCGTCGGGGGGTAGGTTCATGGTGACTCCGTAATCCGAGGTCAGTGCCCTGGTACGTACAAGACGTACAGTCTGGACATGGAGGAATGTATGGGTTAGTTTTCCGGCACGTCAAGAGCTCGTTACACGGAAGTTGGGCTGCATGAGCCGACGACAGTTTGTCAACGAACCCGATCAGGTCGTCCCGGAGGCGCTGGAAGGGCTGGTCCTGGCCCACCCCGCGCTCCTGCGGCTGAACCCCGACCCCGCCTACGTGGTCCGGGCCACGCCCGCCACCGGCAAGGTCGCCCTGGTGTCCGGAGGCGGATCCGGGCACGAACCGCTCCACACCGGCTTCGTCGGCACCGGCATGCTCGACGCCGCCGTGCCCGGCGCGGTCTTCGCCAGCCCCACGGCGCTGCAGGTCGCGGCGGCGACCACCGCCGTCGACAACGGCCGGGGCGTGCTCCAGATCGTCAAGAACTACACCGGCGACGTGCTCAACTTCACCATCGCCGCCGAGATCGCGGCCGACGAGGGCGTCTCCGTCGAGCGGGTCCTCGTGGACGACGACCTCGCCTCCGAGCGTGCCGACGGCGAGGGCCCGGGGCGGCGCGGCACCGCCGCCGTCGTCGTGGTGGAGAAGCTGTGCGGCGCCCTCGCCGAGCAGGGAGCCGACCTGACCCGCGTCGCCGGCTTCGGCCGCGAGCTGGTCCGCGACGCGCGCAGCATGGGCGTCGCCCTCGCGGCGGGCGCGCATCCCGGCGAGCGCCTGCCCGCGTGGGAGCTGGCCGACGACGAGGTCGAGCTGGGCGTCGGCATCCACGGCGAGCGCGGCATCGGCAGGCGGGCGTTCGCGGGCGCCGACGAGCTGACCGCCGACCTGCTCGACCGGCTGGTCGCCGCGCTCGGGCTGGGCCGCGGCGACGGCGTGCTCGTCGTCGTGAACTCGCTCGGCGCCACCCACGGACTCGAACTGTCCCTGGTCCACCGGGCCGTGCACCGGCAACTGGCCGGCCGCGGCATCGAGGTGGCCAGAAGCCTGGTCGGCCCCTACGTCACCTCGCTCGACATGGCCGGCCTGTCCATCACCCTGGTGCGCGCCGACGACACCCGCGTCGCCCTCTGGGACGCGCCCGTCCGCACCCCGGCCCTGACCTGGTGAAAGGCATGAGCATGAACGCATCCGACGCGCGGCGGTGGATGGAGCGGTTCTTCGCCGCCTTCGACCGCGAGCAGCAGGCGCTCACCGACCTCGACCGCCGCTCGGGCGACGGCGACTTCGGCGCGAACCTGCGCTCCGCGCTGGGCCGCGCCCGTACGGCGCTCGCGACCGCCGACACCGCCACCCCCGGCGACGTGTTCGACGTGGTCTCCACCGCGTTCCTCAACACCGGCGGGACGTCCGGCCCGCTGTTCGGGATGTGGTTCAGGCACCTGGCCAAGGCGACCCGCGCCGAGACCGTCGGCGTGGCCGAGCTGGCCCGCGGCTTCGCCGACGCGACCGCGACCGTGCAGCGGCTCGGCGGGGCGAAGCCGGGCGACAAGACCATGGTGGACGCCATGGTCCCGGCCGCCGAAGCGCTCACCGCGGCGTCCGTGGGAGCGCCCGGCGACCTGCGCGAGGCGCTGACGGCAGCGGCCGCCGCCGCCCGCTCCGGCGCCGACGCCACCGCCGACCTGCTGGCCAGGCGTGGCCGGGCCAGCTATGTGGGCGAGGTGGCACGCGGCGTCCTCGACCCTGGCGCGGTCACGGTGGCGCTCCTGACGGAGGCCGCCTGCCCGTGACCTGGTCAGCGTGCTCTCTGTGACCTGCGGGAGCGCTCGGCGGACGGGGCCCGGCGGTCGTCCTCGCGGAGGACGCCGTCGGCCAGCTGGTCGTACTCGGCGACGCGGGCCCGCCCGACCTCGCCCAGCTCCTCCACCACCGCCGCGATCAGCGTCTCCAGCAGCGCCACGGCCGGGGTGAGCGAGTCGAACGGCGACGGCGAGCGCACCTGGGCGGGCAGCACCACGTCGGCCACCGCGGCGGCCGGGGACAGCCACGGATCCGTCAGCAGCACGATCTTGACGTTGCGGGCCGCCGCCGCGTTGGCGAAGGCGATGCTCTCCTGCTGGTAGCGGCGGTAGTCGAACAGGACGAGCACGTCCTTACGGCCCATGTCGAGCAGATGGGCCGCGTGGTCGGCGGTCGAGCCCGCCAGGTGGGCCGTGCCCGGCCGCAGCTGCTGGAGATGGGCGATCAGGTATTGGGCGAGGATCGTGCTGAACCGCCCGCCGAGCGCCCACACGCGCCGGGCGGGGTCGGCCAGCAGCCCGGCGGCCTTGAGCAGCTCGCCCTCCGGCAGTTGCTCGAAGGTCGCGGCGGTCGCTTCGAGCAGGACCCGGCCGGACCGGCCCAGCACGCCGTCGGAGTCCTCCTGCGGGGTGCCGTACTGCGCCAGCGGCGAGGTGTAGCGCTGCTGGGTCTCGCGCTTGATCGCCTGCTGCAGCTCGGGATAGCCCTCGAAGCCGAGCCGGTAGGCCAGCCGCAGCACGGTCGCGGCGCTGGTCTGGGCGAGCCCGGCGACGATCGCGAGCGGTTCGAGGCCCGCCGTGGGGTAGCCGGCGAGGAGGGCGCGGGCCACCCGCTGCTCGGCCTTCGGAAGCTGGGGCAGCACCTCGCGGAGCTGCGCCGCGACGGTGCGGGACTCGGGCACGCCGGATGTCACCCTGCCTCCTGGGGGAAGAGACGGCGCGCCGCCCGCCGATGGGCGGCGCGCCGCAAAAGCGTACGCGGTTCACGCACCGTCCGTGAGCCCGCACCAGTCGATCGCGGTGAGCGCGTACGTCTTGGCCGACTGGACGAGCTGGGCGATCTCGACGTACTCGTTCTCGGCGTGCGCCGTGAAACCGACGCCGGGGCCGTAGACCAGGCCGCCGAGGCCCTTGCGGTCCATCCACGTCAGGTCGCACACGCCCATGAACCCGGCCCGCTGCGGCGCCACGCCGCCGGCCGCGGCGGCGTGCGCGCCCGCCACCACCGCGTTGAGCGGGGCGTCGTCGGGCAGCGAGTACGGCGGCCACAGCAGCTTCCACTCGAAGACCGGCGGGTGCTCGCGCAGCCACGGGTCGGCGGCGCAGGCCGCGAGGACGCGCCCCTCGATCTCGGCGATGACCTCCTCGTTGGACCGGTCGGGGTGGTGGTAGACGCAGTACTCGACGGTCAGCTCGTCGGCCAGGAAGAACGGCACGAGAATCCCGGACGGGTTCGCCCGCAGCACGCCGGGGAGCAGGTTGAAGTAGCCGGGCGGGAAGAGCGGGTGCCGGTTGTGCCTGGCCCACTCGTCCTCCAGGGCGCGCAGCGCCTGGTAGACGACCCAGAACTTGTCGACGGTGTTCACGCCGAGCGCGTCGCCTTCGAGCGTGGGGTGCACGGTCATGCCGCGCAGCCCGGAATGGGCGGTCTTGCCCTCCAGCGAGACGCTGAACCACAGCAGGCCGGGGGTGACCGGGACCTGCGCCGGCAGGGTGCCCGCCTGCCCGGACGGCTCGCAGACGATGGCCGCGTCGGCGGTGAACCCGGCCTCCAGCACGGCCGTCGTGCCGGCCTCGTGGTCGCCGACCTCCTCGCCGACGACGCCCTGCAGGACCAGGTCGCCCGCGAGGCGCACCCCGGCCCGGCGCAGCGCCACGGCGGCGTAGGCGGCGGCGATCAGGCCGCCCTTCATGTCGGTCGCGCCGCGCCCGACCACCTTGTCGTCGGTGACGACGGCCTGGAACGGGTTGCCGCGCCACCGGTCGAGCCGGCCCTCCGGCACCACGTCCACGTGCCCGTTGAGCAGCAGCGACCGCCCGCCGCCCGCGCCCGCGACGACGCCGACCACGTTGTCGCGGCGGGGCTCGGCGGTGACCTTGGTGACGTCCGCGCCCGCCTCGGCGTAGAGGTCGGCCAGCAGCGCGCTGACGTCGCTCTCCGCGCCGACGATCTTGTCGTACTCCTGGCCGGGGTAGCGCGGGTTGACACTGGGCACCGCGATGGCGTCGGACAGGCTGGACACCATGCGCTCGGCGAGCCGGTCCACCTCGTCGATGACCGCGTCCCGCGGGTCGCCGGTGTTCGTCATGAAAGCTCCTTCGCGTGGGTGATGGGATCGGATGCGGACGGAGAGCGGTCGGCACGGCCGCGCCGTTCGCGCAGCGCGGTGACGGCGGAGCGGGCGATGCCCGCCAGGCCCTTGGGCGCGGTCCACAGCACGACGAGGATGAGCGCGGCGATCACGACGTCCCGCCACGGCCCGGCGTCCTGGAGCGCGTCCGAGACGACCGTGACGACCACGGCCCCCGCGATCGGCCCGTAGACGCTGCCGCTGCCGCCCAGGAAGATCATGCTGAGCAGCAGGGTGAGGTAGCCGAAGCCGAAGATGTCGGTGCTGACCACGCCGTTGAGGAAGGCGTTGAAGCTGCCCGCCACGCCCGCGACGGCCGCGCCGACCATGAACACGATCAGGTGCTGCCGGACGCGGGAGATGCCCCGGCTGGTGGCCAGCGCCTCGTTGTCCCTGATCGCGAGCAGCGACCTGCCGAGCGTGGACCTGGTCAGGACCCGCACCAGCAGGGTGACCGCGAACAGCAGCGCCGCGCCGAGGAAGTAGTAGCCGATCCGCCCGTCGGCGCGCAGGTTCAGCTCGCCCAGGGACAGCCGGGGGATGCCGACGATGCCGTTGGAGCCGCCGGTCAGGCCCGCCTGCCCGAGCACCAGGTAGATGCACAGCTGCGAGAACACGTACGTGGCCAGGCCGACGTAGATGCCGCGCAGCCGCAGCACCGGCAGGAACGCCACCAGCGACGCGAGCGCCGCCGACACCCCGGAGACGGGCAGGGCCAACCAGGGCTCGACGCCGGTGCGGGTGACGAGGATGCCGGTCGTGTAGGCGCCGATGCCGAAGAAGCCGATCTGCGCGAAGTTGAAGATGCCCGCGAAGCCGAGCGTGAGGTTCCAGCTCAGCGCGAGCACGCCGTACATGGTGATGAGGATCAGCAGCAGCCTGCCGTGCGGATCGGTGATGACCAGCGGCAGGATCGCCAGCACGATCGCGTAGGCGGGCCAGCCGGCCCGCGTCCCGAGCTTCGCCATCACGCGCTCCTCACCCGCGTGTGCAGCAGCCCTTCCGGCTTGACCAGCATGATCACGATCATCGCGAGGAACACCAGCACGGGGCTCCAGGACAGGCCGAAGTAGTACGTGGTGACCGCCTCCAGCAGGCCGATGGCGTACGCGCCGGCGATGGTCCCGGCGAGGCTGCCCGCGCCGCCGAAGGCGAGGACCACGAACGCGCGCAGCAGCGGGTCGCTGCCCATGGCCGGGGACATGAACTGCATGCTGCCGAGCAGCGCCCCGGCCACGGTGGCCAGCCCGACCGCGACCATGACCACGAACAGGTAGACCCGGCGCGGCGCGATGCCCAGCAACTGGGCGTGCTCGCGGTTCTGTTCGAGCGCGCGCACGGTCAGCCCGATGCTGCTGCGCCTCAGCACCAGCGCGAGCAGGCCGACCAGGAGCGGGGCCAGCACGATCGTGACGAGCTGGGTGCCCTGGACGACGGAGCCGGCCACGTCCACCCGCGCCCCGCCGAACGGCGGGAGCTGCTTGAGCTCCGGCCCCCAGATGAGCTGGGCGCCGGACTGCAGCAGCATCGTCGCCGCGAGCGTGGCCACCATCACCAGCATGTCCCCGTTGGGGCGCTTGATGAACGGGCTGACCAGCAGGAACTCGTACACCGCCCCCAGCGCCGCCATCGCCACGACGGCCCCGGCGAGCGAGACGACCAGGGGCAGCCCGGTCGTGTTGAGCAGCGTCCAGGTCAGGTAGGCGCCGAACATCAGCAGCGCGCCGTGCCCGAAGTTGAAGACCCGCAGCGTGGACCAGATCAGGGTCAGGCCCGCCGCCATGAGCAGGTAGAGGCCGCCCAGCACGAGCGTGCTGGTGGCGATGACGCTAATGCCGCTCATCCGCGGCTCCTCCCAGAAAGAGCGACATCATCTCGTCGCGGCTGCGCTCGTCGTCCGACGCGCCGCTGTCCACGACGTCGCCGTGCAGGACGACGTGGTAGCGGTCGGTCAGATCGAGCACCAGCTCCATGTCGCCGTCGACCAGGATGATCGACGACACCTCGGCGCGGACGCGGACGATGCACTCGCTCAGCTCGTGCTTGACCTTCGGCGACAGGCCCAGGGTGGGCTCGTCGAGGATGAGCAGCGTGGGCTGGGCCATGAGGCCCATGCCGAGGCTGGCCATCTGGCGCTCCCCGCCGCTCAGCGTGCCGGTGAGCTGGCGGCGGCGCTCCTTGAGCCGGGGGAAGACCGAGTAGACCCGGTCGATGCCGTCCCGCCAGGAGCCGGCATGCCCGCTGGAGGCGGCCGACAGCCGCAGCGCCTCCTCGACGGTGAGCTGCGGGAACAGCCGCGAGCCCTGCGGCACGTGGATCAGCCCGCTCCTCACCAGGTCGCGCGGCGAGCGTCCGGCGGTGGGGCGGCCCGCGAAGGTGATGGTGCCGGACGTGGGCCGGTGCAGGTTGGACACGCAGCGCAGCAGCGTCGTCTTGCCGTGGCCGTTGGGGCCGAGCAGGCCGACGGCCTCGTTCTCGCCGACGCGCAGCGAGATGCCGCGCAGCACTCCGGCCTGGCCGTAGCCGGCGGTCAGGTTCTCGACGGTCAGCAGGTCGCTCATCGGGCGGCTCCCGGTCCCAGGTAGGCTTCCACGACCTTGGGGTCCGACAGGACCTCGGCCGGGACGCCGGTGGCGATGATCCGGCCGCTGTCCAGCACCGCCATGCGGCCGGCCAGGGCCTCCAGCACCGACAGCACGTGCTCGATGATCACCATGGTCACTCCGGAGCCCGCGATGCGGCCGAGGAGCCGGATCAGGGCGTCCTGGTCGGCCGGGTCGAGACCGGCGGCGGGCTCGTCGAGCAGCAGCAGCGACGGACGGCTCACCAGCGCGCAGGCGATCATCAGCCGCTTGCGGTCGATGAGCGACAGGCCGTCCGCGGGGCGTTCCGGGTCGCCGCCGAGCTCCACGACGTCGAGGACCTCGCGGCAGCGGGCCGCGTCGGGGCGTACGGCGCGGCCGGCCCCTCCGTACGCGGAGCTGACCCGCAGGTTCTCCATCACGCTCAGCGAGTCGAAGACGGCCTCGGTCTGGAAGGTGCGCTTCAGCCCGGCCTTGGCGATCAGGCGGGGCGAACGGTTCTGGATCTCCCGCCCGTCGAAGACGACCTCGCCCGAGTCGGGCCGGATGGGGATGCCGGTCAGCAGGTTGAACAGCGTGCTCTTGCCGGCGCCGTTCGGGCCCGCCAGGCCGAACACCTCGCCCCGGCGCACCTCCAGGGAGACCCGGTCCACCGCCTTGAGGCTGCCGAACGACTTGCTCACCTCCCTCGCGGCGAGCAGCACGGGAGCGTCGGCCGTCATGCCGGCCCCCCGGGCCCGCGCCAGTCGCCCTGCGCCAGGAAGCCGCCGTCCACCGGCAGCAGCGTCCCGGTGACGAACGAGGAGCGCGGGTCGATCAGGAAGGCGACCGCGGTCGCGATCTCGTCCGGCGAGCACTGCCGCCCGATCGGCTGCCTGGCCGCCGCCGCCTCGCGCTGCCGCAGCGCCTCGGCCGCGTCGTCGGCGTCGAGCAGGTCGCGCGAGCGGCCCATGTCGTTGTCGACGTAGCCGGGCAGCACGGCGTTCACCCGGATGCCGAGCGGGCCGCCCTCGACGGCGAGCTGCCTGGTCAGGTTGGCGATCGCGCCCTTCGCCGCCGAGTAGGCGGGGAAGGCGGGCAGCCCCGTGACGCCGAAGATGGACGACAGGTTGACGATCGCGCCGCCACCGGCCGCGGCCAGCAGCGGGAACGCCGCCCGGGAGCACAGGAACGTGCCGGTGACGTTGACGTCCAGCACCCGCCGCCACTCGGCGACGGGCACGCCGATGACGCCGCCGCCGCTCTCGGCCACGCCGGCGTTGTTCACCAGCACGTCCAGGCCGCCGAACTCGTCCGTCACCCGGTCGAACAGCGCCGTCACGGAGCCTTCGTCCGACACGTCCGCCTCCTGGAAGGCGGCGGACAGGTCGCGGGCCGTACGGGCGCCGCGAGCGGCGTCGACGTCGGCGATCATCACCCGCGCCCCCTCCTGGAGCAGCCTGCGGGCGATGGCCGCGCCGATGCCGCTCGCGGCGCCGGTGACCAGGGCGCGCCGCTCTGCCAAAGTGGTCGCCATCGCGTTGCCTTTCTCGAAATCGCTGATGATCATGGGGTGGGCACGCCCACGCCGTACGGCTTCATGAGGTCCACGCCCGCCGTCCACGGGCCGCCGGCCCGGCGGGCGATGCCGTTCGGGCGGGCGAAGTGCCAGGTGGTGGGCTCCTCGGTGACGATCTGGACGTCGAACCCGGCGGCGGCCAGCTCGGCTGCGGCGGCCTCTTCGCGCCGGTCCAGCCAGACCCGGCGGCCCTCCGCGTGCAGGCGCGGCGCGGAGATCGCGTCCTGGACGCCTTCGCCGTCGTGCCAGCGGGCGGCGATCTGGGCGATCGCCGAGATGATGCGCCGCCCGCCCGACGCGCCCAGCGTGGCCTCGGCGCCGCCGGGACCCTCCAGGATCAGCGGGCTGACCGCGCTGAGCCCGGCCGCGCCGGGAGCGACGCTGGTCACCTGGCCCGGGCGGGGGTCGAAGTACATCATCCCGTCGTTGAGCAGGATGCCGGTCGCGGGCTCGACGATCCGCGAGCCGAACAGGTCCAGCACCGTCTGGGTGAGCGCCACCGTCATGCCGTCGGCGTCCACGGCCGACATGTGGGAGGTGCAGCCCGCCTTGGGCGGGCCGGCGTTCTCGCGGGGGCCGGGATCGCGGCCGGCGAGCCAGCCGTCCACGATCTCGGCGGCGTACTCGGCGGTGGCCAGCCTGGTCCACGGCCCGGACTCGTCCGTGGTGACCTCGCGGAGGCGGTCGTCCATGGCGTGCGACAGCACGCGCGCCCACAACGCCGGCCCCGGAGGGAGACCGCGACGGCGCGCGGCGTCGGCGAGCTGCAGCGCCTCCGCAACAGTGATCATCCCGGTCGCCACCGGCCCGAAGAGACGCAGCCCACCGGCCCCGACCCCGCCGGCTCCGGTCGCACCGGCCCCGATCCCGCCGGCTCCGGTCGCACCGGCCCCGATCCCGCCGGCTCCGGTCGCACCGGCCCCGATCCCGCCGGCTCCGGTCGCACCCGCCCCGATCCCGCCGGCCACGACCGTGCCGATGTCGATCGGGGCCACCTGGCGTTCTTCCGCCTGGTAGCCGGCGAAGTCGGGCTCGCGCAGGAGGCCGCCCGCGGCGGCGAGCGTCGCGGCGATGGACCGGGCGGCCCGTCCCCGGTAGAAGGCGTCCGGGCCTCCGGCGGCGATCTCGCGCAGCACCCGGGCCAGCCTCGGCTGGACGAGCCGGTCGCCCGGCCCCAGTGACGGGCCGCGCAGCGGCAGGCCGTCCGGCAGGAACAGCTCGGCGCTGGAGGGGAACCGGCGCAGCGTGCGGGCGTCGGAGCAGATCGCCGCCGAGGCGAACCAGTTCGTCTCGTGGCCGTCCTCGGCCAGCTCGATCGCGGGGGCCAGCACCTGGGCGAGCGGCAGCCGCCCGAAGCGGGCGTGGGCGTGGCAGAGCGCGGCGACCGCGCCGGGCACGCCCACCGACAGCGGGCCGACGATGTTGGCGTCGTCCCGGACGGCGGGCCAGCCGTACAGGCCGGTCCCGGGCCCCGACGGGACCAGCGGGAACATGTCGGGCGTGGCCAGCGCGGGCGCGCGGATCGGACCCGACACGGTGGTGGCGGTGGGCGCGCCCGGCTCGCGGATCACGAGCCACGCGCCGCCGCCGATCCCGCTCATGAACGGCTCGACCACGCCGGTGGCGAAGGCCGTGGCCACCGCGGCGTCCACGGCGCTGCCGCCGGCGCGCAGCATCGCCGCGCCGGCCTCGGCCGCCCGCGGGTCAGGCGCGGTGACGAGTCCGGCGTCAGCCCTGCCAGGCATCGGCGATCTCGCTCAGGGTCGCGAACCAGACGTCGCCCTTGTCCGCCATCCGCTCCAGCAGCCCTTCCAGCACGAGCAGGTGGTGGGCGCGGCCGATGGTCTGCGGATGCATGGTGAGCACGTACACCGCGCCGGGCACCCGCTCGTAGGCGTAGTCGAAGATGACGTTCCAGCGGTCTTCCATCGCCCGGTGCGAGCCGAGCGCGGACACGCCCGCCACGTACTCGACCGCGGGCCAGTCGTCGAGGTACCACGAGACGGGGATCTCGATGATCGGGCTCTCCGGCCCGAACTCGTTGGCCGACTCGTAGTTCACGGTGACCCGGCGCGGCCGGTAAAGCTCGAACTCGCGGCCCATCAGCGAGCTGTCCCAGTCGAAGCCGAACTCCTCCAGCAGGTCCAGCGTGGTCTCGGAGAAGTCCCACGCGGGGGAGCGGTAGCCGCGCGGACGCCGGCCGACCACCTGCTCGTGCTGGCGCAGCGCCACCTCCATGAGCCGGCGTTCCTCGTCGGCGCCGAGGCTCGGCACCACCTCGTGGTAGCAGCCGTGCGCGGCGATCTCGTGCCCCGCCTGGAGGATCTGCTCGATGCGGTGCGGGAACGTCACCAGGTCATGGCCGGGCGTCGCCCAGGTGGCGGGCACGTCGTGGCGGCCCAGCAGTTCGAGCAGCCGGGGCACGCCCTGCTCGGCGCCGAAGTCGCCGCGCGACAGGTACGAAGGCGAGGTCCGCCCGAGCGTCCCCATCCACGGCGAGTGGGCGTCGAAGTCGAACGTCAGCGCCACGGCCATGCGCTTGCCCGGCGGCAGGGTGAGGGGGTTCGTCATCGCGGGTCAGCCCTTGGCCATCCACGGCGGCAGCCGGAAGGTGCCCGACTTGTACTTCTCGGGGGCGATCAGCACCCGCTTCTGGTCCTGGAACTGGAACGACTGCAGCGGCACGTAGTCGTCGCCCTGCTTGGCGAGGTGGGTGGCCTGGTCGAAGACGATCCGGCCGGACGCCTGCTCGGTGTCGATCTTGCTGATGGCCGAGCTGATCCCGAGCACGTCGTCGGGGTCGCCGACCTGCTTGAGCGCCTCCGCGTAGATCATGATCTCGACGTAGGTCATGACGCCCTGCGGGTCGACGTTGTCGGTCCCGTACGCGGCCTTCCAGTCGGCGGTGAGCCGGCTGGCGGGCGCGTAATTCGCGGCGGGCACCAGCCCGGCGAGGTTGTTGAACAGCACGCCCTCGGCCTTGTCCTTGGTCAGCTCGAAGAACTGCGGCTGGTTCGGCCCGTACTGCATGAACACCAGAGACTGGGTGGGGTTCTGCAGGAACTGCTGCATGAAGCTGGCCTCGTTGGAGACCTGGTAGTCGGTGTTGACGATGAAGTCGGGGTCGGCGTCACGGATCTTGCCGATGATGGTGCCCCAGTCGTTGACCGCGCCGAAGGGCACCTTCTCCTCCCCGGCGATGGTCCAGCCCTTGGAGGTGAAGGTCTTGACCAGGCCGTCGGCGATGCCCTCGCTGTAGGGGTTGTCGGAGCGGACCACGAAGACCGACTTGTTGCGCGGCTTCCACAGGCCCTCTTCCGCCCACTTCTCGGCGAGCGCGACCGGCTCGGTGCCGTAGGCGTCGTAGTTGGGGGTGATGGACCAGACGGTCGGGTACTTGGCCGGGTCCTTTTCGATGATGGCCTGGGTCTGCGCGGTGTTGCCGCCGATCAGGTAGAGCTTCTCGGCCGCCGCGAACTCGTCGATCTCGAAGTTGGAGGTCGAGGCGTAGCCGGTGACGACCGCCTTGACCGAGTCGTCGTCGGTCAGGGTCTGCACGCCCTTGGTGACCGCGTCGTTCGACTGGCCCTGCACGTCGACCGTCTTGAGCTTGAACGTGTGGCCGGCCACGCCGCCGCGCTCGTTGAGCTGCTTGATCGCCAGCTCGGCGCCCTGCTGCATGCCCTTGCCGTCCGCGGCGGACCCGCCGGTGAGCGGGGCGAGCAGGCCGATCTGGATCTCCTCGCCGCCGCCCTCGGGTGCGGCGCCCTCGGAGGGGGTGGTGGACGAGGAACAGGCGGTGGCGGCGGTCAGGGCGCCGGCCAGTGCGATGGCGGCGACGGCCCGGCGGCGGGTCCGGGGTCGGCCGAAGGGGAGACGGGCCACGGTGAAGCCTCTCTGCGCGATCGGGGGGCGGCGACGGTACGTCACCAATCGAAGTGAAATGTACGTTGCATATGCCGGTAAAGAGTAGGTCTGTAAAATATTCGTTACTTAGCCGGATGGGAAGAGCATGCCGGTGATCAGGCGAAACGCGGATCAGCTCGGCGGCAGGGCCGTTCCCGCCAGGAAACCGCCGTCCACGTCGAGAACACTCCCCGTGACGAACGACGCGTCCGGATGGGCCAGGAAGAGACAGGCGCGGGCGATCTCGGCCGGCGTGCCCATGCGGTGCACCGGCTGCCCGGCGACCAGGGTGGCCACGTACTCGGGGGCCAGGTCCGCCGTGGCGGGCACCTCGATGAGGCCGGGGGCGACCGCGTTCACCGTGACGCCGAGCGGCGCCAGTTCGAGCGCCAGCACCTTGGTGAGCATCTCCACGGCCGCCTTCGACGAGCAGTAGTGGGACGCGCCCACCCGGGCGGACCGGGCCGCCGCCGACGAGACGGTGATGATCCGGCGGCCGTCCCGGCCGGGCAGCCTGGCGAACGCCTGCGAGGTCAGCATCACGCCGCGCACGTTGATCGCGTAAACGTCGTCCCACTCGGCGAGCGGCATGTCCAGCAGGGGCGTGTTGGGGTAGCGTCCGGCGCAGTTGACCAGGATGTCGAGGCGGCCGTGCCGCTCGGCGGCGCGGCGGAACGCCTCCTCCACGGAGGCCGGGTCGCGGACGTCGAGGCGGAGCGCCGACATCCGGCCGGGGCCCGCCACGACCTCGGCGGCCCGCTCGGCGTCCAGGTCGGCGACGACGACCGTCGCGCCCGCGTCGCGGAACGCCTCGGCGATGCCCCTGCCGATGCCCTGGGCGCCTCCGGTGACGAGGGCGACGGCGCCGGAAAGCCCGTCCGGGGAGGAGGTTCTGGCCATGGCTGCCCTTCCGTTCGGCGGCGGAGAACGCCTTGACCTGCGCTTTTTCTCCGGCCGCGGTGAGTAACGTGCATGATAAATTTCATCTCGCCCTCTTGACCAGAGATTTGCATCAAATGTTTCATTTGGGCAGCCGGTCGCGGGCGTGCCGACCGGACTGGGAGGAGAGTGCGATGACCACCGGGACCGTCTTCGTGGCGACCTGCGACCTCGCGGCGCAGGTCCGCGGCCGGGCCGCGCCCGTGTCGAGGCTGGAACAGACGCTTCGCGGCGGAGTCGGCTGGGTTCCGGCCAACCTGGCGCTGAACTGCTTCGGCGACCTCGCGGACGGCAACGTGTTCGGCTCGGTCGGCGACCTGCGGCTGATGCCCGACCCCGCCACCGCGATCGACCTGCCGGCGGACGAGGGGACGCCCGGCGCCCGGCTCTACCTCGCCGACCAGACCGGCCTCGACGGCTCCCCCTGGCCAGGCTGCCCGCGCGGTTTCCTCCGCGCCGCACTCGACGACCTGCGCGAACGCGCCGGGCTGGAGATCCACGCCTCCTTCGAGCACGAGTTCATGCTCGAAGGGGGCGAGCCCGGTGACGACCCGCCGTTCTCCTTCCAGCGCGCCCGCCGCGCCGAGCCCTTCGGCACCGACCTGGTCACGCTGCTGGAGGGCGCCGGGCTGGAGCCGGAGACCTGGCTGCCCGAGTACGGCCCCGGCCAGTTCGAGATCACCCTCCGGCCCGCATCCGGCCTGGTCGCCGCCGACCGCGCCGTGCTCCTCCGCGAGCTCGTCCGCGACCTCGCCCGCAGGCGCGGCCACCGGGCAACGTTCGCGCCGATCGCCGACCCCGAGTCCGTCGGCAACGGCGTCCACGTGCACTTCTCGCTGCGGCGGGCGGACGGCGGCGGCCCCGTCATGTACGACGCCGACGCCCCCGGCAGGCTGTCGGCCGTGGCCGCCGCGTTCGCCGCCGGCGTCCTGGAGCACGCCGGCGCGGTCGTGGCCGTCACCGCGCCCAGCCCTTCCTCCTCCATCCGGCTCACCCCGCACCGGTGGAGCTCCGGCGGGGTGTTCCTCGCCGAGCGCAACCGCGAGGCGCTGCTGCGCATCGCGCCCACCGTGGCGATCGGCGACGCCGACCCCGCCGCCCAGCTCCACCTGGAGTACCGGGCCGCGGACGCCACCGCCAACCCGTGGCTGGTCCTGGGCGTCCTCGTCCGCGCGGGGCTCGCCGGGCTGGCGGCGGGCGAGCCCGCCCGGGTCTGGCCCGAGTCCAGCAGCGAGGCCGACCTGGCCGGCGAGCCCCCGCTGCCCGCGTCGCTGCCGGAGGCGCTCGCCGCGCTCGAAGCCGACGAGGTGGCGCGCGGCTGGTTCCCGCCCGAGCTGCTGCACACGTTCCTCACCGTGAAGCGGACCGAGCTGGACCACGTCGCGGGCCTGCCCTCCCACGAGCTCTGCAGGAAGGTCGCCGATGTCTACTGAGACCCCGGGCGCCGCGCTGGAGACCGAACTCGGCGCCCTCCCCCTGGTCGACCACCACGTGCACGGAGCCTCCGCCGACGATCTCGGCCGGGACGTGTTCGAGACGCTGGTGACCGAGTCGGACCGCCCGATCCCCGCGTTCATGACGCAGTTCGACTCCCAGATCGGCTTCGCCATCCGCCGCTGGTGCGCGCCCGTGCTCGGGCTGCCCGCGCACGCCTCCCCCGAGGAGTACATGTCCCGCCGCGCCGAGCTCGGCGCGGCCGAGGTCAACCGGCTGCTGCTCACCGCGAGCGGTATCGGCCGCTACCTGGTCGAGACCGGCTACCGGGGGGACGACGTGCTCAGCCCCGCCGGGATGACGGCCGTGTCGGGCCGGCCCGCCCATGAGGTGGTCCGGGTCGAACGGGTGATGGAGGACGTCGCGGCGTCCGGCGTCGCCGCCGCCGACCTGCCCGGCCGCTTCCGCGAGGAGCTGCGCCGCCGTACGGAGCACGCCGTCGGGCTCAAGAGCATCGTCGCCTACCGGCACGGCTTCGCCTTCGACCCCGCCCCGCCCGGCGACCGCGAGGCCGTCGCGGCGGCGGGCCGCTGGCTCGCCGACGCCGAACGGACAGGGGAGTGGCGGGTGAGCGACCCCGTCCTGCTGCGCCTCGGCCTGTGGGCGGCGGCCGAGCGCGGCCTGCCGCTGCAACTGCACGCCGGGTACGGTGACCCCGACGTCGAGCTGCACCTGTGCGACCCGCTGCTGCTCACCCGGTGGCTCAAGCTGGTCGAGCCGACCGGCATGGACGTGCTGCTGCTGCACTGCTACCCGTACCACCGCAACGCCGGCTACCTCGCGCAGGTGTTCCCGCACGTCTACTTCGACGTCGGGCTCGGCGTGAACTACACCGGCAGCCGCTCGGCCGAGCTGATCGCCGAGTCGCTGGAGCTGGCCCCGTTCGCCAAGACCCTGTTCTCGTCCGACGCCTGGGGCCCCGCCGAGCTGCACTTCCTGGGCGCCCACCTCTTCCGCCGCGGCCTCGGCCGCGCCCTGCGGCACTGGGTCGACGCCGGGGAGTGGAGCGAGCGCGACGCCGTACGGGTGGCCCGCATGATCGGCGCGGACAACGCGCTGCGCGTGTACCGCCTGGAGGGCGCCGCGTGAGCACGAGCCTGGCGGCCCGCCTGCTGACCGCGCTGGAGAAGGAGCTGCCCGCGGCCGGCGAGCTGCGCCGCAGACTGCACGCCGCCCCCGACCTGTCCGGTGAGGAGGGCCCCACCCGCGACCTCGTGCTCGCCGAGCTGCCCGGCGACGAGGCGCACCTGGTGGCGGGGACCGGCGCACTCGTACGCGTCGGCGGACCGGGCCCCGCCATCGGCGTCCGCGCCGAGCTCGACGCGCTCGCCGTGACCGAGCGGACCGGCGTCGCCTGGGCGTCCGGCACCCCCGGCCGCATGCACGCGTGCGGGCACGACGTGCACCTCGCCGCGCTGGTCGCGCTCGCCCGCGCGGTCGCGGCCACCGGCGACGCGGCGCCGCTGGTGGCGGTGCTGCAACCCCGCGAGGAGACCTATCCCTCGGGGGCGCGCGACATCGCCGAATCGCCGCTGCTGGCCGGGCAGGAGCTCACCGCCGTCATCGGCGCGCACGTCCAGCCCACGCTCCCCGCGGGCACGGTCGCCGCCACCCCCGGCACGGTGAACGCCGCCGCCGACGAGTTCACCGTCGTCGTACGGGGCCGCGGCGGCCATGCCGCCTACCCGCACCTGACCAGCGACCCCGTGCTCGCCCTCGCCCACGTCATCGTCGGCCTCCAGCGGGTGGTCAGCCGGGACGTCGACCCGACCAGCTCGGCCGTGCTCGGCGTCTCCACCCTCGCGGCCGGGAGCGCGCCCAACGTCGTCCCCGACTCCGCCTCCGCCAGCGGCACGCTCAGGTCCCTGAGCGACCCGGTACGCGAGCGCGTCCACGCCCGCCTGCGCGAGGTGGCCGAGCTCGTGGCCCGCGCCCACGGCTGCGAGGCCACGGTCACCATCACCCACGGCGAGCCGATCCTGCACAACGACCCCGCGCTCGCCGCCCTGGCCGGCGCGAACCTGACCGCGCTCGGGCTCGAACCCGCCCGGCCGATGTGGTCGTTCGGGGCCGACGACTTCTCGTACCTGTCGGCGGTGCTGCCGGGGCTGATGATGTTCGTCGGGGTGGACGACGGCGGCGGCGCCCGCCTGCACGGCTCCGACTTCCTGCCGGGCGACGACGCGGTCCGCGACGTGGGCCTGGCGATGCTGGCGGGATACCTGGCGGCGGCCGGCGAGACGGCCTGACCCAGGTCCCGCCGAGTGCCGGAACAAGTAAGCACTTGGCCAAGGGGCGGCGCCCGGAGGGGACCGGGCGTGAGCATGTGATCATGCGTCACGTCCTCGCCGCCCTGGTCCTGCTCGCCGCCGCAGGCTGCTCCGTCCCCGCTCCCGTGGCCCCCGGGCCCGCCGCTCCCGAACGCGCGGCTCCCGAGAGCCCCGCGCCCGCGCAGGCGCCGCCCGCCGGGCCCGTGCCCTGGCGCATCACGAAGCGCGGCGGCGAGCACGAGATCGAGGGCTACGCCGACCGCGTCAGCGTGCTGCCGGGTGAGCGGTTCCGGCTGCTCGTCTCCACCACCGCGCCGCGCTTCACCGCGTCGGCGTTCCGGATGGGCGCCCGGCCGGTACGGGTCTGGCGCTCCGCGCCGGCCGACGGGAAGCGGCAGCCGCGGGCGCGGACCGTCGCCCGCACGGTGACCGCCGCCCACTGGACGCCCTCGCTCACCGTCGACACCACCGGCTGGGCCGAGGGCGCCTACCTGGTACGGCTGGACGCCTCCACGGGCGGCCAGCGGTACGTCCCGATCACCGTGCGCTCGGCCTCGACGGAGGGCCGCGTCGTGCTCGTCAACGCGGTCACCACCTGGCAGGCGTACAACCTGTGGGGCGGCCGCAGCCTCTACATGGGCCCCGGCGGCTTCGCCGACCGCTCACGCGCGGTCACCTTCGACCGCCCCTACGACGGCTCGGGCGCCCGGCTCTTCCTCGACTTCGAGTGGAACGCCATCCGGCTGGCCGAGCAGAGCGGCCTGCCGCTGGCCTATCTGACCAGCCTCGACCTGCGGCCCGGCGCGCTGCGCGGCGCCCGGGCCGTGGTGTCGCTGGGGCACGACGAGTACTGGTCGCCGGAGATGCGGAAGGTCGTCACCCGGGCCCGCGACGAGGGCGTGAACCTGGCCTTCCTCGGGGCCAACGCGGTCTACTGGCGGATCGGGCTGTCCGGCAGGACGGTCAAATGTGACAAGGAGATCCAGTGCCCGCTCTGGCGGCAGTCGAAGCCGGAGAGCGCGCTGGTCGGGCAGATGTACGACTGCTTCCCCGCCGAGGCGGCCTACCGGGTGACCAGGCCGGGCCACTGGATCTTCGCGGGGACCAGGGGCAGGGTCTTCCCCGGCCTGGCGGGCGTGGAGACCGACAAGGTGTCGGCCGGCTCGCCCGACGTCGAGGTGCTGGCCGAGTCGCCGGTCGACTGCGGCGGCCGGGCCACCGTGAGCAACAGCACCTACTACGTCGCCCCCAGCGGCGCCGGCGTGTTCGCCTCCGGCACGATGCGCTGGGTGTGCGGGATGAAGGGCGCGGCGTGCGGCCACGGCGTGACGCGGGCGGCCGCCGCCTTCACCCGGCGTGCCACGCTCAACCTGCTGACCAGGTTCGCCAAGGGCCCGGCCGGGGACGCCCGCGAGCCCGGCGGCCGGCGCCGGACGCGGGCCTAGAGGTCGACGCCGGCCGCGGGCCTAGAGGCCGGCGTCGCACGCGGGCCTAGAGGTCGGCGACGCGGAGCGTGCCGGTCATGCCCAGCGTCTCGTGGCCGGTGACGCCGCACACGAGGGTCAGCAGCGCGCCGGACGGGGCGTCGAGCCGCAGCGTCGCCGTCTGCCCCGGGGCCAGCACCGGCGTGTGCGCCGACACGCCGATGCCGGTCACGATGAGGTCGTGCGCGGTGGACCCGGCGTTGGTCACCTCCAGCGTCACCGGTCCGGGCCGCAGCACGGGGTCGCCTACGGTCACGGCCCATTCGGTGAGGCCGACGCGGGTGCTCGCGACCGGCGGCCGGTACTCGTTGGAGTGCTTGACCATCAGCCGGTCCGACAGGAGCACCCCGCCGTCCATGCGGCCCTCGACGACCGCCCCCTGACCGCCCGCGAAGACCGGGGAGACCTCGCCGGTGTGCCGCACGGGCAGGTTCCGTACGCCGTCGGTGAGCGTGAAGGCGACGCCGTGGGGCATGGCGTGCACGCTGCCGACGACGACCAGCCCGCCGACCCGCAGCCGGTCGCCCGGCTCCGGCGGGTCCTGGGCGAGCTCCTGCGGCGTGCGGTAGTAGACGGCCCCTTCGCCCAGCGCCTGGAAGACGAGCACGCCCCCGGCCACCACCGCCACGGCGGCGATCAGCAGCCTCCTCATGACGGGGTGCGCCCCGACCACACGACGTATCCCGCCCAGGTGGCCACGGTGAGCAGGTAGCCGGCGGCGACCCAGAGCCAGCCGCTCATCGCGCGGCTCCCGCGGGCACGGGCGCGGCGGGGAGCGGCGGCGGGGGAGCGGCGGCGAGCGAGCGGACGCGGCGCGCGACCACCCAGGCCGCCAGCGCGGTGAACGCCGCCGTCGCCAGGATCAGCGCGGCCAGCATGGGCGCCGCGATCGGGAGCCGCCCTTCCGGGCTGAGCACGGTCGGCGGCTGGTGCAGCGCCCGCCACCACAGGACCGAGCCGTGCGCGAGCGGCACGGTCAGGAACCCGGCGCAGCCGGCGAGCGCCGCGGCCCGGCCGCCCGCGAGCCGCCCGGCCAGCAGGTGGGCGACGTACGCGGCGAGCATCAACGCCGTCGTGGTCAGCCGCGGGTCCCAGGTCCACCACACGCCCCAGACCGGCCGCCCCCACACCATGCCGAGCGCGATGGCGAGGGCGGTGACGCCGGCGCCGACCTCGGCCGCGGCCCTGCCGATCCGGTCCAGCTCCGGCCTGGGGTGCCGCAGCCGCAGCAGCCCGGCGGCGAAGACCGCGGTGAAGCACAGGTAGGCCGTCCACGCGGCGGGCACGTGCACGTACATGAGGCGCTGGACCTCGCCCTGCACGGCGTCGGGCGGCGCCACCGCCAGGCCCGTGACCAGGGCCGTCGCGGCTCCCGCCGAGACCAGCGAGCCTGTCAGGGACGGTCGCATGCCCCCTCCTCCCGTCATCACCGTGCGTGACCGTGTCAATCTATCCACCCCGTCCGTGACCGCGGCGGAGGCGCACCCGCCGCAGCAGCCGCCGGGCGACAACGGCGAGGAGGAAGCGCTCCAACCAGCGGCTCAGCAGGCGGCCGGTGCGGGAGCGCGGCTCGCCGTCGCCGGAAGGAGGCGGGTAGGCCGTGTCGGCGCTGTGCCGGGCGGCCTCCTCGCTCGTGTACTCGGAGTTGCTGAGCAGGCAGGTGTTCCCCTCGTAGTAGGCCCAGCGCCAGTAGCCGTTCGGCTGCCGCCACACCTCAACCCGCATGCCGGCCTCCCGCCTCCGCGACCCGCGGCGCGTCCTCCGCCGGCACGTCGGGCCGGTGACCGAGCCGCCCCGGTGCCGGACGGCGGGGCCGCCGGGCGCGGGACAGGCCCAGGGCCTCGCCGACGTACCGGGGCTCCAGCGTCATGAGCCGGCTCTCCGGATGCGCCCGCAGAGCCCGCGCCAGCACGTACGCCACCGCCCCGATGACCGGCGGCACGGCGAGCACCACGATCCGCAGCACCGCGACGACGTCCTCCACGGGAGCCTTCAGCCAGCGCGCGATCAGGTCGTCGGAGGCGGCGAACAGCAGCAGCCCCGTCTGCGCCACCGCCCACGCGCCCACCGCCGTCCGCCCGGGACGGTCCCTGACGCGGGCGTCCACGTGGTGCCGGCCCCGGTCGCCGGTGACCAGGCGGTCCAGCCACGGCCAGGCGTACATGACGAGGACCATGAGCAGCGGCAGCGCCACCGCGGGCAGGAACGGCGACGGCACCAGGTAGCCGAACACCCGGAACTCGGCCGCGGGGAACAGCCGGATCATGCCCTCCACCCAGCCCATGTAGAAGTCGGGCTGGCCCGGCGTGGTCGCGTTGGCCGGCTTGAACGGCCCCCAGATCCACACCGGGTTGACTTGCGCCAGCCCGCCCAGGCCGAAGGTCACCGCCAGCACGCCGGACAGCAGGGCGAGGGAGCGGAAGGCGTACGTGGGCCACATCTTGGAGCCGACGACGTTGCTGTCGCGCCGCCCGGGGCCGGGGAAGTGGGTGTGCTTCTGGCGGATCAGGATCGCCATGTGCGCGGCGATCAGCGTGGCGATGAGCGCGGGCAGCAGCAGCACGTGCAGGCCGTACAGGCGCGAGATGATCAGGTCGCCGGGGAACTCGCCGCCGAACAGCAGGAACGCCGCCCACGACCCGACCACCGGCACCGACAGCGCGATCGAGTAGCCGATGCGCAGCCCGGTGCCGGACAGCAGGTCGTCCAGCAGCGAGTAGCCGACGAAGCCGTTGGCCAGCGACGTGAGCAGCAGGGTGACGCCGACCAGCCAGTTGATCTCGCGCGGCTTGCGGAACGCGCCGGTGAAGAAGATCCGGCAGGCGTGCGCCGCGATCGCCCCCAGGAAGATCAACGCCGACCAGTGGTGGACCTGCCGGAACAGCAGCCCGCCGCGCACGTCGAAGCTGAGCTCGACCGCCGAGGCGTAGGCGGCCGACACGGACGCGCCGTGCAGCGGCGCGTACGAGCCGCCGTAGATCGTCTCGGCGGTGCTTGGCACGAAGAAGAAGGTGAGGAACACCCCGGTCGCGACCAGCGTGACGAAGCTGTAGAGGGCGATCTCGCCCAGCATGAACGTCCAGTGGTCGGGGAAGACCTTGGCCAGCGCGGTCCTGGTGATCTCGGCGGCCCGCAGCCGCCCGTCCACCCAGCGCCACCCGGCCCGCCCCAGCAGGCGGAGGATCACATCGGCCTCCAGTAGCCCGCGCCGACCGGCTCGTGGAAGTCGCCGGCGGCCACCAGCACCCCGTCGAACCCGAGCCTGAGCGGCAGCTGCGGCAGCGACCGGGCGGCCGGACCGAACACCGGCTCCGCGCCGCGCAGCACGTCGAACACCGACTGGTGGCACGGGCAGACCAGCCGCTCCTCGGGCCGCATGTACTGGCCGACGGGGCAGCCGGCGTGGGTGCACAGCTTGGAGTAGGCGATGATGCCGCCGACCGTCCAGCTCTCGCGGCCGCGCGGCAGGTCCAGGCGGGCCGGGTCCACGTGCAGCAGCAGCGCCATGCTGTCGCCGGTGTCGCGGTGGCCTTCGGGGAAGACCGTCAGCATCGTGCCCCGGGGGACCCGCTCGGGCCGGATGAGGTAGCCGTCCTGGTCCACCAGGCGCACGCCGTCCTGCCAGGCGGTGGTGGCCAGCGCGACCGCGGGGGAGGGGCCGTGCACCAGCAGCGACCGCAGCGGGAACAGCCCGGCCAGGCCGAGCGTGCCGAGCGCCGCCGTCAGCATGCGGCGCGGCAGCCGGCCGGCGGGCGGCTCGAACTCCGACTCCAGCGCCTCGCGCTCCTCCGGCGGGGAGCGCATCGGCTCGCGCTCCTCGACGTACGGGCCCTGCGGCAGCAGCCGGGCCGCCCACAGCGTGAACCCGGCGGCCAGCCCCGCGAAGGCCAGGCAGAAGCCGAGCCCGAGCAGCAGCCGGTCGCTTCCGGTCACGTAGCCGGTCGCGGCCAGCACCGCGCCGAGCACGGTCGCCGCGAAGGCCACGGCGATGCCGCGCTCGGCCCGCCGCCCCGGATCGCTCATGGCGCCCTCTTCCCGATCAGGCGGATGAACAGCAGCAGCAGGCCGAGCCCGACCAGCAGGGCGACCGCGCCCTCGGCGACCGGGCCGATGCCGCCCAGCGGGTTGCCGCCGTGGTCGAGCTGGTGGCGGGTGGTGGTCAGGTAGGAGGCGATGGAGTCCAGCTCGGCGTCCCCGAGCACCGAGGGCGGGAAGGCGGGCATCGCACCGGGGCCGATCCGCACGGCCTCGGCGATCTGCGTGGGTGTGGAGTGGAGCAGCGGGGGAGCGGCCAGCCCGTGGGCCAGCGTGCCGCCCGACTGCGCGCCGGAGTGGCAGGAGGCGCAGGTGGCCAGGTAGAGCTCGCGGCCCAGCCGCACGTCCCCCGGCCCGACCCGGGGGATGGCCGGCCCTGGGCCGAGCGCGGCGATGTAGGAGGTGAGCGCGGCGATGTCGGCCTCGGTGAACGCGGGCGGATGGCGTTCGGGGCGCACGTCGGGCCGAGGGATCGGCATGCGTCCCGTCGAGAGCTGGTAGTCGGCGTTGGCCGCGCCGACGCCCTTGAGCGACGGGCCGCGGTCGCTGCCCACGCCCCCCTGGCCGTGGCAGGTCGCGCAGTGCGCCCCGAACAGGTCCCTGCCGCGCTCCTGCGGGGACGGGGACGGCGTTCCGGCGAGCACGCGCTCGATCATCGCTCACCTCCGGACGCCGGCGAGGCGACGGACGGCCTCGGAGCGCTCATTTCCCGGGGCCCGTCCATCCACGCGAGGAAGACGGCAAAGATCGCGCCGAGATATACCAGGTCAGCCGGTATCCACATGACCAGCCCGGCCAGTTGCTGATCGGTCAGCGGGTCGGCGCCCGACGCGAGCGCGGCCGCCGCCTGACCGGGGAACAGCGGCGCCCCGGCCAGGGTGAGGACCGCGCCGAGCGCCGCGCTGGGCAGCGCCGTGGCGAACAGGTAGAGGATCGCGGCGGGCGGGTTCAGCCGCGACCGGGAGGACGACAGGACGTGCGTCCACAGCAGGTACGAGGTGCCCAGGAAACAGGTGTGCTCCACCAGGTGCGCCACGGGGTCGCGGAGCGCCAGCTCGTACGGGCCGGGCAGGTGCCAGAGCCAGAGCACGCCCACGTGCGCGGCCCAGGCCGCGACCGGCCGCCTCGGCACCCGGCGCAGGACGTGCCTGGCCCGGGCGAGCACCCGCCGCGCCCGCCGGGGGAGCGCCAGGGTGAGCGGCAGGCCGGGGGAGCCGGCGGCCAGCAGCGGCCCGGCCGCCGAGACGAGGATCATGTGCTGCAGCATGTGGGTGGAGAACCGCTCGTCGGCGACCGCGTCGAGGGGCGGCAGCAGGGCCGCCGCGACCGCCCCGAGCCCGCCCGCGAAGGCCCACGCCCTGACCCGGCCCAGCCGGCGCGCGCCCGCCCGCGGCGAACGGCCGGGGCCGCCGAGCCGCCGCAGCCCGATGAGGTAGCCGGCGGCGGCCAGGACCAGCCAGCAGGCCACCGGCGCCACCCCGGCCAGGTCCAGCCCGCCGGCGTGATGGTGCAGCGCCGTGGGGTGTGGGGCCGTAGGGTGCGGGGCCGCATGGTGCAGCGCCCGCAGGACCGTCACCCGCATGCGGCCAGCACCGCCACCGCGACCGCGCCGAACAGGATCATCAGGCAGGAGAACGCGTCGAGCCCGAGCCCCAGCTCGGCCAGGAACCTCGCCCGCCGCTCCCGCCGCCCCTCAGGCTCGGTCAGGTGACGCAGCCGCAGCCGCCACGCGACGGCCAGCGCCGCGACCGCGACGACGCCGGGCAGGACGGTGGCCAGCAGCGCGAAGAGGCGTACGGGGATGCCGGCCACCTCGGGGTGGCCGATGGAGCAGGCCACCTCCACCACGGCCCAGGCCACCAGCAGGTGCGCGGCCCACGCCAGCACGCCGCCCACGACGGCGAAGGCGAGCAGCCACCGCGCCGCCCGCCGGGTGCTCGGCCGCGTGCTCACAGGTGCGGGCTCAGGTAGAGGGAGAACAGGATGGCCAGCCATACCCCGTCCACGAAATGCCAGTAGAACGACACGATCCGGACCCGCTCGTGATGGGTGCGGCCGAACTTGCCGGCCAGCGCCGCCACCAGCGTGAAGCCCACCATGAGCAGGCCGGTGAAGACGTGTGTGCCGTGGAAGCCGGTGATGACGTAGAACAGCGAGCCGTAGGCGTTCGTGGTCCAGGTGAACTCCGACAGTTTGGTGGCGTACTCGGTGGCTTGGACGCCGAGGAAACCCGCGCCGAACAGCAGCGTGAGCGCCAGCATGACCCTGAGCAGCCACCGCCGGTCGTGCCTGATCGCCCAGTCGGCCCAGGCCATCCAGCCGCTGCTGATCAGCAGCAGCCCGGTCATCGCCAGCGGCTTGGCCAGCTCGGGCTTCTTGATCCCCGGCGGCGGCCACTCCGCGGAGGTCAGGAACCGCAGGTAGAAGTACGAGGCCAGCAGGCAGGCGAACAGCGTCGCCTCGGTGGCCACGAACAGCACCATCCCCCACCAGGCAGGGGTGCGGCCCTTGGGCGCGCTGCTCAGCGCCGCGGGCTCGGTGATCTCGTCGATCGCGCTCATGCCCGGGCGGCCTCCTTCGGCCAGAGCCAGCGGACGACGACCAGCGCGGTCGCGACGCCGAAGCCGGCGGCGAAGCCGGGCCGGTCGAACAGCAGGGAGGCGACGGCCAGGAACAGCGCGCCCGCCGCCGCGATCGGCGCCCATGAGTGCTCCGGCATCTCCAGCGGCCCCTCCGGCTCGCCGTCCAGCTCCGACGTGCGCAGCACCAGATGCCCGTCGGCCAGCACCCGCGCCTCGGACGTCGCGCCCTCGGCGAGGGAGGCGCGCGAACGCTCGTCCCACATCGGGTGCAGGCTGTGGACGGTGGGGATGACCGCGAAGTCGTACGGCTTCGGCGGTGACGCCGCCGCCCACTCCAGCGTCTCGCCGCCCCACGGGTCGGCGGGCGCGGCCGGGCCGCGCCGGTGCGCGTACCAGAGCGTGCCGAGCACGACCAGCAGCCCGACGCCCAGCAGGTACGCCCCGACGGTCGCGGCCAGGTTCCACGGCTCCCAGCCGATCCCGGACGGGAAGGTGTAGACCCGGCGCGGCATCCCCAGCAGCCCGGAGACGTGCATGGGGAGGAAGGTCAGGTTGAACCCGGCGAAGGTGAGCCAGAACGCCCAGCGCCCGGCCCGCTCGCTCGTCATCGTGCCGGTCAGCTTCGGCCACCAGTGGAACAGCCCGCCGATGACGGGGAACACCGCGCCGCCGAACAGCACGTAGTGGAAGTGCGCGACCACGAAGTAGGAGTCGGTGACCTGCTGGTCGAAGGGGACGACGGCGAACATCACCCCGGTCACCCCGCCCATCGTGAACACCACGATGAACCCGGCCGCCCACATCATCGGCACCTTCGGCACGACGCGGCCCATGAGCATGGTGGCCAGCCAGGAGAAGACCTGGATCCCGGCCGGGATCGACACCACGATGCTGGCGGCGGAGAAGAACGTGAGCGACAGCTGCGGCAGGCCCACCGCGAACATGTGGTGCACCCACACCCCGAAGCTGATCACCCCGGTCGCCACCGTGGCCAGCACGATGAGGCTGTAGGCGGCGATCGGGCGGCGGGAGAAGACCGGCACGATCGAGGAGACGATGCCGAGCGCGGGCAGCACGATGATGTACACGTCGGGATGGCCGAACAGCCAGAACAGGTGCTGCCACAGCACCGCGTCCCCGCCCGCGGCCGGGTTGAAGAAGTGCGTGCCGAACCGGCGGTCCAGGAAGAGCAGGAAGTTGGCGGTGTTCAGCGGCGGCAGCGCGAACACCACCATGAACGAGGTGACCACCAGCGCCCACACGAACACCGGCACCCGGTTCAGCGTCATGCCGGGGGCGCGCAGCTTCAGCGCGGTGGAGATGAAGTTGATCGCGCCCGCCGTCGTGGACACGCCCAGGAACAGCAGCCCCAGCGTGTAGACGTCCAGATTGGGGCCGGGGGCGAAACGAGGGCCGGTGAGCGGCACGTACGCGAACCACCCGCCGTCCGGCGCGGCCCCGAACGGCAGGCTGCCGAACATCAGCACCCCCGCCAGCAAGAACACCCAGTAGCCGAAGGCGTTCAGCCGGGGGAAGGCCATGTCCCTGGTGCCCAGCATGAGCGGGAACAGGAAGTTGCCGAACCCGAACAGCACCGGCGTCGCGAACAGGAAGATCATCGCGGTGCCGTGCAGGCTGAAGAGCTGGTTGTAGGTCTGCGGCGCGACCACGCCGGCGTTCGGGGCGATGAGCTGGGTGCGCATCACCACGGCCTCCAGCCCGGCCAGCGTGAAGTACACGGAGGCCGTCACCAGGTAGCGGCGGCCCACGCGCTTGTGGTCCACCGTGGTCAGGAAGCCGCGCAGGCCGGGCGGCTCCTGCCAGTGGCGCGCGACGCGCTCGGCGGCGCTCGCCCGCGCCCCGGTGACGGTCTCCACGTGCTACTCCAGACTGTCCAGGTAGGCGGTGACGGCGCGCAGCTGCTCCGGCGCGAGCGGCTGCGGCGGCATGCGGTTGCCCGGCTTGTACGCCTGCGCGTTCGCGATCCAGGCGGCCAGGTTGGCCGGCGTGTTGTGCAGGGTGCCCGCGCCGAGGAAGCGGCGCCCGCCGACGTGCGTCAGGTCCGGCCCCTGCCTGCCCGCCGCGGACGTCCCGGCGACGGTGTGGCAGGAGGCGCAGGACGCGGCCTCGAACACCTGCCGCCCCTCGCCCGCCGCGGTCGCCGGCCGCGCCTGCCTGGCCAGCCACGCGTTGAAGGCGGCGTCCGGCTCGGCCACGATGTGCAGGGCCATCCGGCCGTGCTGGGTGCCGCAGTACTCGGCGCACTGCCCACGGAACAGGCCGGGCCGGTTCGCGGTGAACCACATGTCGTTGACCCGCCCGGCCACCAGGTCGGTCTTCACCGTGAGCTGCGGCACCCAGAAGCTGTGGTTGACGTCGGCGGTGCGGAGCCGTACGTGGACGGTGCGCCCGACCGGCACATGGATCTCGTTGGCCGTGGTGAAGTGCGAGGCGGGGTAGCGGACCTCCCACCACCACTGGTGGCCGGTCACCTCGACGGTCAGCGCCTTCGGGTCGCGCGGGTCCTCGAACGCCCGCATGCCGTCCAGGCCGGTCAGGTACGTGAAGGTGAGGATGACGGCCGGGACGGCGAGCCCCCACACCACGACGAACCGGCGTCCCGTCGCGGTGCGCGCGCTCGCGTCGCGGCGTCGCACGACCGCCCACAGCACCAGGACCGTGACCACGACGCACACCACCACGGCGATGCCGAACAGCAGCCACCACAGATCGGCCACCCGCGCCGCGCCGGGACCGCCCGGCGACAACGCCGACGGGGCGCCGGCGGAGCAGGACGCGGCGAGGAGCGGCACGCAGGCCGCGGCCACGCGCCCGATCTTCGTTGCCGCCACGCTCGGAGCCTCCCGTCCCCCCTGTCCGCGCAGGCTAACCCGGTGCCTCGACGCGGCCCGCTCGCCACGCCAGCGACCTGGGGAAACTTGTCCATCGCCGCGGTCGGGGCGATGCTGGCCCTGCCTCCCTCCGATCCGTACTCCGGGAGGAAGCCCGTGTCCGACCGACGGGCCGCGCGGCCGTGATCGACGTCCTGGGTTCCGCCGCGCTGTGGTCCGGGCTGGCCGCGTCGCTGGCCGCCGCGCTCACCTGGCCGCGCGCCCGGAGCCGTGCCCGTAGCCGCGCCCTGGCGGTCGGCGGCACGGCGGCGGCGCTCGTCGCCGCGATCCTCGCCTTCCTGCTGCTGGAGACCGCGCTCGTCACGCACGACTTCAGCGTGGGGTTCGTGGCCCGGCACGGCGGGCGCGAGGTGCCGCTCTTCTTCACGGTCACCAGCCTGTGGTCGGCGCTGGAAGGGTCGCTGGTGCTGTGGCTGCTGATCCTCGCCGGCGTCGCCGCCGTCGCCGCGCGGGCCCGCGACCCGCTCCAGCCGGTGGCGATGACCGTCGTCATGCTCGTCTGCGCCGCGTTCTTCGCGCTCACCGCGCTCGCCGCCGACCCCTTCGTCCCGGCCGACCCCGTCCCGGCCAACGGGCCGGGCCCCGACCCGCTGCTGCGCGGCCACCCGCTGATGGGGGTGCACCCGCCGCTGCTCTACCTGGGGTTCGCCGCCCTGGTGGCGCCCTTCGGGTACGGCGTCGCCTGCCTCGTCACCGGTGGCACGGCTGCCGCGCGCATCAGGGCCTGGACGCTGGCCGCGTGGGTCCCGCTGACCGCCGGGATCGTGCTCGGCGCGTGGTGGTCGTACGGGGTGCTCGGGTGGGGCGGCTACTGGGAGTGGGACCCCGTCGAGAACGCGTCCCTGATGCCCTGGCTGCTCGCCACGGCGCTGCTGCACGCCGTCCGTACGCGGGCGCTCGTCACCTGGACGACGCCGCTGGCCGTGGGGGCGTTCCTGCTGGTGCTGCTCGGCACGTTCCTGACCAGGAGCGGGGCGGTGGCGAGCGTGCACTCCTTCACCCGCTCGGAGGCCGGACCGGCGCTGCTCGGGCTGCTGACGGTCGCGCTGGTCGGCGCGGGCGGGCTGCTCGCCCGGCGCTCCGCGCGGCGGCCGCGGCCGGCGGGCCGGCCGGACCCGGCGCTCCTGCTCGGCTGCGCGCTCCTGACCGTGCTGGCCGGCACCGTGCTGCTCGGCACCCTGTTCCCCGCCGTCGCCGGGCTTCTCCACGGCGAGCAGGTGTCGGTCGGGCCGCCGTACTACGACCGCACCGTGGTGCCGGGCCTGCTGGCGCTGGTCGTCCTCATGGGAGCGGGCGTACGCCGCGCGGGCCGCGGCCTGGCCGTGCCCGTCGCCGTGGGGGCCGCCACCGTCGCCTGCCTCGGGTTCACCGACCGCCATCCCGTCATGGCCCTGGTCACGTTCGGGGCGGCGGCGTTCGCGCTGGCGGCGCTCGCGGGACGCCTGCCCGGCCCCTCGGCTCGCCAACGGCTCGACCGGAGGCGCGCGGGCGCGCTGCTCGCGCACGCCGGGGTCGCCCTGGCCGCCGTCGCCATCGCCGCCTCCACCGCGTACGCCGAGGAGAACCAGGGCCGGATCCAGCAGGGCGGCTCCCTGCCGGCCGGCGGCTACAGCGTGCGGCTCGACGGCGTCGAACGGGCGCGGACCGGTGACGCCATGACGGCGACCGCCCGCGTCACCGTCACCCGGGAGGGGCGGTTCGTCGGGGTGCTGCGACCCACGCTCGTCTTCTTCCCCGCCAGGGGCGGCTCGCCGGTCGCCCGACCGGCCGTCCACGGGGGGTTCGCGGGCGATCTGTACGTGTCCGTGACGGAGATCGACCAGGAGGGGGGCGCGGTGATGCTGCGGGTGGCGGTGAACCCCCTCATGGGGATGCTCTGGACAAGCGGCGGCGTGACCGCCCTGGGCGGCCTCCTCGCGCTGCTCCCGGTCGGCCGCAAGCGAACCCGCACCACCGGACGGTCGGGGCCGTCCGAGCGGGCTTCCAGCCCGGACGAGCCATTCAGTCCGGACGAGCCATTCAGTCCGGACGAGCCGTCCACTCCCTCAGCGCCCCCAGGGCCCCCAGCGGCCTCAGGGGCGGCCCGGCGGACGGCCCGGCGTGGTGGGGTGTCGTCGGCATGAGGCGGCTGTCGGTTGTCGCGGTCGTCGCTGTCGTGGTGCCGATGTTGGTGGTCGTGCTCGTCCACGCTCTCGGCGACGGCCGGGAAGGGACGTGGGTCGCGCCCGAGCGGCGCAGGCCCGATCTGGCCGGTCGCACGCTCGACGGGCGGCCGTTCACGCTCGCCGATCTGCGCGGCAGCCCGGTCCTCGTCACGGTGTGGGCCTCCTGGTGCGACCCGTGCCGCGAGGAGTTCCCGCTGCTCGTCGCCGCCGCGCGCGACCTGCGCGGCGTCCACGTGCTCGGGGTGGACCTGCGCGACGCGGCCGGCGCGGCGCGCGCGTTCCTGGCGGAGACGGGCGCGACGTCCTTCCCACACCTGTCCGACCCCGACGGGCGGCTCGCACTCGAACTGGGGGCGCGGGGCGTGCCGGAGACGTTCCTCCTCGACCGGGACGGCTTCGTCGTCGACCGCCTGATCGGCACGCTCACCCCCGGCTGGATCGAGGCGCGCGTGCCGCCGCTGCTGGACCCGTGATGGCCAGGCTCGCCGCACTGATCCTGACCGTGCTCGCCGCACTGGCGCTCTGGAACTCCGCGCAGCGGGAGCCCGGTCTGGCCGAGCGTACGCACGGCCTCGCCGCGATGCTGCGCTGCCCGGACTGCGCAGGCGTGTCGGCGGCGGAGTCGTCCTCGGCGATGGCCCTGTCGGTCCGGGCCGAGATCGAGCGCCTGGTGCGCGCCGGCGTCGGCGATGACGACATCCTTCGACATTTCCGGCAGCGTTACGGGGAGTGGATCCTGCTCTCCCCGCCGATGCAGGGGCTGCCGCTGGCCCTCTGGGCGCTCCCCGCGGCGGCCCTGGCGGCGGCCCTCGTGGCGGTGGCGTCGTCGGCCGCCCTGACGATGCCACGACCGGCCGTCCTGGCGCCGCCGGTCGCACGGCGGTGGCGGCGCATGGCGCTTCGCGGCCGGGAACCGTCGGCCGCCGACGCCGGGGCCGTGCCCGGCAGGAGTGGCGCCGCTGTTCCCGTGGTCGCGTTGGCCGCGCTCGGCGTTCTGGCCCTCGTCGCGGGGGCCGTCGTCGTCCGGGTGAGTCACGAACCCGCGCGACCCGTGACGGCGGACCAGCCCGACGACCCGGTGGCCAGGGGACGGTTGCTCGCGTCCGCCGGCGACCACGAGGGCGCGGTAGGCGCCTACCGGGAGGCACTGCGCCGGCGTCCGGACGACCGCGCCGCGCTCTCCCTGCTCGGCCTGCAGCTCATCGAGACGGGCCGGGCCGCCGAGGCGGTGTCCCTGCTTCAGCGCATGGCCGGCGGCCGGTCACGGGACGCCGACCTGCTGCTCGTCCTCGGCACCGCGCAACTGGCCATCGAGCCCGAGCGAGGCCGCCGCACGCTCGCCCGCTTCCTGGCCGTCGCCCCCGCCGGGCACCCGGCGGTGCCACGGATCCGCGACCTCCTCTTGCATCCGGTACCCAGGTACAGGCTTAACGTCGGGAGATGAAGAAAAACCTCGCCCCTGATGAGGTGTGGGCTCCCGACGCGTGCACGCTGCCCACGGTCGAGCGGCCCCTGCGGGTGGCCGAGTTCGACGCGCTGTTCGCGGGGACCGTCCGGACCGTGCGCCGTCCCGCGCGGGAGCGGCTGCTGCTGGAGCTCGCCTTCAGCCCGGACAACGCCGCGATGGCAGCCGAGCTGGCGGCGCGGGAGAGCGGCTGCTGCTCCTTCTTCACCTTCGTCCTCACCATCGCGGGCGGCGGTCTCGGGTTGGAGGTGGTGGTGCCGCCGGAGCACGTCGAGGTGCTGGACGCGCTGGCCGGGCGCGCGGGGAGACCGGCGTGAGGCAGGACGGCCCGTACCTGCGCAGCGGGCAGGTCGCCGAGCGGGCCGGGGTCAACCCGCAGACCCTGCGTTACTACGAACGCCGGGGGCTGATCGCCGAACCGGCCCGCAGCCCCGGCGGGCACCGCGCCTACCCACCGGACACAGTCACCCTGCTGACCGTGATCAAGGCGGCCCAGCGGCTCGGCTTCACCCTGGACGAGGTGGCCGAGCTGCTCGACACGGGCCGGCGCGGCCATCCCACCCCTGACCTGCGGACCCGCGCCCAGGCCAAGATCGCCGAAGTGGACGCGAAGATCGCCGACCTGACCACGATCAGGATGGCGCTGGGCCAGGTGGTCAGCGCCGGCTGCGACAGCCTGACGCACTGCACCTGCCCCGACTGCCCGCTGCCCTTCGCCGACCTGGCCCCGGGGCATGTCCCCGAGGAGAGCCGGCCGACGTGAGGACCGGCCGCCGCGCGGCGGCCGGTCGCCGGGTCAGAAGCGGGGGGCCAGCCCGCGCTCGATGGCCTCGATGATCCGGGGACGCAGCTCCGCGACGCTGACGATCGCGTCCACCGAGCCGACCTCCACGGCCCGCTGGATGCTGTGCACCCGGTCGAACTCCGCGGCGATCTCGCCCAGCTTCTCCGCCCGCACGGCCGCCTGCACCTCCACGAGCTGCGCGTTCAGCGCCGCCCGCTCGGCCCCGGTGAGCCCCGAGAGGCGTCCCTGCAGCTCGGTGACCCGCGCGTCGGTCGCCGTGCGGTGGTTCACCTCGCTGGAGAACACCACGGCGGCGGCCGGCGCCCCGCCCAGCACCGAGGCGAACGAGCCCTCCAGCGCGAGCACGGTCATGTTCGGGTTGAGCGCCTTGGAGAACACCACGAACGCCCCGCCGTGGTAGCGCGAGATCACGCAGAACACGATCGGGCCCTTGAAGTTGACGATCGCCCGGCCGATCTCCGCGCCGTACTCGAGCTGGAGCTTGCGCATCGACTCCGGCGAGCCGTCGAAGCCGGACAGGTTGGCCAGCACCACCAGCGGCCGGTTGCCCGACGCCGCGTTGATCGCCCGCGCGGTCTTCTTCGACGAGCGCGGGAAGAGCGTGCCCGCGGTGTAGGTGTCGGGGCCGTCGGTGGGAGGGAAGCCCCGCCGCGGCACCGCGCGGGACTCGATGCCGATCAGGCAGACCGGATGGCCGCCGATGTGCGCGTCCTGGACCGCGGCCGTCTCGGCGTCGGCCATGCCCGCCCAGCGCTCCAGCACCGGGTAATCCTGGTCGGCCAGCGCGCGCATCACCGTGCGGATGTCGAACGGCTTCTTGCGGTCCGGGTTGTGCTCGGCCGAGAAGATCTCGCCCACCGTGGTGAAGTCGCTGCCCGCGACCGTGTGCGGGAAGGGCGAGATGTCCCGGTCGGCGGGGTCGGTGGTGACGGCCCGCCGGGGCCCGGTCTCGCCGGGCGCGACGTAGGTGTGGTCGTAGTGCGCCATCAGCACGTCGTGGGCGGCCCGCAGGTTGGGGGCCCAGTACTGCGCCTGGCCGTTCGGGCCCATGACGCGGTCGTAGCCGCCGATGCCGAAGTTGTCCTCGGCCGACACCCCGCCGGAGAAGTCCAGCGACTGCTTGCCGGTGAGCACCATCGCCGAGTCCGGGGTCATCACCAGGACGCCCTTGGTGTGCATGAGCATCGTCGCCTCGGCGTTCCAGTAGGGCTGGGCGCCGACGTTGATCCCGGCGACCACGACGTTGATCTCGCCGCCCGCCTGCGTGAACGTGACGATCCGCTTGAGCGCCGCCGCGACCCAGTCCATGTTCTCGGTGCCCGAGGTCATCGAGATCCGCGCGCCCGCCGACAGCGCGTACCACTCCAGCGGTACGCGCATCCGCTCGGCGAGGTCGAGCGCGGCGATCACCCGCGAGCACTCCGGCTCCGACAGCGCGCCCAGCGCCTTGGTCGGGTCGCCGAGCAGGACCACGCGGGTGACGCCCTCCGGGTGCCGCTCGGTCGGCGTCGAGACGACGCCCGCCACGATCGCCGCGCTGTTGCGGCCCTTCGGCCGGTCCACCGGCACGAGCGCGCCGTGCTCGTCGAGGTCGTGCTCGACGAAGCGGCCGAGCATGGCGCTCAGCTCGTACGGATAGACGCTGCCGCGCCGGGCGGCCCGCAGCACCTTCTGGCGGTAGTCGTCGAGCGGCCGCACCGGCTCCGTCGAGGGCTTCTCGACGTACAGGGTCGCGCCGTGGCCCGCGTCGAGCGTGATGCGCACGGCGACCTCGCTCAGCTCGCCCGCGGCGTTGCGCTGGCGGGCCACGAACAGGACCTCCTCCAGCCCCGCGCCCACCGTGGTCGGCAGGATGCGCTGGACCAGCGCGTTGAGCTCGTCGTGCGAGATCTCGGTGGCCGGCCAGACGTACATCATGATGCGGTTGGTGTCGAGGCGCTTGTTCTGCGGGCGCTGCGCCTGGAAGTTGCGGATCGCGTCGAGGCCCGCGGTGAGCGCGTCCTCCACGGCCGGCAACGCGACCAGCCTGCCGTCGGCCTCGCGCAGCGGCGTCAGGTCACGGACCTGGCCCATCGCGAGCAGCCGCTCGTCGGCGGGGTTGCTCTTCGCGACCGCCTTGAACAGGTAGATCTCCTCGTCGACCGACGGCAGCCGGGTGAGGTCGAACTCGCGCCACCGTTCGAGCTGGAGGCGCTGCGCGATCTGCGGGTGGATGCCGCGGATCAGCCGGTCCTCGGCGAAGCCCTGCCCGTCGGGCCGGAAGGTGAAGCCGTGGTGCATCACGGCGCCGCCGGTGCCGGCCACGATGACGGTGATCCGCTGGACGCCCTCGGGCCGGGCGTGCCCGGCGACGATCCCGTCCAGCCGTACGGCCATCGCGTCGTCGTCGGGCTGGTCCTCCCAGGTGACGTAGACGTCGACGGCCACCTCGGGCCCGTCGGCCTCGGCGGTGAGCGTGGCGGCGGCCGCGAGGGCGTCCGGCAGGGCGGTGATGTCGGCGGCGGTGGCGACCACGCGGGTCGCGCCGTCCGAGCCCGCCCGCGTCGCCGTGACGAACCGGCAGCCGCCGATGTCCCGCGCGACGACCTCCGACAGCCCGCGGTTGCCGTAGTAGCGCCGGGTCAGGACCTCCAGCAGCGGCGCGTGGTCGCGTCCCGGCCGGCCGATCCGCTGGCCGAGCAGCCGGACCAGCGGCTCGGCGCTGGCCACCATGGCCTGGATCCGCTCGGCGCGGTCGGGCGCGTCCGGGTCGCGGTCGAGGTGGCGCAGGTGGCCGCGGACCGCCGCGTACACCTCGGCGCGGCTGCGCCGCAGCAGCGGCTGGGCGAACCAGCGGAACACCACGCCGCGGGCCAGGTCGGTCAGCGTGGGGAAGCGCACCTGCGTGGCCTCGACCAGGTGCTCAAGGGTGAGCCCCGCGGGCTCGCTCAGCGACTCCAGCGGCGGCGGGCCGGCCAGCCACCGGCGCAGCAGCTCCGACACGATCGCGACGCCCGTGCTCATCCGCTGCTGCGCCAGGAAGATCCGGAACACCGCGGACTCCAGCTCCGGCGTCCGGTCGAGACTCGTGACGCCGTAGTGGGCGAGGACCTTGGCGAGCTTGGCCTGGAAGCCCTCGGTGACGCCGGCGCGCTCGACGTCGAGGCTCTGCAGGTAGCTGTGGAAGAACTCGCGCGGGCTGTGCACCGCGCTGTAGGACTCGGCGCCGAGGTCGCCGCTCGGCTTGTTGCGGCTCAGCTCGCACAGGTCGGCGAAGACGGTGAGCAGGTCGAGCTCGCCTTCGAGCACCTGGTCGCCGAGCTCGCCGCGGGCGGCCACGTAGTCCGCCAGCACCCGCTGGTGGCCCTGCGGATCGGCGTCGAAGCCCAGCAGCAGCCCGCGCAGGTGCCGCAGGCCGCGCCCGGCCCGCTCGGCCGCGGGCACGTTCGCGGGCTCGGCCGGCAGGTCGATCTCGGCGACGCCGGCCTCCTCCTGCGGGCTGTCGTCGGTGAGCGGCTCCAGGCGCATCAGGGCGGCCCCGGTCTCGACCTGGGTCCCCACCGGCACCGGGCACTCCCGCACCCGGGCGCGGAACGGCGCGCGCAGCACCGTCTCCATCTTCATGCTCTCCAGCACGAGGATGGGCGCGCCCGCCTCGACCTCGTCGCCCACGGCGACCGGCGCCGCCACGACGAGCGCGGGGGCGGGGGAGCGGACCACGCCGCCCTCGTCGCGGCTGATCCGGTGCGTGACGCCGTCGACCTCGACCAGGTGGGTCGGGCCGTGGGCGGCCGACACCAGGCGGAAGCGGCGGCCGTTGACCACGATCTGGCCGCTGTGCGCGTCGAACCGGTCGACCTCGACGTCCGCGTGGTGCACGTCGCCGCCGCCCGAGACGCCCACCCGGAACCGCTCGGGCCCGACCCTGGCCACGCTCACGCGGTAGCCGACGCCGCGCAGCTTGAGGTCCAGCGGACGGCCCGGGTCGTGCCGCACCTGGGGACGGCCGCCGTAGGCGGTGGACAGGAGCCGGCGGAGGCTGAGCTCCTCCTCGTCGCGGTAGGCCCGGATGGCGGCGGCCACGAGGGCGACGGCGGAGTGCCGGTGGCTGACCAGACGGCCCTCGGCGCGTACGCGGTCGATCCAGCCGGTGTCGGCCCGGGCGGTGATGACCTCGGGCTGGTCGAGCAGGTCGAGGATGAAGCTCTTGTTGGTGGCGCCGCCCTCGATGATCACGGTGATGTCGGTCATCGCCCGGCGCAGCCGGCCCAGCGCCTGCTCGCGGTCGCGGCCATACGCGATGATCTTCGCGATCATCGAGTCGAACGCGGCCGGGATGACGTCGCCCTCCCTGACGCCGGTGTCCACGCGGATGCCGGGCCCGGCGGGCAGCACCAGGCGCGCGACGCGGCCGGGGGACGGCGCGAAGTCGCGGTCGGGGTCCTCGGCGTTGAGCCTGGCCTCGACGGCGTGGCCGGTCTCGACCGGGGGAGGCCCTTCCAGCCTGCCGCCCGCGGCCACGTGGAGCTGCAGCCGGACCAGGTCGGTGCCGGTGGTGACCTCGGTGATGGGGTGCTCGACCTGCAGCCGGGTGTTGACCTCCAGGAAGGCGAACAGCTCCTCGCCGGGGTGGTAGAGGAACTCCACGGTGCAGGCGCCGCGGTAGCCGACCGCCTTGGCCAGCCGCTCGGCCGACGCCTTGAGCTCGGCGGCCTGCTCCTCGCTCAGGACCGGGGAGGCCGACTCCTCGATGACCTTCTGGTTGCGCCGCTGGACCGAGCAGTCGCGTACGCCGAGCGCCCACGCGGTGCCCTGGCCGTCGGCGACCACCTGGACCTCGACGTGCCGGGCCCCGGTGACCAGCCGCTCCAGGAACACCACGCCGGAGCCGAACGCGCGCAGCGCCTCCTGGCGGGTGCGCTCGTAGGCGTCGGCCAGCTCCTCCTCGGAGGTGATCACGCGGATGCCGCGCCCGCCGCCGCCGGCGCTCGCCTTGAGCATCAGCGGGTAGCCGATCTCCTGGCCGGCGCGCAGCGCCTGCTCCAGGGTGGCCACCTCGCCGCGGCTCCACGGCGCGACCGGGACGCCGGCCTCCTCGGCGAGCAGCTTCGCGCCGATCTTGTCGCCGAGCCGGCGCATGGCCTCGGCGCTCGGCCCGATGAAGGTCACCCCGATCTTCTCGCACAGCTCGGCGAAGGCCGGGTCCTCGGCGACGAAGCCCCAGCCGACCCAGGCCGCGTCGGCCCCGGTCTCGACGAGCGCCCGCTCCAGGACGGCGTGGTCGAGGTACGGCCGGGCCGAGGCGGGCCCGAGCAGATGGGCGAGATCGGCCTCCCTGACGAAGGTGGCGTCACGGTCGGCGTCGGTGTAGAGGGCGACCGTCTCGATCCGCACCCCGGTCTCCGCCGAGAGGTCCCTGACCGCGTGGATGAGCCGCATCGCGGCCTCTCCGCGGTTGACGATGGCGACACGTTTGAACACCGACTGATTCTCCCCGCTGTCACGTGCGCGAGGCGACGTTCATCGCATCGCGTCGCCTCCACCCGTTCCACGGTGCTCGAACATCATCATTCGCGGCGCCATATGGAGGCCGCCACATTGTAAAAGATCCGCCTCGCGACGGGACCTGCGCGCTGTCGTTACCGGCGGGTATCAGCCCTGGTACGGCGGCGCGACGCCCCACCCCCAGTGCGGCACCGGGGCCTGCTCGACGGGGGTCGCGCCGGGCTGGGAGTTGGCCAGGGCGAGCCTGGTGCCCCATTCGACGTAGCCCATGAACGCGGCGCGGAACTCCGGGTCGTCCGGCAGGCCGACCTCGTCGGCGGCGTCGGCCAGCAGGTTGACCCAGCGGCGGCGCTGCCGCTCGCTGATCGCCCTGTCGCGGTGCATGCCGAGCATGTGCGGGTAGCCCCCGCGCTCGCCCGTGTAGCGCGCGGGGCCGCCGAACACCTCCGCCAGCCACATGGCGACGAAGCGGGGATGGTCGGGGTCCATGTGGGCGAACAGCGGGCCGACGACGTCGTCGGCCTTGACCAGCTCGTAGAAGCGCTCGGTGAGCCGTTCGAGCGCCTCGGTGCCGCCGGCCCACTCGTACAGGGAGGGGACGGAGCCGCCGGGGCCGCGCACCGGGGTCTGCTCGTAGTGGCGCATCTCCTCGATCCGCTCCACGTAAGGGCGGATCTCCTTGAAGAAGGCGGGGAAGTGCTCGCCCGCCCTGAAGCCCTTCATGTGGTCCTCGGGCGAGGTCCAGGTGATGCGCAGGATGTAGCAGGCGGGCTCGTCCACGCAGCGGCTGAGCTCGTAGTCCACGCACTGCGGCGCTTCGGCGAGCGACCGGGCCGCCCTGCCGTAGGCGGCCTCGAACTCGGCCGAAGCGCCGGCGGGTAAGCGATAACGGATGTACTCCACGATCACGATGACTCCTCCCCAGGGGTTGTAATGATGTAATCACAACAGCTGCCCGGCGGCGAGCTCAGCTCTCAGCTCTGGACGAACGCGAGCGGCACGCCACAGGCGTCGCCGGCGGAGACGTAGAAGCCGTCGGGGGTGGTCCGGGTGGGGATGTCGTTGCCCTCGATCAGCTCGCGCGCGGCCGTCAGGTCGCGGACGGCGACGGTGTGCGCGGCCAGCAGGGGAACGGCGGGCAGGACGTGTCCGGGCAGGAAGTGATCGAGCGCGGACCGGGGCAGGATCTCCACCCGGCCGTGCCGCAGCGGCAGCACGCGCTTGGGGCCGTCGATCCACACGTCGGCGTCAAGGATGCGGGCGTAGCGCTCCTCGTGCTCGTCCACCTCGTCGTCGGGCACGACCATCAGCACGCCGTGCAGGCCGGTCGCGCCGTTGGGGTGGTCGAGGTAGCGGGGCTGGTGCACGTACTGAGGGGTGAAGTGCTGGGTGGCCTGCAACGCGCACCCGGGGGTGTGCGCGGCGTCGACGCGGACGCTGTCGGCCCGTACGGTCCGCGGCCCCTCGGGCGTGCCGACCTCGCGCTCCAGTCCGCGGACGCCGGTGGAGGCCAGGCCGGCGGCGTGCAGCCGTGCCGCGGTGGCCCGCACGTCGCGGGAGCCGAGCGTCATGAGCAGGCCGCGGTAGGTCCGGCGGAGCTCGTGCACGCCCCAGGGGTCGGGCGCGGTGGCGTCGACGATGCCGAGGAGCTCGATGAACGACTCCCCGAAGTAGGCGCAGCGGTTGGCCGTGCAGGTGGGCATCAGGGGACCGCCGGGCCGTTCGGCGAGCTGGTGGGGCGAGACGGGGCTGAGGGTGAAGCCGAGGTCCTGGTAGCGGGCGGACGTCGCGGCGAGGTCCGTCGTGATGAGCACCGTGTGGTCGATGTGGTCGATGTCGGAGGGGGTCATGGGTGTGGTCCTTGGTGGTCAGACGGGGCGGATCCGTCTCCAATCTTGTCAGCGGCAAGATTGGAGGACGTTCGCCATCTTGTCAATGTCAAGATAAGGTGAGGTCGTCACGCGACAGCACCGGAGGTGAGAGGGATCGGCCAGCAGGGCTACCACCACGGCAACCTGAGGCGTGCCGTCATCGACGCCGCCCTTCAGGCCATCAGCGAGTCCGGCCCGGCCGGATGGAGCCTGCGCGAGCTCGCGCGCCGCGCCGGCGTCTCGCACGCCGCCCCCGCCCACCACTTCGGCGACAAGCAGGGGCTGCTGACCGCCGTGGCCGCCGAGGGGTTCGCGATGTTCGCCGACGCCCTCGAACGGGCCGCCGGCGACGTGTGGGAGATCGGCGTCGCCTACGTCCGCTTCGCCATCGGCCACCGGCCCTACTTCGAGGTGATGTTCCGGCCCGAGCTCTATCGCGGCGACGACCCCGGCGTGCGGTCCGGGCACGAGCGTGCCGCCGGCGTGCTCATCGCCGGCGCCGCGACGCTGTCGCCGGGCCCGGCGGACGATCACCTGACCGCGGTCGCCGTCTGGTCGCTGGTCCACGGCTTCACCAGCCTGTGGCTGAGCGGCGTGCTGCCGGAGAGCGCCGACGGCGATCCGGAGGCGCTCGCCCGCTCGATGATCCGGGTCGTCTTCGGCGCGACGCGCTGGGACCCCCGGCCTTCCCCAAGGGTTGTTGGAGAACCTATGATCCGACGGTGACCTCGGAGAACGAGCTCGTGCCGCTGCGCGCCCTGGCCAACCCGCTGCGCATGCGCATCGTGTCGCTGCTCACCGGCGCGTCGATGTCGGCCACCGAGGTCGCCGACGAGCTCGGGATCGCGCACGGCTCGGCCAGCTACCACCTGCGCCGGCTCGCCGAGGCGGGCTTCCTCCAGCAGGTGGACGAACGGCCGCCGGCGGGCAAGGGCCGGCCGCGGGTGCTCTACCGCTACGACCCGTCCAGCGCCGAGCGCATCGACAGGTCCGACGGCCGGCAGCTCCTCCACCAGGCGATGAGCGCCGACCTGGCCAGACGCCTGACCGAGACCGAGCGCCAGCGCATGTCCATGGACGCCGAGGTGTGGCTGCCCAGGCCCGTGTGGGAGGAGATCGTCGGGCTGATCGGCCAGGCCGTCGCGCTCCTGCACGACAAGGCAGGAGCGCCGCGCGACGGTGTCAAGGTCAGCATGACGGCGCTCCTGCTCGAACTGCGTGACGAACGATGAGGCGTGACCGAGGTCAGCGCTGCAGGGTCAGCAGGCCCGGCCGGTAGGGCAGGAGGCCGTAGTCGCCGCCCGAGCTGGGGCTGCGTCCCTGGTAGAGCAGTTGCAGGTTGCAGGGGTCGACGGTGAAGGTCTGGTCCGCGCTGGTGCGGATCAGCTCACCGTGGCTGATGTCGTTGGTCCAGGTGGCGCCGCTGTTGGCCTTGCCGGCGAACGGGTTGCTCTCGGTGGCGGCCTGCGGGGTCCAGGTGCCGTTCAGGCTGGTGGCGGTGAAGGAACGGAAGTAGCGGCCCTGCGCGCCGATCGCCTCGACGAGCATGAGGTACTTGTTCTGGCCCTGGAGCTTGTAGACCTGGACGGCCTCGAACAGGTTGTTGGTCGAGTCGCTCATGATGACGGTCGAGGTGGTGCCGAAGCTGCCGGGGAAGTTCCCGATAGGCATGCTCGCCCGGTAGATCTTGCCGTTGTCGCCGGCGAAGAACAGGTACATGTTCGTGCCGTCACCGATGAGCGTCTGGTCGATGGGGCCGGTGCCGGAGCCGGAGATGCTTCCGGAGAAGAGCACCTGCTGGGGGCCCCAGCCATTGGGGTTGGTGGGGTCGCTGGAGGTCCGGTAGGAGAAGGCGGTGCCGCCCCACTGGTAGGCGAGCACCCAGATGTTCTTCGGGGCGAAGTAGAAGAGCGTGGGGGCGACGGTCGAGTTGGACATGGTGTTCTGGCTCGCCGAGGCCATCTCGGACCAGTTGGTGAAGGGGCTGAAGTTCATCGAGCCCCACCTCGTGCCCGTGTCGTGCGTGGTGGCGTAGACGAGGTGCTTGCCGTTGTAGGGGGCGACGGTGAAGTCCTTGAGCGAGACCCAGCCCGACTTCGGGGTGGCCAGCGGGCCGGTCGAGCTCCACCGGTAGGACGAGGGGAGGTCGCACTGGCCGGGGTTCTGGGTGCCGCCGTCCACCTTGACGAACTGCCACTGCTGGTTGGTGCCGCCCCAGTCGTCGTACTGGACGATGTTGCCGCCGTCGGCGGTGGAGGCGCCCTGCACTTCGAGGGCCTTGTTGCTGTGGCGGGAGATCAGCCTGACGTAGCCGTCGGGGCTGTCGGCCAGGCGCCACTGCTGGTTCGTGCCGTTGGTGTCGGTCCACTGCACGATCGCGCCGCCGTTGGCGGTGGAGAAGTTGTAGACGTCGAGGACCTTGCCGGAGTGGCGGGACTTGACGCGGTAGTAGCCGCCGCCGGAGTCCACGAACTGCCACTGCTGCTGGTTCTGGTTGTTGCGGGTCCACTGCGTGATGCGGCCGCCGTCGGCGGTGGACAGGTTGTAGACGTCCAGGGCCTTGCCGCTGTTGCGGTTCACCAGGACGTACCAGGCGTTGGTGTCGACGGTGGCCGCGTTGGCCGGCTGGGTCTGCAGGGCGACGAACAGGCTGGCCAGTAAGGCGGTCACCGTCGCCAGGATGGACAGGGGTCTGTGCTTCATCGGGGCTCCGTTGTTAGCGCTAACATGATGTGGTGCGGAGGCTTGTCGCGGAGTACATCCGACGGGTGGCCCGGCGTCAACGAGAGGGGTCTCCCGTCGAGCCGGGCCTTGCCGTCACACGGCCTTCCCTCCTGGGGTTTCGCCTCCAGGAGGGTCGTTCATCCAGTTGAAACTTTCACAGTGAGGATGTGTAACTTGCGGCCGTTCCGAGGTTAAGTTGCTGGGGTGTAGGACCACTTCTGGTTGTTGCCGCCCCAGCAGGAGTAGAGCTGCAGCCCCGTGCCGTTGCCGGTGCCGGCGCCGATCGCGTCGAGGCACAGCCCGGACTGGACGCCGGTGATGGTGCCGTCGGAGTTGACGCGCCACTTCTGGTTGTCGCCGCCCCAGCAGGAGTAGATCTGGATCCTGGCGCCGTTGCCTGTGCCCCCGGCGTCCAGGCACTTGTTGCCGTAGACCCTCAGCTCCCCTGCCGAGGTCTGCGTCCACTGCTGGTTGGACTGGCCGTTGCAGTCCCAGAGCTGGACCGCGGTGCCGTCGGCGGTGCCGGCGTTGGGCACGTCCACGCAGCGGCCGGCGGCCGTGCTCCTGATCTGGCCCGCGGTGCCGCCGCCGGGGTCCTGCGTCGGGGTGGTGGTCGGGGTGCTGGTGGCGCCGCCGTTCAGCGCGTTGAGCACCGAGGTGTAGGCGGCCTTCTTGTTGCCGTTGCCGTCGAAGAGCAGCGCGGAGGCGTTGGTGCCGAGCCAGGAGTCGGTGTCACGCACTCCCCAGACCGAGATGCCGGTGCACCGCGGCACCGCCAGGCAGTCGTTGACGACGTTGGCGTACGTGGTGGCCGAGCCGCCCTGGATGTCCAGCTCGGTGATCTGCACGTCCACCCCCAGCGCCGCGAAGCTCTGGATGGTCGTGCGGTAGTTGCTGTTGTAGGGGCTGTTGCTGTTGAAGTGCGACTGCAGGCCGACGCAGTCGATCGGCACGCCGCGCGACTTGAAGTCCCGCACCATGTTGTAGACGCCTTGCGTCTTGGCCCAGGACCAGTTGTCGATGTTGTAGTCGTTGTAACAGAGCTTGGCGGCGGGGTCGGCGGCGCGCGCGGTGCGGAAGGCGACCTCGATCCAGTCGTTCCCGGTGCTCTGCAGGTTGGAGGAGCGCCGGCCGCCGGAGTTGCCGTCGGCGTAGGCCTCGTTGACCACGTCCCAGGCGTAGATCTTGCCCTTGTAGTGGCCCACGACGCCGTTGATGTGGTCGATCATCGCCTGGCGCAGCGAGCTGCCCGACAGCGACTGCATCCAGCCCGGCTGCTGGTTGTGCCAGGCCAGGGTGTGCCCGCGCACCCGCTTGCCGTTCTGCACGGCCCAGTTGTAGACCCGGTCCCCGTTCGTGAAGTTGAACTGCCCCCGGTTGGGCTCGGTGGCGTCGATCTTCATCTCGTTCTCGGCCGTCACCATGTTGAACTCGCGATTGGCGATCGTCGTGTAGGCCGAGTCGCCGAGCTTGCCGGCGGCGATGGCGGTGCCGAAGTAACGGCCGCTCTGGGCGGCCGCCGCGCCGAGCGTGCTCGCCGCGGCGTCGGCGGGGATCGCCGTCGCGAACGCCGCGACCAGGCCGATCGCGCCGAGCGCGCCGGCGATCACCGCCCGGCGGCGCGCGCCGGGCGGGCGGTGTTCGGCAGGTGGGGACATGGCGTTGACGCGCATGACTGAGCCTCCATAGCGAATCGGAGAGAGAACGTGCGGGACGTGCCCACGTGATCGACGCCGCGCCACGGGGGCGTCGTGACGGCGGTCCCCGCCGTGCGCCACCGATGCGGCAGGGAGATCGCCTCGGGGACTCAGTGTGAGGAGGCTCACCGAAACTTGTCAAGAATGTAATGAAACTTTTCGTGGCGTTTCGGCGGGATCTGGCCGGTGTTCTGCGAGTACGCTCGATCAGGAGCTGGCGAAAGTTTCGGCTCTGTTAAGTAGCCAGATGAAAGTTTCATCGTGGCGCCGGCGCCGATCGTTCGCCGAAACGGCAGCTCGGCGCGGTCGGTCGCCGTCTTCTTCGCTCCGTTGCCGGTCGCGGCGTGGTTGACAGGACCTTTCCTGCTCGGATTTGCTCCGTGACGCCGCCACCCCCCACCGGCTGCCGAGGAGGAGCTCGACGAGAAAGCTTCCTGTTAGCGGTAACAGCCTCGGGTTCTCACCTGGGCTCGGGGTCGAGGCAGCTGCCGGTCTCGTGCACCTGGTCCGCCGGCGGAGGCTCGATGGACACGGTGCTTCCCCAGTCGGTGAAGTCGATCTCGGTCACGGCGGTCCTGGGCACGCCCTCCGCCGCCTCCGGGTCGGTCGTGACGAGCCGGACCCGGCGGGGCAGGCCGTCCGGCCCGACCCACAGCCGCCACGAGACCTCCGTCGGGCGGGCCTGCTCGCGCAGCACCGCCGCCATGACCGGGTCGTCATCCGGGGAATGGACGGCGAACTCGGTCTGCAACGCGCTTCCGGCGTGCACGACGGTGTCGACCCCGTCGATGACCTCGCCGGAAGCAGGAGCGGGGGCGGCCAGCTTCCGCAGCACCTGGGGCGACAGGATCGTCCGCAGGTCCAGGTTTCCGACGAGCCGCGCCGCCGCCCCGCAGCCGGCGCCGTCGTGGTGCAGCCAGGTCTTGCCGGCGGGCATGTCCTTCCGCTCGGCTCGCTGCTCGTAGGTGCCGGAGTCGCCGATCGAGATCGCCCTGGTCGTCATGTAGGACAGATCGTCCGGGATCACGCTCTTCAGGTCTTCGGGGATGTTGGTCCGGTAGTAGGTCGTGGTCAGATCGGAGGCGGTCGTACCGAGCCGCAGGACTCCGGTGGTCCGGCTCTCGTTGTACTCGCCGATGTTGACCGGCACGACGCCGTCGTCCTCCCCGAGAGGGGTGGGCATCGCCTCGCCGTAGTCCAGACGGACGATCTTGGTGACCTTCACCCCCGTCGAGTCCTTCGCCTGCCGGGCCACCGCCTCGGCGGGCGACGAGGCCGCCGGCGCGCACCCGCCGGCCAGGGTGATCATGAGCATGGCCGGCGCGATCCTCGGTAAGTGCATCCGTTGATCATAGGGAAACTCCGGCGCGGCCCCGAACCACTGATCGGCTCGTGGCGTCCAACGAGACCACGGCACCGGAAGGGGGACACATGACGGTCGGGGCGTGCACATGGTGATCCGCGAGCGCGCCCCACGTGTCGACGTGGCCTGCCTGCCCGACGACGTCGTGGCGCTCATCGACGCGCTCGAACCCGGCGAGAGCCTGGTCCTCACACGGGACGGCGCGTCGATCGCGACGATCTCCAGCACGATCGACGTCGTGGAGGGCGCCGTCGTGCAGGGCGCCGTCGTGCAGGGCGCCGTCGTCGAGCCGGACGAGGGCGACGAGCAGGGGCCGATCGACTACGAGAGCGTGACGGTCGTGGCCACCGCCATGGAGCTGCCGGCCGCCGCCAGGGTCGCGCTGTCCACCCAGCTCGGGGCGGACTACGTGGTGCTCGACATGCACGCCGCGCCCGCGACGGCCGACGTGCTGCTGGTTCCCGCGGGCAGCCCGCAGCTCATCGCGGGGCTCCGGTCGATGTTCCCGGAGGCCCGGGTGGTCGTTACCGAGATCGAGGACGACGAGCTCGGCGTTCAGTACCACGGGCCGGTACGGCGGCTGCTCGACGCGTACCTGCCTCCGGCGACCCTCAACGTCCTGGCCCGGCAGCTCGACCACACCCTGAGCCAGGGGCGCGAGCTCGCCGGCGGGGCCGCGACGCCTCTGCAGATCGCGCCGGCCGCGACACGGACGGAGGCGGCCGGCGAATGACCTTCCTGGCGGCGTCCGTGAGCAGAAGCTTGGTCGTCGCTTCGTGATCGCGCGCGACGGCCGGTCGTGTCGGCGCGGATGTCGCGGAGCTTCGTCACGGCCCTGTGCGCCCCGTCCGCCCCGCCCCCGGCGTGACGCCGGCCTCGAGGCCGACCAGCGAGTCTCCTGTCTGCTCCCGGGTGAGGAGATCCCACGTGCGCACCGTACGGTCCTCTCCGGCGGTGAGAGCGATCGGCCGGCCGTTCACCTGGGTCACCGCGAGGGCGACGACGCCTCTGTCGTGGCCCGTCAGTGGGTCGCCGAGCTGCTTCCTCGTGGCCAGATCCCACATCCGCACCGTACGGTCCACGCCGCCGGAGACGATGACGGGCCGGCCGTTCACCTGGGTGACCGCGACGGGACCCCGGCGCGTTCGTGGCCGATCAGCGGCCCGCCGAGCTGTTCGCCGGTGGCCAGGTCCCACACGCGCAGCGTGGCGTCCCAGGCGCCCGACACGGCGACCGGGCGGCCGTCCACCTCGCCGAGGGCGACGGACACCACGAGGCTCGTGCTGCCGGTCATGGGCGCGCCGCTCTGTCTCCTCGTGACCGGATCCCATCTGCGCACCGTGCCGTCATGACCGCCGGAGACGATGACCGGCCGGCCGTCCACCTCGCCGAACACGACCGAAGCGATCACCCCGGCATGGCCGGTGAGCGGGTCGCCGATCTGCTTCCGCGTGGAGGGGTCCCACATGCGCAATGTGCCGTCCGCGCTGCCGGAGACGACGACCGGGCGGCCGTCCACCTCGCCGAGCGCGACGGCGACGACACGGCGTTCGTGGCCGGTCATCGGGCGGCCGAGCTGCTGTCCCGTGTGCGGATCCCAGATCCGTACGGCGCAGTCCCGCCCGCCCGTGACAGCGATGGGCCGTCCGGCGAGCCGGCCGAGCGCGACCGTGAGGACGCGTTCGTCACCGGTCGCCGGCTCCCCGAACTCCGACAGCACGATCAGGCTCCCGATCTGCCTTCTCGTCGTCAGGTTCCACACCCGCACGGTGTCGTCCCTGCCGGCCGAGATCGCGATCGGCTGTCCGTCCACCTCGCCGGCCGTGAGCGAGATGACGCCGGCGTCGGGGGGGGGGGGGGGGGGGG
>NZ_JBGLOU010000003.1:0-107710 GCF_041402765.1 Nonomuraea sp. AD125B | reverse complement strand
CCGGTCCCCCCGCCCGCGGCCCCACGACACGGCAAGGGTCACGGCCGCCGCCGAGGCCACGATCAGCACGTCACGGCGGTTCAGGACATCGTCTCCAGCTGGTTGCGCGTCAGCTTGACGGTGTTCTCCGGCAGCGGCGCCGGGTTGTTGGCGCTGTCCAGCGGATACTTGCCCTGGACGGGGTTGAGCAGCGCCGCCGGGGAGTCGGGGTAGGTCTCCAGGAACAGGACGTACCCGCTGCCCTCGTTCAGCGCCGTGGTGTGCTCCTCCTCGTACGTCACGCCGTCGAAGACGCCGCCGAGCTCCTTGACCTCGACCTTCTGCCCCACCTGGGCCTCGCCCTTGTACACCTTCAGCACCTCGGCGGTGTAGACGGTGATGACCATCGGCGGGGCGTCGGGCTGGGCGGCCACCGCGGCGGGGGCTCCCGCCATGGGATTCAGCCGCGGATCCGTCTCCGCGGGGTCGGGCTCAGACACTTCTTGCAGGTAGCGCGGCTCGCCGACGATGCGGGCCTCGACGACCAGGTTCGCCCGGTCGAAGAGCGCGTCGGCGTTCTCGTACTCCGGATAGTCGGCCCGGTAGAGCACGGGCTCCTGATGGGCGGCGCACGCGGTGACGAACAACGCGGTCAGGACGAGTGCGCCAAGACGCCGTAGCATCCTGCGGCCTCCTTCAGTAGTAGGCGTTGACGTCGGCGACATCGTGCGACGAGGGTTTCGTCATCGAGTTACGGTTGCGGCTTCTGTTCATGATGGACGTGGTCGAGTTGTGCGCGAGATTCAGCGCGTGCCCGAACTCGTGGACCAGCGTGCTGGTGACGAAATTGGAGAAGTTCGAGGCGTCCCGGTTTATCGTGCGCGAGTTCAGCCGGACGTACATGCACATCCCGCCGCACCGCTGATAGTTGCCGTACCAGGTGTTGCTGTAGGACTTCACCGTGATGGTCGAGCCGGAATTCGAGTTCTTGTAGAAATTGGCGGGGCTCGACGTCGCGTTCCAGTTGGCGAGCGCCTTGTTCATCGGCGTCTGCCACGTGCTGTTGTAGCTGTACGGGCGCATGTGGATGCTGGCGATGTCCTGGCCGGTGCCGTTCCAGTGGGCGAACGCCGGGTCGGCGCTCGTCGCCGTCAGCAGAATGACGGCTGCCGCCGCGGCGGATCCCCGTCGAAGGGCACGCCCTAACACTCCCGAAGCCATTTCGAGATGTCACTCCCTGCGTCTTTGTGATGCTGGCGGAAAATGCAGGAACCCGGGCCGGCGAAAGGTGAGGGGGAATTAGGGCCCGGGGGTCGGGAGGGTTTTTGACAGCCTCTTTTGAAGCGTCTGATGGGAGTATGCAAGGTCCATGATCACCATGTCAATGGCGAAGGGCCGCCCGCGCGACGCGGACGGCCCTTCGCCTGACGCTTCAGATCAGGCCGAGTGACAGCATGGCGTCGGCGACCCGGCGGAAGCCGTCGATGTTGGCGCCGGCCACGTAGTCGCCGGGCATGCCGTACTCGTCGGCGGTCTGCAGGCACCGGGCGTGGATGTCGCGCATGATCTCCTGCAGCCGGTGCTCGGAGAACTCGAACGTCCACGAGTCGCGGCTGGCGTTCTGCTGCATCTCCAGCGCGCTGGTGGCCACGCCGCCCGCGTTGGCGGCCTTGCCCGGCCCGAACGCGACCCCCGCGTCCAGGAACACCTTGATGCCCTCGGGCATGGTCGGCATGTTGGCGCCTTCGCCGACCGCGATGCAGCCGTTCTGCACCAGGAACGCGGCGTCGCGGCCGGTGATCTCGTTCTGCGTGGCGGACGGCATCGCCACCTCGCAGGGCACCTCCCACACGCTGCGGCCCGGCACGAAGGACACGTGGTCGCCGCGGCGCGCCGCGTACGTGTCCAGCCGGCCGCGCTCGACCTGCTTGATGTGCTTGAGCAGCGCCAGGTCGATGCCCTTCTCGTCCACGACGTAGCCGGAGGAGTCGGAGCAGGCCACCACGAGCCCGCCGAGCTGCTCGATCTTCTCGATCGTGTAGATGGCGACGTTGCCGGAGCCGGAGACCACGACCCGCTTGCCGTCGAACGACGTGCCGCGTGCCTTCAGCATCTCCTCCACGAAGAACGTGCAGCCGTAGCCGGTGGCCTCGGTCCGCACCTGCGCGCCGCCGTACGCCAGGCCCTTGCCGGTGATGACGCCCGACTCGTAGCGGTTCGTGATGCGCTTGTACTGGCCGAACAGGTAGCCGATCTCCCGGCCGCCGACGCCGATGTCACCGGCGGGCACGTCGGTGTACTCGCCGATGTGCCGGTAGAGCTCGGTCATGAAGCTCTGGCAGAAGGCCATCACCTCGCGGTCGGAGCGGCCCTTGGGGTCGAAGTCGGACCCGCCCTTGCCGCCGCCGATCGGCAGGCCCGTCAGGCTGTTCTTGAAGATCTGCTCGAAGCCCAGGAACTTGACGATCCCCAGGTAGACCGAGGGATGGAAGCGCAGCCCGCCCTTGTAAGGACCCAGCGCGCTGTTGAACTCGACCCGGAAGCCACGGTTGATCTGCACCTCGCCGCTGTCGTCGAGCCACGGCACGCGGAAGATGATCTGCCGCTCGGGCTCGCAGATGCGCTCGATGATCTTCGACTCGGCGTACTCGGGGTGTTTGCCGAGAACCGGGCCGATGCTATCGAGCACTTCGCGCACCGCCTGGTGGAACTCGACCTCCCCAGGGTTGCGGCGCAGGACGTTGTCGTAGATCGACGACAGTTTCTCGTGCAACATGTGCTCCCGACCTCATTGCGGTGATCCGTGCTCACCTTACGGTTAGGCCAGAAGTGAGAAGAACCCGCCCCGGCACTCTGCCGAAATCATTACCCGGCGGCGGACGACGGGTGGGACGGCGGCGGAGCCCGGCCCCCGCCGCCGGCCGCGTCCCGGCCGACCGGGGGGTCAGCGGACCCGGATGAAGACCGGGTTGGAGTAGAACCAGAGGTCCTGCCAGGGGCTCTCCTTGCCGTCCGCGAGCGGCTCCATCTCGTCGGTGCTGGTGCCGCGCACCCGGAGGTAGCTGTCCTGGCCCACGTCGCGCAGGGTGTGGCGGATGACCATGTCCTGGCCCTGACGGCGCCAGTCGTTCGGGCCGAAGCGGGCGACGACCTTGGTGGTGGGGTTGGTGGCCGCGTCGAGGTCGGCGCTGACCCCCGTGACCTGGCCGGCGATGAGGTCGACGCGCCGGACCTCGGGGCGGTCGCCGTTGCCGTTGACGCCGTTCAGCGGGCGGAAGCGGATCTCCACCTCGACGTCGCCCCGGCCCCGGTTGCTGAGGACCAGCGTCTCGCTCACGGTGGCGGAACGGCCCTGGGCGCTCGCGGTGACGTCCAGGGCGGTGACCAGGTCGCCGGTCGTGACGAAGATCCGGCCGCCCCGCAGGGCGTCCATGACGTCGCCGTAGTCCTGGCGGGCCATCACGTACGTCTTGCTGTACTCGCCCGGCCAGAAGTCGGAGCCGCCACGGGTCCAGTGCACGTGGGAGTCGGAGGTGGCGGTGATCCACCAGTGCCGGCCCTCGCCGAGCAGGGAGTCCCACAGGCCGCCGACGCGGGCGGTCATCTGGTCGAAGCCGCCGTACGTGGGGTGGTTGCCGTAGCCGCCGCGCGCGCCGCCGTTCAGCGGGCCGGCCTGGTGGCCGGGGGCGCCCTCGAAGCCGACGTACACGTCGGGGGCGACGTTGTTGCCGTTGCGGAACTCGCGCGGCGTGTCCTGGCCCCACACACCCAGCCCGGTCGCCGAGCGCGAGGCGTGGTGGGCGATGACCAGCGGCTTCTGCCGCATGTCGCGGGCGGCCTTCAGGAACTCCACCATCTTGGCCTCGGTGTCGCGGCCCGGGTCGGCCGGGAAGGCGTCGTGCTTGGCGAAGCGGCTCTCCAGCTCGAACAGCTGCTGCGCCTCCCCGTCGTGGTGCGGGATCATCAGGGTGTGGTGGTCGAGCGCCGGCGCGTCGAACTCCATGCCCCAGAACTGCAGCACCTCGGGCACCAGCACCCGCGAACGCAGCAGGTCGGGATACGCCTGCTCCAGGTTCACCTTGGAGTGGGTGGGGCCGCCGTGGTCGGTGCACATCGCCCAGGTCAGGCCGAAGTGCTTGGCCATGATCGCGTTGGTGACGATCGGGTAGACCGCGTCCGCGCCCTTGTGGAAGATGGGCGGGCTGGTCTTGGTGTCGAACTCGCCGCTGTACTCGGAGTGGATGTGGTGGTCGCCGGCCCGCCACCTGCGGCCGTTGCCGCCGCCGTTGCCGAACCTGCGCTCGTCGTCGGCCTGGGCGGGGGTGCCGCCGATCAGAGGAGCGGCCGCGGCCAGGGTGGCGCCGACGCCGGCGTACTTGACCAGCCGCCGGCGGGAGAGCCGGGCCGCCTCGGCCTGTTCGGCCTGCTCGGCCTTGTTCTTGCTCACGGTGAAGCCTCTCGTGCGTGCAATGAGGGTGCCGGGCCGCAAGCTTTGGGGAGCGGATCGAACGGCGGGTGAACGCCGTCCGGGGCGCGCGCGAACAGTCCGTGGATGCGGGCCCGCCACCCACGGAGGACGACCATGAAGAAAGGAAGGAAGAGCGTCCCCTTTTGCCGCTACTCTTCTGCGTCGGGCGGTCGGCGGACGAGGGAGACTGCGTGCTGGACCAGCGAAATCATCAGGGCAAGTTCGCCGAGGACTATGTGCGGGTGCTCGCCTCGGCGGCGGGCCTCCTCGTCTATCAGGACGACCTCGACCACGACGGCATCGACCTGGGCTTCCGATATCCGGGAAGGACCGGCCACATTTCCTCGCCCGCCATCGAGGTGCAGATCAAGTCCTGGTCGGACCCCCGGTCCAAGGGCGCGGTCCTGCACTACGGCGGGCTGAACGAGGTGCAGTACAACAAGCTCGTCGACGGCCCGTTTCTCGTCCCGCGCTACCTGTTCCTCGTCGTGGTCCCACAGGAGAGCGACCGGTACGCCCGCGTGGAGACCGACGGGCTCACGCTGAGCCGGCTCTGCTACTACCGCGGTTTCGAGGACGACCGGCCCGTCCCCGACCCCAGCGCCGCGCGGAAGGTGCCGCTCCAGGTGCCGCTCGGGAACGTTCTCACGGTCCGCGCGTTACGCGAGCTCGTCGGCGCGCCCACGGAACCCTCCGCCCGATGAGGAACGTGTCGGTCGCCGACGTCAGCAGCTATCTCGCCGCGACCGGCTGGGTCCGCCGGCCGGAGACCTGGAGGGGCGCGGCGATCTGGGAGCACGACGGCGACCACGAGATCCTGGTGCCCGGCACGGACCACCTGGCCGACGGGCCGCGCCGGATCAGGGAGATCCTGTCGCTGCTCGCGCGGGTGGAGGGCCGCGCGCCCGAGGACATCGCCTCCGACATCGGCTCGCCCCTGGCGGACGTCCAGTGGTACCGCGCGCCCATCGTCCCCGCGGGCGGGGAGCTCGGGCTGGTGGACGCCGTCACGGCCGTGACCAGCGCCCACGCCGTGCTGAGCGCGGCGGCGCGGGCCGTGCTGGGCGGGCCCCGGCCGGTGTTCGACGGCCCGGCTCCCAAACCGGTGCGCGACCTGCTGGCGCGCGTCCGGATCGGACCGATCGTGCCGTCCTCGAACCTCCTCACCGTACGGCTCCCGCTGGACGACGGCGGCGACCCTCCGCTGGCCCGCCGCGCCCTGACCCTGCTTCAGCGCGCCGCGCTGCTCCTGCGCGAGGCCACCGCCGAGGCGCGCGGAACCGGCGACGTCAGCGTCTTCGACGACCTCGTACGGGACGGCGTGTCGGCCGACCTGTGCCTCGCGCTCGCCCGCTTCGCCGGAGCCGATCCCGGCGCCCGGTTCGAGGTCGGCTTCCGCTGGGCCCGCGCCCTGCCCGCCGAGGTCCCCGCGCGGAGCGTGGTCTTCGAGCCGGGCACCGGCACCCTGCTGCGCCGCGTCGGCCACCGGCTGCGCCGACTGCACCACGAGAGCGCCGCGGTGACGGGCCTCGTCGGCGCGCTCGTGGACGACGGCGAGGACCGGTTCCGCGTCCACGTACGCGGCCAGGTGACCATCGGGGACGGCGAGCCGCGCCGCGCCGTCATCTGGGTGCGCCTGCCCGGCGAGGCGGACTACGACGTGGCCGTCCGCGCGCACCGCGACCGGGTCCCCGTACGGGTCGCAGGCACGCTCAGGGAGGTCAACGGCCGGCGTGAGCTCATGGCGACCGGCTTCACCACCGTCGTGGATGATCGATCCGAGGAGAGCTGACCATGAAGAACACCGGCTTCGGCACCCGCGAACGCGCCGTGCTCCTGGGCCTGATGACGCTCGGCGGAACGGCGTCCAACGCGGAGCTCAAGGCCCACGTCGGCTGCACCCTCGACGGGCAGCCCCGGCACCGGCTCAACAAGGGCGGCCTCGTCACGAGCGAGAAGCCCGGCAGGTCCTACCTTCACACGCTCACCGACGACGGCTGGGCCTGGTGCGTGACGGAGCTGGACGGCTCCGCCCCGGATCGCGGCGGTTCGCTCGGCCGCACCCTCTACGGCGTGCTCCACCTGCTCAAGGGCTATCTGGACGCGGCGGACCTGAGCCTCGCCGAGTTCGTACTCAAGGCCCGCGAGGGCGCCGCCCCGGCCGAGCTGCCCGAGGCGATCCGCGACGCCTACTGGCGGCTGGCCCGCGAGCCGCAGGACTGGGTGCTCCTGACCCGGCTGCGCGCGGAGCTGGGGGACGTCCCCCGCGAGGCGGTCGACGAGGCGCTGCGGCGGCTCGAACTCCTCCCGGACGTCCACCTGGCGCCGGAGGCCGACCAGAAGACCCTGACCGACGAGGACAGGAACGCGGCCGTCCTCGTCGGCGGCGTGAGCAAGCACCTGCTGGCCATGGAGGCGCGATGAACGAGCACGAGGAACGGGCCCTGCGCGCCATCTCCAGGGTCCTCACCTGGACGACCATGGCCGAGCACGCCTGGAACCCGCCGCCTTTCCACGTCGGCGGCGTGCACCCGCGGGCGGAGCAGCTCATCCTCGACGGCATCGACGAGGCGGGCGAGGCCACCAGCGCCAGCCCGCTCGGCGTCGTCATCCAGGGCGAGGGCGGCGCGGGCAAGACGCATCTCCTCGGCTGGGTCAGGGGCGAGATCGCGCGGGCCGGCGGCTACTTCTTCCTGGTGGACTTCAGCGCGGGCGACGACTTCTGGCGGCGGACGGCGGGCGCGATGGTCGACGACCTCGGCCGTTCGGCGGCGGGCCCGGACACCCCGGCCCAGGCGGTGGTGGCCCTGCGCGGCCTGGCCGCGCTCGCGGGGGCCGGGGACCGGATCGCGGCCGTCGAGGACGGGAAGGACATCACCCGCGAGGACCTCGACGCCCTGGTGGCCGGCCTGGTGAGGCGGGACCGGCGGTTGCAGCGGTGCCGCGACACGATCCGGGCGCTCGCCCTCTACGCCGTCGCCTCGGGCCCGGCCTTCGACGTCGCCCACGATCACCTGATGTCCACCGAGGAGGCCGAGGAAGGCGACCGCGGGGCCTGGGGGATGAGCAGAGGGATCAAGGCGCCGCACGACATCGTGGTCGAGCTGTCGACGATCCTCGCGCTGACCGGCCCCAGCGTCATCGCGGTGGACCAGATCGACGCGCTGCTCGAACACTCCCGCGCCGCCTCCGGCGCGGTCCCCGACGGCGGCCCGCGCAAGGACGTCATCGACGAGGTCGCGAGCGGTCTCATGGCCCTGGTGCACGCCACTCACCGCACGTTGTGCCTGGTGGCCTGCCTGCCCTCGTCGTGGGGCCTGATCCGTGACCGGGCGATCGGCACGGCGAAGGACAGGTTCCGGCCGTCACTGATCCTGGGCACGATCGCGCGCCCGGAACTCGCCAGGAACCTGGTCGAGCGCAGGTTCGCGGTCGCCTTCGCGCGGGCGGGTTTCATCCCGCCCGACCCGGCCTGGCCCGTCGCCCCCGGCGCGTTCGCGACCGCGCCGGGCAGGACGCCGAGGACGCTGCTCCGGCTCATCGCCGCGCACGTCGCGGCCTGCCGGACGGACGGCGTCGTACGTCTCCTGGAACGTTTCGACAGGGAGGACCCGGTCGTCGCGCCGCCCTCTTCCGCCGAGGCCGTCGCCGTCGTTCCGGAGTCGAGCCTGGCGAGGCTGGACGCGCGCTTCGCCGACCTGCGCGGGCGGGCTGACGTGTCGGCCGCGTTCGATCCCGAGCACGAGGACGAGCTGGCTCCTTCCCTGCTCGCCGCGGGGCTCGACGCCTGGATCAGGGAGCAGGACAAGGCGGGCGAGTCCTTCTCCGTCGATCCGCCGCCGGGCCGCCGGCCCAGCCTGCACGCCAGGCTGCGGCAGGTGCTGAATCCGGAGTCGGAGTACCAGCGGCACTGGACGTTCCGGATGATCGGCGCGGCGCACCACATCTCTGCGCTGAAGCGGCTGAAGGATGGCATCGTGGCGTCCGGGCTGGGCCCGGAGACGCCCGACCGGTGTTTCGTGGTGCTGCGCAACCAGGCGTGGTCGGACGGCGCGGTCACGCGGGCCCGCCTGGCGGAGCTCAAGGAGTGGGGCGGGCTCTCGCTTCCCGTTCGGGGCGACGACCTGCGGGTCTTCGCGGCGCTGCGGCAGATGGCGGCCGACGGGGACCCGGAGTTCGAGACCTGGCTACGGGCCCGCCGCCCGGCCGGCGGCACGGAGCTGTTCAGCGTTCTGTTCGGCACACTCACCCAGGAGCCGACCCCACCGCCGCAGCCGCCGGCCCCGGAGACCGGACGGCCGGCGGGAAGCGGCCCGGAGTCGGCGCGGCCGGTGGGGAGCGAGTTGGGGCTCGCTCGCCCAGCAGGGAGCGCGCCGGAACCTGCCCGGCAGCCAGGGAGCGGTCCAGAGTCTGCCCGGCAGCCAGGGAGCGGGCTGGAGCCTGCGCGGCCGGTGGGGAGCGAACCGGAGCCCAGAAGTGGGCCTGTGCCGGTCGTTCCGGTTGGCAGGCGTATGGACACCGGTGCTGAGCTCGAACTGAAACTCGCCGCCCTCGCCCGCCACACCGCCGTGTTCGCCGGTTCAGGCTCGGGCAAGACCGTGTTCCTGCGGCGGCTCATCGAGGAGTGCGCGCTGCTCGGGGTGTCGTCGATCGTGCTCGACTCCAACAACGACCTCGCCCGCCTGGGCGACCCCTGGCCCGCCCCGCCGCCCGGCTGGGGCGACGGGGACGTGGACAAGGCGGCCCGCTACTTCGCCGAGACCGAGGTCGTGATCTGGACGCCGGGCCGCTCGCGCGGACGCCCGCTGACGTTCCAGCCGATTCCCGACTTCGCGGCCGTGCTCGACGACCGCGACGAGCTGGAGACGGCGCTCGCCCTGGCCGTCGAGGCGCTCGCCCACCGGGCGAACGTGGACGGGGCGAGCGCCAAGGCACGCAAGGGCAAGGCCATACTCCGCCAGGCGCTGGCCCACTTCGCCCGCTCGGGCGGCGGCAGCTTCGCCGCGTTCCTCGGCCTGCTCGGCGCGCTGCCGCTGGAGGTCAGCCAGATCGACCGGGCGGACCAGCTCGCCGCCGAGCTGGGCCAGCTCCTCACCGCCGCGACGATCACCGATCCGCTCTTCGCGGGCCACGGCGAGCCCGCGGACCCGGCGCAGTTGCTCACCCCGTCCCCGGGCAAGCGGGCCCGCGTCTCCGTCATCAGCTTCGTCGGGCTCGGCGACCAGGCGCGGCCGGCGTTCGTCAATCAGCTCCAGATGGCCCTGTTCTCCTGGATCAGGCGGAATCCGGCGCGCGGCCGCCCGCTCAGCGGCCTGTACGTGATGGACGAGGCGCAGGCCCTCGTACCGGCGACGCCGAAGACCGAGGCGCTGGCGAGCACGCTGACCCTGGCCTCCCAGGCCCGCAAGTACGGTCTCGGCCTGGTCTTCGCCACCCAGACCCCGCGCGGCCTGCACAACCACATCGCGGGCAACGCGACGACGCAGTTCATCGGCAGGATCAACAGCCCCACCCAGATTGAGGTGGTCAAAGGGCTGGCGCGGGCCCGGGGCGGCCGGGCCGACCGGGTGGGGCGGCTGGAGGCCGGGCAGTTCTACGCCGCGAGCGACGGCGTGCCCGAGGCGCTCGTACGGGCGCGGCAGTGCCTGAGCCACCATCCCCCCGACCCGCTCACCGAGCAGGAGATCATCGAGCGCGCGGCGCGGCGTCCTGGCAGGTTACGGCTCGGAGCGGATGGGCAGCCGCAACGGCGAGAGCACTCGGGGGAGGCGTCATGACCGAACAGCCGCAGAAGGACCGTACGGACGAGGACGAGGACGTCGAGGACGTCGAGATGGAGGACGAGGAAGTCGCCGAGTTCAAGCGGCTCAAGGAGCTCAACCCCGACGACTTCGAGTGAAGTGACGGGGATCAGCGCCCGCGCGCCGCGGCCATCGCCCTGATCCTGGCGAGGGCGGGAGCGGGGTCGCGGAGCGACAGGGTGCTGTGGACGGCGCCCGCGGCGAAGCGGAGCGTGCCGGCCAGGTCGAGGAGCAGGCCGTGCCGGCGTTCCACGGCCGCCCGCCGCAGGTCGCCCTCCAGCCACTGGTAGCGCACCCCGGGCCGGGCCCGCGTCGGCGGCACGTCGTGGCCGACGGCGAGGGCGGCCCAGGCCGCGGGCAGGTTGGCGCCGGCGGCGGTGGCGAGGGCCATCGAGCCGTAGAAGCGGCCGTTCAGGTCGATGAGCCGGGGCCGGCCGTCCTCGGGCACCACGAACTGCAGTTGCGCGAGCCCGAACCAGCCGAGTGCGGCCAGCAGCCGGGCGGCGCGGCCGCTGATCGCGGGGTCCACCCGTACGGTCTCGGCGCGGCAGCTCGCGCCGGCACCCGGCGGCCAGATGCGCGAGGCCACCTGCATGCAGTCGCACACCACCCGCCCGCCGACGGCGGTGACGGCCGCGTAGGCCATCAGGCGTCCCTTGTGGAACTCCTCGACGCGCGGCTCGCCGCCGAGCCTGCGCACCTCGTCCACCCGGCGGCGGGCGGCCTCCGGCCCGGGCACGACGAGCGTGTCGATCCTGGGCGGCGCCCCCGGCCGTTCCGGGTGGGCGTGCAGCCGGGACTTGACGACCAGGGGCGGGCGCTCCCCGGCGAACGCGGAAGGGTCGGGCGCGGAAGGGTCGGGCGCGGAAGGGTCGGGCGCGGAAGGGTCGAGGGCGGACGGGGCGGGCGCGGAAGGGTCGAGCGTGGAAGGGGCGAGCGTGGACGGGTCGGGCGCGGACGGGTCGAGCGTGGACGGGTCGAGGGCGCGGGCCGTCAGGATGCCCACGGACTCGGCCGCCTCGGACAGCTCCTGCTTGTCGATCGCGCGGACGACCCGCCGGTGCCCCGCGTGCGGCACGATCGCCCCGACCTGGTCCCTGAGCAGGGACAGCGCGAGCACCTCGGCCTCGCCGGCGCCGAAGACCACGTCGTAGCCGTGGTCGCGGACCGTGCGCCGCACGGCGGCGAGGAAGGCGTCGCGGTCCTCGTGCGCCGCCGGCACCAGGTGGCGCCGGCGGCGGTGACGGGACGAGGACGCGAGGCCCGCGCCGGTGGGAGCGCCGACGCCGACCTCCCAGCCCGCCGCGGCGAGCGCGCGTACGGCGGCGAGCGCTCCCCGGCTGAAGCCCGTCTCCACGATCAGTGCGCGCACGACGGTCCACGTCCCCCTACTCACGGCCGTCCGACGACGCCCAGGTACCCACGCGGACCGCCGGCATGCGTCAGCGGACCGTCACCTCCAGCGTGCCGGTCACCGGGGCCTCGCCGGGCGAGCGCACGGTGAGCATGCCGGTGTAGGCGCCCTCCTTGTCGAAGGACCTGGTGGAGGTGACGGTGAAGGCGGCGTTGACGCGCATCCCGGGGATGCTCGCCTCCCGCTCCGTCACCGGCGTCGCGGTCTCCTTGACGCCGTCGCTCCAGGTGATGACCGCGCCGAGGTCGGCCGCGGCCTTGCCGGGGGCGGTGACGGTCCAGGTCGCGCCCGCGGGCCGGCCCGTGCCGGCGGTCACCGCCGGGGACAGGATCTCCGTGCGCCACGCCACGTCGGCCGTGGGGAAGAAGTTGGTGCCCTGCACGGTCAGCCGGCCGCCCATCTTCGCCAGACGGGTCTTGAAGTCGCCGTAGTCGCGCTGCGCCTGCGGCGTCCAGCCGGCCTCGGCCGTGGCGATGAGCCTCGGGTAGGCGTAGTACTGCGCCTGCGGCACGCGGCGGATGAACTCGCCCCACACGGCCGACTCCACGCCCAGCACGCTGCTCTCCTGGATGCCGGGGATGTACGTGCCCGGGTCCCAGTTGTAGTGCCGGTCGAGGCCGCACGGCCCGCCGCACGCCCAGGTGCCGCCGTCCGGCTGCCGGGAGTCCTGCTTCTGCGGCGAGTACGCGTTCGCCGCCGGCGACAGCACGACCTTGGCGCCGCGGTTCCTCACGGCGTTCGCGACGGCGTTGCGGTCGCCGCTCCAGAACTGCACGACGGCGTCGTCCTGGGGCAGGGCGGTGCCGGCGTACTCGTTCCAGCCGACGACGGTCTTGCCGAGCGCCTTCACGCGGGCGGTGAAGGCGTCGACCATCTTCACGTAGTCGGTGTGGCTGGTGACGTGCGCCTCGTCCCCGCCGATGTGCAGGTACGGGCCGGGCGTCATGGCGGCGATCTCGGCCAGCACGTGCCCGACGAACTCGTACGTGACCGCGCTGCTCGCGTCGAAGGAGGAGTAGCCGACGGCGCCGGTGCCGTTGTGCGGGACCGTGGCCTGGCCGGCGGCGGGCCGCGGCTGGGAGCCGGCGGTGTTGAGCTGCGGGACGGAGTGCAGCGCCGAGTTGACGTGGCCGGGCATGTCGATCTCGGGGATCACGGTCATGCCGTTCTCGCCGGCGTAGCGGACGATCTCGGCGTAGTCGGCCTTGGTGTAGAAGCCGGTGATGCCGGGCTCGGTGCCCCGCTCGGTCATCGCGGTGCCGCCGCCGACCCGGGTGAGCAGGCCGTAGTCGATGCCGGACGGGTTGCTCGCCGGGTCGTCGATCACGATGCGCCAGCCCTGGTCGTCGGTCAGGTGCAGGTGCAGCCGGTTGACCTTGAACAGCGCGGCCGCGTCGATGTAGGTCTTGACCTCCTCGACCGGGTAGAAGCTGCGCGCGACGTCGAGCATCATGCCGCGGTGCGCGAAGCGCGGGTAGTCGGTGATCTCCACGGCGGGCACGGTCCACGCGGTGTCGACGACCTCCTTGGACTCGACCCACTGCGGGAGGAGCTGGCGGAGCGTCTGGACGCCGTTGAGCGCGCCGTTCGGGGTGGCGGCGCGCAGCCGGATCTCGCCGGCGGCGACGGACAGGGTGTAGCCCTCGTCCTCGTGGCCTTCGGGGCCCTTGCCGGCGCCGACCTCGATGATGATCGGGGCGGGGCCGCGGCCGTTCGCGGCGACCTTGAGCGTCTGGCCGGTGGCGCGGCGCAGCAGCCGGGCCAGGTAGTCGGCGGGCGCCCGCGCGCCGTCGCCCTGGGCGAGGACGCGGGTGTTCTTGTGCAGCGTGAACGGGGCGGCGCCGGTCTCGGTGACGGACACCGGCTTCGGGACCAGGCCGAGCGTGGGCGCGGGGGCGGCGGGCGGCCCGTCCCAGATCTCGAACTCGGAGATCGAGTAGCCGTAGGCGGCCCAGCGCTTGCGGCCCTGCATGCGGACGTACCCGACGGGCTCCTCGGAGAGCACGTCGATGACGTCGGTGCGCGGGCAGGTGTCGCGCTGGAGCGCGGCCACGTCGGTCCAGGTCCGGCCGTCGGGCGAGGTCTGCAGGACGAAGTCGCGGGCGCAGGCGTTCGGCCAGGTGAGCTTCACGTGGTCGACCTTGGCCGGCCGGGCGAGCTGGATCTGCACCCAGTTGTCGTCCTGGTACTTCGACGACCAGCGGGTGGCGCTGTCGCCGTCGTTGACGTGGGCGGCCACGAAGTCGGAGCGGTCCAGCTCGACGCTGGACGCGGTGGCCGTGCCGGTCAGCGCCAGGTTGGCCGGGGTGTCGGCGGCCCTGGCGGCGGGCGCCGGGGCCAGCAGCGTGGCCGCGAGCGCGGCTGCCGCGAGGGTCGCGAGGGGACGACGCATGGGTCTCCTTGTCTCGGGGGGAGTCAGCGCTCAGTGTGGCGACGATCACCGATTTAGGTCAAGAGACAGGAATAAAAAGGCGGACAATCCACCCCGCTCCCTCTTGTGATCTCTCTGATCGCCCCTTTAACGTAAAGGCTCGGTACTAAATCGCGATCGGAGCATGAGTGACCAGTCCACGCAACGTCCTGTTCCTGATGACCGACCAGCATCGGGTGGACACCCTCGGCTGCTACGGCAACCCGGTGATACGCACGCCCGCACTGGACGGCCTCGCTGCGGAGGGCACGCGCTTCGACCGGTTCTACACGCCGACCGCCATCTGCACCCCGGCCCGCGCCTCGCTGTTCACCGGGCTCCACCCGTTCCGGCATGGCCTGCTGGTCAACCCGGAGCGCAACGGCGGCGGCCGCGACGAGGTCGCCGAGCACGACCCGGTCATGTCCGCGCCGCTGCTGGCCGTCGGCTACAACATGGGCCACGTCGGCAAGTGGCACATCGGCCGCGAGCACGGGCCCGAGCACTACGGCATGGACGGCGAGCACCTGCCCGGCGCGCTCAACCCCTTCCACCACCCGTCGTACGAGCGGTGGCTCAAGGAGAAGGGACACCCGCCGTTCGCCGTGGAGCGGCCGGTCTTCGGCAAGGCCGCGAACGGCACCGGCCGCGGCCACCTCATCGCCGGCCGGTTGCGGCAGCCGGCGGAGGCCACGATGGAGGCGTTCCTCGCCGACCAGACGCTGGAGCTGCTCGACCGCTACGCCCGCGACTTCCGCGAGTCCGGCCGGCCGTTCATGCTGTCGTGCCACTGGTACGGCCCGCACCTGCCGTACCTGATCCCCGACGAGTACTACGACATGTACGACCCCCGGAGCGTGCCGCTGCCGGCGTCCATGGCCGAGACCTTCGACGGCAAGCCGGAGGTGCAGCGCCGCTACTCGGAGTACTGGTCGGCCGACCACTTCGACGCCGACGCCTGGCGCGAGCTGATCGCCGCCTACTGGGGATACGTCTCGCTGATCGACGCCCAGATCGGCCGGCTGCTGTCCGCGCTGCGCGAGCTGGGCCTCTGGGACGACACGGCGGTGATCTTCACGGCCGACCACGGCGAGTTCACCGGCGCCCACCGGCTCAACGACAAGGGCCCGGCCATGTACGAGGACATCTACCGCATTCCCGGCATCATCCGGGTGCCGGGCGCGCCGGCCCGCACCGTGGACGCGTTCGCGACGCTGATCGACCTCAACCCCACGATCCTCGACCTGGCCGGGCTGCCGCCGCAGGAGCCGTGCGACGGCGAGAGCCTGCTGCCGCTGCTGTCCGGCGCGCCCGCCGAAGGCCGGGACTCGGTGACCACCGAGTTCCACGGCCACCACTTCCCCTACTCGCAGCGCATGTTCCGGGACCGCCGCCACAAGCTGGTGTTCAACCCCGAAGGCGTGCACGAGCTGTACGACCTGGACAGCGACCCGCACGAACTGCGCAACGTCTACGCCGTGCCCGCCTACGCGGCGGTCCGCAGGGACCTGACCGTGCGGCTCTACCGCGAGCTGCTGCGCCGCGGCGACCCCGCGTACACCTGGATGAGCTACATGGCCGACATCGGCGAGGGCCGCGCCCCTGACGTGGACGGCGTCGCCGACGAACTGGGCTGAGGCCGTCCACGTCACCCCCCGAACAAGAACGAGAAAGGATCCGCCGATGAGGCGTCCCCGCATCCTGGCCACCGTCCTCGCGGCGCTGGCCGTCCTCCTGCCCGCCGCCGGGTGCGGCTCCTCCGACTCAGGGGGCGGAGGAGCCGAGCCCAAGAAGGTGCGCATCGGCTACATCGCCGACTTCTCCGGCGCGGCCGTGCTCGCCGCCGCCGACAAGCAGGGCCTGTGGGCCAAGAACGGCCTGGAGCCGGAGCTGAAGGTGTTCACCAACGGCCCGCTGCAGATCCAGGCGCTGGGCGCGGGCGACCTCGACTTCGGCTACATCGGCTCCGGCGCGACCTGGCTGGCGGCGAGCGGCAAGGCCAAGATCATCGCGCCGAACATGCTCGGCCAGGCCGACCGCGTCATCACCTACCCGGGCTCCGGCATCTCCTCGATCGCCGACCTGAAGGGCAAGAAGATCGGCGTCCCCGAGGGCACCTCCGGCGACATGATCCTGGAGCTGGCGCTCAAGGAGGCCGGGCTGTCCGGCAAGGACGTGCAGAAGGTCAACATGGACGCCAGCACGGTCGTCACGGCCTTCAGCGGCAAGCAGGTCGACGCGGCCGCCATCTGGTACCCGCTCATCGACACCATCAAGAAGAACGTGCCCGACCTGGTCGAGCTGACCAAGAGCGAGGACTTCTACCCGAGGCTCAGCTTCCCCAGCTCCTTCGTGGCCCGCAACGAGATCGTCACCGAGGACGCCGGCACCGTCACCAAGGTGCTCAAGGTGCTCCAGCAGGGCAACGATTGGGTCGCGGCCAACACCACCGAGGCCGAGACGCTGACCGCCACGTTCCTCAAGGCGCCCGCCGAGCAGTTCAAGGGCTCCTCGGCCGTGACGAAGATCCTGCCGACCAGCGAGCTGAAGGGGCTCATGGCGGACGGCTCGGTGTCCGGCTGGTACAAGGGCCTGGCCGACCTCTTCGTCACGATGGGCAAGCTGACCGACTCGCCCGACCCGGCCACGTACATCACGACCGACCTCTACACCGCCGCAGCGGGCGGCTGACCGGCCGGCCCGCCCGGAAAATGGACCCATGTCGACCCCCACTGACGCCCTGCAACGGCTGCGGCGGGTGCACGAGGACGCCGTACTGTCCGCGCTGCGCTCGGCCGGCGGGCTGAGCCGCGCCCAGCTCACCGAGCGCACCGGGCTGTCCCGCACCACGATGTTCGCGATCGTCTCCGGGCTGCTCGAACGCGGCATGGTCATCGAGACCGAGGGCTCGGCGGCGGAGCCGCGCGGACGCGGCCGGCCGGCCGCGCTGGTCTCGCTCAACCCCGACGCGGGCCTGCTCCTCGGCCTCGACCTGGGACGCAACCGGGTACGCCTGGCCGTCGCCAACGCCGCACACCAGGTGGTCGCGACGGCCTCGGCCGACCTGCCCGAGGAGGCCGCCCCCGAGGAGGAGGCGGAGAGCGCGGTGCGGCTGGTCCGCGCCGTCGCCGCCGAGCGCGGCCTGAGCCTGGGCGCCCTGGAGGCGATCGGGCTCGGCCTCGTCGGCGTGGTCGACGACCACCTGCCGCCCGTCCCCGTGGGCGGCGAGCAGACCGCGGTCGTCCCCGTCCGCTACCTGCCGCTGGCCCGGCGGCTCGGCGAGGAGTTCGGGGTGCGGCTCGCCGTGGACAACAACGCCCGGCTGGCCGCGCTCGCCGAGGCGACGTGGGGGGTCGCCAGGCCGGTCCGCGACATGGTCTACGTGCGCTGGTCGGTCGGCGTCGGCGGCGGCTTCCTCGCCGGCGGCCGGCTGATGCGCGGCGCGCACGGCGCCGGCGGCGAGCTCGGCCACGTCTGCCTCGACCCCGAGGGCCCGCCCTGCCACTGCGGCTCGCGCGGCTGCCTGGAGGGGCACATCGGCGGCCGGGGCCTGCTGGAGCGGTGCGCCGCCCACGGCGTCCGGCTGCCCGCGCTGGACGCGCTGGTCGCCGCGGCGCAGGACCGCGTGCCCGCCGTGTGCGAGGTCGTCGCCTCGGCCGCGGCCGACCTCGGGCGGGTGCTGGCGGGCACCGTCACCCAGCTCGACCCGGCGCTCGTCGTGGTCGGGGGCGAGCTGGCCGGGCTCGGCAGCCTGGTCCTCGACCCGATCCGCGCGGCCATCGCCGAGCGGTCGCTGCCGCGCTCGTCGCGCGAGATCGCCGTCGTCCCCGCGGACCTCGGCGTGAACGCCTCCGCGATGGGCGCGATCGCCCTCCTCCTGCACGAGGAGCCCTCGATCCCCGCCCATCTCCGCCCCGACGTCCCCTGAACCGTACCGAGAAGGAACCACCACACCATGCAGAGCTCTGAGCCATGACCGCCGCCACCGTGACCGAACCGTCCGCCTCGCCGCGCCGCCGCCGCTCGCGCCCCGGCCGCACGGTCGTGCTCAACGTGACGGCCGTGGTCGCCGGACTCGCCGTCTGGACCGGCCTGTCCGTGTCCGGCATCACGGGCCTGACCGGGCCGATCGAGGTGGTGCGGCGGGGCGCCGAGCTCATCGCCGACGGCACCCTCGTCAACGACGTCCTCGCGAGCCTGCGCCGCGTCTTCACCGGCTTCGTGCTGGGCACGGCGCTGGCCGTCCCGGTCGGCTTCCTCATGGGCTGGTACGCCACCGCCCGCGCGCTGATCGAGCCGTACGTGCAGTTCTTCCGCACGATCCCGCCGCTGGCGATCATCCCGCTGGCCATCCTGCTGATGGGCATCGGCGAGACGCCCAAGGTGTTCGTCATCTTCCTGGCCGCGTTCCTGTCCAGCGTGGTCTCCACCTTCCAGGGCGTCCTCGACGTGGACAAGACGCTCATCAACGCCGCCCGCGTGCTGGGCGCGTCCGACCGGACGATCTTCATGAAGGTGGTGGTGCCGGCCTCGACGCCGTTCATCATCGTCGGCATGCGCGTCGGGCTCGGCGCGGCCTGGGGGACCCTCGTGGCGGCCGAGCTGATCGCCGCCCAGGAAGGGCTGGGCTACCGGATGCAGCAGGCCCAGCTCTACTACGACCTTCCCACGATTTTCGTCGGCCTGATCAGCATCGGCGTGCTCGGCCTGGTCATGGACCGGCTCCTGCTGCTGGCCGAGCGCAGGCTGACCGGATGGCAGGAGCGCCGATGACCCCCAAGATCTCCTTCAGGAACGTGTCGAAGTCGTTCCCGCTGAAGGGCGGCGACTTCCTCGCCCTCGACCGGGTGGACCTCGACATCGCCGACCGTGAGTTCGTCACCGTCGTCGGCCCGTCGGGCTGCGGCAAGAGCACGCTCATGAGCATGGCCGCCGGGCTGACCGAGCCGGGGACGGGCGACATCCTGCTCGACGGCGCGCCCGTCGCCGGCCCCGGCCCCGACCGCGGGGTGATCTTCCAGCAGTACGCGCTGTTCCCGTGGCTGAGCGTGCGCAAGAACGTCGAGTTCGGGCTCAGGCTCATGAACCTGCCGCCGGACGAGCGGGCGAAGCGGGCCGAGCACGCGATCGAGCTGGTCGGGCTGTCGGACTTCGCCGACGCGCTGCCCAAGACCCTGTCGGGCGGCATGAAGCAGCGCTGCGCCATCGCCCGCGCGTACGCGGTCAACCCGCAGGTGCTGCTCATGGACGAGCCGTTCGGCGCCCTCGACGCGCTCACCCGCGTCCAGCTCCAGGACCAGCTCCTCGACACCTGGAGCAGGGAGCGGCGCACGGTCATGTTCATCACCCACGACGTGGACGAGGCCGTCTACCTGGCCAACCGGGTCGTGGTCATGGCGGCGCGGCCGGGCCGCATCCACCGGGTCATCGACGTGGACCTGCCGTACCCGCGGACCGAGGAGCTGCGGCTGTCGCCGGAGTTCTCCCGCATCCGCAACGAGGTCTGGCACTCGGTCTACCACCAGGCGCCCGCCGCCTGACCCCGGCTCAGTCGCCCGGTTCCGTGGTGAACGGCAGGACGAGCCGCGACGGGTGGGCGGCGTCGCGGTAGATCTTGTGCGTGACCGGGCGGCCCACCGGCAGGTGGAAGGCGTCCGGCGGCAGCAGCGCGTTGTGCGCGTCGGCCGGCGGCTCGTCGTTCGACAGCTCCGCCACCAGCCGATGGCCGGGGCGCAAGGTGGCCGCGAACGGGTAGAGGCGCAGCACGTACTCCTCGATGGCGCCCGGCTCGACGGGGACCGCGCGGGTGTGCGGGTGGTACGGGTCGCCCTCGGTGGTGCGCTCGTCCAGCTCGCGGTGCGACGCCTTGAGATAGCCGGTGGTGATGAGCTGCCGCCCGCCGTCGGGCGCGGCGTCCCACAGGCGCAGGATGAAGTTGGTGTCGTCCTGGTCGATCTCGGCGAACAGGTGGGCCGCGCCGGTGCCGATCAGCTCGGTGGGCTGCTCGAACGGCTCGGTGCTCCAGCTCACCGTCGCGACCTTGTCGGTGACGGTGAGCGGGGCCTGGTAGAAGCCGTCGGGGGCGGCGTGCTCGGCGCCCATCAGCTCCGGCTCGGGCGACAGCTTGTGGCGCGGGCGCAGGTAGAGCGAGCGGTGCTCGACCGGCTTGGGCGGCCACGTGCCGGCGGTGACGACCTCGCGGGAGCCCTCGACGAAGACGCTGACGGCCGGCTCGTCCATGACGCCGTTGTCGACGCCCTTGAGCCAGTGGTCGTACCAGCGGAACATCTTGTCGTGCTCCTCGACCCAGGGGCGGGACTGCATCGGCGGGTAGGAGCCGATGTCCAGCTTCTTGGGGCCCTTGAGGGCGTGGAACAGCTCGATGTGGCCGTCCACGGTCCAGCCGCGGCCCTGGTCGATCTGCAGGTAGACCGGGATGTCGATGTTGCGGGCCAGGTTGATGGGGTTGCGTTCCTCGTACCAGGGGCCGTCGAGGGGGTTCATCACGATGTCGAACCAGAACTCGCGGTTTTTCGGATATTTCAGGACGTGTACGAGATTGGGCCAGGCGGCCACGTCTGGGTCCCGCAACCGCTCCTCGACCAGGCGGTCCAGCTCCTCCGGCGCGTGCACGTGCGCCATGCGGGAGATCACGTCGGTGTGGGCGATGCCCGAGTCGCCGCCGCGGCCCTCGCGGGCGGCCCGCGGCATGAACCACATGATGCCGCCGTGATAGGTGGTCTCGTAGAAGTCGAAGTGGCCGCCGCTCACGAAGATCGCCTTCAGGTGCGGGGGCCGTTCGGCGGCGGCGAGCACCTGCATGGAGCCGAAGTAGGAGATGCCGATCATGCCGACGTTGCCGTCGCACCAGGGCTGGGCGGCGACCCATTCGATGAGGTCGTACAGGTCCTGGCCCTGCGGCACGCCGCCGGCGTTGTAGTTGCCGATCATCTGGCCGCCGGAGTCGCCGGTGCCGCGCATGTCGCCGATGACGTGGACGTAGTCCTCCTTGACCACGCGGGCGATGTCGCCGGCCTCGATGCAGCCGTCCCACATGGGGGAGGGGCGGCGCTGGGGCGGCGTGGTGAGGGCGAGGGCCTGCAGCTCCTTGCCGTACGCGCTCATCGCGACCAGCGCGGGCCGCGGCCTGTCACCCTCGCCGTGGTAGGCGTCCACGGCGAGGGTGACCCCGTCGCGCATCGGGACCCGCAGGTCCTTGCGCACGGCGATCCGCTGCGAGCCGGCCTGGATCGTCCGGATGTCAGCCATGGTGGATGGTTCCTTGTCTTATGAGTTGTGCGTGCGGTAGGCGTGCATCGAGGTGAAGAACGGCGACGGTTCGAGCGTGGGATCGCCGGTGTAGCCGAGGGCTTCGGCGACCGGGGAGAACGGCGAGTAAGGCGAGCCCGTCTCGCGCAGGCCCTCCCGCAGGCAGCGGCGGGCCGCCTCGCCGACCCCGGCCTCGATGTCCAGGCTCCCCTGGATCGCCTCGCGGGCCTGACCTGCGTCCAGCTCGACGCCGTACGGGACGCCGTCCGCACGCCGGTACGGATGCCCGAGGTAAAGCCGCCGCGGGCGCACCTCGTCGCGCAGCCGCTCCAGGCTCGCCCGGTAGGCGACCGGATCGGTGTAGCCGGGGAAGCCGTTGGCGGCCCCGTGCACCTGCACCGCGTCGCCCACGAACACGTCGTCCTGGCCGTCGAGCACGTAGGCCACCGATCCCGGCGTGTGCCCGGGGATCGCGTGCACCGACACGGTGACGCCGCCGCCGAGCGGGATGGTCTCACCGCCCATGACCAGCACGTCCGGCTCCAGCTCGCCGGAGATGACCGTCTCGGTGGCCGCCGCGACCCTGGCCGCGCCGTCCGGGTCGTTCAGGTAGCGGCCCCGACCGGACAGGTACTCCTCGACGTGGGCCTGCCGCGAGCGCAGCATCGGCGCGTCGGCCTCATGGATGACGACCCGCGCCCGCCGGCCGGTCAGCTCCCGCAGCGCGTACGCGCCGCCGACGTGGTCGATGTGGCCGTGCGTGAGCAGGATCCAGCGCACGTCCTCGATCCGCCGCCCGATCGCCTCCAGCGCGGGGACCATGCCCTCGGCGGGCGAGGACGCGATGCCCGTGTCCACGATCGCCGGCTCGGGCGCGTCGAGGAAGAAGCTGTAGAGGCCGAACCGGCCCCACGGCGAGACCAGCGGGTGCACGCGCGTCACGACGCGCCCCGCAGGAAACCGGCCGTCTCCTCGAAGGCCCGGTGGTAGTCGGGGATCCAGGAGAAGTGCTGGACGAATCCGTGGCCCGCGCCCTGGTAGCGGCTCACCCGGGCGGCCACGCCGGCCTCCGCCAGCCGCCGGCCGTAGAGCTCGCCCTCGTCGCGCATGGGGTCGTACTCGCCGGTGACGATTAGCGCGGGCGGCAGCCCGGTGAGATCGGCGCGCTTGATCGGCGAGACCAGCGGATCGCCGGGATCGGCGCCGCTGCCGAGGTAGAAGGCGTTGAACGGCTTGAGCCCCGCCGTCTCCAGGCCGTAGCCGACGGCGTTCTCACGCAGCGACGGGTGACGGTCGACGTCGAAGTCCAGGTCGAGCGACGGGTAGTACATGACCTGGTGGGTGATCCGGTCGAAGCCGTCGTCGTGCGCCATGGCGGCGACCGCCGCGACGAACGTGCCGCCCGAGCTGTCGCCGGCGAGGGCGAGCGTGCCGCCGTCCCAGGCGAGGCTTTCGCCCTGCTCGGCGGCCCAGCGGACCACGCCGTAGCAGTCCTGGAGGCCGGCGGGGAACGCGTGCTCCGGCGCCCGGCGGTAGCCGACGGAGATCACCTTGAGCCCGGTCTCCTTCGCGAGGGACCGCGCGACGTGGTCGTGCGTCTCCAGGCTGCCGAGGAAGAACGCCCCGCCGTGGAAGTAGACGAGCAGGCCGTACGCGGCGGCGTCGGCCGGGGTGTAGATCCGCACGGGCACCTCGCCCGGCGCGGTGCGCGCGGTGACGTCCTCCACCGCGTGCAGCGGCAGGCGCTCGGCCGGCGGCGGGACGGCCGCCTCCTCGGCCGCGCGCATGGCGGCCGGGTCGAGCGGTCCTGGAGGCGGGGCCGGCATGGCGGCCAGGGCTTTGGCGATGTCGGGATGCAGAGGCATGGCGTCAGTCCTGCGGTCGCTGAGAGGTCGGCTTCTGGCCGGGGAAGACGTCGTTGATCTCGTCCTCCGTCCAGCCCTGGCGGGAGATCCGCTGCAGCTCGTCGGTCACCGGCTTGCGGGCGGCCTGGTAGGAGGCCAGCGCCTCCTTGACCGAGCCGGCCTCCCTGAGCGCGTCGGCGAGGGCGCCGGCGTCCAGGATCGCCGAGTTCGCGCCCTGGCCCTGGTGGTGCAGCATCGAGTGGGCCGCGTCGCCCACGAGGACGACGGAGTCCGAGTGCCAGGTGTCCACCGGGTCGATGTCGTAGACCGCGCGGCAGTTGACGGTGGCCAGGTCCAGGTTGCGGGTGATGTCGACGATCCGCGGGTCGAAGCCCTCGACGGTCCTCAGCAGGTCGTCCCTGGTGACCTTCGGCGCCCAGGTGGGGTCGGGGCAGAGGGCGGTGATGTCGAAGGAGACCTGGTCGCGGTGGCGCAGCGGCAGGAAGTAGACCTTGGTGCCGCGGCCGATGTACATCCGCAGGTTGTCGTCCACGGCCAGGCCGCGCGCGTCCGCCACGGAGATCACGGCGCGGTAGGCGTGCTCGCCGGAGAAGACCGGCTGGTTGTCGCCGAACAACCGCGCGCGCACGACCGACTTGATGCCGTCGGCGCCGACCACCAGGTCCGCGGTGACCGACGTGCCGCCCGCGAAGGTCAGCCTGGCCCGGTCGCCCTCGTCCTCGATCGACTCCAGCTTGTGGCCGAGATGCACCATGCCCTCGGGGAGCACGCCCATCAGGGCCTCGATGAAGTCGCAGCGGTGGATCAGGTGGGTCTTCTCGCCGTAGGTCGCGATCTCCGGCCACTCCTCCTTGGCGATCGGGTCGGAGGTGGCGGTGAGGATCTCGAAGTAGTCGCTCGGCGAGCTGACCGCGGCGATCGCGTCGAAGACGCCCCACTGGCGGAACCGGTCCATCGTGGAGGGCCGCAGGCCGATGCCGGCCCCGACCTCGCGGACGGCGCTCGCCTGCTCGTAGACGTTGACCGTGGCGCCGAGGAGGCTCAGGGCCTTGGCGGCGGCGGCGCCGGCGTAGCCCGCGCCGACGATCGCGATGTCGAGGTTTCTCAGGTCGGAAGGCTGCATGGTCGCGGTTCTCTTCTTCAGTGCTGGATGGTCAGGAAGTCGGCGGGGTTGTCGATGAAGACGGTCGCGATCGTGCGCTCGTCGAGACCGGCGGCCCGGAGGTCGGGGATGAGGTCCTCGAAGATGTAGTTGACGGTGTGGCCCTTCACGCCCGGCCAGCCCAGCGGGCTGCAGTTGGCGTCGGCGGAGGCGAGGACCCTGCGCAGGTGGCCCTGGCCGATGAAGCGGAGGAAGTGGTCGAGCCGCTCCCGGCGCGGGCGGGCCCAGAACGGCGGGTCAGGCAGCTCGGTCTCGTAGCCGAAGGTGTCGAAGCCGACCCGGCCGCCCTGCTCGGCGATCCAGATGTCGCGGGTCTTCTCGGCGTTCACGCCGTCGTCGGCGTGCCCGAACAGCACCCGGTCGAGGGGCAGGCCCTCCTCGTTGAAGATCGCGATGGCGGTCTCGGCGTCGATCGCGAGGTGGGTGAGGATCGGCACGCCGGTCTCCAGCGCGGCGCGGGCAGCGGCCCGGTAGATGCGCTTGTCCAGGTCGGTCATGCGCCCGCCGCGGCTCACCCCGACCTTGATGACGCCCGCGCGGGCGCCGGTGCCGCCGATGCCGACGATGATCTCGTGGGTGAACTGCCGGGTCAGGTAGTCGACGCTCGCCCGCTCGAAGAACGGCAGGGCGGTGTCGCCGCCGACGAAGCCGGTGCAGGCCACGATGTGCACGCCGGTCTTCGCCGACAGGGTCCTGTAGTAGTCGACGTCGCGGCCGTTGCAGATGCCGGTGGCGTCGACGAAGGTGCCGCCGCCGTACTCGCGGCTGTGGTCGTGGAAGGCGCGCAGCTTCGGCACGGTCTCCGCGTAACGCTGCTCGGGGGACTTCCACCACGTGCTGTCCAGCTCGGAGCCGGGCATGCCGTACCCGATGTGCTCGTGGACGGCCACGATCCCCAGCTCCTCGGCCGGGATCGGCCCGAGCACGGTGTTCACTCTCGTCACAGAACTCACCTCTTGAAAGATCGGAAGGCTCTCGCCGGGTCAGCGCACCGAGAGCAGGTCGCGGGGGTTGCCGGCGAGGATGCGCCGGACGTCCTCGTCGCCGAGGCCCCGCGCGGTGAGCAGGGGGACGAACTCCGACAGGACGTGGCTGAACGGCAGGTCGTTGCCGGGGTGGCCCTTGGCCACGCCGATCGCGTTGGCCGACAGCAGGACGCGCTCGCCGTGCCCGGCCTGGACGAGGTCGAGCACCAGTGCCGCGCGGTCCTCGTCGGTGACGCCCCCGTCGGAGCTGACGCCCGAGCCCACGTGGTCGAGCGCGACGTACGCGCCGCGGCGGGCCACCTCCAGCGGGGCGCCGGCGGCGAGGGCGTCCGCGCGGTCGAGCCCGCCGATCACGACGCGGTCCGCCGGCAGCTTCTCGTCGAGGACGATCTCCAGGTCGTGCACGGCGTCGGCGCCGTAGCGGACGGAGAGCGGCACGCCGGTGGCGAGGGCGGTGCGGGCCGCGCCGCGCAGCAGGCTCTCGTCGGTGGCGGTCATGCCCTCGCGGGTGGCGGCGGTGGCCACGAGGCCCGCGGCGGCCCGCCGCTCGACGCGCGGGACGACCATGCCCTCGGTGACCTCCTGGGTGAAGAGGCGGGCGAACTTGTCGGCCGGCCACGGCGTCGGCGGGTTGGTCTGCGGGGTGAGGAAGTAGCCGCCGAGCAGCTTCTCCGGGCCCATGCCCGTGGACGCCACGATGTGCACGCCGGTCGAGCGGGACAGCGCCTCGTACAGCCGGAGGTCGCGGCCGTGGAACATGCCCGTGCTGTCGACGATCGTCCCGCCGCCGTGCGCCCGGAAGTCCGCCAGCTTGCGCGCCAGGATCTCGAAGATCTCGGCGCGGTCGACGGTGATGTCGAAGGCGTGCTCGGCGCCCGGGAGCACCGACAGCAGGGCCTCGTGGACCGCGACGACCCCGAGGCCGTCCGCGGGGACGGGGCCGAGGACGGTGTTGACGGCGCTGCTCATGACGGTTCGCGCACCTTTCACCGGTGTTTCCTTTCGCTGGCGATCGTGTCATGTGATTTTACAGGGCGTCAAGCAAATGTCCTCCCTGTAAATTCTATTGTGCGTCTGCAAGATCCGCTGGACGGGAGCCGAAGAGCCCGGCCAGGGTGAGGACGGCGGCGACGGCCGCGCAAAGCCCGGCGACCAGGAAGGCGAGGTTGTAGGCGCTGCCCAGGGACTCGAAGGCCAGCACCCGGAGGCTGTCCGGCATCGGCACCGGCGGCAGGTCGGGGCCCGCCCCGGGCACCACCGGCATCGAGTTGACCGCCATCGCGCCGCCCTGCTGCGCCAGGCCGCCCGCGACCTCCGTGTACGGCGGCTTGAGCCCCGACGCCGCGATGGCGGGGCCGAGCCCCTGCGTCAGGTCCCCGTTGGCGCGGCTCACCGCGAACGCGGCGATGAGCACGGGACCGAGCGCGAAGCCGAAGTCGCGCAGCAGGTTGGTGGTGGCGCTGGCCATGCCGGCCAGCCGCAGCGGCACCGCGTTGATCGCCACGGCCGTGATCGAGCCGACGGTGAGCGCGAAGCCGACGCCGAGGGCCAGCATCGGGGCGATGAAACGGATCCAGTCCAGGTCGTGGACGTCGAACGTCGAGCACCAGATGCCGCTGACGGCTATGAGCGCGAAGCCGCCGGTGAGCACCCAGCGCGGCGAGAAGTTCCGGATCAGGTGCGAGACGACCGGCACCAGCAGGAAGGCGGGCCCCTGGATGAACAGGAACAGCACCCCGATGTTGAGCGCGCTCTGGTGCTGGATCGCGCCGAGCCAGATGCTCATCGAGTAGCAGGTGGCGAGGAAGGCGAACATGCCGATGACCGTGGCGACGGCGACGACCGCGTAGGCGCGGTTGGCGAAGATGGTGAGACGCAGCAGCGGGACCTCGGTCCGCAGCTCGATGACGACGAACGCGCCGAGCAGCACCACGCTCGCGACGAAGGCCCCGATGATCTCGGGACGGGCGAAGCCCGCCTCGGAGCCCTGGGTGGCCGCGAAGAGCAGCGCGATCAGGCCGAGAGCCAGGGTGACCTGACCGGGAACGTCCAGCTTGCGGCCCTCGGGAGCCGCGGAGTCTGCGGCGAACTGGGTGATGGCTATCGAGACGACCGAGGCGGCGATCACCACCAGGTACGACGTCCGCCAGCCGCCGTCCTCGGCCAGCCAGCCGCCCATGAGCGGCGAGATCGCCGCGCCGGCCGAGAGGAAGCCGGCCCACATCGCGATGGCCCTGGACCTGGCCTCCTGCGACGTGCTCACGGCGGCCAGCATGGCGAGCGAGATCGGGTAGAGGATAGCCGCGCCGACGCCGGCGACGACCTGGCCGATCCACAGGACTTGGACCGTTCCCGCCGCGTAGCAGATGACCGAACCGGCGATGGTGAGGGCCGCGCCGGCCTGCAGCAGGCGCTTGCGGCCGAACAGGTCGCCGATCACGCCGGTGGTCAGTTCGAGCACGACCATGGGGATCGCGAAGGCGGCCGTGATCCAGGTCAGCTCGGCGCCGCTGGTCTGGAACTCCTGCTGGAAGGTGCCGTTGAGCGCGCCGGGCAGCGAGTACGCCACCTGCGCGAGGAGCACGGCGAAGCAGCCGGCGAGCACCGTGACGGTGTGCCCCTGCCTGCGCGTGGCGGTCTGTGTCATGGCGGTCGTCTTCCTCGTCAAAGGGGGCTGGGGGGTGGGGGTGTGAGCGGCATCACCGCGTTGATTGTGCAAAGTGGCACAAGATTTAACACGACGTCAAGAGTTCGAGCAGCGCGTATCCGAAATGGGCGTCGAGGACGGAACGCGGCCGGTGTGCTCTACGCTGGCCGTATGGCGAGGCTTCGTGAGGCGCAGAAGGAGATGACACGCAAGCTCCTGCTGGACGCCGGCGTGGAGCTGTTCGTGTCGAAGGGCTACGCGGCCACCACGGTCGACGACATCGCCTCGGCGGCGGGCACGACGCGGGTGACGTTCTACGCCTACTTCCCGTCGAAGGTCGAGCTGATGAAGGCCCTCGTCACCGAGCGGCTCAACGCCGCGCTCGACCGCGTCCCCTCACCGGAGCACGGCTCGACCGCGCGCGACCTGGTCAGTGTGGTCGAGGACGGCACGCGCGAGCGGATCCGCGACTGGCTCGCGGAGATCTCGCTGCGCTGGCCCGTCATCCGCCCCTACACCACGGCCGCCTTCGAGGCCGCCGCCGTCGATCCCGAGATCCGCGAGCTGCTCGGCGCCTGGCTCAACGAGGCCATCGGCGACGTCGAGGAGGGGCTCAACCGCGCCGACCGGTTCCCCGCCGCCACCCGGCACTTCCGCAGCGTCATCGCCATCACCGAGCTCGACCACGTGGCGCGCCACTGGGTCGCGGGACACTGGGGCGTGCAGCGCGAGGAGATGCTGGACGTGCTCACCGAGAGCTGGCTCGGCACGATCGGCCGCCGCTGACGGCCCGGCTCAGGGCCTGGCGGCGTCGAACAGGAGCTGCCGCAGCCACGCCTTGAAGTGATGGTCGCCGAGCCGCGGGTTCCACACCATGTCGATCCCCAGCCCCGGGATGGGGAACGGGAACTCCTCGATCCGCAGCGGCACCAGCGTGCTCATCTCGCGGGCCACCCGGTATCTCAGGAGCGCGACCCCGCCGGCCCGCCCCACCAGGTACGGCACGAGCAGGAAGTCCGAGATCAGCAGCCCCACGCGGTAGGGCACGCCGTGCTCGTCGAGCACCGAGTACGGGAAGACCCGCCGCTCGGTGTCCACCACCACGTGCGGCTGCGCCGACAGCAGGTCGAGCGCGCTCGACTCGGGCGGCGTGTCCACGGAGGTCACCACCACGCCGCGGTCGTCGTACAGCCGCTCGCGTGGATGGGGCGCGGCGATCGCCTCGGAGACCAGGACGACGTCCACGCCGTGCTCGGTGTAGGTGGACTCGGTCGGCACGGTGATCGTCCGCAGGCGCAGCGTCGCGTTCGGGGCCCGCTCGGCCACCAGGCGCGCCAGCCGCGCCCCGAGGACGAACGCCGTGCTGGTGGTCATCGCGATCGTGATCACCCGGCGGTCCGTGGCCGGATCGAAGACGGGGAACCTGACCACGTCCGCGACCTGTTCGAGCGTGGCCCGCAGCGGCGCGATGAGCTGCACGGCGCGTGGCGTCAGCGTGACGCCGTTGCCCTGCCGGACGAGCAGGTCGTCGCCGAGCAGCCGCCGCAGGCGGCCGAGCGCGTGGCTCATCGCCGACTGGGAGAGGCCGACCCGCTGGGCGGCCCTGGTGACCGAGCGCTCCTCCAGCACCGCGAGCAGGGGCACCAGCAGGTTGAGGTTGACCGACGCCAGCCGGTCCAGCCCGGAGGCCGCGGTGCCCCTGTCGTCGTCGCTCATCGCGACGCATCCTATGCGCTGCTCCTTACAGGACGGCCTGGCTCACCCTGCGCAGCTTCGGGATGGGGACGCGCAGGTTCAGCGCCGCGGCCGTGCCGTGGGGCCAGCGCATCAGCGCGGGCCCGCCGGGCCCGCCCTCGACGAACACCGGCTCGCCCGCGACCGGTAGCTCGCCCGCCGCCTTGAGGCTCAGCCCGAACTGCTCGGTCCAGAAGTACGGCTGGAACCGCAGCGGCGGCGCCTGCTCGCCGCGCACGAGGGCGGCCCCGGCCACCTTCGCCTGCTCGATCGCGCTGCTCCACAGGGGGACGCGGCGCCGGCCGTACGGGGTGGGGAACGCCGCCAGGTCGCCCGCCGCCGCGACGTCGGGGCGCACCAGCCCGCGCTCGTCCACCGGGAGGACGCCGCCGTCGGCCAGGCCGGTGCCGGCCAGCCACGCGGTGTCGGGGACGTCGCCGACGGCCGACACCAGCAGCTCCGCCTCGACGACCGCCCCGTCGCCGAGCTGGACGAGGGCGTGCCCGGGGGACGCCTCGACGTGCGTGGCGCCGTTCGTGAGCAGGGTCAGCCCGCGCTCCAGCGCGGCCCTGACGAACACGCCCGCCAGGTACGGCCCCAGCTGCGCGCTCAGCGGCACCCCGTCGGAGACGAGCGTGACCCGGCAGCCCGCCGCCAGGCAGCCGGAGGCGATCTCCATGCCGAGCGGCCCGCCGCCGACCACGACGACCGACGGCCGCCCGGCGAGGCGCGCCCGCAGCGCCAGCGCGTCGTCCAGCCCGCGCAGGGTGAGCTCGTCCGGCAGCCCGGTCAGCCGCCGGGCGCGGGAGCCGGTGGCGATCACCAGCCGGTCGTACGGCAGCGCGTCGCCGCCGTCGAGCAGGACGAGCCGGCGCTCCAGGTCGAGCCCCGACGCCCGGACCCCGAGCAGTTCGCGTGCCCCGTGCGTGGCCGGCGGCAGCTCGTGGGACGACAGGTCGTCGCCGTCGAGCAGGAGCGCCTTCGACAGCGCCGGGCGGCTGTAGGGCGGGTGCCGCTCGTCGCCGACGACGGTCAGCTCCCCGTCGTACCCGCTGTCGCGCAGGGCGTCCGCCGCGGTGAGCCCGGCGACGCCGTTGCCGACGACGACGACCCGCCTGACCGGCCCGATGGACCCGTTCACGTGAGATGGAGGGCCGCGACCGGGCAGACCCGGACGGCGGCCTGGGCCTGCGGGACGTCGGCGTCGCCGACCTCCTCCTGGTGCAGGACCAGCTCGCCGTCGTCGTCGAGGTGCATGAGCGCGGGCGCGGCCTCCTCGCAGAGGCCGTGCCCCTCGCAGCGGGGACGGTTCAGGACGATCTTCATGCGGGGGACACTTCCAGGACGGGGAGCTCTTCGATGCTCCGGGTGATGTTGCTCGGCACCCGCACCTCGGGGCCGACGATGAGCCGTTCGACGCGGCGGGCCAGGGACGTGATGACCGCGTGCGCCTCCAGCCGGGCGAGCCCCTGGCCGGCGCAGCCGTGCGGACCGTAGCCGAACGCCAGGTGGTCGATCGGGTTGCGCTCGACCAGGAACGCGTCCGGGTCCGGGTAGTGGTGCGGGTCCCGGTTGCCGGCGCCGAGCAGGACCGCGACCTTCGCGCCCGCCGGGATCAGGACGCCGTCGATCTCCACGTCCCGTGTGGCGCGGCGTCCCCAGGCGTTGACCGGCGGCCAGAACCGGAGCGTCTCGTTGAACGCGGCCGGGACCAGCGCCGGGTTCTCCCGCACCAGCGCGAGCTGGCCGGGGTGCCGGGCGAAGAGGGCGACGATGTTGCCGATGGAGGCGACCGTGGTGTCGACGCCGGCGCCCAGGTACTGGTGGATGATGTGGCCGGCGGTGCCCGGCGGGATCTCGCCGCGGGCCTCGGCCTCGAAGATCCCGCGCCCGACGGAGCCGGGCGTCAGGTCGCCGGCGGTGACCGCCGAGCACCAGGCGTACAGCTCGCCCGCGATCGGGAAGCTCTCCGCGGTGCGCTGGTTCATCGGCCCGATGACCTGCATGGCCGCCTGCCCCCAGCGCAGCATGTTGTCGCGTACATGGCCGGTGAACCCGATGAGGTCGGCGACGATCTCCAGCGGCAGGGCGCGGGCCAGCGCGTCGATGGCCTCGAACGAGCCCTTGGCGACCAGCTCCTCGACGAGCGCGTCCGCCTTGGCCTCGATGGTGGCCTTCAGGCCGCGCAGCGCCCGCGGCGACAGGTTGGCGGTCAGCGCCGCCCGCAGCCGCGTGTGCGCGGGCGGGTCCGAGGAGAGGGACGTGCCGGTCAGCGCCTCGTTGACCATCGGGTTGAAGCCGATGGCCCCGGCCGAGGAGAAGGTCTCCCAGTCGGCGAGGGCGTCGCGGATCACGTCGTAGCGGGTGAGCGCGTAGACGTCGTTCGCCGGGAGGCGGACGACGGCGCCGAGCTCGCGCAGCGCCGCGTACGACGGGTAGGGGTCGATCAGCACCTCGTCGGCGAAGAGGTCCAGGTCGGAGACGGGGGCAGCGGGGTCGGTCATCGGTCTCACCTCGGGGTCGGTCACTGGTAGTCCAGTGAAACGACCGGGCTCCCATCAGGCAAACACATGTTCTGCATGGGTGGACATGAATCCCGTGCATGCCTGGTTCGGCCCGTACGCCGGGCGGCTGCCGCGCAACGAGTTCGCCGGGGTCCGCACCGCGACGACGATGCGCAGTGACGCCACGTTCCTGGCCGCGAACCGGGCGGCGGGCGTGCCCACGATGGCAGGGGGCGGCGTCGGCGTGGTGGGAGCGGTGGTGGCCTGGCTCGTGCCGGGCGAGATCGGCGTGGTCGTCGCGGTCCTCGTGGCGGTCGCCGTGATGACGGGGCTGACGGTCCTGGGGGCCGTCCAGGGCATCCGCGCCGCGAAGGCGGTCGCCGACTCGCGCTGACGTGTCCCCCGTGCGAGCTACCCGCGAGTGTCCACCGTACGGTGACGATTCCCGAGGGCCGGATCTCTAGCGTTCTGTGCGTGGCCGCGGCGCACGGACCGGCGGCTTCCTGAAGCCTCTCCAAGGAGTCGTCATGCGACTGGTGAAACAGCTCGTGGCCGTAGCGGTGGTCGCGTTCGCCGGCAACGCGGGGGTGAGCGCGGTACAGGGGAACGCGCTCCTCACCCTGGTGATCGGCCTCGCGACGGCCGCGCTCGCGCTGTTCGTCTACGCCCGCGTGGTGCGCTGGTCCGAGCGCCGCGACCCGGTGGAGGTGGCCACGGCGGGCGCCGCCGCGACGACCGGGCGCGGTGCGCTGATCGGGATGGGGCTGTTCGCCGCCGTGATCGTGAACATCGCCTTCATGGGCGGCTACCGGATCGACGGCATGGGCTCGGTGACGGGCGCGCTGGGGCTGGTCGGCTTCATGGCGGCGGCCGCCGTGACGGAGGAGCTGCTCTTCCGCGGCATCCTGTTCAGGATCGTCGAGGAACGCCTCGGCTCCTGGCTCGCGCTGACGCTCACCGCGGTGCTGTTCGGGCTGGTGCACCTGGTCAACCCGCACGCCGACCTGTGGGGCGCGACCGCCATCGCGATCGAGGCGGGCGGCATGCTCGCCGCCTGCTACGCCGCCACCCGCACCCTCTGGCTGCCGATCGGCCTGCACTTCGGCTGGAACTACGCAGCCGCCGGCATCTTCGGCGCGGAGGTCTCCGGCAACGGCGCCTCGAACGGGCTGCTGCACGGCGTGACGTCGGGCCCCACCGCGCTCACCGGCGGCGCGTTCGGGCCGGAGGGCAGCGTGTACGCGGTGGTGTTCTGCACGCTGCTGACGATCGTGTTCGTGTGGCTGGCCCACCGGCGCGGCACCTGGATCCCGCTCCGGCGCGGCGCGGCGGCCGGTGAGGACGCTAGGCTCTCCCGATGATCAGCTTCCGCCGGGTCACGGAGCTGTGGCAGCGGCTCCACGTCACGGTCCGGGACGCGCCGCTCGGGGTGGCGCTCATGGTCGCGTCGTTCCTGCCCGCGCTCCAGAACAACGGGACGCAGCTCGGCGACCTGCCGCCCCGCCCCTTCGACGAGCTGGCCGTCGTCGCGATCGCCCTCCAGTGCCTCCCGCTCGCCGTGCGCCGCCAGTGGCCGGCCGTCTCCATCGGCCTGGTCTCGCTCGGGTTCGCCCTCGACCAGGTCCGCGTCTACCACACGGTGGCCGGCACCGCGCTGGGCATCGCGCTCGTCAGCGCGGGCATCCACCTCGAACGCGGCCGGCGGGTCGTCGTGGTCCTGCTGACGGCGGCGTACGTGGCGCTCGCGGTGGTGCTCGACCGGCTCGGCTCGCCCGAGGGGCTGGACGGGTTCACGGTCTTCTACCTGACGCTGGTGCTCGCCTGGTGCATCGGGGCCTGGCTGCGCTCCACCAGGATCGCCGAAGCGGAACGCCGCCGCGCCGTCGCCGAGGCCACCCGCACCGCCGAGCGCACCCGCATCGCCCGCGAGCTGCACGACGTCGTCACCCACCACGTCACGGCGATGGTCGTGCAGGCCGAGGCGGCCCGCTACCTGACCGCGGCCCCCGAACGCCTCGACGCCACCCTGACCGCCGTCACCGATACCGGCCGCCGGGCCATCTCCGACCTGCGGCACCTGCTCAACCTGCTCAACCCCGACCACGACGGCCCCGCCCAGGTCAGGGCGCCCTCGATCGGCGACCTCGGCGAGCTCGTCGAGCAGACCCGCCAGGCGGGGCAGCCGGTGGAGCTCACGGAGGCGGGCGAACCCGCGGGAACGGCGGGCAGCGCCGAGTTCGTGGCCTATAGGGTCGTGCAGGAATCCCTGACGAACGCCCTCAAATACGCCCACGGCAGCCGCACCGCGGTCAGCGTCCGCTACGGCGAGAAGGAGATCACCGTGGAGGTCACCACCGACGGCTCCGGCTCCGCGGCCGGCTCCCCAGGAGGGAGCGGGCGCGGCCTCGCCGGCCTGCGCGAGCGGGTCGACGCCCTCGGCGGCGAGTTCAGCGCCGACCGGCGGGCGGGCGGCGGCTTCGTCGTACGGGCCCGCATCCCCGCGGGGAGCCCGGCGTGACCGCGCCGGTACGCGTCCTCGTCTGCGACGACCAGGCGCTCATCCGCACCGGGTTCGCCACGATCATCGACGCGCAGCCCGACCTGGAGGTGGTGGGCGAGTGCGGCGACGGCCGCGCCGCCGTCGAGCTGGCCCGCGAGCTGGACCCGGACATCGTGGTGATGGACGTCCGGATGCCGGTGCTAGACGGCATCGAGGCGACCCGCCTGCTGGCCGGCGCGGGCGTGGCGCGTCCGGTGAAAGTGCTCGTGGTGACGACGTTCAACCTGGACGAGTACGTCTACGAGGCGCTGCGCGCCGGCGCGAGCGGCTTCCTGCTCAAGGACGCCCCGCCCGCGCAGCTCCTCCAGGGCATCCGCACCGTCGCCTCGGGCGCCGCGCTGCTGGCCCCCGAGGTGACCAGGCAGCTCGTCGGCCGGTACGCCTCCCGCATCCGCCCCGCCGAGCAGGACCAGGACGGCGGCGCGCTCACCCCGCGCGAGCTGGAGGTGCTGCGCCTCATCGCCGACGGCCTGTCCAACAGCGAGATCGCCGCGACGCTGGTCATCAGCCAGGAGACGGTGAAGACGTACGTGTCGCGCATCCTCACCAAGCTCGACCTGCGCGACCGCGTGCAGGCCGTCGTCTACGCCTACCGCAGGGGACTCGTGACCTGACCGGTGCCCTAGGGTGTGGGGCCGTGCGGATCACTTCACTGAACACCTGGGGCGGGGCGATGTTCGACGAGCTCGCCCCCTGGCTCGCCGGCTGCGACGCCGACGTCCTGTGCCTGCAGGAGATCACCCACACCCCGACCGCGGACGGCTGGACCCGGTTCGACGACGACGAGCGTTCGCTGCCGCAGCGGGCCGACCTCCTGGGCGACGTACGCGCCCGCCTGCCCCGCCACCACGCCCTGTTCAGCGCGTGCGACTCCGGCCCGGTCCAGGACCAGGAGCACCGCGTCCACCGGCAGGACTTCGGGCTCGCGACCTTCGTCGCCCCGGCCTTCCCCGTCGTCGGCGTGCGCTCCGGCTTCGCGCACGGCGAGTACGCCGACCACGGCGACCGGTGGCCCAGCGACGGCCGGCCGCGGGTCGCGCTGGCGGTGCGCGTGTTCGACCGGCGGGCCGGGCGCTTCGTCACCGTCGTGAACTTCCACGGCCTGCGGGACGCGAGCGGCAAGGCCGACACCCCCGCCCGCCGCGCCCAGGCCGAACGCCTCGCCGACCTCGTCGCCGGGGCGCGCGAGAAGGGCGACCTGACCGTGGTGTGCGGCGACTTCAACGTCCTGCCCGGCAGCGAGACGTTCCGCGTGCTCGGCGGGCTGGACCTGGTGGACCTGGTGCGGGACGCCGACACCAGGACCTCCCGCTACCCCAAGCCGGTACGGCACGCGAGCTACCTGCTGGTGTCCGAGCCCGACGCGGTGACGCGGTTCGAGATCGCAGCCGCGCCCGAGGTGTCCGACCACCGGGCGCTGACGCTCGACCTCTGGGGGTAGCGCGGGGCGTCTCCCGTTCACCTGGACGTCAGGCCCGGTTCACACACTTCTCCCAGCTTCGTGCTGTCGGATGTGTGCGGACGAAAGGAGGGCCATGCTGCACGCGTTCAACCGGTACGAGATCAAGTATCTCGTGGACGCGGTGGAGGCGGCCGAGATCCGCGAGGAGATCGAGCGGCGGCTCGACCGCGACCGCCACAGCGGCGATCGGGGCTACGGCGTCTGGAGCGTCTACTACGACACCCGGCAGCTCCGTTTCTACTGGGAGAAGATCGAGGGGCTGAAGTTCCGCAGGAAGCTGCGGGTGCGCCACTACGGCGACCGGTTCTCGGTGGGCGAGGACACGCCGGTGTACGTCGAGATCAAGCAGCGGGTCAACCGGGTCACCCAGAAGCGGCGGGTGCGCCTGCCGTACCGGGACGCGCTGCTCCTCTGCGACGGGCGCACGCTCGTCGAGCACGAGCCCGCCCAGCGGCCCTTCCTGGAGGAGGTGCTGGACCTGGTCCTGCGCCTCGATCTGCGAGCCGTCGCGACGACCGGCTACACCAGGCACGCCTACCTGGGCCGCGACGCCGACGTGGGCCTGCGGGTGACGTTCGACCAGCGGATCCGCGGCCGGGACAGGGACTTCCACCTCGGCGCGGACGCGGGCGACCGGCTCATCGTGCCCGCCCGCAAGGTGATCATGGAGGTCAAGGCCGACGAGCGGGTGCCGTACTGGCTGACCGACCTCACCGCGAAGCGGAACCTGCAGGTCGTGCGGGTCTCCAAGTACTGCCAGAGCGTCGAGGCGCACGGGCTCGCGCCGCGCTCGGTGTTCCACGTTCCTGATCATGACCACGACCTCGACGCCGGCCGCTCCCGGCCGGGCGTCCCCTTGGAGGCATGACCCCCCATGGACTTCTCCTTCCAGGACCTGTCCGGCACGTTCAGCGTGGCCGACATCGCGATCGCGATGGCGCTGTCGTTCGTGCTCAGCGCGATGATCGGCTGGGTCTACCGGGCCACGCACCGCAACGTGTCCTACAGCCAGTCCTACGTCCAGACGCTGGTCGTCCTGGGCATGCTCATCTCGCTGATCATGCTGGTCGTCGGCTCGAACATCGCCCGCGCCTTCGCCCTGGTCGGCGCCCTGTCGGTGGTGCGCTTCCGCAACGCCATCAAGGAGACCCGCGACGTCGGGTTCATCTTCCTGGTGATGGGCGTCGGCATGGCCGTCGGCACCCGCTTCTACCTGCTGGCCGTGGTCGCCGCCGTCGCGATCTCGCTGATCGTCGTGGTCATGCACCGGTTCAACTGGTTCGCGCTCAACGTACGGCGTCAGGTCGTCAAGGTGCAGGTGCCGTCGGACGACGACTACACCGCGGCGGTCCAGGACGTGCTCGTCCGGCACACCGACGAGTTCGAGCTGGTGAGCATGGAGTCGATCAGAGGCGGCGCGCTGCTCGAACTGATGTACACCGTCAAGATCAAGAAGGGCAGCGAGCCCGCGGACGTCATCTCCGGCCTGCGCGCCCGCAACCACGGCCAGGCGGTCACGGTCCTGACCGGGTACGACCAGACCGATCTGTAGGGCCGGGGCCATGGCACAGCTCAAGCACCGCGTCCCGGTCAGACTGCGGCAGAACTGGAAACTGGTCGCGCTGTGCGCGGCGTTCCTGGCCGTGTGCTGGGGCGTGTTCGGCAGCGGGACGATCCGCCCGTACGTCACCACCGCCCGGACCGCCGAGGCCGGCGCCGTCACCACGAACCTGACCGGCGCCAAGGACCTGTTCGACGCCTCGGTGCCGCACGACGTGCGGATCACGTTCACGGACGAGGCGTACGAGGACATGCTGACCGCCTACTTCAAGGACGGGGAGAAGAAGTACGTCGAGGCCGACCTGGTCATCGACGGCACCCGGATCCCCAGCGTCGGCGTCCGGCTCAAGGGCAACTCCACGTTGCAGGGGCTGACCTGGAAGGGGCAGAGCAAGCGGCGGGTCATGCCGGGCGGCGGCGGGCCCCGCCAGGCCGGCGACGGCCCGCCGGACGGCTTCCAGCCCCCCGAAGGCTTCCAGCCCCCCGAGGGCTTCCAGCCGCCGGGCAACGGGAACGGGCAGCAGCGGGGCAACGGGCGGCCGCCCGGCGGTGGCGGCATGATGCGGGCCTCGCTCAAGGCCGAGGAGCCGGAGAGCCTGCCGTGGCTGATCAGCTTCGACGAGTTCGTGGAAGGCCGCCGCTACCAGGGCCACAGCCAGCTCGCCGTGCGCCCGGCCCTGTCGGGCTCGTCGGCGATGCTGAACGAGGCCCTGGGCATCGCGGTCGTCGGCGCGGCCGGCGAGCCCACCCAGCGCTCCGCCTACGGCTCGTTCACCGTCAACGGCCGCGCCTCGACGCCCCGCCTGCTGGTCGAGTACCTGGACGAGGGCTACGCCGAGGGCCTGGGCGACGGCGTCCTGTACAAGTCGCTGGCCTCCAGCTCGTTCACCTACAAGGGCGAGGACCAGACCGCGTACGGCACCGACTTCAAGCAGGTCAACAAGGTCGGCGGCAGGGACCTGCAGCCGGTCATCGACTTCGTGAAGTGGGTGAACGACTCCTCCGCCGAGGAGTTCGCGGCGGGCCTGGCCGAGCGCCTGGACGTGGAATCGTTCGCCCGCTACGTGGCCCTGCAGAACCTCATGGTCAACTTCGACGACATGGCCGGCCCCGGCCGCAACTACTACCTGTGGTACGACCTCGCCGCCAAGAAGTTCACGGTCGTCACCTGGGACCTCAACCTCGCCTTCAACGGTGACGCCACGAGCGGCGTGCACGACACGATCGGCATGGGACGCATGGGCGGGCACCCGCTGAAGGAGAAGTTCCTCGCCGACGCCGGCTTCAAGAAGCTCTACGAGGAGCAGTACCGCGCCCTGTACGCCAAGCTGCTGGCCGGCGACGCCGCCTCCGGGCTGCTGGACAAGCTGGTCGCGGCCTACGACCTCAACGAAGGGGCCGACAGCGCCAAGGTCAAGGAGGAGGCGGCGACGTTGCGTACGTTCCTGGAGACCAGGAAGAAGACGCTCGGCGCCGACCAGGCGATCACCGGGCCGTCGTGAGCCGCGCCGCCGCGCCGCCCGTACGCGAGAGGAGGACCCCGGCGACCACGAGGACGCCGCCCGCGACGGTGTTCCAGCCCAGCGGCTCGGCCAGCAGCAGCGTGCCGAGCAACGTCGACCACACGGGCGTCACGTACGTCACGGTGGAGGCGATCGTGGACCCCGCCGAGCGGATCACCCGCAGGTTGAGTATGTACGCCAGCCCGGTGCCGACCGCGCCGAGCAGCACGAGCGCCGCCGCGGCGGGCAGGCCGGGCCAGGACGGCCCGCCGCCGGCGAACGGGGTGACGACGGCCAGCTCGGCGGTCGCGCAGACGATCTGCACGGCCGACAGCGCGGCGGCGGAGCCCTCGCGCCCCGAGTAGAACCTGCGGGTGTAGGCGAACCCGGCCCCGTAGCAGGCCGTGGCCGCCAGGCAGGCGAGGCTCCCGATCGCCGGGCCGCCGCCCGCGCCAGGCCCGCCGGCGAGCACCACGAGCGCCCCGGCGAAGCCGACGAGCAGCCCGAGCAGGCGGCGGGCGGTCGGCCGCTCCTGCGGCACCATGAGCAGGACGAACACCAGCGTGGTCAGCGGCGTCGTCGCGTTCCACACGCCGGCGAGCACCGAGCTGACCAGCGTCTCGCCGTACGCGAGGAGGGCGAACGGCACCGCGTTGAGCAGCGCGGCCACGACCAGCGCGTGCCCCCAGACGGCCCGGTCGCGCGGCAGCGGCTCCCGTCGCAGCGCGCACACCGCGAGCAGGGCGAGCGCGCCGAAGAAGCAGCGCCAGAACGCCACCCACAGCGGCCCGACCCCCGCCTCGACCGCGATCTTGATCAGCGCGAAGCTCGCCCCCCAGATGGCGGACAACGTCACGAACGCCGGCATCCACCGCATTGCGTCCCCCTTTTCCACAGCGATGGACGGCATCCTGCTCAGGAGGGGAGCATGAGTCCAACAAGCCGGCCCGCCGACCCTATGAAGGAAGCTCATGACGGTGCACCTGGCCCAGCTGCGGGCCTTCGTGGCGGTGCTCGACGAAGGCGGCTTCAGCGCCGCGGCCGACGCCCTCGGGGTGAGCCAGTCGGCCGTCTCGCACGCCGTCACCGCGCTGGAACGCGCGCTCAAGGCCCCGGTGCTGCTCCGCCAGGGCCCGCCGCGGCCCACGGCGTTCGGTGAGCGGATCCTCGCGCACGCGCGGGCCGCGGTCGCGGCGGCCGTCGCCATCGACGACCTCGTGGCCCTGCGCGACGGCGTGCCGCGCGGGGCCATCAGGCTGGGCGCCCCGCCGTCCGTGTGCCAGGGGCTGCTTCCCGGGCTGCTCAACCGGTGGAAGGCCGACTTCCCCGAGGTCGAGATCACCGTGTTCGAGGGCGAGGACGACGAGGTCGCCGGCTGGCTCGCGGGCTCCGCCGTCGAGCTCGCCGTGCTCGTCGACCCGCCGCCGGGCAGCGGGGTGGTCGTCGGCGTGGACGCCTTTCACGCCCTGCTCCGCCGCGACCACCCGCTCGCGGGGGAGGCGTCGATCAGCGTCGCGGACCTGGAGGACGACCCCTTCCTGCTGTCCCGGGGCGGCTGCGAGTCGCACGTCAGGGAGGTCTTCCGTCAGGGGCGGACGCCGTTCGCGCCCGCGCACCGGATCAGGGAGCTGGGCACGCTGCTCGCCATGGTCCGCAGCGGCGTCGGGGTGACCCTGGTGCCCGGTCTCACCGCGGCGATGCTGGACGCGCGGCTCGTCCTGGTGCCGCTCGACCAGCGGGTCACCAGGAGGCTCGTGCTCAGCGGCCCGCCCGGCCGCCCCTGGCACCCCGCCGCCGAGGCCCTCGTCGCCGCCGCTCACCCGCCCGTTTGACGCTCGGCCGCCCGCTTGACGCTCAGCCGGCCTCCGCGGCGAGCAGGCGGGCGAGCTCGCGCGGCCGGGTCAGCATGGGCCAGTGCCCGGAGTCGAGGTCGGCGAACGTGACGTTCCTGGCCCGCGCCAGCTCGGGCACGTCCCCGGCGTCGATCCACGCCTTCGCCTCGGCCGGCCCGAACTCGGGGCACACGACGACCACGGGCACGTCGTGACGGCGCTCGTCGGTCAGCCGTACGACGCCCCTGGCGACCCCCTCGGGCACGGGGATCGCGGCGGCGGCGAAGGCCCGCCTGGCGTCCTCGTCGAGGTCGGCCGAGTCGGCCCCCTCGAACGGCTCCCACCCGGGGAAGGGCATGACGCCGTCCGTCACCTCGAAGAAGTCCGCGTACGCGGCCCCGTCGGCGGCCGGGAAGCCGCCGACCAGGGCCACCTTGGCGATCCGCGCGGGCCGCGCGTCGGCGGCCAGCCACGCCAGGCTGCACGCGGCCGAGTGCCCCACCACCATGACCTCGCCGGAGGCCGCGTCCAGGGCGGCGAGCACGGCCGCCACCTGGTCGCCGAGCGTGGCCGAGGCCGAGCCGTCGCCCTGGCCGGGCAGGGCGACCGGCACCGGGCGGTGGCCGAGCGCGGCCAGCTCGGGCACGACGTCGTCCCAGGCGGAGGCGTCGAGCCAGAGGCCGCCGATGAGCAAGATGTCCACGGTCAGTCTTCCTTCTCCAGTGCGTTCTTCAGGGCGTTCAGATCGCGTTCGGCGTAGAGCCGGTGCTCCCACTCCTCGCGGAGGATGATGTGGAGGCATTCCTTGACGGGGAAACGTTCGAGTCGCGGCCAGCCGGGCTCGGTGCGGGTCACCTCGGCGGCCAGCCGCTCGTCGGTGAGCGCGTCCAGGACGCCGCGCACCATGGCCTGCCGCTCGCGGCGGACGGCGAGCACCTCGTCGAGCGAGGGGCGCAGGTCGCGCTCCCACGGGATGTCGTCCCACCGGGGCGCCTCGTCCCAGGGCAGGTCGAGCGGATGCCAGGGCGAGGGGTCGCCGAGGACCATCCGGCCCGCCCAGGCGGCGGAGGCGAAGTTCAGGTGCCGCAGGGTCTGGATGAACGACCACTCGTCATCGACGCCGCGGTGCAGCGCGGCCTCCGGGAATGTACGGGCCCGCGCGAGCGTGCCCTCCCACAGCCGCTCCAGGATCGCCCACGCCTCGCGGAAGCCGGCGGGGTCGTCGGGGCGCATCTTCGCCCGGTCCGGCATGCGCCGGTTGAGCTCGGCCTCGACCAGCGGGGCGATGTCGACGCCGTTCACGACGACGTTGCTCAGCTCGCCGGCGATCTCGACGTCGATCAGCTCGACGCCGCGCAGGCGGGTCCGCCGGAACAGCACGCCGCGGAGGTCGGCCCCGGTGAGATCGATCCTGTGCATCCGGGCGTCGACCAGGTCCACCCGGTAGAAGGTGGCGTCCTGGAGGTTCACGCGCTCGAAGCGCGCCGCGGAGAGGTCCCGCTCGCGAAACTCGTCCATGAGCCCCGACCCTAGGCCCCATTCCGGACGTTGTGCTTCCGGTTCCGCATCGAGGGCGGGCTGCCAGGATGTTCCGATACGTTGGAGTTCATGGTCGCCGCCCCCGCTTCCACCGCCGCCCGCACGGAGACGACCCGGCTCGACTGGCTGGACGCGCTGCGCGGCCTCGGCGCCCTGGCGGTGGTGGGGGAGCACCTGACGACGTGGGCCATCCCCTGGCTGCGGCCCACCGCGATCAATCTCGGCATCTACGGCGTGCTGGTGTTCTTCCTGGTCAGCGGCTACATCATCCCGCACTCGCTGGAGCGGCACGGCGACGTGCGGGTGTTCTGGATCGGCCGCGTCTTCCGGCTCTACCCGCTCTACCTGGCGGCGATCGTGCTGACGCTGGCGCTCTCGCCGTGGGTCGCGGTCCGCGCCGAGGTGCCGCGCGACGGCTCGGCGGTGGCCGCGCACGCGACGATGCTGCTCGACGCCGTCGGGTCGGCCGGGGTGCTCAACACCATGTGGACGCTCTCGTACGAGATGGTGTTCTACCTGCTCGCGGCGGCGCTGTTCGTGCTCGGCGTACGCGACGGGCGGGGCGTGCTGCCGGTGCTGCCGGCCGTGGCGGCGGCGGTGACCGGCCTGGCGTGGGCCGCGCCGCCGCTGTCGGGGGCGTGGCTGTCGTGGGTGTCGCTGGCCGTGTTCGCCGCCGGGCTGGCCTGCGTGCTGGCCGGGCGGGCGGTGCGCGGCGCGAGCGTGGCGCTGGGGGTCATGGCGCTGGCGCTGCTGCTTTTCAGCAGCCGGGTGCCGTGGTTCGGGGCGGCGATCGTGGCGGTGATGTTCGCCGGCACCGCCATCCACCGATGGGAACGCGGCCAGGGCCGGCTGTGGCCGGTCGGCGTCGCGGCGGCGCTGGTGGCCGCGACGCCCGTGTGGGCGCTCAGCGCCGGCTGGTGGTGGGTGCGTCCGCCGGTGTGGATCCTGACCGTCGTACTGGCCGCCGCGACCTTCGGCGCGGCCATGGCGCTGCGCGGCCGGCGGCTGCCCGCCGCGCTGACCGGGCTCGGCGTCGTCAGCTACTCGCTCTACCTGGTGCACCTGCCGCTGCTGCTGGTCCTCATGGCGGTGCTAGGGGAGATGCGGTGGGCCCCGGCGGGCGCGCAGCTCGGCGTCGGCGCGCTCGTGCTCGCCCTGCTGCTGCCGCTGAGCTGGCTCAGCCACCGCTTCCTGGAACTGCCCGGCCAGCGGCTGGGCCGGAGGCTGGCCCGCCGCCTTCGATGAGGGTGTCGATGGCGGCGAGCAGGCAGGCGAAGTCCTCGTCGCGTACGTGCCGGTCGTGGTGGTCGAAGCGGCCGGCGGCCTCGCCGGCGGCGTAGCCCAGGACGGCGGTGCTGATCAGCCGCTCGGCGCGGGCGGCCCGGTCGGGCGCGAGCCCGGCCTGCCGCAGCGCCGCCACGACGCCGTCGCGGATCTCGCGGGACCGCTCGGTCGCCGCCGGGCGCTGGAGCAGCAGCGGGAAGATCGCCGGATGGCGGGCCGCGGTATCGCGGATCGCGGCGGCCATCGCGCCCAGCCGCTCCCGCCAGGACGCCTGCTCCGGGGGCAGCGGGGGGAGCAGCGCCTCCACGAGCGCGTCGAGCAGGTCGTCCTTGCTCGCCACGTGCCGGTAGAGCGCCATGGTCGTGACGCCGAGACGGGCGGCGACGGCCGGCATGGTGAGCCCGGCGAGGCCGTGCTCGTCGGCGACCGCCATCGCGGCGGCCACGACGGCGGAGCGACTGATCTGCGCGGGACGTCCCATTCCATAAGTGTATGACGTACGCTTACGTCATACACAAACGGGAGGCGTCATGCGGATCCTGTTGTCGGACGGGTCGGGGCTGACCTCGCGGCAGTGCGCCACCGTGCTGTCGCGCGCCGGCCACCGGGTGGAGGCGCTGTCGCCCGACCCCCTGTGCGTGTGCGCCTTCACCCGGCACGTCCGGCGCGTGCACCGGGTGCCCGCCTTCGGCGACGACCCGTTCGCCTGGCTGGAGTCCGCCCTCACGATCTACGACGAGGGCGGCTTCGACGTGCTGCTGCCCACGCAGGAGCAGGTGAGCGTGCTGTCCGCGGCGGCCGGGCGCCTGCGCGCGCGGGGCGTGGCCACGGCGGCGCCGCCGTTCCCGGCGCTCGCCGCCGTGCAGGACAAGGTGACGGCGTACGCCACGCTGGAGGCGGCGGGGGTGCCGCAGCCGCCGTCGGCCGTGGTGTCCGGCCCGGCGCGGGCCGCCGCGTGGGAGGCGTACCCCGCCTATCTCAAGCGGCCGGTCGGCACGGCCTCCAGCGGCGTGATCCGCCTGGCCGGGCCCGCGAGCCTCGCGGACCTGACCTGGCCGGAAGGGGAGCGCCGGCTGATCCAGCAGGAGGCGCGCGGGCCGCTGGTGATGACGCAGGCGGTCTTCGCCGCAGGGGAGCTGGTCGCCTTCCACGCCTGCCGCCGCACCGGCGAGGGATCGCGCGGCGGCGCGAGCCGCAAGCTCGGCCTGCGCCTGCCCGAGGCGGAAGCGCAGATACGGCGGCTCGGCGGCGGCCTCCGCTGGCACGGCGCGCTGTCGGCCGACGTCATCCTGACCGCCGACGGCCCCGTGGTCATCGACGTGAACCCACGGCTGGTCGAGCCGGTCAACGCGCTGCTGTCCGGGGTCGACCTGGTGACGCCGCTGCTGGACCTCGCCCGCGGCCGGACCCCGTCCCCGCAGCCGGCGGGCAGGGCAGGGGTGGCCACCCATCAGCTGCTGCTCGCGGTGCTGGGCGCGGCCGAGCACACCGGGCGGCGGCGGGCCGTGCTCGGCGAGCTCGCCGCCGCGCTGCTGCGCCGCGGCGGCTACGCGGGCAGCGCGGAGGAGCTGACGCCCGGCCCCGACGCGCGGGCCGCGCTGCTGCTGGCCGCCGTGTCCGGGCTGGTGCTCGCCCGCCCGCGCGCCTGGCGGCGCTTCGCGACGGGCAGCGTCACCGCGTACGCGCTCAGCCCGGAGGGATGGGACCGCATCCGGGACGACCGCATTCCCCTCGGCGGGCGCCCACGCGACGAATGAGGACATGGATCCTCGCGCACGGCGCCGCCCGCCTGCTCGGCCTGACTCCCGGCCCGTCTTGGCGATCTCCGGCGTGCGGCGGGGTGCGAACTGGCAGAATTCCCCCAACGCTGGGTGATCCCGGCGTGTCTTACCGCAATGCTGCAATACGGAGAAGAAGGCACAGTGTCGATCGAGACGGGACCGGCCGAACCCGCCGCGCTGACGGACCCCGCCGACCCCCGCCGTCGTGGCGCCATCCGCGCGACCGCCCAGGCCATCGGGGCGGCCCGGCGTACCGTCGTCATCGGCTGCGGCGGCGGCTCCGGGCCGGCGCGCGTCCTCGGCCGCCGCGGGCTCACCCTGGGGCACGACGTCCGGCTCGCCCTCGGCTCGACGACCGCCCAGGCCGTCCAGGTGTCCCAGCTGCAGGCGGGCGACTGCCTGGTCGTGCTCCACCTCTGGCGCCCGGTCCGCGGGCTGCGCGGCCTGACCCGGCTGGGCAGGGAGCGCGGCGCCACCGTCTGCGTCCTGACCGACCTGCGCTCCTCGCCGCTCGCCGAGGAGGCCCACCACCTGATCGTCACGCCCGTCGAGGGCTTCCGCGACGGCCCCTCCCGCGCCGCGATGGTCGCGGACGTCCACGCCGTCCTGGCCGAGCTCACCGCCCCTGGAGCCGCCGGGGATGGGCAACCGCACCGGTACGTGCCATCCTGACGAGAGAGCCCGGCACGTACGGGAGGAGGGGCCGGCGTGCGAGTCGTCGTCATCGGCGCGGGGGTCGTGGGATCGGCGGTCGCTGCGGGGCTGACCCGGCGCGGCGCGCGGGTCACCGTCCTGGAGGCGCGCACCCCGGGATCGGGCACCTCCGCCACCTCCATGGCCTGGGTCAACGCCAACAACAAGCGGCTTGAGGAGTACTTCCGACTCAACCACGCCGGGGTCCTGGCGCACCACGAGCTGCCGGGCCCGTGGCTCTTCCCCACCGGCCACCTCGAACGCGCGACGACCGACGAGCACAAGGAGCTGCTGGAGGCGCGGGTGGCGCGACTGGCGTCCCTCGGCTACCCGGTGGAACGGGTGACCGCGGCACGGGCCGGCGAGCTGGAGCCCGACCTGGTCCGGCCCCCCGGCGCCGAGTACGCGTTCTTCCCCGGCGAGGCGCACGTCCACCCGATGCGGCTGATCGGGCGGCTCCTGGGCGAGGCCCGCGACGGCGGGGCGGCGGTCGAGTACGGCGCCGAGGTCACGGCGATCGAGGCGTCGGCGTCCGGGGTGAAGGTGACCGTGACCGGCGGCCGCTCGTTCGACGGCGACGCCGTGGTGACCTGCGCCGGGCGCTGGACGCAGGGAGTGGCGGCGCTGGCCGGCGCGTACGTGCCCATGCTGGACCCGGCCACTTCAGGCCGCCTCACCAACGGCTTCCTGGTCACCACGGCCCCGGTGCCGGCCCGCCTGTCCCGGATGGTCACCACCTCCGGGCTCAACATGCGCCCCGACGGAGCCGGGCGGCTCCTGCTCCAGGCCCTGGGGCTGGACGACCGGGCCGATCCGGCCGCGCCGGTGCCGGCCGACGTCCGGGACACGATGCTGGCCAGGCTGCCGGCCGCGCTGCACGCCACCGAGGGGGTCACGGCCGAGCGGGCGGTCGTGGGGCAGCGCGCTCTTCCTGGCGACGGGCTGACGGTGGCGGGCTTCGCCGACCCGGCGGGGCGCGTGTACACCGTGGCCACCCACAGTGGCGTCACCCTCGCCCCGCTGCTCGGGCGGGAGGTCGCCGGCGAGCTGTACGGCGCGGAGTCGGCGCTGCTCGCCCCCTTCCGCCCCGGCCGCTTCACGGACGGCACCGCCGGTCCGCCGCCCGTTCCGGCCCGCCGCGCGGGCGAGCAGTAACCCTGATCCATCGGCAGGAAAGCAGCTGAAGCATGCCTTCAGACGAGTGACGTCACCTTGTGCCGCCAGGACGGGTTGTGGTGACGCCATCGTGGTGTCATAGTGACGTCATGGATCTGGCTCCGTATGTCGACCGACTTCGCCGCGAGCTGGCCGGCGCCGCAGGGGCGGGCGGTGAGGAGACGCGCGCGCTGGCCGAACGCCTCTCCGCCGCGCTCGAACCGGCCGCCAGGCTCGCGCTGCTCGAAGCGTTGTCCGCCGCCGCGGACGAGATCACCCGCGACCTCGCGCCCGGCGCGGTCGAGGTGCGCCTGCGCGGGCGCGACCCCGATTTCGTCGTGACGCCACCGCCCGGCAGCGGCGGCGGACCGTACGAGGAGGACGGCGTTCCCCCCCGCCCGCCCGTGACGCCGGCGCCGCCCGACGCCGACGAAGGCGGCACCTCCCGGATCTCGCTCCGGGTACCCGAGCACCTCAAGCCGCGCATCGAGGAGGCCGCCGGTCGCGAAGGGCTGTCGGTCAACGCCTGGCTGGTCCGGGCCGTGGCCGGCGCGCTCGACGCCGGCGCGCCTGGTCGCCGGCCGGGCCGCCCGCCGCAGCCGCAGACCGGCAGGCGCTTCAGCGGCTGGGTGCGCTGATGTCCACCCCGACCCACCACGCAGGAGCCGTGATGCCGACGTTCGACACGCCCGAGCCCATCCACGTCCTCGTCGACGTGCCGACCGCGGACGTCCGGATCAGCGCGAGCGAGCGCGCGGACACGGTCGTCGAGGTCCGTCCGGCCGACGAGACCGACGACACCGACGTCCAGGCCGCGCGGGACGTTCAGATCGACCACGCGGGCGACCGGCTCCTCGTCCGCGCCGACCCGGCCGCGCCCAGCTCGGCGCCCGGCTGGGGGCTGTCGCTCGGCAGGCTCATCGAGTCGCCGGCGGACTGGGCACGTTCGCTGCTGCACGGCCAGGGCGCGGTGCAGGTGGCGATCCACCTGCCCGCGGGCTCCCGCGTGGACGCCAAGGCGGCGGCGGGCCTGCACTGCCGCGGGCCGCTCGGCCAGGTGACCTTCGCCACCTCCTACGGCGACATCCGCGTCGAGCGGGCCGGCCGCCTGCGGCTCCAGTCCACCCACGGCGACATCTCGGTCGACCACGCCACCGGGCACGCCGAGGTCACCACGACCAACGGCTACATCCGCCTCGGCCGGATCGACGGCACGGCGGTCGTCAAGAGCGCCCACGGCGACGTACGCATCGGCGAGGTGACCGGCGAGCTGCGCCTCAACACCGCCTACGGCGAGGTGACCGTGGACCGCGCGCTGGCCGGCGTCACCGCCAGGACCGCGCACGGCGGCGTGAACATCGGCGAGGTGGTCTCCGGCGCGGTCGTCATGGAGACCACCGGCGGCGGGCTCGACCTCGGCATCCGCGAGGGCAGCGCCGCCTGGCTCGACGTCAGCTCCAAGTACGGCCTCGTGGACGTCCGCCTGGACGCCGCGGACGGCCCCGGCTCGGCCGGCGACGTCGTCGAGGTGCGCGCCCACACCGCCTACGGCGACATCGTCATCCAGCGTTCCTGAGGAGGAGAGCTTCCATGACCGACGCGATCACGGCCACGGGCCTGGTCAAGAGATACGGCGACGTGACCGCCCTCGACGGCCTGGACCTGGCCGTGCCCGAGGGGACGGTGTTCGGGCTGCTCGGGCCCAACGGCGCGGGCAAGACCACGACCGTGCGGGTCCTGACGACCTTATTAAGACCGGACGCCGGGCGCGCCACGGTGGCCGGGCTGGACGTCGTACGCGACGCCGCCCGGCTGCGCGCCCGCATCGGCGCCTCCGGCCAGTACGCCGCCGTGGACGACCACCTCACCGGCGCCGAGAACCTGGAGATGGTCGGCCGCCTCTACCACCTGGGCGCGCGGCGCAGCAGGGAGCGCGCCCGCGAGCTGCTGGAGCGCTTCGACCTGACCGACGCCGCCGACCGCCCGGTGCGGGGCTGGTCGGGCGGCATGCGGCGGCGGCTCGACCTGGCCGGGGCGCTGGTGGCCGGCCCGCCCGTGCTGTTCCTCGACGAGCCCACGACCGGCCTCGACCCCCGGGCCCGCGCGGGACTGTGGGACGTCATCGCCGAGCTCGTCGCGGAGGGCGCGACGGTGCTGCTCACCACCCAGTACATGGAGGAGGCCGACCGGCTCGCCGACCGGATCGCGGTCGTCGACCGGGGCCGGGTGATCGCCCGCGGCACCGCCGACGAGCTGAAGGACCAGATCGGCGGCGACCGCGTCGAGCTGTCGGTGACCGGCACGGCCGACCTGGAGGCGGCCGCGCGGGCGCTGGCGCCGCTGGCCGTCGAGGACATCCAGGTCGACGCCGCCGCCCTCCGGATGACCGTCCCGGTCACCGGCGGCGCGGCGGCGCTGACCGAGGCGCTCGCCCGGCTGGCCGCCGAACGGATCGCCGTCCGCGACGCGGGCCTGCGCCGCCCGACCCTGGACGACGTGTTCCTGACCCTCACCGGCAAGATCGAGGAGACCGTACGATGAACGCCCTCCGGCTCGCCGCCGCCGACGGCCTCACGATCGCCAGGCGGGACGCGCTGAAGATCCGGCGCGCCCCCGACCTGCTGGGCGGCGTGATCACGCTGCCCATCGTGTTCGTGCTGCTGTTCGCCTACGTCTTCGGCAGCATGATCAGCCTGCCCGGCATGTCCTACGGCGAATACCTGCTCCCCGGCATCTTCGTCATGACGATCGTCATGAGCTCCCAGATCACCGGCTACACGCTGACCCAGGACCTGCAGAAGGGCATCTTCGACCGGTTCCGCACGCTGCCGATGTCGCCCTCGGCGGTGCTGGTCGGCCAGACCGTCAGCGACGTGATCATGAACCTGGCCAGCGTCATCACGATGGCGCTGGTCGGGCTGCTGGTCGGCTGGCGGATCCACAGCTCGCCGGGGGAGGCCGCGCTCGGCTTCCTCATGCTGCTGCTGTTCTCGTACGCCTTCTCGTGGGTGACCGCGACGGTCGCGCTGGCGCTGCGCACGCCCGAGACGTTCAACAACGTGGCCACCATCGTCTCGTTCCCGATCGTCTTCCTGTCCAACGCCTTCGTCGACAGCGCCCGCCTGCCGGGGCCGCTCAAGCCGATCGCCGAGTGGAACCCGGTCTCCACGCTGATCCAGGGCGCGCGCGAGCTGTTCGGCAACACCAGCGCGGCCATGCCCGTGCCCGACGTCTGGCCGCTGCGGCACGCGGTGGCGGCCTCGCTGCTCTGGTCGGTGGTGCTGCTGGCGGTGTTCGTGCCGCTCGCCACGCGGCTCTACCAGCGGGCGATCAGCCGCTGACTCGCCCGCCGGGCGGCGCGGCCCCCTCGCTCAGCCGCGGTCGGGGGCCGCGCCGTCGAGGACGTGGTCGATGCGGGCGGCCAACTCGACGTCCCGGGCCGTCACCCCGCCCGCGCTGTGGGTGGACAGCCGGAACCGGATGCCGTCGGAGGTGTGCTCGATCTCCGGATGGTGGTCGAGCACGGCGGCCTCGTTCATCACCGCCTCGGTCAGCCAGCCGTGGCTGTCCGGCGTCACCGGCACGTCCTTGAGCAGGGCGTCGCCTTCGCGGCGCCAGCCCTCCAGCGCCGCGAGCGCGGTGTCGATGTCCTCGTCGGTCAAGAGCCCCTTGGCCATGTCGCCTCCCGTGTCGAGATCCGCTTCTCGCCTACCACGGGCCGGGGCGTTCACACCTCGATCAGTCGGCGAGGTAGCTGATCGAGCTCACCTCGTAGCCGCTTGCCCGGGTGCCGCGCACGTGCATCAGCATCGCGCCGCCCTCGTACGAGTAGGCGCACGCGGACCCCTTGGGCTCGGCCGTGCACCCCTGGAAGTGGTAGGCGACGCCGCGCGGGTCGTACTTGACCTTGAACAGCGTCTTCACCGCGCCCGTGGAGGCGATCTCAAGGGCGCTGTAGCGGTCGCCGCGCCGCCAGGCGGCGAAGAGCCGCGTCGCCGCCGTGGACGGCTTGGTGACGTGCCGCGACTGGTAGACCTTCGTGACCTTGGAGCCGGTCACCACCATCGCGATGCCGTCCAGCCCGCCGGGCACGCGCACGCTCGTGTGCGTGAACCGGCACACCGCGCCGGAGCAGCCGGCGAAGCGGTCGGGCGCGCGGTAGGGGTAGCCGAAGATCGTGGCGACCGCGGCCGGGGTGGCCACCTTCGCGGCGGCCGCGCGGTCGGCGGCCAGCCAGGCGCGGAACAGCTTGTTCGCCACTCCGGCGGGCGCGGCGGCGGTGGTGGCAGGGGCGGCGGAGGCGGGGCCGGCGGTGGTGAGCGTCGTCGTCGCGGCCACCGCGAGCGCGGCGCCGCCGAGAACCAGTCGTCTGTACACGGCCCGACCTTACGGCCGGCGTCTTGCGTCCCGATTGCCCGCGGCTTGCAGCCGCTTGGATGATCTAATCGACGTATGGGATTACCTCGCTCGATAAGCGTCGTGATGCTTCTGGGAGGCAGTCTGATCGGCTGCGCCCCCGGCCACGAGGCCATGTACGGCGGCGGCCAGGTGTGCATTGACCGGGCGAACCGGGAGAACGCCCTCTATCTGAAGGCGGTCAGCGCTGTTCTGCCGTCGGGCAGGCGCGTGAGCGTCGACGAGTGGAACGGATGCGACTCCGCCGACAACGGCGCCTCACTGTCCGTCCTGGTGGACCCGGAACTCCGACGCGATCAGTTGTGGCAGGCGTTCGTCAAGGCGGGGTGGTCGCCGGCCTCGCAGACCTGCAGCACTCCACGCTGCAGATTCCAACTCGTCCACCAGGTGGACCAACGGCTCGTCGGGATCGCGTTCGAAGAGACCGGACGAGAGGGCCTGCGGGTCGTCGCGGCCGCGGCCGACTCCTGCTGGGACGACCGCGGCTATCGGTGCGAATAGGCACAGAGACGGCCCCGTGACCACGGGGCCGTCTCTGTTCGATCAGCCGCCTCAGCGGTGGTCGGTGACCTGGCGGGCCTGCTCGCGCGCGTGCTGCGCGGTGTCGCCGGCGGCCTCGGCGGCGGTCTCCCGCACCTGCTGCGCGGCCTGGCCGGCCACCTCCTTGGCCTCCTGGCCGAGCTGCCGCACGCTCTCCATCCCGGCCTCCCTGACCGGCTCCAGCACGTCGCCGACCTGCTCGCGGAGCTGGCCGACGGCCTGCTCCTCGGCCTGCGTACGCGGGATGAGCGCGGCGGCCAGCAGCCCCGCGCCGAACGCGATCAGCCCGGCGGCCAGCGGGTTGCCCTGCGTGCCGCGCATCGCCTGCTCCGGCGCGGCCCGTACCGCCTCGGCGGCCTGATGGGCGCCGTGCCGTACGGTGTCGGCCGCCTGCTGCGAGCCCTCCCTGACCGTCTGCGCGGCCTGGTGCGCGCCGTGGGCCACGCTGCCCGCACCCTGGTGCGCGCTCTCGCGTACCCGGTCGGCGGCGTGGGCCGGCGTGCCCATGACCCGCTCGCGGAACGTGCGCGCGGCCCGCCGTACGCCCTCGGTCCGCCGCCGCGCGATGCGGGACGGGCTCGTCCGGTCGGCCAGCCGGTCGACGTCGGCGGCCAGCTCGGCGCGCGTGGCCGCGATCTCGCTTCTCATTTCCTCAGGTCGCGTGCCCACTGCACGTCCTCCTTGAGCGTCTCGATGGTCTGCTCGGGCTTGGGTTCGACCTCACGCATCCTGTTGCGTCCGGTCGTGTACATCACGCCGCCGGCGATCGCCCAGATCACCGCGACGATGAACGCCGCCCAGCCCAGGTCCATGACGTTCCCCAGGCCGAACATGACGGCCAGGGTCAGCAGCAGCGCCGTCATGGAGGCGGCGAACCCGGCGCCGCCGAGCAGCCCGGCGGCCTTGCCCGCCTTGGTGGCCTCCTCGCGGATCTCCGCCTTGGCCAGCGCCACCTCCTGGCGGAACAGTTTGGAGATGTCCTCGCCGATCTCGCCGACCAACTGGCCGATCGTCGGTTCCTCCGGTTGCACGGTCATGGCAGGTCACTCCCGGTGCCGTAGGTGGGGGGAGTGGAGCGCGGCGGCACCTGCCGCGGCTCTTCCGGGCCGGGCACCGCCGGTCCCGGCTCCTCGTACGCGGGCGGGACCACGGGCATGGTCTCCTCGCGGGCGGAGAACGCGTCGCCGACCGGCGCGGGCGGGGCGACGGGCGCGGGCGGGGCGACCGGGGCGGGGCCGCTCGGCACGGTGTCGGCGGAGGACAGCGGGGACCGCTGCCCGGGACCGGACGTCGTCTCCGGGCTCTCGTTCGCGGCCTTCATGATCCGGCCCACCAGGAAGCCCGCGGCCAGCGCCCCCGCGAGGAACGCGCCGGGGCGGCGGCGGGCGAAGCTCTGCACGTCGTTGACCATCCCGGTCAGGCCGTTGCGGTCCAGGTAGTCGGCGGCGCGGTGGCCCTGGCCGGCGATCTGGCGTACGACGCCGGTGACCGGGGAGTCGGGCTTGGCGTGCTCCTGCAGGGACGACAGGTCCTCGGACCACTGCCGCAGGCTCTGGGCGGCGCGCTGGCTCTGGTGATCGGACTGCTCGCGCACCCGGTTGCGCAGCTCGTTCACGGCGCGGCGGGCCTGGTGCCTGGCCTCGTCCGCGACCTGCGCCGTGCGTTCCACGGCGGTGCCTGCCACCTCGCGGGCGGCGTCCTTGCCCTGTTGGAGCGTTCCTTCCTGCGGAGAGGCCGGTCGCCCGGTCCCCGTCGGATACTCGCTCATGGGATGCCTCCTCGTGCGACTGATGTCGCTTGCGGCTACCCGGAGTGTCAACAACAAACCAAAACAGCCCCAACGCAGGGCAAAGCGGGCTCCCTACCAGAGCACCCAGGGGCTCTCCAGACCGCCGCCGAACGTGCTGGTGCCGGTCCGCCGCCAGCGCTGGCGTACGTCCAGCTTCGCGCCGCCGGACTGGGCCTTGACCTGGAACGGCCCGCACGTCGCCACCCCGCCGGCGGTCGCGGGGGAGACGCCGGTGCAGATGAACGGCTCCGAGGCGTTGGTCTCCGCGTCCGTGTCGTAGAGCTGGACATGGATGTCGGAGCCGGCGGCGTTCGCGCCGCGGACCCGGCCCCGCAGGTGGAAGACGCCGTCGACCAGGGCCACGCACGGCGACATCTCGACGCCGTCCGCCGTCCGCCCCCAGGAGCGGCATTTCCACTGGGGGGACGTGTCGGGCCGGCTGGGCGGCTCGGCGTCTTCCACGGGGTCCTCGGTCACGGGCGGCGAGTGGACGGAGCGGGGGGTGCGTACGGCCTCGGTGGGCGGGTCGGTCGTGGGGCGCTGGGCGGAGGCGGTCCGGCGCCGATCTCGTCGAGCAGCGTGTAGCGGCTGCCCAGGGATGACTCCGGCCTGTCCTGCCCCATCAGTTTGATCCCCCTGTGCCGTGCGCTGAAGATCAAACTATAAGGATTTCACCTTGGCGAAACCTTAAGCGAACAGCGAACGGGTACATTGCCGCCATCCTCACGAACATGGACCCCTTCATCGGCACAGCGGCCACCGACCTGCCTCCCGCACGCGGTCTCGCCGCCACTTGGTGGTGGCCGAAGCCGCAGGTCGGCAACACGCACCCGGGTGCGACCTCGCCGCTCGGCATGGTTTCCGCCTGCGCCTACTCGGGCGCCTACCCCACGGGCTACGGCCGCTACGCCAAGAACACCGAGGGCGTGCCCGAGGAGATGTTCGAGCGGCTGCAGGCGTCCGGATTCACCCACTTCCAGCAGTCCGGCACCGGCGCGATCCGCAAGTACTACAACTACGTCCGGGTCACCCCGATGGTGCAGCCGCTCGACGACCTCAACGAGTCCTGGCCGCTGCACGACGAGGTGGCCGAGGCGGGCTACTACGCCGCCACCCTCGACACGGGCATCCGCTGCGAGCTGACCGTGGGCACCAAGGTCGCCGTGCACCGCTACACCTTCCCCGAGCACTCCAGCGCCCGCGTGGTGATCGACCTGTCCTGCGGCGGCCTCGGCATCGACCTCGGCCGTACGGTGCCGGTCCGGGCGCAGGCCGAGAGCATGGGGCTCGGCCGGGCGCAGGGCACGGTGGTGATGGAGGGCGTCCCGCTGTCGGTCTACCTGGAGGTGGACAGCCCCGGCTGGCGGCAGATGCTCTGGTACGACCGCCGCCTCATCCACGGCGGCACCCGCCTCGACTTCGACAGCATCCGGCAGACCACGCTGCGCCCGTTCGGCATGCTCTTCATGGGCCCGGCGCGGGCGGGGCAGACGGTCGAGGTGCGGCTCGGGTTCTCGCTGCGCGGCTGCGAGCAGGCCCGCGCCAACCTCGAACGCGAGTGCGGCCAGTCGAGCTCCGCCTTCGACACCGTGCGCCTGCGCACCCGCGCCCGCTGGGGCGACCATCTCGGCCGCGTCCAGGTCGAGGGCGGCACGCCCGCCCGCCGTACGGTCTTCGGCACCGCGCTCTACCACGCGCTGATCAAGCCGTGCTTCGGCGACGACGAGAGCCCGTTCTGGCCGACCCCCGGGCCGTTCGCGTTCGACGTGTGCACCATGTGGGACATCTACAAGACCCAGCTCCCGCTGCTGTCCGCCATCGTCCCCGAGCGGGCCAACGACCTGCTGGAGTCGCTGATCCGGGTCTGCGAGGAGGAGGGCAACTTCCCGATCGGCTACCGCATGGCCCGCGGCGCCGACCGGTTCTTCCGCCAGGCGAGCGCGCTCGTCCACACGGCGCTGGCCGACGCCCACGCGCTCGGCCGCACCGCGCTCGACTGGAACTGGGCGCTCGTGCACATGGTCGGCGACCTGCGCCGCATGTACGGCGAGGACTTCTTCGAGCACGGCGTGGTGCACCCCATCACCCACACCCTCGACCTGGCCTACGCCCACCACTGCACCGCCAAGGTCGCCCGCGCCCTCAACGACCGCCGGCTGGCCGACGACCTGGAGCGGCGCGGCAGCCAGTGGACCAACGCCTTCGACCCCGGCACGGGCCTGCTGCGCGACTCGGAGTTCTACGAGGGCGGCAAGTGGAACTACTCCTTCCGCCTGCTGCACGACATGGCCGCCAGGATCGACCTGGCCGGCGGCGACAAGGAGTTCATCGACAAGCTCGACCGCTTCTTCGGCTACGGGGCGCGGCCGGTGCGGCAGCCGGGCCGGCGCCCGGACCCCGCGGAGATGGCGGCGGGATACGCGCTCAACCGGTTCGAGGGACTGAACAACGAGCCCGACATGGAGGCGCCCTGGGCCTACCACTACGCGGGCCGCCCCGACCGCACCGCCGAGGTGGTGCACGCGGCGCTCACCTGGCAGTTCGGCACCGGGCCCGGCGGCCTGCCGGGCAACGACGACTCGGGCGGCCTGAGTTCCTGGTACGTGTGGGCGTCGCTGGGCCTGTTCCCGGTCGCCGGGCAGAGCCTGTTCCTGGTCAACGCGCCCGCCTTCGAACGTGCCGTGCTCCGCACCGGCGACGGCGAGTTCGTCGTCGAGACCAGCGGCCACCGCGAGACCCCGATCGGCGTGGACGGCCCGGAGGGCCACCCGCCCCCGCAGTACGTGCAGTCGGCGACGCTCGACGGCAAGCCTCTGCACGCGACGCACCTGGACGCCGTCACCGTGCACCGCGGCGGCGTCCTCCACCTCCGGCTCGGACCGGAGCCGTCGGCGTGGGGCCGGGAGCTCCGGCCCCCGTCTCTTTCCGATCCACCCGCGACATAGGAGGTAGCGCGATGCTCCCCCCACATCGCCGTCTCGTCATCGTGGTCAGGGCCGACCCGGTCATCTGCGGTCACTCGGGCGAAGCGCGCAATCTCGCCGAGGTGGCGCTGACCCGCGGGTTCACCGACGTACGGTTGCTGACGTGGCCGATCCCCGCGCTGCAGGCGGCAGGGCTGCCGCTCAAGCCGCTGGACCGGCTGCTGCCGTACAGCCCCGGCATCACCGTGGAGCGGCCGGGACCGGTCGGCGACTACCGGGTGCCGGACGGGCGCCATCAGGCCGGACTCACCGGGCGGCTGGTCGAGCTGCTGGCCGAGCCGGTGCCGACCGTCTGCCTGTCGATGTACCTCGCGCCGCACACCTCGGTCGTCGTGGACGCGGTCGCGGCGGCCCGCGCCGCCGGTTACGCGCCCGACGTCCACACGGTCGCCAAGGCGGTCGGCTCCGACGTCACCAACGTGATCCGCTCGTGCCTGCGCGAGGGCCGGTTCGGCGCGGCGACCGTGCTGTTCACCACGTTCCTCGCCAACGACGAGGTCGTCGCGGTCTCCGACTACACCAGGGACGAGATCATCGCCTCGGCCGAGCAGGTGGACGCGCACTGCGGCACCGACTTCGCCGAGCAGTGCCGGCGGCGGGTGACCGTCAGCTACCCGCCGATCGACTCCACGGCCTTCCTCGGCCTCGACCGGGCGGAGGTGGACGCCGCGCTCGCCCGCCGCGGGCTGGACCGCGACGGTTACGTGCTGTTCCTCTCGCGGGTGACCCGCGCCAAGGGCATCTACGAGCTGGTGACGGCCTTCGCGCGGACCCGCTGCCGCTCGCGGGTGAAGCTGGTCGTCGCGGGCACGGGCCCGGCGCTGGCCGAGGTCAGGGCGCTGGCCGCGGCGGACGAGCGGGTGGTCTTCCTCGACGACGTGGACGACCGGGAGAAGGCGCTGCTCATGAACGGGTGCGCGGCCTACGCGCTGCCCACCAAGCCCGAGCCCGACTTCGTGGAGACCTTCGGCATCGCCCTGGCCGAGAAGATGCTGGCCGGCGGCGGGCCGATCATCACCACCACGACGGGCGGCGCGCCGGAGGCGGTCGGCGACACCGCCGTCATCGTCCGGCCCGGCGACGTCCCGAGCCTGGTGGCGGCCCTGGACCGGGTGGTGCTGGACCTGTCGGCCGCCGAGCGGCACGACATGGAGATGCGGGCCCGCGCCCGCGCGCTGCGCTTCGACCGGGCGGCGGTGTTCGACGACCTCTTCCCGCCGACGCCGGCGATCGAGGTCGCCTGACGCTCCTGCGACGGGCGGGCCTCGCGTCCGTGCGAGGCCCGCTTGCCGTCGGCGGGCGGGTGAGCGCCTACAGCGGCGGCCGGCGGTCGCCCGGCTTGGTGCCGTGGGTCGTGTCGTCCTCGTCGATCTCCACGTGCTCCTTGCGGACCTGTCCGCCCACCGTCTTCTCCTGCTCGACGGACTGCTTGTGCGCGTGGATGTGCTCCACGGGCCGGGTCTCCTTGCCGATGACCGCGCGCTCCTCGTGCAGGGTCATGGTCTGCTCGTCCTCGCCGATGTCGTACGAGCCCGTGACCGCCTCGCCCTCGCGGATCGGCTCGCGCTCGATCACCACCTCCTCGTGGCTGAGCGGTACGGTCTCCTGCACGTTCTCGGTCTCGACGTACTTGCGCAGCCGCACCCGGCCGCTCTCCACGGTCTCCTTGCCGATGCGGAGACGCTCCTCGGACATGGTCATGTCGATGTCGGAGTCGGCCGTGTCCCCCGTGCGGCCCATCTCCGTCTTCGCTTCCATGCCGCTGGTCCCGGTCCCGGTCGTCTCGTGTTCGCGGCGTACGCGCTCCATGTCGCCCATGTCCTCGCGGGCGCCCGTCGTGCCGGCGGTGGGCTTGGTCGGCATGGTGGGCGTGGCGGTGGGCCCGGCGGTGGGTGTGGCCGGGCCGGGGACGGGTCCGGGGCGGGCCTCGCCGGTGGGCGAGGTGCTGCGCTGCTGCGGGACGGCCGGCGGCTGGAGGCCGTAGTGCCGGTAGAGCCGCGCCTCCTCCTCGATGGTCAGATGGCCGTCCACGTCGATGTTGGGTGCGTCCTTGATCTTCTCCTTGTCGAAGGGGACGCGGATCTCGTCCCCGCTGCGGTGGCAGCCGGCGAGGGGCACGAAGGTCTCCTTCATGCCGAACATCCCCGTCCGTACGGTGACCCACTCCGGGTCGCCGGTGCGGTCGTTGAGGTACACCTGGCCTACCTGGCCGATGGACTGCCCGTCCGACCCCACGAGGTGGCAGTCGAACAGGTGCCGGATCTCTGTTTGCAGTGCCACGACGATTTCCCCCGTTTGCTCGTGTGATTCAGGAGGGACGTACCCGCAATCCTCACAAAACACCGCAATTCGGACATATGGCACAGTCAAGGTTGGACCGGTCGCATGGAGAGGGGCCCGTCGCGTACGGCGGGCCCCGGGGCGAGAACGTCGGCGTGCTACCGGCGCATGTTGCGATTGCCGACGTGCTCGGCGGTGCCGACGTCGTGGTGTTCACGGCGTCGCATGCCGGCGAAGCCCAGAAGTCCGAGCAGGCCCAGCAGGCCCCACAGACCGGCATTGCCGCCGCCGTCGTTGCTCTGCCTGTTGTTGTCCTGCGGCGCAGGAGTGACCTGACTGTGCGCCACGGGCGCGACCGGCGTCTCGGCCGTGGCCGCGGCGGCCGGGGCGAGCGTCAGGAAGAACGCCAGTCCCAGTCCGGTGAGTGTCTTGCGCATTGGGTTCCCCCGATCCGGCGGCCCCGCGATTGCCGAGACCGCCTGTTCTGCCTCCCTTGAAGGAAGGCCCCAAGCGGGGCGATCTCTGTCTCCCCCTGCTCATCAGGTCCCATACCGTCACGAATCTGTCTCAAACGCCTTCTACTCTCGGGCGGAGGGCCCCGGCAAGAGGGCTCCGACCGGCTTACTCGCCGGAGTGACCTGCGTCTCTCCCTAGCACGTAAGGTTTCAGATCTCTTCCTTCGGGCAGTAGCACGAAGTCAACACATCCGACTGAGCCCCCCGGCTCCGACCCCTTCTGCCTGGAGACGATCATGCCTTCGACCGCAACTCCCGCCGATCCTGCCGGATCCCGCATGTTCTGCTCTGGTGACCCGTCCAACCTGGCCGGCAACGCCCACTGGTGGAACGAGTTCGGTGAGGACGGCAGGGGCACGCTCTACCGGTGCGAAGTGTGCGGGGTGACCGACCTGGGGTGAGGTGCCCGATGTGAGTAGCCTGCCGGATTGATGGCAGGCTGTCCCGCATGGAAAACTCCCAGCCCCTCCCGGAGGAGGCCGTCCTCGAGGAGCTCCAGCGGCTCCGCTCCAGCATCGACAACCTCGACGCCGCCCTTGTGCACCTGCTGGCGGAGCGGTTCAAGTGCACGCAGGAGGTCGGCCGGCTCAAGGCGGAGCACCGGCTGCCGCCGGCGGATCCCGAACGCGAGGCGCGGCAGATCCGCCGGCTGCGCGGCCTGGCCGAGGAGTCGAAGCTCGATCCGGTCTTCGCCGAGCGGTTTCTGAACTTCATCATCGCCGAGGTCGTGCGCCACCACGAGCTGATCGCCAGCAGCATGTCGGAGAGCCGCGCGCGGAACTGACGAACGCCCAGGCAGTGGCCGGTGGGCACGGAACCCCGCTCGAGTCAAGACTTTCTTGACGAAGATCGGCGAGGTATGTTCGGCCCACCGGCGAAAGAAACTTTCATCCGAAGAGGTGAAATGGGCAAGAAGTTACACCCGCTGCTGACTCTGCCGATCGTGGCGCTCGCGCTGCCCCTCATGTCCGCCCCGGCGCAGGCCGCCACCGGCTACGACCGTTGCCATGAGGGCTATTACTGCCTGTTCAGCGGCCTCGACGGCACGGGCGACATCGTCGAGCTGAACACCAACGTCCCCGACCTGGCGGTCTACGGCATGGCCGACCGCGCCAAGTCCGACTGGAACCGCACCGACTCCGTCATCCACCTCTACTCCGAGGCCAACTGGGGCGGCTGCACCGCGGCGACCGGGCCACGCGGGAAGGGCAACTTCTACAGCACCTACCGCGACTTCTTCAACGGGGTCCGCATCGGCGGCCCGAACGGCCCCTCCTGCGGGATCTCGGACGAGTTCCGCGTCAAGTCGCACCTCTGACCTCACCGCTCCGCGCTCTCAGGCGGCGTCCGGCACTGCCGGGCGCCGCCCTTTTTGCGTCACCGATCCGTATGGTGTACGGTACGGCGTACGGCAAGCACGAGCACAAGGGAGTCGCGCATGTATCAGCCGAGCGCCGAAGAGCTGAAGAGCATCGAGGAATGGTTCGCCGAGTACGACGCCCTGGCCGAGCAGGGCGAGCTCGACAAGCTGGCCGACCTGGGCGTCTTCCCCATGAACGTGGCCACCGACGTGCCCGGCGGCCACGCCGCGGTCCGGCAGTGGACGCGCGAGGAGTACCTGGAGACGATGAAGGAGGCGATGGGCGGCGGCACGGCCGGGCTGGACCTCCGCTCGCGGCGGACCCCGCACTTCCTGAGCCCGAACCTCGTGGTCGTCGAGACGCGGGCCACCATGACCGTCGAGGGTCAGGAGCAGGAGATGCACTACGCCGACCTGCTGGTGCGCACCGAGGACGGCTGGGCCTTCCAGACGATGATCCAGGGCGGCTGGGGCTACGGCTGGCCCGCCGCGAGGCGCGGCTGAGCCCGTCCTGTGAGCCCGGGCCTCACAGGTACGGGCCCGTGCCGCGCGGCCGGTCCGGCAGTGCGTGGCCCTGACCCTCGGGCCGCGCCGGCCGGGCGCCGGCCTGCTGGAGCGCCAGCCCGGCCTTGATGCCCTGGAAGACGCCGTCCAGCCAGCCCACGAGCTGGCCCTGCATGATGCGCAGCTCCGCCTGGCTCGGCAGGCCGGGCGGCTCCTCGGGCATCAGGCGTTCGAGCTCCTCACGCAGCTCGGGCGCCACCGAGTCGCCGATCTCCTCGATGGCCCGCAGGTGGATGTGCCTGAGCTGGTCGCGGGCGCGCTCGTCCAGGGTCGTGTCCTGGGCCTCGTCCAGCAGCATGCGCACCATGTCGCTCATGCGCAGCAGCCGGGCCGGCTCGGTGACGCGGGCGATCTCCCGTTCCGCCGCGGTGGCCTGCGGCGACACCGCCGGGGGGCCGTGCTCTCCAGGGCGGGGCGGGCCGGGTGTCGATGTCATGAGCCGTCCTCCGGGGTGCTGTTCGCGCGTGCGATCTCGGTTCCTCACCCCCTGCCCACGAACGGCGGCCTGATTACCCGCCCTCCGTGGGCTGCGGGCGGCAGCACTCGCAGGTCGGGACCCGGCCGAGCTTCGCGGCCACCCAGTCCGTCCCCATCTGCACGCCCTCCACCGCGCGGCCGACGTGGTAGTAGAGCCTCGGCGGCACCCGCCCGAGCAGCGTGCCGTGCCGCTGGCCGAGCAGCGCGACGAACTGGTGCGGCGGAAGGGCGGCGTAGCGGGGCAGGTTCTCGTACCAGCGGGCGCTGTTGCGGGCCGAGCGCTGGGTGGGCCGGATGGAAGGGATGCGCTTGCGCGAGTAGAGGGCGAGCGCGGCCTGCGGGTCGGGCTCCTGGTGCAGCGCGTCGGCCAGGAAGGCGGCGTCACCCAGCGCGAGCGCGGTGCCCGCGCCGATGGAGTAGTGGGTGGTGTGCGCCGCGTCGCCCAGCAGGGCCAGGTTGCCGCGGTGCCAGCGGCGGTTGGTGAGAGTGCGGAACCTGAGCCAGTGGGCGCTGCCGTCGGGCTGCTCGCGGCCGATCAGCGGATGCCCGTCCAGGACGCCGGCGAACAGCTTCTCCAGCACCGCCAGGCTGTCGGCCTCGCTCGCCCCGTCGAGGCCGAGGCCCGTCCAGGTCGCGGGCGCGCACTCGATCACGCAGGTGCTGTGCTCGTCGCCGTACGGGTAGCCGTAGCACCAGATCCAGCCGTGCGCGGTCTCCACGAACGAGAAGACGAACGAGTCGAAGATCCTCGTCGTGCCGAGCCACATGTAGACGTTGCGGCCGACGGCGAACTCCGAGCCGAAGTGCTCGGCGTGCGGCTCGCGCATTCTGCTGTTGATCCCGTCGCCCGCCACGACCACGTCCATGCCGGCCAGCTCGGGCGCGTCGGGGCCGCTGATCTCGTGCTCGTACGCGATCCGCACGCCGAGCTCGCCCGCGCGCCGGCCGAGGATGTCCAGCAGGGTGCGGCGGCCGATGCCGAAGCCGTCGTCGCTGTGCTCCATCGTGAGCGTCGCACGCTCCTGGAGCTCGACCACCCAGCTGTCCCAGTGGACGGAGTTCTCCCTGATGGCCTGGGCGGACTGCGGGTCGAGGGCGTACAGGTTCTGCAGGAGCTGCACCCAGTACGTCACGCCCCAGCCGTAGGTCGAGCCGGCCGGGTTCCGCTCGTAGACCGTGATCTCGTGGGACGCGTTCATCCGCTTCATGAGGATCGAGAAGTACAGGCTGGCGGGCCCACCGCCGACGCAGGCGACCTTCATCATCGAGCTCCCATTACACACATTGTGGCCGGTATGTAGCAGAAAGTAGCAGGTCGGTTACAGGGAGAGGTCTGCTCTCATAGAGCCCCAGGTCATGACCTCGCCACGGGGTCGTAGAGGGCCCGCGCAGACGTTCGAAGCCCGCCAGAAGTTCACGAGGCCCGTGCCAAAAAATCTTTGGCGCGGCACTCCGGGGTGGCTCGCGCCGCAGGCAGGCCGGTGAAATTACGTTCTGTCGTGGCTCCTATCCGTGAGTTACCCAAAGGGGGAAACCGAATGCTTCGTCGTGCTCTGGCGGGCTGCCTCGCCCTTGCGGCCGCCGGTCTCGTCACCGCCGCCGGCTCCGCAGCACACGCCGACATCAAGGCGCCGAACGCCCGCGCCGGGGCGATCGTGGACTCGTACGGCGCCGTGATCGACGGCAAGAACGTCATCCGCTCGTGGCGCCCGAGCGAAGGCAGCTACTGCGTGCAGATCGCGCCCCCCATCGACACGAGGGACGCGCTGATCCTGCTCACGTCGCGGACCGAGGGGCGGGTGCCGTCCATCGCCTACCGCTTCCCGTCGCAGCAGTGCGACAACCACCCCAACACCGTCGCGGTGCGTGTCCTCTCCACCGCGGGCAAGTCCGCGAACGGCGGCTTCGACCTGCTCATCCCCTGACGTCGGTCAGGCCGTGACGGCCGCGCGCCCCACCCGGGGCGCGCGGCCGCGCCGTTTCCGCCGGGGCTCGTCAGGGGATGTGGGCCACGGCTCCGTAGTTGCCCGAGGCGGCGGGCTGGTCGGCGCAGGCGGCGTCGTCCCCCGGGACCGGGTCGCCCGCGTGCCACTCGGGCACCCAGACCAGGCCCGGGTCCACCAGGTCCAGGCCGTCCAGCAGGGCCTCGACCTCCTCCTTCGTACGGATGGCGAGACGCGGGAGCGTCATGGCGAGCATGTCGCGGACGGCGGGAAGCAGCTCCTGGGGGACGGCGTCGAACGTGGTGTGCGCCAGGGCGAGGAAGCTGCCCGCCGGAGCCGTGTGGCGCAGGCGCTTGATGACGTAGTGGGCGTACTCCTCGTCGTCGAGGCTCTGCGCGGACAGCAGCAGGACCGCTATGGGCCGGTCCCAGTCGAGGAAGGTCTGGACGACCCGGTCGCCGAGCATCTCGTCGATCTCGTGGGCGTCGCCGTCCACGACCCGTACGAGGTCGGAGAAGGGCTCGATGGTGGCCTGGGCCATGGTGACGACCATCGGGTTGTTCTCGACGTACACGGTCCGGACGGCGGAGCTGGGGGAGGCCTGGCGGGCGAGGTCGTGCAGGCGGCGGCCGGGCGGGAGGCCGCTGGGCACGCCGCTTCCGATGATCATGAATTGGTCGACGCCCTCGTGGGCGGCCAGATGGCGGATGACGCGGGAGAGGAATTCCAGGACGGCACGGGCGGCGGTGGTGACGACGGGAGCGGCTTGCTCGAAATGGCGCACCATGTCCTTGTCCGACTGGAAGTTGTTCTTCCCGCCGGCCGCGGCGTCGAAAAGACGCGTCATGCGCGCCTGCGTCGTTTCGAGCTTGGCCAGGTTTCGGACAGCCCTTTGGTGCATGAGCGTTGCCCCTTTCCCTCGCCGCCACCCGTCCGGGGTAGGCGATCTCCGGACCTCACTCGATGACTCTGACCATATGTTCCAACAATTCCAGTCAATCGCAATGCGGTAGACCGGTTATTTCGGGAAATGTTTGTGACCAGAATCGCGGCGACAGGGGTTGGCGGGGGTTGTTTGATCAAGAAATGGTGTCGCATTTCTGCACGTAGGTGGCGGTTTGCCGGAACGGGAAGAAGGGGGTCGGCGGGCCGCTGAATGATCGAATTCGGGGGCTGTTCCGGGGTTGTGATATTTCGGGCTTATGGGCTGAGTGAGGTTTGTGGGGTTGAGGGGCCCGCGTGTGGTTTCACGTCGGCGGCCTCGGCGGTCAACCCGCCGTGTCCGGAACGGACGGCCGCGGGCCGCCGGCCGCCGCCGCGACGGCAGGGGCGGGCGGGAGCTGGCACGGACGTCGCGCGGCGCGGGACGAGGGGATGGCGAACCCTTACAGATCGCGGAAAACAGGGTGATCGTGGAGACGTCCCCCTATAACCGCCTATAACCTTCCCGTCGGCAATCGATCCGGGAAGGAAATGGGGGTGGCCGGCCATGGCCGAGCAGGGGGACCCGCGGCGCGGGCCGAGGTTATCGAGCGTGACCGGCCAGGCGGGGGAAAGCCACCGGACGACGGCCTTCGAGCTCTTCTTCGACCTGGTCTTCGTGTTCGCGGCGACCCGGGTCACCGTCCTCATGGCGGGCGAGCACAGCGTGCACGGGCTGTTCCAAGGGCTGCTGCTGCTCGCGCTGCTGTGGTGGACGTGGGAGGGCTACACCTGGCTCGGCAACCAGGCACGCGCCGACGACGGCGTGGTACGCGGCGGCATGGCGGTGGCGAGCGCCGCGGTGATCGTCATGGCGCTGACGGTCCCGGAGGCGTGGCGCGACGCGCCCGGCGGGCTGGACGGGCCGCTCGTGCTCGTGGGCGCGTACGTGCTGGTGCGGGCCACGCACCTCACCGTGCAGTTCGCCGTGGACGGGGCCGTCGTGGGGGCGGCGGCGGGAGCCGGGGCGGTGGCCGGGGGCGGCGAAGGGGCGCGCCGCCGGCTCGGGCTTTCCTGGGCGACGTTGCTGGCGGTCGTGCCGCTGCTGGTGGCGGGGGCGCTGCTCGGCGGGTGGGCGCAGACGGCGCTGTTCGCCGGGGCGCTCGCCGTCGACCGGGCAGGGACGCACCTGGCCGCGCGCCGCGGCGGCCTGTGGATCGGCGACGCGGCGCGGTGGAGCGAACGGCACGGGCTGTTCGTGCTGCTCGCCATCGGCGAGTCGGCCGCGATCGCCGGCGTGGGGGTCGCGGAACGGGCGGTGAGCGTCCCGCTGCTGGCCGGGGGCGTGCTCGGGATCGCGGTGGCCGTGTGCCTGTGGTGGCTGTACTTCGACGTGGTCGCGCCGGCGGCCGAGCACCGGCTGGTGCGCGCGCTCGGCGTGATCCGCGTCAAGATGGTCGTGGAGGGCTACACCTACGGGCACTTCCCCATCGTGGCCGGCGTCATCGTGACCGGGCTCGGCGTCCAGGGCGTGCTGGCCCACGCGGACGAGGGCGTGGCGCTCGGCGGCTTCAACGCCTCCGTCCTGTACGGCGGCGCCGCACTCTACCTCGGCGGGCACGTGCTGTTCGGCGGCCTGATGCACGGCGTGCTCAGCCTGCCGCGGCTGCTCGCCATCGGCGCGCTGCTGGCCGGGCTGCCGGTGGCGATCGCGCTGCCGCCGCTGGCCGCGCTGGCGGGGCTGACGCTCGTCCTGGTCGTGCTGGTCGCCGTGGAGACCACCCGCTTCGCCGAGCAGCGCCGCGACCTCCGGGAAGCCTGAGCGGACCGGGCCGCGCGGTCAGGAACACGGGCAGGAACGCGGTCAGGAACGCGGCGCGACGATCCGCCAGGCGGCCGGGCGGAGGGTCCAGGAGCGGCGCGGAGCGGGCGGGAACAGCTCGCCGTCGGCGTTGGCGGGCACCGGCTCGCCCTCGACCACGACCGCGCGTCCCCGGAACGTCGCCACGTCGTCCCGCTCGGGGTGCCGGCCGAGCCGCAGCAGCACCCCGTACGCCAGCCGCCCCCACGGCGAGACCGCGTAGGAGACGATCACGTCGGCGAGGCCGTCGTCGGGGCGCGCCTCGGGGGCCAGGGGAGTGCCGCCGCCGATCGAGGCGCCGTTGCCGACGCCCACCATGAGGACCCGCCGCCGCCCGTCGGCGACCAGCTCGCCGTCCACGCGCACCCGGAGCCGCCAGCCCTTGCTGCGCACGCCCGCGAGCAGCGCGCCGGCGGCGTACGCGGCCCGGCGCAGGACCGGCTTGAGCGGCGTCGCCCGCCGGCTGGCCTCCGCACCGACGCCGACGTGCACGGCATTGATCACGATCCCCCCGCTCCCGCCGGCCGCGTCCCCGGCGCGTCCGTTCTCGCCGGGCGGGTCCTCGACGAGCAGGTCCAGTGGGCGGGGCGTGCCGTCCAGGACGACGCGGGCGGCTTCCTCCGGGTCCAGGGGGATGCCGAGCGTGCGGGCCAGGTCGTTGCCGGTGCCCACCGGGATCAGGCCCACCGGGCGGCGCTCCAGCTCGCCGCGGGCCAGCAGCGCCGCCACCACCCGGTGCAGGGTGCCGTCGCCGCCGAGCACCACGGGCTCGCGGTCGGGGTGTTCGGCGAGCGCCCGATCCAGGTCGTCCGGCCGTTCCAGGGCGCGGAAGACCACGTCCGCCCCGCCCCCGAGCACGCCGAGCACCGCCCGGCGGGTCGCCTCGTCGTCCCCGCCCGCGGCCGAGTTGCCCATCGCCAGCAGCCTGCGCGCCATCCCACTCCTCCCAGGGACCGCCCCGGTGCCCCGCCACGGGCGGGCCAAACGCGGTCAGGCCGGCAGGATGCGTACCTCGGCCGCCGGAAGGGCGCCCCACCAGCGGGCGTAACTCAGGTACACGCGCGGGTCGCGGCCGGCCAGCAGCGCCAGCAGCTCCCTGGCCTCGGCGGCGAGCCCGTCCCACGTCGTCTCGGGCAGCGGGTGGAAGGCGGACGCCTCGATGCCGCCCTCCGCCGGCCGCCACACCCCGGCCACCTGGCCGTCCACCAGCAGCGTGGGCAGGACGTCGCCGTTGGCGCGGATGACCAGCTTGCGGTACGCGGGCGGGATGACGCGGGCCCGGTCGGCGTGGGCGAGCAGCAGGTTGTCCCACATGGCCATGAGCCGGGGCGGGGCGGGCGTGTCCCCGCCGGGCCGCGGCGCTCCCGGCACGTCGAACAGCTCGGTGCCGTCCGGCCCCTCCAGGCGCTCCAGCCGGTCGGACAGCGCCTGGAGGGCCGCGCGCGCCCGTGGCCGGTGGACCAGCGCGAACTGGGCCACGTCCAGCACCGAAGCGGGCCCGAACGCCTCCAGATAGCGCAGGGTGAGCTCCCGCAGGCAGTCGTCCTCGTCCCCGGGGACGGAGCCTGGCCGGGCGGCCAGGTACGCGGGCCGCGGCCCGAACGACCACGCCCCTCCGGTCGGCGCGTGCCGCAGCGGCGCGATCGAGCGCATCACCCGCAGCACGCCCTTCGGCGACAGGGGCGCGCGCTCGGCGATCCACGCCTCGATCTCGGCGCCCGTACGCGGCCGGTCGGCGGCGAAGGCCAGCAGGTCAGGCACGAGAGCGTCGGCCTCGGCGGGCGTGAGGCCGGTCTCGGCGAAGCGCCGGTCGCCGAGCCGCGAGCCCCGCAATGTCCGCCGCATGGCGAGGTGCATGGCCGGATGGTCGTCGGCGTGCACCACGTGCAGGGTGATCCGCATGAGCGTGGCCTTCACCAGCGAGCCGTCGGCGAACGCCGCGTCCAGCGCGGCCGGGTCGAACCCGGCGAGCCGGTTCCAGAGCGCGAGGTAGGGCGAGGCGGGCTGCTGCGCCTGCAGCCCCACCAGGCGGCGGACGGCGGGGGCGACGTCCAGCGCCTCCCGGCGCAGCAGGAACTGCCGGGCCAGGGTGGCGCGGTTGAGATCGCGGAGGGTCAGGGGCATGGGGACAATCTAGGCGTTCTGCGGCCGGCGCAGCCGCCGTCCCAGCCGCTGCGCCGGCGCCTCGATCAGGCGGTACGTCACCCCGCTCAACGGGACGAGCACGAGGTAGTACACCCAGATGTCGGGCGCGAGGTGCAGCAGGAGCGGATGCAGCAGGTAGAGCGAGAAGCTGACCACGCCGAGCCAGGTCAGCCAGCGCGGGAAGGCCCGCCCGCGCAGCGCGAACGCCAGCCCGAACACGGCGAAGGCCAGCACGAGCGCCGGCGCCCAGCCGGGGTCGTCCTTGGCCGCGATCCCGCAGCCGAGCACGGCCGCCACGGCGACGGCCGCCGCGCGCCACGGGATCTCGCCGCGTTCGGCCCGGTACACGGCGGTGCCCGCGAACATGGCGGCCAGGATGATCACGCCCTGCCAGGTGCCGCCCCGGCTGCCGGCGACCACCAGCGCGAGGCCGAGCAGGCCGCCCGTGACGGCGGCCGCCGTACGGGCCCGGCCGCCCGCCAGCGCGGTCACCACGACGGCGGCCACCACGGCGAGGCAGAGCAGCGCGGCGAGCAGGTCGCCACGGCCGATCACGGCGCGCGGCATTAAGAGCCCTAACGGCACGGCGGCGACCGCCAGGGCCACGGAGATCCCCGCTGACCTGCGGGCCCGGCCGGTCACGTAGAGGGCCACGCTGATGAGGTAGAACGCCATCTCGTACGACAGCGTCCAGGTCACGGACACGACGGCGGGCAGGTTGAGCAGCTCCTGGAGCATCGCCACGTTGCCGAGCGCGACGAGGGGGAGCGGGCGGGAGCCGAGCCCGGAGGAGAGCGGGACCAGCCCGGCGGCGGCCAGCAGGAGCGCCGCGCAGCAGGCGGTGAGCAGGAGCGGGAGGAGGCGGAAGGCACGGCCGGTCCAGAAGCCGCGTACGTCGCCGCGCCGCTCCAGCGAGGCGGGGATGATGTAGCCGCTCACCAGGAAGAACACGAACACCCCCCACGTGCCCAGATCGACGCGCGCGTCGACGACGGCGTAGAGGGCGGGGACGAAGGTCCAGCCGCCGTGGTGCGCGGTGACGGCCAGCGCCGCCGGCCCCCGGAGGGCGTCCAGCCAGGCCAGCCGGGCAGGGGGCAAGGACATTCGTCGGAGTCTAGGCCTTGACATCCTCCCCCTCGTTAACGAGGGGGTTCCGATCGTCGCCGCTCGGTCTTCCTGCTTCACCGCCGATCGCCCGCCCGAGAGGAGTCTCGTTGAGGTCTTACACCAGCTCCACAGGCGTTTCAGCTCTCCGCCAGCCCGGCGGCGAGCAGCATGTTCCCGGCTGCGTTCACCTCCCGGTCATGGACCGCGCCACACGCACAGACCCACACCCGGACGCTCAACGGCATCTCTTCCCGCAGGGTCCCGCAGACCGAGCACAACTTGGAGGAGGGAAAGAAGCGGTCCACGACCGCCAGCGTGCGGCGGTACCAGTCCGTCTTGTACTCCAGCATGGACCGCAGTTCCCGCCAGCCGGCATCGGAGATGGCACGGGCCAGGGCATGGTTCTTGAGCAGGTTGCGGACGGCCAGGTCCTCCACGGCGATCACTTGATTTTCGCGTACCAGCCGTGTGGTGACCTTGTGCAGGTAGTCCCGGCGCCGGTCGGCGACCCGGGCGTAGATCTTCGCCACGCGCAGCCGGGCCTTGGCCCGGTTGTTCGACCCCTTCTGTTTGCGGGCCAGCGCCCGCTGTGCCTTGGCCAGCCTGCGCCGCTCGCGACGCTCGTGACGCGGGTTGGCGATCTTCTCGCCGCACGACATCGTGAGCAGCGCGACAAGGCCGGCGTCCAGGCCCGTCGACCGCTCGACGGGCGGCAAGGGTGTGATCTTCTCCTCGACCAGGAGGGAGACGAACCAGCGCCCGGCCGGGTCCCGGCTCACGGTGACCGTGGACGGCTCGGCTCCCTCGGGCAGCGGGCGCGACCATACGATGTCCAGCGGCGCGCTCATCTTGGCCAGGGTGAGCCGGCCGTCGCGCCAGCGGAACGCCGAGCGGGTGTATTCGGCCGACGCCCGCGACCTCTTCTTGCTCTTGAACGTCGGGTACTTCGCGCGGCGGGCGAAGAAGTTCGCGAACGCCGCCTGCAGATGCCGCAGCGCCTGCTGCAACGGCACCGACGACACCTCACACAAGAACGCCAGCTCGGGCGTCTTCTTCCACGCGGTCAGCGTCGCCGACGACTCGGTGTAGGAGACGCCGCGGCCTTCCAGCTTGTAGGCGCGGGTCCGCTCTTCGAGTGCTTTGTTGTAGACCAGGCGCACGCAGCCGAACGTCCGGACAAGCTCTTCGGCCTGTTCGGGGGTCGGATAGAAGCGGTACTTGTAGGCCCGCTTCACCAGCTGCGCCACCTTTCGATTTTATGTGCGAGATCACTCGCGCACCGGCCGATTCCAAAAGACGACGGCGGTTCGCCTGACGGCGCACCGCCTGCTCCTGCCCTGCTGCGCAGGAGTCCGATTCCTCCCTCGCCTGAAGGCGGGGGTCTCCTCGGAGGCATCTGATTAAGGACGATGCTAAACCTGCGATTTATGGGGGAGTGTCACCCTTTAAGGCGCGATGTCGGGGGTGATGGCCGTGCCGAAGCCAGGAGAGCCCGTCAAAGTGGGGGTGGAGGAGGAGTTTCACGTCGTGGACCTGCGGACCCGCCACCTGGCGGCCCGGTCGGGACTGCTGCTGGAGGCGCTGCCCCCTGCCCGATTCACGCACGAGCTGCAGCGCTCGATGGTGGAGTCCAACAGCCTGCCCTTCCGTGGTCTGACCGACCTGGCCGGCGACCTGTGCGGCATGCGCGCCGCGCTGGTCCGCGAGGCGGAGGCGCTCGGCCTCGGCGTCGTGGCCGCGGGCAGCCCGCAGCTCGTGGACGAGGACCAGCTCAAGATCTTCCCCGACCCGCGCTACGAGCGGATGCTCATCGACTTCCAGGTGCTCACCCGCGAGCAGCTCATCTGCGGCATGCACGTGCATGCCGAGGTACGTGACCGGGAGCTGGCCGTGGCCGTCGCGCACCGGCTCGCGCCGTGGCTGCCGCCGCTGCTGGCGCTCAGCGCCAGCTCCCCGTTCTGGGACGCCGCCGACACCGGCTACGCCAGCTACCGCACCCTCGTGTGGCAGCGCTGGCCCACGACCGGCCCGATGGCGTCCTACGGCTCGGCGGCCGAGTACCAGCAGATGATCGACACGCTGATCCGCTCCGGGGTCATCGCCGACCCCGGGATGATCTACTTCGACATCCGGCCCTCCTGTCACCTGCCCACGGTCGAGCTGCGCATCTGCGACTCCTGCCCGCGGCTGTCGGACGTCGTGCTGATCGCCGGGCTGTTCCGCGCGCTGGTCGCCACCGAGCTGGAGGCGGCCCGCCGAGGGGACGGGCGCGAGGTGCGCCTGGAGGCGGTACGCGCGGCGACCTGGCAGGCGGCGCGCTCGGGGCTGGAGGGCGAGCTGGTCGATCCGGTGGAAGGGGTGCCGCGCCCTGCGGCCGAGGTGATCGCGCGCCTGCTAGACCGGGCACGCCCGCACCTCGTGGAAGCGGGCGACTGGGAGCTGGTCTCGGCCCTGGCCCGGCAGGCGTCGGCGCGCGGCAGCTCGGCGGCGCGGCAGCGGGCGGCCCACGCCCGGCGCGGCCGCCTTGAGGACGTCGTGGACCTCCTGCTCGCCGAAACCCGCTCCTGCGACTGGTCCCCAACCCCATCCGACCCCCGCCCCGACCATCGGCCCGACGCCCGGCCCGGCCCCGATCCCGAGCCTGAGCCTGATCACCGGCTCGACCCCGGACCCGAGCCCACCCCTGGGCCTGACCACCAGACCGTCCACCGGACCGACCCCCAGCCCGGCCACCAGACCGACCACCGAACCGACCCTCGGCCGGACCACCGAACCGACCCTCGGCCGGACCACCAGGCCGACCCTCGGCCGGACCACCAGCCCGGCCACCAGACCGAGCTGCGGACCGACTCCCACGCCGGCCCCCGGCCCGGCTCCCATTCCGATCCCCGGACCGACCCCCATACCGACCCCCATATCGACCCCAGGCCCGATCACCGGCCGGCGGTCTGACGACAAGGAGGACTTTCGTAATGTGCGGCCTGTGCGGTGAGATCCGCTTCGACGACGAGGAGGCGGACATCGCCGCGGTGGACCGGATGACGGAGGCGATGCACGACCGAGGGCCCGACGGCTCGGGGTTGTGGTCGCAGGGCCCGGTCGCGCTGGGCCACCGCCGCCTGAAGATCATCGACCTGTCGGACAAGGCGGCCCAGCCGATGGTGGACGGCGAGCTGGGGCTGACGGTGGTGTTCAACGGCTGCCTCTACAACTACGCCGAGCTCCGCGACGAGCTGCGCCGCGACGGCTACGACTTCTACTCCACCTCCGACACCGAGGTGCTGCTGAAGGCCTACCACCGATGGGGCACCGCCTGCGTCGAGCGCTTCAAGGGCATGTTCGCCTTCGCCGTCGCCGAGCGCGACACCGGCCGCGTGGTGCTGGGCCGCGACCGGCTCGGCATCAAGCCGATGTACCTGGCCGAGGACGGCCGCCGGCTGCGCTTCGCCTCCTCGCTGCCCGCCCTGCTGGCCGCCGGCGACGTGGACACCCGCGTCGACCCGGTGGCCCTGCACCACTACATGACCTTCCACGCGCTGGTGCCGGGCGAGCGTACGATCCTCGCCGGGGTGCGCAAGCTGCCCGCCGCGACCGTCCGCGTGGTCGAGCCGGACGGCACGAGCCGCGAGCACCGCTACTGGGACCCGCCCTACACCCGAGGCGCGCTGCCCGAGCACGCCGGCCTCGACGCCGACGAGTGGCGAGAGGCCGTCCTGGACGCGCTGCGCGCGGCGGTGCGCCGCCGCATGGTGGCCGACGTGCCGGTGGGCGTGCTGCTGTCCGGCGGCCTGGACTCCAGCCTCATCGTGGCGCTGCTGGCCGAGCAGGGGCAGGAGGGGCTGGCCACGTTCAGCATCGGCTTCGAGGCGGCGGGCGGCGAGAAGGGCGACGAGTTCGCCTACTCTGACCTGGTGGCCGAGCGCTTCGGCACCGCACACCACCGCATCCGCATCCCGGACGGCCGCCTCGTCGACGGCCTGGAGCGGGCGGTGCTGGCCATGAGCGAGCCGATGGTCAGCCACGACTGCGTCGCCTTCTACCTGCTGTCGGAGGAGGTCGCCCAGCACGTCAAGGTGGTGCAGTCGGGCCAGGGCGCCGACGAGGTGTTCGCCGGCTACCGCTGGTTCCCGCCGCTGGCGGACGTGCCGCGCGAGCGGGCCGCCGAGGTCTACGCCCGCGAGTTCTTCGACCGCCCGCACGGCGAGCTGGCCCGCGTCCTCGCGCCCGGCTATCTGCTGGACCACGACGCGAGCGGCGCGTTCGTCCGCGAGCACCTGGCCAGGCCGGGCGCCGACACCGCGCTCGACGCCGTGCTGCGCCTGGAGACCACCGCCATGCTGGTGGACGACCCGGTCAAACGGGTGGACAACATGACGATGGCGCACGGGCTGGAGGCCCGCACCCCGTTCCTGGACCACGAGCTGGTCGAGCTGGCCGCGGCCTGCCCCGCCGAGCTGAAGCTGGCGCACGGCGGCAAGGGCGTGCTCAAGGACGCCGCCCGCCGCCTGCTGCCCGCCGACGTCATCGACCGGCCCAAGGGCTACTTCCCGGTGCCGGCCATCCGGCACGTGGACGGACGTGTCCTGGACCTGGTACGCGACGCGCTGACCAGCCGGGCGGCCCGCGAGCGCGGCCTGTTCCGCCCCGACTACGTCGCCCGCCTGCTCGCCGACCCCGACGCCGACGGCACACCGACCGGCGTGAACCCGCTCTGGCAGCTCGGCCTGCTCGAAATGTGGCTGCAGGCCCACGGGGTATGAGGGGGCGCATGACGCCGGATCTGGGCGGGCTCGCCCACGTTCCCTCGCCTGCCAGTCTGACCGCGGAGAGCTGCCTCGCGCCGGCGCTGGCCCCCGACGACAGCGCCGTGGCCTATGTCAGCGACCGCGACGGCCATCCCAAGGTCTGGGTGCAGCCGTTGCGGGACGGGGCCGAGGCGTGGCCGGTGGACACCGGGCCGCAGCCGGTCGTGGACGTGAGCTGGGCGCCCACGGGCGGGCACCTGGCCGTGCTGGTCGCGCCGGGCGGCGGGGAGCACACGCAGGTGGAGGCCGTGCAGACGCACGGCGGCGACCTGCGCACGCTGGCGGCGCCGCCCGGCGGGTCGGCGTCGATGGTGCGCTGGACCGGGCGCGGTGAGACGCTGCTCGTCGCCGAGACCGCCGCCGACGGCGTGACCAGCGCCGTCCTGGTGGACGCCGTCACCGGCGGGCGCAGGCCGATCGCCGCCGGCCACCTGCTGTGGCCGGCCGCGGTGAGCCGCGACCATTCCAGGATGCTGCTGCGGCGCGGCCCGCGCGGCGCGCGCCGGATGTACGTGGCCGACCTCGCGAACGGCGTGGAGCAGCCGCTGCTGCCCGGCCTGACCGGCACCACCGACCTCGGCGTGCTGTCGCCGGACGGCCGCACCGCCTATCTGGTCACCGACGCCGGCCGTGACCGTGCCGCGCTGCTGGCCGCCCGGCGCGGCGCGCTGGCTCCGGCGGAGGTGCTGGCCGAGCGCGAGGACGCGGAGCTGGACCGGTTCGCGCTGAGCGCGGACGGCCGCCGGGCGCTGCTGGTCTGGAACCGGTACGGCCGCTCCGAGCTGGACCTCCTGGACCTGGGCCGGGGGGAGCTGCGGCCGTTGCCGCCGCCGCCCGCCGCCGTGGTCACCTCGGCCCGCCTCTCCTGGCACGGCACCCTGGCCGCGCTCGCCGCCGAGAGCCCGGAGGAGCCGTCCCATGTGCTGGTGTGCGACCTCGGCACGGGCCGCTACCGGCGGGTGGCGGGGGCCGGTCCGTTGCCGGCGGCGGCCGGGGCCGAGCCGGTACGCCTGCGCGCCCGCGACGGGCTGGAGCTGACCGCCTGGCTGTACCGGCCGCCGCACGTGACCGGGCCCGCTCCGTACGCGCTCTACCTGCACGGCGGCCCGGAGGACGAGGAGCGGCCGACGTTCAACCCGCTGTTCCAGAACCTGCTGGCCGCCGGGATCGGGGTGTTCGCCCCGAACGTGCGCGGCTCCGGCGGGCACGGCCGCGCCTTCCGCCGGGCGGACGACGGGGCGCTGCGCTTCCGGGCCATCGAGGACGTGGCCGACTGCGCGGCCGAGCTGGTCCGCCTGGGGCTGGCCGATCCCGGCCGGCTGGCCTGCATGGGCTGGTCGTACGGCGGCTATCTGACGCTGGCCGCGCTGGTCGCCCATCCCGGCCTCTTCCGTGCGGGCGTGGACGTGGCCGGCATCGCCGACTTCGAGACCTTCTACGCCCGCACCGAGCCGTGGATCGCCGAGGCCGCCTACAGCGAGTACGGCCACCCGGAAGCCGACCGCGACCTGCTGCGCGCCCTGTCGCCGCTGCGCGCGCTCGACCGGCTGGCCGCGCCGCTCCTGCTCGTGCACGGCGCCGCGGACACGAACGTGCCGCTGTACGAGGCCGAGCAGGTCCTCGCCGCGGCCCGCGCGCTGGGCCTGCCCTGCGAGGCGCTGTTCTTCGACGACGAGGGTCACGAGATCCGGCAGGTCGCCAATCGGATCAGTTTCGTGGCCAAAGTGGTGGACTGGCTCTCACATCAGCTCAGAACGGTCGAGTACCGCCCAACCGGTCGCAAGGACTTCGGTCGCGCTCGGTAATCAGGCGATTTCCGTCAGAAGCCACGGGTACCGGATGTTCGACCCGTGGCGCCCGCATGACGGAGAGTGGCGATGACGACGTACCGGCCTGGCGAGGAGCCGCTGACCTCACCGCTGGCGCCCGTGCGCCACCACCGCAAGGGCGCGGTGATCGTGTCGTGGCTGACGAGCACCGACCACAAGGTGATCGGCTACCTCTACCTCATCACGTCGTTCGCCTTCTTCACCCTGGCCGGGATCATGGCGCTGATCATCCGCGCCGAGCTGGCCCGGCCGGGCCTGCAGGTGGTGAGCCAGCAGGCGTACAACCAGCTCTTCACCCTGCACGGCACGGCGATGCTGCTGCTGTTCGCCACGCCGCTGTTCGCGGGCTTCGCGAACGTGATCATGCCGCTCCAGGTCGGCTCGCCGGACGTGGCCTTCCCCCGGCTGAACGCGGTCAGCTATTGGCTGTTCCTGTTCGGCGGACTGATCGTGTTCAGCGCCATCTTCACCAACTTCGGCTCGCCCGACTTCGGGTGGACCGGGTACACGCCGCTGTCGCGCGCCACCTACAGCCACGGCCAGGGCGGCGACCTGTGGGTGATGGGCCTGGCGTTGTCCGGTCTCGGCACGATCCTCGGCTCGGTGAACTTCTTCACCACCATCATCTGCATGCGCGCGCCGGGCCTGAGCATGTTCCGGATGCCGATCTTCACCTGGAACGTGCTGCTGACCAGCATGCTCGTGCTCATGGCGTTCCCGGTGCTGACGGCGGCGCTGCTCGCGCTGGAGGCCGACCGCAAGCTCGGCACGCACGTCTACGAGCCGGCCTACGGTGGGCCGATGCTCTGGCAGCACCTGTTCTGGTTCTTCGGCCATCCCGAGGTCTACATCATCGCGCTGCCGTTCTTCGGCATCATCACCGAGGTCATCCCGGTCTTCAGCCGCAAGCCGATCTTCGGCTACGTGGGGCTGGTGGGCGCGACCGTGGCCATCGCGGGGCTGTCGATGACGGTGTGGGCGCACCACATGTTCGCCACCGGGCAGGTGCTGCTGCCGTTCTTCTCGTTCATGACGTTCCTCATCGCGGTGCCGACAGGCGTGAAGTTCTTCAACTGGGTCGGCACGATGTGGCGCGGGCATCTGTCGTTCGAGACGCCGATGATGTTCGCGATCGGGTTCCTCATCACCTTCCTGCTCGGCGGGCTGACCGGGGTCATCCTCGGCTCGCCGCCGCTGGACTTCCACCTGACTGACTCCTACTTCGTCGTCGCGCACTTCCACTACGTGGTGTTCGGGACCGTGGTGTTCGCCATGTTCGCCGGGTTCTACTTCTGGTGGCCGAAGATGACCGGCAGGATGCTCAACGACCGCATCGGCAAGTGGCACTTCTGGCTGCTGTTCATCGGCTTCCACACCACGTTCCTGGTGCAGCACTGGATCGGTGTCCTGGGCATGCCGCGCCGCTACGCCGACTACAGCGCCGCCGACGGGTTCACCACGCTCAACGAGATCTCCTCCGTCGGCGCGTTCATCCTGGGCCTGTCGACGCTGCCGTTCCTCTACAACGTCTGGTGGACGGCCCGGCGCTCACCGCGCGTCACGGTGGACGACCCGTGGGGGTACGGCAACTCGCTGGAGTGGGCCACCTCCTGCCCGCCGCCCCGGCACAACTTCGTGAGCATGCCGATGATCCGCTCGGAGCGGCCGGCGTTCGACATGCACCACCCGCACACCTCCTACCGCCGCCACGAGGAGGACGAGCTGCCGGGCCCGGAGAGCGGCGCCGGCATCGAGCGGTGAGCCTGTCCGACCGCGAGCGGCGGCTGCTGGCGGAGATCGAGCGGGACCTGCGCTGCGGCGACCCCGGCTTCACGCGCCGGATCGACGCGCTGAACCGCCAGGGGCCGCAGCGCTACGCCTGCTACGTGAGCAACCGCCAGATGGTGGGCGTGCTGCTCGTCGTGGTCGTCCTGAGCCTGCTGTCGGCGGTGATCCTCGTGCTGACCGCTCCCACGAGCACCCCGCGCGGTGGCTCGGGGAGCGGCCGGGCCCATCACACGAAGGCGCTCAGCCCCGTCACCGCGCGGCCCACGATGAGGGTGTTGATCTCGCGGGTGCCCTCGTAGGAGTAGAGCGCCTCGGCGTCGGCCACGAAGCGGCCGATGTCGTAGTCGAGCACGATGCCGTTGCCCGCGAGCAGCTCACGCGCCCAGCCGACGACCTCCCGCATCCGCGTCGTGCAGTACGCCTTGGCCAGCGCCGAGTGCTCGTCGCGGTAGGTGCCGGCGTCCTGGAGCTGGGCCAGCCGCACCACCATGCCGAGCGAGGCCGTGGCGTTGCCGAGCATCCGCACCAGCAGGTCCTGCACGAGCTGGAACTTGCCGATCGGCCGGCCGAACTGCTCGCGCTCCTTCGCGTAGGCGAGGGCGATCTCGTACGCGGCCAGCATCACGCCGACCGCCTGCCAGGCCACCCCGCTGCGGGTACGGCGCAGGATGCCGGCCGTGTCGCGGAAGGAGTTGGCGCCCTCCAGCCGGTTCGCCTCGGGCACCCGGCAGCCGTCGAGCGTGATGTCGGCGTTCTGGACCGACCGCAGCGCCATCTTGTTCTCGATCTTGGTGGCGGTGAAGCCGGGCGTGCCCTTCTCCACCACGAAGCCCTTGACGTGCCCGTCGTCCGCGTCGCGGGCCCAGACCACGACGAGGTCGGCGAAGGTGGCGTTGCCGATCCACCGCTTGGCCCCGTCCAGCACCCACGTGTCGCCCTCCCGCCGGGCCGTGGTGCGCATGCCGCCGGACACGTCCGAGCCCCCGTCCGGCTCGGTCAGCGCGAACGCGCCGATCTGCTCCATCGCGCTCATCGCGGGCAGCCAGCGCGCCCGCTGCTCGGCCGAGCCGCAGGCGGCGATGCTGCCCATGGCGAGCCCCGTGTGCACGCCGTAGAAGGTGGCCATCGACGGGTCGGCGTGCGCCATCTCCATCGCGAGGAAGCCGCTGAGCAGGCTGCTCGGCTTCGGCCCCGGCAGCTCCTCGAAGGCGAGGCCGGCGATCCCGAGCGAGGCGTACTCCTTCACCAGGTGGGTGGGGAACTCCGCGCGGGCCCAGTAGTCGTTGGCGATGGGGACGACCTTCTCGCGCAGGAACTCCCGCACCCGCAGCAGCGTCTCGCGCTCCTCGCCGGCCAGCAGCTCCTCGAACGCGTAGAAGTCCCCCGTCAGCAGCTCCGCCATCTCCGCCCTTCCTCCTGTCGTCCGTCAGTAGGGGCGGCCGGTGCCCTCGCCGGGCAGGTAGCCGCCGTCGTCGTCGGCCGTGCGGCCGGAGCCGCCGTCCGGGTCGTCCTCGTCGGAGGCCACCCAGTCCACGCCCGCGCCGATGTGCTCGCCGCCGGGCAGGCCGGGCTCCGGCTCCGAGGGCGGCTCGCCCTCGTCGTCGATCACCATGCCGTGCTCGGCCTCGTTCACCGGGCCGGTGACGCGGAAGCCGGGGTCGCCGCCCTCGCCCTGCGGCTCCAGCCGGTCGGGCGGCATGGGGTGCGGGCTCGGGCCGTAGGTGGCGACGTGGTCCTCGATCTCGTCGGTACGCGCCGCGACGGCCTTCTCGTCGGAGCCCGCGGTCACGGGCCATTCGTCGTCGCGGCCGGTGGTGTACCCCATCGGCGTCGCGTAGCCGCTCGTCGGCTCGGCGTCGTCGCGGGGCTTGGACCCGGGGCTCGGGTTCGAGCCGCGGATCGAGGCGGGGCCGACGTCGCCGCCCATGTTGTGCAGCTCGGCGTCGAACGTCGTGCCCCGGTCCTGCTCGCGTCGTTTGTCGCGTTGCTCGCGTTCCGCAGGTGTCTCCGTGGTGTGCTTCTCGTCAGACATGCCCCCTCCTCACTCGGGCTCGACCCGCATGGCGGCCTCTTCGGCGCTGTAGCCGCCCGAGTCCGGGCCCACCTCCGTGGCGATCTCGTCGGCCTCGGCGTCGGCGCGTGTTCCCTCGTCGGGCGCGACGAGCCGGCCGGCCCGGCGCGGCTCGTCCCAGACCTGGCCGGAGGGCTCCTCGGGCTGCGCCTCCCAGCCGGGGTCCACGTCGTCGTCGCGCTCGTAGCCCGTGTCCAGGTCCGCGCCCACGCCGAGGCCGCCCTCCTCGGTCACCCGCTCGACCTCGGGCGCGTCGTCCTGGTCGGTGGGCAGCCGGTCGGCCGTGGCGGACTCGGCCACGCCGAACACCGGCTGGTCCTCGGGAACCTCGCGGTCCAGCCGGCCGCTCAGCGACTCGCCCTGGATCTGCTCGTCGATGGTGGTGCCGAAGTCCTCCACGGCCACCGGGTGGTCGGCCGGCAGCGGGGCCTCCTGCGGGTCCACCGCCCACTGCTGCTGGGGCGTGCCGTCCTGCAGGTCGGGGATGCCCTCGTCCTCGAAACGGGAACGAGGGTCATGCTCGGGTGTGTTGTGACTCATGTTTTCGCCCCTACCCATACGTCGCAAAAGGCCACTTAACGGGCGTGATCCTCTTCGGCCACGACCCGGAACGTGTCGAGGGAGGAGTCGGCCGCGTCCGGGACGACCATGCCGCCCGCCAGCCCGCTCCGCAGGTAGCGCAGGATCTCGCCGTTCAGGCGCTCGCCCGGCACCACGGCGGGGACGCCCGGCGGGTACGGCGTGATGAGCTCGGCCGAGACCCGCCCGGCGGCCTGCCGCCAGGGCACGTGCTCGACCGGCGCGAAGAAGGCGTCGCGGGGCCGCATGGCCTGCTCCAGCCGCAGCCCGCCCGGCGGCGGGATCTCCACCCGCGGCGCGGGCGGCAGCTCGCCGGCCCGCGCGCTCAGGTCCCGCAGCGCGGCCAGCAGCCGTTCCACGGTCTCCTCGTCGTCGGCGTGCGTGAGCTGGACGCCGACCCGGCGGTGGTCGGAGTGGCCCAGGTTGATCCGGTGGTTCTCGCGCATCCAGTCGGTCGCCTGGTAGCCGCCCGTGCCGAGGCCGCTGACGTCCACCAGGAGCTGCATCGGGTCGGCGTCGAAGGCCTTGCCCTCGCCGCAGAGCTCCTCACGGGAGTGCACGTGCAGGCCGTCGATGGCCTCGATCTCGATGCGCAGCGCCTCGGCCAGCTTCAGCGCGCGGTCGTACAGCTCGCGCCCGTGCTCGACCATCTGCCGCCGCCAGCCGTCGAGCGTGGCGTAGATCAGCGCGGAGGGGCTGGTGGTGCTGAACAGGTCCGCGCGCTCCTTCAGCAGCTCCGGCGCGACGAGGTCGCCCTGCAGATGGAACACCGAGCTCTGCTCCAGGGCCGAGCCCATCTTGTGGATGCTGGTGACGCACACGTCCGCGCCCGCGTCCATGGCCCAGGTCGGCAGGTCGGGGTGGAAGGGCAGGTGCGCGCCCCACGCCTCGTCCACGAGGAGCGGTTTGCCGCGCTCGTGGCACAGGCGGGCCAGCGCGGCGAGGTCGGTGCAGGTCCCGTACGGGGTGGGCGTCACGACCAGCGCGCCCTTGGCGTCGGGATGCCGGTCGAAGGCCGCCGCGAACGCCTCGGGGCCGGGCGCGTGGGCCAGGTGCAGCTCCGTGTCCCATCGGGGCTCCACCCACACGGGGACGCTGCCCGACAGCACCAGCTCGGCCACCACCGACTTGTGCGCGTCCCTGCCGAGCAGCAGCTTCTCCCCGGGCCCCGCCACCGCGAGCATCGCGGCCTTGACCGACAGGGAGCTGCCGCAGGTGGAGAAGAACGTCGCCGACGCGCCCACGGCGTCGGCCATGAGCTCCTCGGCCCGCTGCAGCACGCCGCCCGACGACGAGCGGTCGTCCAGGCCGCCGGTGACCAGCACGTCGTCGCGGAAGACCGCCTCGCCCATCACCTCGGCGACCCTCGGATCGATCCCCCGCGCCTGCTTGTGACCCGGCGGGGTGAAGGGGAGCTGCCCGCTGTCGTGATAGGCCTGCAATGCCTGGAGGACAGGCGCCTGTGACTGATCCATGGGCCCGCTCTTGCCCTGACGTGCGGAGCGGAAACGCCGGAGGGGGCCGGGTGCGCACCCGGCCCCCTCCGTACCGTACGGTCAGGCGGCCGGCGGGAACCGCTCCCACACCCGGTGCGCCGCGAGCAGCCCGATCGTCTCGCGCAGGACCTGCTCGCCGTCCTCGCCGACGATCACGCCGGGCGCCTGCTCGGGCACGCCCGCCTGGGTGAGCGCCCGCGCCGCCGTGCCCCAGCCGCCGATCGCCTTGGCGTGCCGGTAGACCTCCATGACCATGAGCACGACGCGCGGGTCCACGCCCCCGTCCGGCAGGAGGTTGCCCGCCTTGGCGTCGCGCGCCCCGAAGGCGTCCTTGCCCGGCGCCGGCGCGCCCGCCAGCAGCAGGGCGTCGAACTCGACCGAGCGCGCGGTCAGGAACGTCCGCTGCACCGGCATCGTCCCCAGCATGCCGCCCTTCGGCGCGACGATCAGCGGCACCATGCCGGCGGCCAGCACGGCCGTCCGCACCGCGCCGACCACGCCGAGGTCGCAGGACTCGTCGGCGACGATGCCGATGATCCGCCCGTCGGTCGGCCACTCGCGGCCGACCTGCGACAGCGCGGGGCTCGGCGCGATCTCGGCCGGCGGCTCGGTCGGCTCGGGCGCGGGCAGCCCCAGCCCTTGGGCGACCTCGCGGCACAGCACCGGGTCGATGTTGGCCAGCACCCTGAGCTGGCGCTCCTTCACCGCCTGCTCGTAGCACTTGCCCAGCTCGAAGGTGTAGGCGTCGATGATGTGCTCCTTCTCGACAGGAGACATGCTGCGCCAGAACAGCCGCGGCTGGCTGAAGTGGTCGGCGTACGAGGCGGGCGCCTCGCGCACCTTCCGCCCCGCCACCTCCACCGGCACCTCGACGTAGCCGCCCTCGGCCGCGCCCGCCTGGAAGGGACAGCCGCCGTCCAGCGAGTTCGGCCGGTACGGCGCCACCCCCCGGTGCACCGCGTCCTGGTGGAAGCCGTCCCGCAGCATGTCGTTGACCGGGGCGTGCGGCCGGTTGATCGGGATCTGCGGGAAGTTGGGCCCGCCGAGCCGGGTGAGCTGCGTGTCCAGGTAGGAGAACAGCCGGGCGGCCAGCAGCGGGTCGTCGGTGACGTCGATGCCGGGCACCAGGTGGCCGGCGTGGAAGGCGACCTGCTCGGTCTCGGCGAAGAAGTTGGAGGGGTTGCGGTTGAGCTCCATCAGGCCGATCGGCTGGACCGGCGCCAGCTCCTCCGGCACGATCTTCGTCGGGTCGAGCAGGTCGATGCCCTCGAACATCTGGTCAGGGGTGTCGGGGAAGGTCTGGATGCCCAGCTCCCACCGCGGGTACGCGCCCGCCTCGATCGCGTCGGCGAGGTCGCGCCGGTGGTAGTCGGGGTCCACGCCGTTGATGAGCTGGGCCTCCTCCCACGTCAGGGAGTGCACGCCGAGCTTCGGCTTCCAGTGGAACTTCACCAGCGTCGTCGCGCCCTCGGCGTTGACCAGCCGGAAGGTGTGGACGCCGAAGCCCTCCATCATCCGGAAGGAGCGGGGGATGCCGCGGTCCGACATGTTCCACATCGTGTGGTGGGTGGCCTCGGTGTGCAGGGAGACGAAGTCCCAGAACGTGTCGTGGGCGCTCTGCGCCTGCGGGATCTCCCGGTCGGGGTGCGGCTTGCCCGCGTGGATGACGTCGGGGAACTTGATGCCGTCCTGGATGAAGAAGACCGGGATGTTGTTGCCGACCAGGTCGTACACGCCTTCGGTGGTGTAGAACTTGGTCGCGAAGCCGCGGGTGTCGCGTACGGTGTCGGCCGAGCCGCGCGAGCCGAGCACCGTGGAGAACCGCACGAAGACCGGCGTCTCGACCCCTTCGGCGAGGAAGGCGGCCTTGGTGATGTTCGCGGCGGTGCCGTACGAACGGAAGACGCCGTGGGCGGCCGAGCCGCGCGCGTGCACCACCCGCTCAGGGATCCGCTCGTGGTCGAAGTGCATGATCTTCTCGCGCAGGTGGAAGTCCTGCAGCAGCACCGGGCCGCGCGGGCCGGCCTTGAGCGAGTGGTCGGTGTCGGGCAGCCGCACCCCCTGGGCGCTGGTGAGGAACGCGCCGCCCTGCGCCATCGCGTCCTGCGACGCGCCCGTCGGCTGCCCCGTGGGGGAGAAGGTGTCCGGGCCCGTCTGGTCGGGCTTCGGCGCCAGCGGCTCGCGCGGCTCGACCGGCTCCTCCACCGAGGGCGGCTCGCTGTTCGGCACGCCGGGGATCTCGGCCTTCTCCGGGTGACCGTGGTGGGCGACGGTGTCCACGACCTTCTCGACCGCCGACTTGATCGGGTTTGACTCGCTCATGGATAGCACTCCTCGGCACGCGCCGTGACATGGATGTCTTTGCTGTCAGGCGTCGTTCGCTACCCAGGCCGGTCGCGGCCATTCCGAGAAGTCCAGGTCAAGCCCGTGACACCGGTCACCGCGCAGGTGGCAGGCAGATCGTGAGCGCGCCGGGCGCGGCCTCGGCCTCGATCTCCGTGACGCTGTCCCGGTCGCCGCCGTCCAGCTCGTACGTCAGCGGCGAGCCGAACTTCGCCGACACCTTGCGCGCCCGCGTGATCCGCACGAACGGCGACTCGTCGGAACGCCCGGCCGCCATCCTGCCGAGCACCCGCGCCCACTGCACCGGGCCCTTGGCCGTCGAGACGCCCACGTCCAGCCAGCCGTCGTCCGGCCGGGCGTCGTCGAACGCCTCGATGCCGCCCGCGATCGTGCTCACGTTGCCCAGCAGCAGGCAGCTCGCCATGCCGTCGAACCAGGTGGAGCCGTCGATCTCGATCGTCATCGGCACCAGCGGGCCGCCGACGCCCTGGACGGCCGCCTTGACGTAGCTCAGTTTGCCGAGCTTCCGCTTGGCCGCCCCGTCGGTCGCGGCGATCATCTCCGCGTCGAACCCGGCCCCGGCCATCACGGCGAAGTGCTCGCCGTTGACCACGCCCAGGTCCAGCCGCTCGCGCCGCCCGTGGAAGCCGATCCGCACGGCCTCCTCCAGGTCGATGGGGATGCCGAGGTTGCCGGCGAACAGGTTCGCGGTGCCGGCGGGCAGGATGGCCATCGGCACCTTGGAGTCGGCGAGCGCGTCGGCGCAGCGCTGCACCATGCCGTCGCCGCCCCAGACGAACACCAGATCGGCGCCCTTCTTCAGCGCCTTGCGCACCTTCTTGGGCGCCTTCTTGCTCTTCGGCACCTCGTACCAGAGCAGGTCGCCGACGCCTTCCTCGGTGATGAGCACCCGGAGCCGGTCCAGGCCGGCTCCTAACGTCTTCTTGCGGTGGGCGATCACCGCCACAGTGGGGGACATGTGGGTGCGACTACCCCGGCCGCGGCTTCTCAGACAGGAGCATTAATCGCGCGCCCGCTGGGTAGCCGTGGCGGACGCGCAACCGAGGGAAAGGGCGGGAGACGTGAGACTTCCACAGCTCAAAGATCCTGATCGCGGTCTCGGGCTGCGGCTGGCGCTGGCGAGTCTCGCCGTGGCGCTGATCATGATTCCGTTCACCCTTCTCCTCGTCGTGGCCAAGATGCCGCTGAACGACCTGGACCACCAGGTGGCGGTGGACCTGCACGCGTACGCGCTCGCCCACCCCGGCGTGACCACGGTGCTGATCGTCTGGACGGACCTGTTCGGGCCGTGGCCGTGGCGGATCGCGGTCGGCCTGTACGCCGCCTGGCTGTTCTACCGGGGCGCGCCGCGCCTGGCCGCGTGGGCGGTCACCACGATGGTCGTGGGCGGGCTGCTCGGGCTCGCGCTGAAGATCGTCGTGGCCCGGGCCAGGCCGCACCTCCCCGACCCGGTCGCGCTCGCGCCGGGCGACTCGTTCCCGTCGGGCCACGCGGTCAACGTGACGCTCGGCGTGGGCGTGATCGTCCTGCTCCTGCTGCCCTCGCTGCCCCGGTGGGGGCGGCGGCTGGCGTGGGCGGCCGGGTGGTTCGTGGTGCTGTCGGTGGCGTACACGCGGGTGGCGCTCGGCGTGCACTGGGTGAGCGACGTCGTGGGCGGCATCGTGCTCGGCGTGGCGGTGATCGCCGCCACGGCGGCGGCGTTCGAGATGTGGCGGCGCGAGCAGGGGCGCAGACCGGCCTCGCCGGTGAGCGAAGGAGTGGAACCGGAATCGGTGAAGGTGACCCATGAGTGAGCACGTGAAGTACTACGCCTCGACGATCTTCTTACCGCTGGTGCTGCTGGCCGCCGTGACGTACGGGGTCGGCCGGGCGATCCTCGCCTGGCCGACCGGGGAGGCCGGACTGAGCCGGGCGCTGGCCGCCGACCGCACCTCCGAGTGGAACACCCTCACCGACTTCGGCAGCAGCCTGTCCGACACGCCCTACATCGTGACGCTCACGGCGATCGCCGCGATCGCCTTCCGGCTGGTGTGGAAACGCTGGCTGGAGTCGGTCTTCCTGATCGTCGCGGTGTGGAGCCAGTCACTGGTGTTCCTCGGGACCACCGAGGTCGTCGGCCGCCACCGGCCGCCGGTGGAGCACCTGGACCCGGCCCCGCCCACCTCCAGCTTCCCGTCCGGGCACGTCAGCGCGGCGGTCGCGTTCTACTGCGGCCTCGCCCTCGTGCTCGCCACGCACACCCGCAACCGGGCGCTGCAGGTGGTGATCTGGGTGCTCGGCGTCGCCGCGCCGCTGAGCGTGGCGTTCTCCCGCCTGTACCGGGGCATGCACTTCCTCACCGACGTGACCTGGGGCCTGCTGCTCGGCCTGGTCTGCGTGGTCGTGGCGGCGCGGGCCATCCTGTTCCGGCGGGTCGGGGCGGAGGGCCGGCCGGCGGTCGCCCTGAAGGCGCAGGCGCAGGCGTCCTGACGCCAGGGCGGCGGCCAGGCACGCGGGCGGGATGGCGGGCAGCACGTACCGGTGGTCGAAGTCGAGCGCGGCCACCGGCGCCACCAGCAGGAACATCGCGAACGCCCACGGCAGCAGCACGGCCCGCCGCTCCCGCCCCGCGGCCACGCCGAGCCCGCCCACGACGAGCATCACCCCCAGCAGCGGGCCGTGCAGCGCCCACGGGTACCGGTAGGCGGCCAGGATCGACGCGTACGGCTCGACGGACGACATCCCGCTGATGTCCTGGTCGTACTCGGCGCGGACCTTCCCGATGAGGGCGTGCTCCTCGGGCAGCGACCACGACCCGACGGGGAACGTCGACATGGGCGTGACCCGCTTCGGATGCGCGACCGGCTCCCAGGCGAAGGCCAGCGAGGTGTCCTTGACCACCTCACGCAGGTAGTCGAGCGGCTGGGCGGCGATCGCGGCGAGGGCGAACGACCTGGCCGCGTCGTTGTGCGTGAAACGGTCGCCGGGCAGGCGGTTGAGCGCGGAGCCCGGCGCCCAGACGTACTCGGAGGCGGCGTCCACGACGGTGCCGTTCGGGCAGAGCGGGGCCAGGTCGGGCGGCGGCTTGATCACAGAGCAGTCGGCGAACGTCATCGTGCGCGCCCACAGCGCCACCCCGTCGGAGCCGCTCAGGCCGAACCTGCCGTGGTGCTGGGCGTACCAGCCGGCGTAGGCCAGCAGCGGCAGGCCGCCCGCGAGCGCCAGCGCGACCAGTGGCCGCCAGTGCCGCCAGGGCGTGCGGCGCAGCAGCAGCCAGAGCGCGGCCAGGCCGAGCAGCGGCACGGCGGCGGTGCGGGTCAGCCCCGCCAACGCGAGCAGCAGGCCCGCCGCGGCCGCGGCCCGGACGGAGATCTTCCCGGGCCGCCACATGAGCACCAGCAGCGCGGCCGTGACCAGGAAGATCACCTGGAGGTCGGACAGCACCGCGTGCTCCAGGCGGACGAACGGCGGGGCGAACAGGACCGGCAGGGTCGCCAGCGCCGCGCCCCAGCCGGGCAGCGAGCGCCGGCGCAGCAGGGCGTACATCATCACCGCGACCCCCAGGCCCATCACGTGCTGGACCGCGACCACGAGCCGGACACTGTGGAAGGGAAGCAGCGCCCACAGGAACCACGAGTACCCGGCGGGGTGGAACGCTCCCTGCGGCCGCATGTGCACGGCCGTGTCCAGGTAGGTGAAGGAGTCGTACCAGTAGACCTGCGCCGTGTCGTAGCCGAGCATGACCAGCACGCGCAGCGCGGCGGCCAGGGCGAGCACGCAGCAGAACAGCCGGTGCGTCCGGAGCAGTCGGGCTGTCACGGACGTCCTCCCCGTACGTCGGGCCGGTCGGTTCCGGCCGTAGGCAGGGCAGTCCAGCGGATGACCGATAACCTGATCGTCACGAGATTTGGTTATGCGGGCGTTATGTGGGTTCGGCGAGGATCTTCGCCGTTCATGGATCTCGCGAGGGGGCGCGCGTGCGGGTGCTGGTGGCTGAGGACGAGAAGATGCTCGCCGACTCGATCGCGGAGGGGCTGCGGGGCGAGGCGCTGGCGGTGGACGTCGCCTACGACGGCGAGGCGGCGCTGGAACGCCTCGCCGTGCACGACTACGACGTGCTCGTCCTCGACCGCGACCTGCCCCAGGTGCACGGCGACGAGGTGTGCAGGACCGTGGTGGAGAAGGAGTGGCTGGTCAGGGTGCTGATGCTGACCGCCGCCAGGGACGTGCGCGACCGCGTGCGCGGGCTGTCGCTGGGGGCCGACGACTACCTGCCCAAGCCGTTCGCGTTCGAGGAGCTGGTGGCCCGCGTGCACGCGCTCGGCCGGCGCGCGAGGAGGGCCGACCCGCCCCTGCTGGAGCGGGCCGGGGTGCGGCTGGACTGGGCGCACCGGCAGGTGTTCCGCGACGGCGTGTACGTGCCGCTGGCGCGCAAGGAGTTCGGCGTGCTGGCCGAGCTGCTGCGGGCCAGGGGCGCGGTCGTCTCGGCCGAGGACCTGCTGGAGAAGGTGTGGGACGAGCACATCGACCCGTTCACCAACACCGTGCGCACCACGGTCATGAAGCTGCGCAAGAAGCTCGGCGAGCCTCAGGTCATCGAGACCGTCCCCGGATCGGGTTACCGCATCCGATGAGCGCCCGTCTCCGCTTCGCCGTGTCCTGCGCCGTGGGGTTCCTCGTCCTCGGCGCCTTCGTGCTCGCCGGCGTGTGGCTCGTCGTGCGCTCCAACCTCGAATATCGCGCCGACCTGCTCACGCCCGCTTGCACGCAGGACGGGGTCTGCAGGAACGACCCGCTGTACGAGGTGGGGCGCCGGCAGGCGATGCGGGTGCGCGCCGCCTACCAGCGCGACACCCTCACGGCCGTGCGCGACCTCGGCGCGCTCGCCGTGGTGGCGGGGGCGGCGGGGGCGTTCGGGGTCGGCTGGCGGACGGCCGGCTGGGTGCTGCTGCCGCTGCGGCGGATGACCGAGACCGCCCGCCAGGTCGCCCAGAGCCACGACCTCACCGAGCGCATCTCCTACGAGGGCCCGCGCGAGGAGGTCAAGGAGCTGGCCGACGTCTTCGACACCATGCTCGGCCGGCTGGCCCGCGCGTTCGACGCGCAGCGCAAGTTCGTCGCGAACGCCTCCCACGAGCTGCGCACCCCGCTGACCATCAACAGGACCCTCGTGGACGTGGCCGTGCGCCGGCCCGACGCGACCGACGACGTCAAACGGCTCGGCGAGTCGCTGCTGCTGGTCAACGCCCGGCACGAACGCCTCATCGACGGCCTGCTGGCGCTGGCGGAGGGCGAGCAGGCGGTGCTGGACCGGCGGCCGTTCGACCTGACGGACGTGGCCGAGCACGTGCTCGACCAGGCCGCCGCCGAGGCTGCCGAGCGCGAGGTGACCATCCACCGGCTGCTCGACCCTGCGCCGACCACCGGCGAGGCGGTGCTGGTGGAGCGGCTGGTGCAGAACCTGCTGGAGAACGCGATCCGGCACAACCATCCGAAGGGCGAGGTGTGGCTCTCGACGCGGCGCAGGGCCGAGCGGGTCGAGCTGGTCGTGGCCAACACCGGGCTGCCCGTGCCCGCCTACGAGATCGAGACGATCTTCGAGCCGTTCCGGCGGCTGCACGGCGACCGGCTGCGCTCGGACCGGGGGAGCGGGCTCGGCCTGTCGATCGTCAAGGTCATCGCCGAGGCCCACGGCGGCACGGTCACGGGCTGGCCGCGCGAGGAGGGCGGCCTGACCATCACCGTCGAGCTGCCGGTGGACCCGGCCGCGTGACCGCCTGGTCGTCGAGGGTGCCGTAGGCCGTGGCGCGGAACAGGAAGGATGCCCACGAGCGGTAGGGCCGCCACGCGTCGGCCAGCTCGCGGTAGGCGGCCGGCGGGGCGTCCTCGGGCAGCCCGTACGCCTCCCGCAGGATCGCGAACAGCCGCGGCTCGTCGCCGGGGAAGGCGTCGGGCGCGCCCGCGCCGCGGATCAGGATGAGCCCGGCGGAGAACGGCCCCACCCCGGGCAGGGCCCGCAGCTCGGCCAGCGCCTCCTCGGGGGCGAGCGAGCGCAGGTGCTCGGTGGTGAGCACGCCGTCGAGCGCCGCCCGCGCCAGCCCGCGCACCCACTCCTCCTTCTGCGCGGGCAGCCCGAGCCCGCCCGCCTCCAGCAGTGACACCGGCGGCGGGAACGCCTGGAACGCCTGCCCGTCCACGACGACCTCGGCGCCGAAGCGGGCGGCGATGCGCTGCTTGACGCGCGAGGCGACGAGCATCGACGAGCGCTGCACGATGACCGCCCAGCACGCCGCCTCCCACGGGCTCCAGAAGCACAGCGGGCGCAGGCCGGGACGCCGCCGCTGCACGTCGCCGAGCACGGGATCGGCCTCGCCGGCCTTGGCGAAGCCCGTGCCGTCGACGTCGAGCGAGAAGATCCGCGCCACCTCGCCGCGGATCGACGGGCCCGCGGGCCGGGTGGTGGCCACCTCGACCCCGCCCGGCGCCGCCGTCACCCGCACCCCGATCGGCTTCCAGTCGTGCTCCGCGCAGTAGGAGAAGCGCAGCGCCCGCCCGTCGGAGGGCAGCGCGCTGGTGGCCGGCCAGTCCTCGGCGAAGCGCAGGCAGCCGCCGAAGTCGAACGGGCCGTCGGCGGTGATCGTGAATCCGTGCGGGGTCATACCCGTAGGGTAGAAGCCGCCCCCGACAGACCCGGTTCGCTCCACCGGAACGCCCCAGATTCCCGCTAAAGTCCATAGGCAATGAGGAGAATCCTAAAGAAGGGGCAAGCGGCGATGTCCGGCACCCAGTCCAGCCCTACCCTCGGTCCCATGCCGATCGACGAGAACGCCCTTCTGCCCGACCCCGACCGCGCCCGCGTGGCGATCGGGCCGCCGTCGCCGGGGGAGGGGCACTGGGCGGGCGCGCCCAGCGCCGTCGCCGCCGGCGGGCTCATCCACCTGGCCTACCGGCTGCGCCGCCCCGTCGGGCAGGGCCGCGGCTACGCGGTGGCGATCGCCCGCTCCGTGGACGGCGAGCGCTTCGAGACGCTCGCCACGATCACGCGGGAGGAGATGGACGCCGAGTCGCTGGAGCGGCCCACCCTCGTCCACCTGCCCGACGGGCGCTGGCGGCTCTACCTGAGCTGCGCGACGACCGGCACCAAGCACTGGCGGGTGGAGGTGCTGGAGGCCGACGAGCCCGGCGCGTTCGACCCGCGCACCCGCGTGACGGTCCTGCCCGGCGACCCGAAGACCGGGGTGAAGGACACGGTGATCGTCCGGCGCGACGGCGTGTGGCACCTGTGGGCCTCCTGCCACCCGCTCGCCGACCCCGACGAGGCCGACCAGATGGTCACCGACTACGCCACCAGCGCCGACGGCATGGAGTGGACCTGGCAGGGCACGGCGCTGACCGGCCGGCCGGGGATGTGGGACGCGCGCGGCGTGCGCGTGAGCGCGGTGCGCTTCGACGGCGACCGGGTGGTGGCCTTCTACGACGGCCGGGCCGGCGCGGAGGAGAACTACGAGGAGCGCACCGGCATCGCGGTCGGGACCGACCCGGCCGCGCTGACCCCCGTGGGCGAGCGGCCCGCCGCGCGCTCGCCGTACGGCGGGGGCGGCCTGCGCTACCTGGAGCTCGTGGACCTGCCCGGCGGCGGGACCCGCCTCTACTACGAGTACACCCGCGAGGACGGCGCCCACGAGCTGCGCACCGAGTTGCGGTGACTCACCCCCGGCCGCGGCCGTTGCGTGACTGCCGCTGTCCCGGCGGCCGGACGCCGACCAGGCCGCCGGAGCGTTCCCTCGGCCGCAGCCAGTCGCCGAAGTCCTCGCCGGTGACCCGCTGGAGCAGCGCGACGTCCTCGGCGAAGTACGGGATGAGCCGCTGCCGCTGCTCCCACGACAGCGGGCGGCGGGCCTCGCCCCGGTGCTGGAGCAGGCCCTCGATCGGCCGGGCCAGGGCGGGCAGGCGGCGGGCCAGCGTGGACAGCACGGCGTGCCGGGCGCCGGGGGCGGGGTGCGCGGTGACGTTCCGCCGGGGCACCTCGGTGAGCAGCCCCTGCCGCACGCCGAGGAAGGCGCAGATGCGGTCGAGGGTTTCGGCCGGGCGGTCCACGACGTCCCGGTAGCGGAAGATCAGCACCTGCTCGCGCGGGAACAGCTCGAACAGATCGGCCAGCTGCTCGCCGTAGCGGCCGAGGCCGACGTAGTGCCAGAAGTGCGACCAGCCGGCGGCGACGCGCTCCGGCTCGGCCTCGCAGGCGCGTACGAGGTCGCCGATCGGCTCCAGCCCGGCCGACCAGAGGTGCGTCCAGTTGGAGTGGGCGCGCTCGACCGGGTCCCGGAGCGTCACGATGATCCGGACATTCGGGACGAGGGCCCGGATCCGGCGGCGCGCTCCGGCGTCGTAGAGGTAGAACGGGGTGGACTCGCCGGTCAGCGCGCCCGGAGGGGCGCCCGCGAACAGCGCCTCGTACTCCTCGCGCCGCCAGACGTGCTCCCGGTAGGTCTCCACGTCGCCGGGGCCGCCGTGCTCGGGCGGCGGGCCGTCGGTGAGGAAGAACTTCGGTTCCTTGATCGTGGGCAGGTAGAGTTCGGGATGCTGTCGCAGCGCTGTGTGCAGGGCGGTCGTGCCGGCTTTGGGCACGCCCGCGATCAGGAAATCGGGCAGGGCCACCGTCTTCCCTCCAGACGACTCGGACAACACCCTAATTTTCCTACCAGAAGTGTGGGATAATCAAACGTATGGGTTTGGACAAGACCCGCTCGCCGCGCGAGCGTGCCGAGACGCCCTTGACCGCCGCCATCCTGGCGGGCCGGTGGATCCGCACCGCCGCCCGCGACGACGCCGCCGGTCGCACCTGGGCCGCCAACCCGGACGCCCGCGGGCGCTCCGCGCTGGCCGCCCCCGAGCCCGCCTCCCTCTACACAGGGTCGGCCGGCATCGTCCTGTTCTTCCTGGAGCTCGCCGCGGCGACCGGGCACGAGGCGTACCTGGAGGACGCCGCGGCCGGGGCCCGGCGGCTCGCGGCCACCTGGCGCGAGCAGCAGGACCTGACCCTCTACCACGGGCTCACCGGCACCGTCGTCGCGCTCGCCGAGGCCGGCTGGGCGCTCGGCGACGAGCGGCTGGAGTCGGCGGCCCGGGCCGCGGCCGAGCACGTCGTACGGTCCGCCCGGCCGCTCCCCGGCGGCCCCGGCTGGACCGGCGACCCCGCCCAGCGCGGCGACGGCGGCATCGTGCTCGGGCTGCTGCGCGCCGCCGCCGCGCTCGGCGTGCAGGGCCACGAGGAGATCGCGGTCGAGGCGGGGGAGCGCATCGCCGGGCTCGCCGTCCCCGGCCACCGCTTCGGCGACTGCCCCGACCTGCCCACGGACGCCGTCACCCCCGGCTTCCTGGCCGGCACCGCGGGGACCGCGTTCCTCCTCGCCCGCCTGTACGGCCTCACCGGCGAGCCGCGCTTCCTGGACGCGGCCAACCGGGGGGCGGGCTTCGTCCGCGAGATCAGCGTGCTCTCCGAGCGGTGCGCGCTGGTGCCCCACCACGTGCCGCAGGGGCGCGGCCTGCACTACCTCGGGTTCTGCTCCGGCTCGGCGGGCGTGGCGCGGATGTTCCAGGAGCTGCACCGGGTCACCGGCGAGCGGGGCCACCTCGAATGGGTGGAGCGGCTGGCCGGCGGCATCGTCCGCAGCGGCGTGCCGGAGCGGCGCACCCCCGGCTTCTGGAACACGGCCTGCCAGTGCTGCGGCTCGGCCGGGCTGCTGGAGCTGTTCACCGGCCTCTGGGCGGAGACCGGCGACGAGACCTACCTCGGCTACGCCCGCAGGCTCGCCCGCCACCTCATCGGCGCGGCCACCGACCACGACGGCCGCGGGTTCCGCTGGTACCAGGCGTACCGGCGGTTACGACCGGGCGAGGTGAGCGCGGACACCGGCTACATGGTGGGCGCGGCCGGCATCGGCTCGGCGCTGCTCCACCTCGACGCCGCCCTGCGGCCCCGTGACGCCCGCCGCGTCATCCTCCTGCCCGACAACCCGTTCCCCTCGATCCCCGTGCCGGCGGCGCACCTGACCGACCCCGGCCCGAGGTGACGGTCCGGTTCCGTCGGGTAGGGGCCGGGTAACCGACACGAGGGGGAGGCATCATGAGCCGCATCGCGGAATGGCTGAAGAAGGCCGAGAACCTGGCCCGCGGGCACTCGAAGCAGGCCGACCAGATGCTCGACAAGGCCGAGCGGTTCGCCAAGGAACGCACCGGTCACAAGTACGACGAGCACATCGAGAAGGGCGCGGACGCCGTACAGCGCCGTTACGGCGGCGGCACCACGGGCGGCACCACGGGCGGCACCACGGGCGGCACCACGGGCACCGGCCGGACCACCGAGGGCGCCGGCCCGACGCCGGCCGAGCGCGAGCAGATGTCCGCCGAGCGCGACCCGACCGGCGAGCCCTACCGGCGCGGCACCCAGGGCTGACCGGCGCACGATCACCGGCGCCACCGGGGCTCCGGTACGGTGATCTCATGGTCACCGGAGGACTGCTCGTCGCGGGCACCACGTCCGACGCGGGCAAGAGCGTCGTCACCGCGGGCATCTGCCGCTGGCTCGCTCGCCAGGGCGTGCGCGTGGCGCCGTTCAAGGCGCAGAACATGTCGCTCAACTCCTACGTGACCCCCGGTGGCGCCGAGATCGGCCGGGCCCAGGCCGCGCAGGCGCAGGCCGCCGGCCTGGAGCCGGTCGCCGACATGAACCCGATCCTGCTCAAGCCGGGCGGCGAGCGCCGCAGCCAGGTCGTCCTCATGGGCCGGCCGGTCGCCGACGTGGACGCCATGGAGTACGGCGAGCTCAAGGACCTCCTCCGCGCCACCGCCCTGGAGTCCCTGGCCCGGTTACGGGCCCAGTACGACGTGGTGGTGTGCGAGGGCGCGGGCAGCCCCGCCGAGATCAACCTGCGCCGCACCGACCTCGCCAACATGGGCCTGGCCAGGGCCGCCGGCCTGCCGGTCGTCGTGGTCGGCGACATCGACAGAGGAGGCGTGTTCGCCGCCTTCCACGGCACCGTCGCCCTGCTGGAGCCCGCCGATCAGGCGCTCGTCGCCGGATTCGTGATCAACAAGTTCCGCGGCGCGCGAGAGCTGCTGGAGCCCGGACTCGACATGCTGCGCGAGCTGACCGGCCGGCACGTCTACGGCGTGCTGCCCTGGCTCGACGGCCTCTGGCTGGACGTCGAGGACTCTTTGGCGCTCGACGCCCGCCACGTCGCCGCCCGCCCGCCGCACGGCCGGCAGACCCTGCGCGTCGCGGTCGTCCGGCTGCCGCGCATCTCCAACTTCACCGACCTCGACGCGCTGGCCGCCGAACCGGGCGTCGTCGTCCGCTTCGTCACCGGTCCCGCCGAGCTGGACGACGCCGACCTCGTCGTGCTGCCCGGCTCGCGCGCCACGGTCGACGACCTGCGCTGGCTGCGCAGGACGGGCCTCGCCGCGGCCGTCGCCGAGCGGAAGGGGCCGGTGCTCGGCGTCTGCGGCGGGTTCCAGATGCTCGGGCGCGAGATCGTGGACGAGGTCGAGTCGGGCGCGGGCCGGGTCGAGGGGCTCGGACTGCTGCCGGCGCGGGTCGAGTTCGCCCCGGAGAAACGCCTCGGCCGGCCCGAGGGGACGGCCTACGGGCAGCCGGTACGCGCCTACGAGATCCACCACGGGCGGGTCACCGTGGAGGGCGGGGAGCCGTTCCTCGACGGCTGCCGGGTCGGCGACGTGTGGGGCACCACCTGGCACGGCGCGCTGGAGAACGACGGCTTCCGCCGCGCGTTCCTCGCCGACGTGGCCGCGCGGGCCGGGCGCGAGTTCGTCCCGGCGCCCGGCACCGACTTCGCCGCGCTCAGGGAGGCCAGGCTGGACGCGCTCGGCGACCTCGTGGAGCGCCACCTCGACACCGGCGCGCTGCTCCGGCTGATCAGCGACGGCCCGCCGGAGGTCCCGTTCCTTCCACCGGGAGCTCCCGCCGCGCGGTGATCCAGGCGTCGGCGCGCTCCCAGTTGTCGTACAGCCAGCGCATGGCCTCCTCGCGCCCGCGCGGCACCTCGCCGGCCGGGACCCGCCACCACGTCGCCGAGATGCGCACGGTGTAGGGCAGCCTGCGCCACACGTCCCCGAGCGTGACCAGGTCGTCGAGGCCGGTGTGCGCCACGAACACCACGTCGGCCCCCGGGCAGGAAGCGATCGCGGCGAGCGCGCCGTTCGGCCGCGGCGGCAGCACGTGCTCCATGCGGCGGGCCCGCGCGGCCTCCTCCGTCAGCCCCTTCGCCTCCAGCCGGCGGATCGCCACCCGGCGGCGGCGCGGGCTGAAGTTCGCGCCCTCCGGGAAGATCACCAGGGCGTCCCTGTCGCCCATCGTGCCGGCCAGGCGGCGGATCTCCTCGACGATGCGCCGGCGGCCGGAGCGGCGGGGGACGAACGCGTTCGGCAGCCGGTTGACCATCACGTCGAGCGTGGGATCGTACTGGAGCGCGGCCTTCATCACGATCCTCGGCCGCCGGTCGTGGGCGACGAGCAGGCGGTGGATCAGCAGGAACGAGTCGCCGGGGCCGGCGTGCCTGGACAGCACGATCAGCGGCCGGGGCGGCGCGTCGTCGGCGCAGGGCGGGCCCTCGACGTCCACGGTCAGGCGGAAGATCCGTTCGGCGGCGCCGTACAGGCGCGACAGGAACCACCCGACGAGCGCGTAGTGCCGCTCCCGGCGGCGGGCCCCGCCCGCCACCCACAGCCACAGGCAGGCGATCAGCACCAGCGACTCCAGCGTCAGCCAGGCGACCGCGAACCACACGAACCGCGGCGCCCGCCGCTGCGGCGGCGGCAGCCCCATCGAGGCGACGGCCGCGACGACGAGCCACAGCGGCAGCGTGACCAGCATGGCCACCGTCACCAGGACGATCAGCGGCGCCAGCACGACCCGGCGCAGAATGCGTGGGGGGAGCAACACGGCCTCCCTGGACTAGGTTGTCCTCCCTCCTCTGCCCTCATCCGCCATGGTCGCTCAAATACCGGGCGGACGCGTGGTACGCCCGCTCGATGCAGGCCGACACCTGCGCCCCGTCGCGGTAGCGGAGCGGCGACATCGCCTCGGTCGCCCCGGCGGGCAGCACGTGCACCTCCACGCCCGGCGGCAGGCTCGCCATGTCCTCGGCGAAGCGGTGCCGGCGGGCGATCTCGAACGCCACCATCCCCACCTCCCAGAACCGCCGCGGCGCCGTCAGCGGGCGCTCGATCCTGCCGACGTGCAGCACGTACACGCGCTTGGCCCCGAGCCGCACCGCCCGGCCCACCGGGATGCTGTGGACCAGCCCGCCGTCGTAGAAGTGCTCCCCGCCGATCACCATCGGCGGCAACAGGCCAGGCACCGCGCACGACGCCAGCACCGCCGGCACCAGCGGCCCCGCCGTGAACCAGTGCGCCGCCGCCCGCTCCACCGACGCCGCCACGCACTGGAACGGCACCGCCAGCTCCTCGATCCGCTCCACCCGTACGGTCTCGGCGAGCACGTCGCGCAGCGGCCCGATCGGATGCAGGTGGGTGCCGGTCCTCGCCAGCGTCGACAGCCGGGCCACCCATGAGCCGGCGAACGCGGTGCGGACGATGTCGGAGCGCCACAACCCGGTCAGCCGCTCCACCGCCTCGCCAGGCCCGGCGGCGATGACGGCCCCGTTCAGCGCGCCCACGGACGTGCCCACCACCAGGTCGGGACGGATGCCCGCGGCGTCCAGCGCCCGCAGCATGCCCACCTCGTGCGCGCCGAGCACGCCACCGCCACCGAGCACGAACGCCGTCTCCACGCCCTCACCCTCCCCTTGCCGCGCCTCGGAAACGAACGGCCCGCGAACCTTGCCGGATCCGCCCGCTGACGCCCTACCCACAACGGCGGGACGATGCCGCCATGACAGCAGTGGTGCAGGCCGAAGGGCTGACCAAGTACTACGGCAGCCGCCGGGGCCTCGCGGACCTCACGATGGAGATCCAGCCGGGCGAGGTCTTCGGCTACCTCGGACCCAACGGCGCCGGCAAGACCACGACCATCAGGCTCCTGCTCGACGTGATCAGGCCGACCAGCGGCCTCGTACGCGTCCTCGGGGGCTCACCGCGCGAGCCCGCCGTCCGCGCCCGCATCGGCTACCTGCCGGGTGACCTGGTGCTGGAGAGCCGCGACCGCGCGCTCGACTACCTGCGCTTCCTCGGCCGGGTACGCGGCGGCGTCCCCGGGTCGCGCATCGCGGCACTCGCCGAGCGCTTCGACGCCGACCTGTCGGTGCCGATGCGCAAGCTCTCCAAGGGCAACCGGCAGAAGATCGGGCTCATCCAGGCGTTCATGCACGAGCCCGAGTTCGTCATCCTCGACGAGCCGACCATGGGGCTCGACCCGCTCGTGCAGCACGAGTTCCTGGCGCTGGTGCGCGAGGTGCGCGCCTCCGGGCGTACCGTCCTCATGTCCTCGCACGTCCTCGCCGAGGTGGAGAGCGTCTCCGACCGGGTCGGCATCGTACGCGGCGGGCGGCTCGTCGCCGTCGAGAACGTCGCGGCGCTGCGCGAGAAGGCGGTGCGCCGGGTCGAGCTGCACTTCGCGGCGCCCGTGCCGCGCGCCGACTTCGAGGGGCTGCCCGGCGTACGCGACCTGCGCCTGGAGGGGGCCGCCCTGTCCTGCACCATCGACGGCCGCCCGGACGCGCTCGTCAAGGCCGCCGCCCGCCACACCGTGGTCCACCTGGTGAGCGCCGAGCCCGACCTCGAAGAGATCTTCCTGACCTACTACAGCGACGAGGAGCGGCCCCGATGAACGGCCCGCTGATCAGCAAGAGCCTGCGCGACCACCGCGGCGTGACGTTCTGGTGGACCGCCGGCATCAGCGCCTTCGTGGCGCTCTACCTCGCGGTCTACGGGAGCATCAAGGAGAGCCCGGACGTGTACGGGCCGGCGATGATCGCCAAGTTCCCCGGCCCGCTGCGCGACCTCATGGGCGGCCTCGCCGACATGACCAGCGGCGCCGGCTACCTCCAGACCGCCGTCTACCAGCTCTTCGTCCCCATGCTGTTCATCGCGTGCGCGACGCTGCTCGCCAACCGGGCGCTCGCCGGGCCCGAGGAGAACGGGACCCTGGAGCTCGTCCTGACCCTGCCGGTGGACCGCAGGCGGCTCGTGCTCGCCAGGCTCGCCGCGCTGGCGCTCGGCCTGCTCGCGGTCGCCGCCGTGACGCTGCTGGTCGCCTGGGGGATGAGCGCCCTGGTCGAGAACGGGGTGCCGTTCGGCCGCATCCTCGCCGGTCACCTCGGCGTGCTGCTCCTCGGCCTGTTCCACGGCACCGTGGCCCTGGCCGTCGGCGCGGCCACGGGGCGGCGGCTCGTCGCCTCGGCCGTGGTCGGGGTGTGGGTCGTGGCCGGCTACATGGTGGTCACCGTCGGGCGCTCCTGGGACGCGATCTCCTGGCTCAAGTGGGTCTCACCGTTCCACTACTACGCCGAAGGGCGGCCCCTCTTTGAGGGGGTGCCGGTGGGGGACTACCTTGTGCTGGCGGGAGCGACGGTCGTGCTCGCGCTCACCGCGGTGCTCGCCTTCGACCGGCGCGACGTAGGAGTGTGATGACCCCACCACCCCTACCTGCGGCCCCCCGCGACGACCCCCCACCCCCCCGCACCCCCACCGCCAGAGGCGCCTCCTCGGACGCGGGACCCTCAGGCCCGTCCACCTCCGGTCCGGGAGCCTCCGGCATGGGGACGTCCAGCGCGGGGTCCTCTGCCTCCGAGGTGCGGGGCGGGTTACTCGACGCATGCCGCCGGATTCTGTCCGAGGCGGCGGGGACGGGGCGGGCGCCCGACCGGCACGCGCTCGACTCGTGCCGCGCCGCCGGCGTACGGGCCGCCGAACTCGGGGTGCCGCTGCGCTCGCTCGTGGACGACGCCCTGGCCGCCGCCGACGGCCTCCCACCCGTCCTGCCCGCCCTCCGCCGCGCCGTCTCCGCCCTCATGGAGGGGTACGAACAGGCCCAGCTCGCCGCGATCCGGGACGAGGAGGAGGCTCGCAGGGAGTTCGTGGACGACCTGCTCCAGGGCCGGGCCGAACGCCTGGCCGAACGCGCCGAGCACTTCGGCCTGCGCCTCGCCGAGTCGTACGTCGTCGCCGTGGCCGGCAACCTCCCCTCCACGAGCCTCGCCCAGGACAGGAACGCCGTCGAACGCGCCCTCGTCACCCGCTTCGGCTCGCACAACGTTCTGGTCGCCGTCCGCGACGACCTCCTGGTGTGCGTGGCCCCGGCCACGCTGCCGGCCGCCGTCGGCGAGTTCACACACCACGTACGCGCCCGCTTCGCCACCGGCTGGCGTGTCGGCCTGGGCCGGGCGCATCGCGGCCCGGGCGGCGTCGTCACCTCCTACCGCGAGGCCGCCCAGGCCCTGGCGCTGGCCGACGCCTTATCGCTCAAGATCGACGTCGTACGCGCTGCCGACCTGCTGGTCTTCCCCGTCCTGCTCCGCGACCGCAGCGCCATCGAAGACCTGGTGACCAGCGTCCTCAGCCCGCTCCTGGAGGCGCGCGGCGGCCACGAACCGCTGCTGGAGACCCTGGAGGCCATCTTCGCCTCCCACGGCAACCAGACAGCCGCCGCCCGCAAGCTGCGGCTGAGCCCGCGCGCGGTGACGTACCGTCTGGAGCGCATCCGCCGCCTGACCGGCTTCTCCCCGGACGACCCCACCCAGCGCTTCACCCTGGAAACCGCCGTCCTGGGCGCCCGCCTCCTCGGCTGGCCGAACGCCTGACCAAGCCCTTCGGGCAGCCGTCGGCCGCCGTGCCGGACACATGCTCGAGATCATGCCCCTGCTCTCCTCCTGAGAAGATCTGCACATGTTCGATGCCCTGCCGGCACCACTGCGCGCCATCATGGCGAGGTACAACAGTTTCCTCGGTGGACACCAGGAGATGTTCTGCTATACGGTCACCACCCCATTGAGGCTGGACGAGGCGTTGCAGCGAATGGGATTACAAGCCGGGGATCTTCAGCCCAGGGCGGAACATGACCTCCTCGATCATGACGGATGCGTTTTCATCGATCAAGTGGAAGACGCTGTAGTGACGTGGGACTGGCAATCCGTCGCGGGTCTGTATCTACGCACCGACGATGCGCTTCGACGTGGCGTCACACGCGCGATCGCCCAATGGGACCTCTACAATCTCGATTTCTCATTCAGCTCACCAGCCGGCCCGGGCTTCGGCTGGAGTGAGGCATACCTCTTCGAATCGGATGACGCCGCCGAATCCATACGGGAAGCAGCGACGTCCTTCGAAGGCCCATATGCCCTCTACCGGCCACTCTTCGACCCGTATCTGCGCGAAGTTCATGATCATCTTGATGACGATGACGGCGAAGCGGATCCCGCCTACCTGATGGCCGCGATTCTCACCGCCTTCGAGCTGGAGACCCGAATTCGGTTGGACGAGGAACTGCTCCGCAGCCTCCGCTATTCCATCCACATGCCTCCACATCTCCGGTATTGAGTCACGCGCAGGATCGGCGTCCGCATCAGCAAAAGTTCTCTGTCACCAGTTCTGTTCAACGCTGTCGAGCCGCTCGCTCGACAGCATGACGCCGCTCGCCATGGACATCGCGGCGAACGCTGCCGAACTCGTATACTTGCCGGGCTGCGCTCGCCAGGCGATGCGAACTTCTTCGATGTCATCTGCCAACGGCTCTCCTGCGTCCAATGCACCGTCACAAAGAGCATCAGTTGTGCTCGGCTGCGTCTGCCCGTTGACTAGATGATCGAACGTATCTCGCCCCGGTTGCATGAGATGCGCGCTCCAGGTTGGCGAGCCGCCTCCTGAAAAGTCGTTGCAGCCGGTCCTGTCGATCGGTGATGTCTCAGCTGTCGAACAGGAAGAAGCTGTCTTCCTGGAAATCGTTCGACGAGGATCATCTGGAGGGTTTCCGTGTGGAAGTCATGCACCCCCGCTCGCTCTACGCGGACGGCGTCGGCGACCACACCCCGGCCGCGGTCCCCTCCTCGACGTGCCGGCGGTAGGCGGTGACCTTGCCGTGGATGATCTCCAGGCTCGCCGTCAGATCGGCGATCCGTTCGCGTACGGCTCGCTCGTGCTCCTCCAGCAGTGCGAGCCGCTCCGGCTCGTTGCCCGGCCCCGACCGCACGAGGTGGGCGAACCTCCTCAGGGTGGCGATGGGCATGCCGGACTCCCGCAGCCGGTTGCACAGCAGCAGCCACTCCACGTCGGCCCGGTCGTAGGCCCGCTGCCCGCCCGCCGTGCGCGGGATCGGGCGCAGGAACAGCTCCTCGCGTTCGAAGAAGCGCAGCGCGTGCACACCGAGCCCGGTGGCCTGCGCGACGTCACCGATGGACAGGCGGTCGGTGTCCCTGCTCATGGCACCTCGCCATAGTTTGACCTAGATCGCAGTCTAGATTCTACGGTCAGGGGCATGGCATCAGCACAACAGAAACTAGGTTCGGGATTCGGCGCGCACAGTACGGCGGACGATGTCCTCGCCGGTCTCGACCTGTCCGGCCGGAACGTTCTGATCACCGGCGGCTACTCGGGCCTCGGCCTGGAGGCGACCCGCGCGCTGTCGCGGGCCGGAGCGCACGTCGTCGTACCGGCCCGCCGTCCCGACGTCGCGGCGGACGCGCTGCGCGATCTCCCCCGCACGGAGGTCCGGGAGTTGGACCTGGCCGACCTCGGCAGCGTGCGGGCCTTCTGCGACCTGTTCCTGGAGACCCGCCGTACGCTCGACATCGTCATCGGCAACGCGGGCGTCATGGCCTACCCTCAGCGGCCCGTCGGCCCCGGTTGGGAGGCGCACTTCGCCATCAACCACCTCGGTCACTTCGCCCTGGTCAACCGGCTGCGCCCGGCGCTCGCCGGGGCCCGGGTGATCTCGGTCTCCTCCTCGGGCCACTTCCTGTCCGACATCCGCTGGGACGACCCGCACTTCCGCCACGGCTACGACCACTGGGTGGCCTACGGGCAGTCCAAGACGGCCAACGCCCTGTTCGCCGTCCATCTCGACGCACTCGGCGCGGCCGACGGCCTGCGCGCCTTCTCCGTGCACCCGGGCAGCATCCTCACCCCGCTGCAACGCCGGATCCCCCACGAGGAGCAAGTCGCCCAGGGCTGGATCACCGGCGACCGCCCGGCCGACGGCTTCAAAACCCCGGCCCAGGGCGCAGCGACGGCGGTGTGGGCGGCCACTTCGCCCCTGCTGGAGGCGTACGGCGGCGCCTACTGCCAGGACTGCGACCTCGCCGAGCCCGCGACCAGCGACGACATGCTGGTCGGCGGCGTCAAGCCGTGGGCGGTGGATCCCGACGCCGCCGCCCGCCTCTGGCGCCTCTCCGCAGACCTCACCGGTCACACCGCCTTCGGCTGACCGTCCGGCTCACCCGCGAGCGGACGCCCGGGGCCGCAGCGGCAGCGCGGCCACCGCCGCGAGGTCTGCGCGGCAGGCGGTAAGGGCGCGGGCGGTGGCGGGAGAGCCACCGCCCGCGCGAGCGGTCGTTCCGGTGGCGCGGCAACAACATCCTGACGATGGCGGCGGGAGCTCGTGATGATCAACTCCCTGTCAGGAGCTTCTTTTGTCGCCGAGGAAGGCGCACGGAGCGGAAGGGTGATCGAGTCGTCGTGACCGAGACGGCTCGTGGATGTCGGTGCGACGCTGAAGCCGTGTGGCTTCAGTTCTTTCATGACTCCCCGTAGCCGTCCGCCGTCGGCCCGGACGGCTACCCTCACCGAGGTATGGTCACCGGCCGATCGTTACGGGATGAGGAGCAGTTTGCCGGTCGTGCGCCGGCCGGCCAGGTCCTCGTGGGCCTTCCGTGCGTCCGCCAGCGGATAGCGGTGCGAGATGTTGATGCGCAGCTCGCCCGCCGCGATCCAGCCGAACAGGTCGGACGCGCGCTGCAGCAGCTCCGCCCGCTCGGCGATGTAGTGCACGAGTGTCGGCCGGGTCAGGAAGAGCGAGCCCTTCTTGTTGAGGGTCTGCGGGTCGAGGGGCGGGACCGGGCCGCTCGCCGCGCCGTACAGGGCCATGAGGCCGCGCGGGCGCAGGGCGTCCAGGCTGCCGTCGAAGGTGGCCTTGCCGACGCCGTCGTACACGACGTCGATCGTGCCGCGCAGGGCCTCGGCGAAGTCGTCGTAGCGCAGCACCTCGTCGGCCCCGGCCTCGCGGGCCAGCTTCTCCTTCTCGTCGGTGGACACCGTGGCGTACACCTTGGCGCCCCGCAGCTTGGCGAGCTGGATCAGCAGCTGGCCCATGCCGCCCGCGCCCGCGTGTACGAGGACGCGGTCGCCCTCCTTCACCTCGTGCGTGGAGTGGGTCAGGTAGTGGGCGGTCATGCCCTGCAGCATCGTCGCGGCGGCCAGCTCGGCCGACACACCGTCCGGCACCGGCACCAGCCGCGCGGCCGGCACGACGGCCTTCTCGGCGTAGCTGCCGAGCACGTTCGCCCAGGCCACGGTGTCGCCGACGGCCACGTTCCGCGCCCCGGCCCCGACCGCCGCGACCGTGCCCGCCCCCTCCGAGCCGATGGTGACGGGCAGGTCGAGCGGGTACGCGCCGGAGCGGTGGTAGATGTCGATGAAGTTGACGCCGCTGGCGGCGACGTCGACCACGACCTCGCCGTCACCGGGCGTGGGGTCGGGACGCTCGACGTATTCGAGAACTTCTGGACCGCCCTGGGCGGAGACGAAGATGGCATGCATGCCCATAGTCAACTCCGCGCGAGAGTCCGGTCGCCACCCGGACCCCCGCAACACGAGCCGTGCTGGGCCCGTAGGTGGTGGGGAGTGGGGCGAGGCCGGGTGGTCAGGGCGTCGTGGTGAGGCGGGCCAGGGCGCCGGCTTCGAGGGCTATCCAGATTGCTCCGTCAGGGCCCACCGCCAAGCCGTGTGGCTCTGCCTTCCACGGTTCGCCGCCTCCATGACCGGGTGGCGGCTCCGGGAGGGGGAATTCCTGGATGGCGCCATCCGGGGTGATGCGGCCGATGCGGCCGGTGCCCCAGAGGGTGAACCACAGGGCGTTGTCGGGGCCTGCGATGATCGCGTGTGGGCGGGAGGCGGGGTCGGCGAGTGGGTACTCGTCGATCTTGCCGGTCGGGTCGATGCGGCCGATCTGCCCGGCGCCGATCTCCACGAACCACAGCGCCGCGTCGGGGCCGAGCGTCACGCCGACCGGGGCGGCGGCCTCCGTGGGCAGCGGGTGGAGGGTCACCTCGCCGGTCAGTGAGATGCGGCCGATCGCGTTGCCCTGGTTGAGGGTGAACCACAGGGCCTCGTCGGGACCGGGGGTGATGAAGGCGGGCATGCCGCCGGGCGACGGGATCTCGAAGTCGGCGCGGTCGCCGTCCGGGGTGATGCGGCCGATGCGGCCCGGCTGCATCTGGGTGAACCACATCGCGCCGTCGGGGCCTGCCGCGATGCCGAACGGGGAGTCGGCGGGGTAGGCGGTCACCTCGCCGTCGGCGGTGATCCTGGACACCCGGCCGCCCTGGCCCTCGGTGAACCACATCGCGCCGTCCGGGCCGGGCGTGATCACGGTGGGCTGGCCGTCGGCCGGGTCGAGCTGGTGGATCACCGGGGCGTCGTGACCGGGGCGCAGGCGTCCGATGCGGCCTTGGTGGACGAGGGTGAACCAGAGCTCGCCGTCCGGACCGGTCGTGATGCCGTACGGTGTGCCGGCGTCGATCATGGTCAACATATACGTCCCCCTACGAGGTGCAGGTGTTCGCCGCGGAAGCGCTGGGTCAGCGCGCGGTCGTGCGACACCACGACGAGCGTGCCGCGGTAGTGGTCGAGTGCCTGCTCCAGCTCCTCGGCCAGGAGTGGCGAGAGGTGGTTGGTGGGCTCGTCGAGCAGGAGCAGGTCGTGCTCGGAGGCCAGCAGGCGGGCGAGGGCCAGGCGGCGTCGTTGCCCCACTGACAGCTCGCCGACCTTCTGCCGGAGCGTGTGCGGGGCGAAGAGGCCGGTGCCGAGGAGGGCGGCCTCGCGTTCGTCCGGGTAGCCGTGACCGTAGGCGGCGAGGACGGTGAGGTCGGGGTCGAACGTCACCTCCTGGGGGAGGTGGCCGACTCTGACCGAGGCGCGGGCGGCCTCGTCGGCGAGCGCTTGCAGGAGCGTGGACTTGCCGGCGCCGTTGGGGCCGCGTACGAGCAGGCGGTCTCCTGAGGCGAGAGCCAGATGCGGGATGTGCAGGCGGCCGTCGCCGATCCGGACGTCGCGGAGCTCGACCAGCACCGCCTGCTCCGATGGCGAGGAGGCGCTCCCGGT